>MNYZ01000083.1 GCA_001873365.1 Oscillatoriales cyanobacterium CG2_30_40_61 | reverse complement strand
CCACCACGGGGGGATGGGGGCCACCACGGGGGGATGGGGGCCACCACGGGGGGATGGCCCCTACAAAGAATGAAACAGCCCTGCCCCCTAACCGGGGAATTTAGGTATTTTTAAGCCTAATAATCTGGGTATTTTTTTTGTATAATTATATATATTTAGGGAGTTAATTAATAGGAAATCCTTAAATATTTGCTACGATGTTATACAAATTTAATTGATAATGAATGATTGAATTAATTATTTTATTGGCTTCTTTATTGGTGGCTTGGTTGGTGTTTACCTGGGTGCTTCAGGTGTTGAAAGCGAGTGTGAGTACGGCAATGGCGATCGCAATTATTGTATTAATTTTACAGCTTGTTTTCGGGATTGGGCCCGGGGAACTTTTAGACCATTTAATTCAGTTACCGCAAAGGTTATGGGATTTGGTTGTTAATCGTCGTTTTTGAGGGGGAAGGGGAACATATAATCAATATAATCAGAGAGTCCTGAAGGACTCACCACGGGTTAGAAGTGGAATTTTAGTCGATCGCAATGGTTTTGGTTTAATTGTTTGTCTAGGGTTTGCCAGTCTTCTTGTTCAATATAATTGGTGATTTGATCTAGGGTTTGTTTGTAGGATTTGAGCGATCGCAATAGAGCTTCTCGATTATATTTTGCCATCATTAATCCTAATTCTGGATTTCCCCCCCCGACCCGACTGGTATCCCTAAATCCCGAACTAGCAAAATAGTGGGCTAATAGATCAACATCGGGGTTATCTTCTAATCTTAAAGCTGCAATTAAACTGCCACTAATAATCACAGGTAAATGGGAAATCCAAGCCACAGCGCGATCATGTTCTTCCGGTTGACAATGATAAATTTTAGCTTGTAATAAATTGACGATAGATTCTACAATTTTAATCGATTCTGGGGGGGTATGCTCCGTAGGTGTAATCACATAGGGTTTATTAATAAATAGATGATGTTGGGCCGCGTCAATTCCGGTTTCCGTATTCCCAGCCATGGGATGTCCCCCGACAAAATTCGGCCATAATTGTGAACAAGTTTCTACAATCGGTTTTTTCACCGAACCGACATCGGTTAAAATCGTATGGGGTTGTAAATAGGGAATTAATTCCGCAATGGTGGGAGCGATCGCAGCAATGGGCGTACAAATAAAAATAATATCAGCTTCACCCATCAAAGATAAATCCACACTGGCTGCATCCACAACCCCCCGTTTGAGGGCAACCTCGCAGGTTTGTTGTTTACGACTAATACCCAGAATGCGATAGGATAGGGGTGGGTGAATTTGGGTTTGGGTTTGTTGTCGATGGGTAAATAAATCTAAACCGATTGATCCACCAATTAAACCCAGTCCAATAATACCAATATTCATCAATAAAGACTCCATTAAAATTATCAAGGAAAAGCGTTATTTAATCTATCGCTTAAAGCTCAATTTTACAATATTTTGTCAAGTTCAGTTAAAGCCCTTTGCTGGCTGATTAAACAATTTAGCATTAACTTAAATTAAAAAACAATTGTTTCCGGTTTGAACTAATATTCTTAGAGCAATTTTACCCTTTTTATAGGTAGATAAATTCTACCCTATTTTGTTATAATTTTATATAATCAACCTCACTAATTTGGAGAGTTAGAAGGCATGGATGCCGATGAACTTCTGCTCAAATATAAATCAGGGACAAGAGACTTTACAGGGATTTTGCTTTGTGAAGCCAATCTCAGTCGAGCCAATCTCAGTCATGCCAATCTCAGTCAAGCTATTTTGAGCATTACGAATCTCAGTGGGGCCAATCTTTCTGAAGTCAATTTCAGTCAGGCTAAACTCAATGTTGCTCGCTTGAGTGGTGCAAATTTAACCCGCGCTAGACTCGATGATGCGATTCTCAATGTCGCCAATTTAATTCGCGCCGATCTGCGAGAAGCGTCTTTAATCAATGCTTCTCTAATTCGGGCTGAACTGATGCGCTCCGATCTCAGCCATGGGTTATTAATGGGAGCAAATCTCAGCGAAGCGGACTTACGAGAAGCCACCCTACGCCAAGCCAACCTAGAACAAGTCAATTTGAATGGGGCTAATTTAACCGATGCGATTTTAATTGGTTCTAATTTAGAAAGGGCGAGTTTACATCGAGCTTGTCTGACCAAAGCCGATTTAAGAGGGGTGAATTTAAGTAATGGTGAATTACGACAGGTCAACCTGTCTAAAGCTAACCTGAGTGGGGCCGATCTGCGGGGGGCAAATCTGCGTTGGGCTGATTTGAATGGAGCTAATTTAAGTGGGGCAAATTTAGAACAAGCTCGATTAAGTGGGGCGAGTTTGTGCGGGGCAAATTTAAGTGGTGCTAACCTGATGAATGCGGTTTTAATCCATGCTGATTTAACCCAAGCAAATTTAATTAATTCTGATTGTACCGGGGCGGATTTAACAGGTTCATCCTTAACCGGGGCTAAATTATATGGAGTATCTCGTTTTGACTTAAAAGCCGAAGAAATTACCTGTGACTGGATCGATTTAAGTCCCCTAGGAGACAGTAATCAGATTCAAACCTTTAGTCCTAAAGAAGCGAATAAATTTTTTAATGCTACTTTTCCGACGGTAGAAATTAGTGTAGATACCCGATTAGGATTTGAAGCTCACACAATTTTAGCTAAAATTTATCATTATCTGCAACAACAATCCTCCTTACTCACCCAGCCACCAACCTTGGAAGTTAATTCCCGACGCACAGTAATTTCATTCAAAATTGAATCCAATGAACAACTATTTAATGTGGCTTATGTTGCTATTTTGCCTTTTAGGGATGCCGATGTTACCCAAAAGGCAATTGAAAGCGCAATTAAACAGTTAACTCCAGACAACTGTGGTCATTTTCCGGTACAGTTATCTAATCGAATTGTGCAATTAGGAGTGGAGATCTCTCAACAAATTCGTTTGTTGAGTGATATTAAACTTCCCCAATCTTTGCCAGCAGAAATTGAAACCTCAACGCCTTTCTTTTTCAGTCCGACCAGAACCTTACTCAGAAGTTCTAGTCATCAAAATTTAATCCTCCATAGCCATGCTTATTTCGGTAGAAGTTTAGGATGTTCTTCTGAGTCATCAGAAAGTTCAGAATCCCTGAACAATCCCTATCTGAATCCTAAACCTCTGGACACAGAAAGTATCCTAAATTTTATTAAGGGATTTTAGGGATTTTTAATCAAGGTTTAACTCATAACTATTAATCCGGGTTAAAGGATCACCATTATGATAGAAAGTGAATTACTAAAAGTCTACCAAATTGTCAAAAAATATCAAGAAGGAGAGCGAAATTTTAGTGGAATTAACCTGAATGAAAATAATTTAAGTCGGATTAAATTGAGTCAAGCTAATTTAAGCGGGGCTTCTTTTATGGTGACTAATTTAACCTCTGCTAATTTAAGTGGCTGTAACTTAACCGGAGCTAATTTTAATGTGGCTCGACTGAGTAATGCCAATTTAAGTAACGCCATTTTAGATCGAGCTACCCTGAATGTTAGTAATTTAGTCCGAGCCGATTTAAGCGAAGCCTCTCTGATTGAAAGTCTACTAATTCGGGGGGAATTAATTCAAGCATTACTGAGTAAAGCTAAATTAATTAAAGCTAACTTAAATGGAGCGGATTTAAGAGAAGCCAAAGTTGAACAAACCGATTTTACCTATGCTAATTTAAGTGGGGCGAATTTACGCGCTATTTTTGGGGTAGGAACTTGCTTTAGGAAAGCGGATTTAAGGGGAGCCAATTTAACTAAAGCCGATTTACCTAAAGCCGATTTTAACTATGCAGAAATGCGACAAGTAAACCTCACCCACGCGAATTTAAGTGGGGCGGATTTAGGGGGGGCTAATTTGCGCTGGGCCGATTTACGGGGAGCCAATTTAGGCGGAGCCAATTTAAGTGAAGCAAATTTGAGCGGGGCTAATTTAACTGGCGCTAATTTAACTAATACTAATTTAGTCAAAGCTAGTTTTGTTCATGCGGATTTAACCCAAGCTAATTTAATTCAATCGGACTGGGTAGGAGCGGATTTATCGGGAGCTACCTTAACCGGAGCCAAACTTTATGACGTACATCGATTTAGTTTAAAAGCAGAAGATCTCAAATGTGAATGGATTGATTTAAGCCCCAATGGAGATCATAGTCATGTTGTACATTTTAATCCGGAAACCCTGAAAAAGTTTTTTAATCAAAGTCTTCCCCTGGTACAAATTTTTATTGATGCTCCGTTGGATCTTGAAGCTAATTTAACTTTAATGACTATCTATTATAAATTAGCCCAAGTTTATCCCGTGATGAATCGTCCACCCAGTATTGAGGTTGATTATCGGCGCACAACCTTAACCTTTGTGGTCGAACGGGAAGAATATTTATTCCCCCTGGCTTGTATGGCTATTTTTCCCTTTGATGATGCTTCGGCAACTCAAAAAAATATTATTAATTTAGTCAAAAAAATCAAAGAAGAAAATTTGGGCAAAAATCGCACAATTCAAATTTTAACCGCCATGAATCAAGTAATTGTTAAAGCTAATGAATTTAAACTTTTAGTTAAAGAAAATCATAGTGATTCTCGGTCTGTATTTTTCAAATCTTCTACTCAAACTTTATTAAAAAATAGCAGTCAACAAAGTTTAATGGTTCATAACAATCCTAATTTTGGAAAACGCTTTGATGAACTATCCAGTCGTCAAACCGATGCGGATTTAACCCTCAATTCTAATCAATCTCACCTACCGGATTTAAAACAAGTGATTGATTTTATTGAAAGTTTTGATTATCTTAGTCGTTGAGGGTGAATCTCACATTACTATTTGCATTTTTGAACGAATTTGATAGAAGTTGAAGTCCATAATTTATTGCGAAACCTGCTCAAGTCCAAGACCGAAGCCTTTTGGCCCCATCACCTGACGATGGCTCGCCTGGTGGCTCGGGCGTTACGTTTGGGGCGGGATGCTTTAATTCAAACGGGGATTCCTCCCAGCCACTATGAGCATTCCTATCGGTTGAGTTATTGGATACCGTTATTAGTCTGGCATCAAGGGGTAATCGTAGTGGCCCCCGATCGGATTTTGGACGAACTCCAACGCCTGAATTTACAACCCTGGATTAACCCAGAAACCCTCAACCATCCTGACCTGATTGCTAATAAACCCATTCTCAGGGGCGATTGCTGGCCCGATGATAGTTTTTCCGGGGTTTTGCTCACCACACCCTCAGCCTGGTTATCCAGTCGCCTGGGGAATGATCACGGCTTTCCTGAGCAAGTTCTCACTGTTATTGATGGGGTCGATGATTTAGAAACCTGGACACGCCAAACCCTAACTGTTAGTTGGCATCCCCAGGACTGGAATCATCTCATGGAACAGCAACCCCTACAAAGGGAAGCCATTCGAGATCCGCGCATACACCTGACTCGAATCTTATTCCAACATCCACCCAATCCCTATCAATGCTATGTTTTGGACAGTCCAGAACAGAAAATTATTGAGCAACTCTATCAAGTTGTTGATCCAACTTTGGCTCCATGGCAGAGGTTTTGGCAAGGTTGGCAACGACCGGAAGCCTTAAAATGGGCTGTGGTGGATCGGGCATTGGGAACTTTTTCTCTTTTTTGTGGGCCAGTGGATGTAGCATCGGAGTTAAGTCGGATTTGGCCCCAACAGCCCGTGGTCTTGATTGGGGGAGCTTTGGATTTGGACAAACAGGCTCCGATTTATCGTAAGCTGGTGGGACTCGGAGAGATTACCTCGGTGAAATTTACCCCAGATCGACAAAGCCAACTGATTCAACTTTATATCCCATCCCGTTTTCCCCTACCGAATACGCCCCAGTATCAATCCACTTTGATTAAAGAGATTTATACTATTTTATGTATGAGTGCATCGGTGCGGGGGTTTAGTGTTTTATTAATTGGAGATGTTCCTTTAAAAGCCCAAGTTAGTACGGCAATGGCGGCGGAATTTGGTTCCCGGGTACGGGTAGAAACCACGGATTTGCCAGAAAATGGGGTTTTAGTTACGGGTTGGGAGTTTTGGCGACAGCATCAGAGCCGTTTACCCTCACCCTATTTGTTAGCGATCGCTACTTTACCCATCCCTTCTTTAGAAGATCCCCTAGTGGCGGGACAGGTTGCCTACTATAAACAACGACATCTGGATTGGTTCAGGTTTTATTTATTACCTAAAGCCTTAAGTGAACTCCAACAGGCCGTTGCTACCGTGCGGGATAGTCAAGGGGTTGTGGCACTATTTGATAGTCGGGTCTTCCATCGGAGTTACGGAGAACAGGTATTAACCGCCTTGAGTCCCTCCGCCCGGATTGATTATTTAGATACCCTGTGGTTAAACCCGGGCTAACCGATTATAATAAAGCCTGAGACTAATTACTAATCCCAGGCTTGATCTTATATAGGGCTTACGCAGGTCGCACGAAAAACCGGGTTTTTTGATAATATGTGGTTCACAACCAAGTATTTTCGCCAAATAAACCCGGTTTGTTTGCTTGGGTGCGTAAGTCCTGCTATATTTAGTACCCCCAAGGGAATTCGAATCCCTGTCGCCTCCGTGAAAGGGAGGTGTCCTAGGCCTCTAGACGATGGGGGCTTAGGTCGTTTGGCTGTTGACTTTGACCCGTTTGAATTTAGGTCGTTTGTCTTTCACCTTTATTAATGTAGCCTATCTTTTTATCGGTGTCAACCCTTTTGGCATTTTTTTTTTGAGTTTTTTTACTTGAGGCTGAAATCCTGTTCACAGAAGGCTTGTAGAACTTTAATACAGTTAGCGATCGCCCCCAAATGGGCTATTTCATAGCCATGGGTATTCTGGGTGGGGAACGCCAGACAAGCAGCCCGGGCTACATGGCCAAATTTCATGGCAATAGAAGCATCACTCCCAAAACCACTCAGGATCGTTAGTTGTAAGGGGACTCCGGCGGTGGTGGCTGCCTGTCGCAATTGACTGTTCAAACCCTCGTCATAAAGGCCATAGTTATCCTGGGACAGCAAAACTGGTTTTTCATCTCCTGCGAGGGGATATTCCGGTGCTAGGGGGCAAACTTCCAAGGCAATTAACGCTTCTAGGGTTTGTCTTTGGGTAAAATATAAGGCTCCAATAGCTCCTACCTCCTCCTTTGCCGAAGCCACTAAATACACATCAACCGGGGGATTTTTGACGGTTTCTGCTAAGGCTAATAAAATCGCTAAAGATGCTTTATTATCGAGGGTATAACTAGCAATATAATCTTTAATTCTGATCGGTTTTTTACGGTGTTTTCCCACAACTACCCGGCTTCCGGGGCGAATTCCTGCGCTTTCTAATTCTGCAGGGGTGCATTGAGTTTCGATCCAAGTATCTTCCCATTTCAAGGCTTTTTCTTCTTGGTAAACTTTTTGAGGAGATTCATGGGAAATATGACGAGATCCAAAGCTCAAAATACCACTAATAGTTTGATGATCGCCTAATAAATCGACTACTCCTTCTCCATATACCCAAGGAAATGAACCGCCTAATTTTCTCACCGCAACCCTTCCCTTTTCTCCAATGGTTTTGACGATCATGCCAATTTCGTCTTTATGGGCGGTAATGGCGATCGCTCTTTCTGAAGTGTTACCGGGAATTTTAGCAATAATATTATCAGCTTGATCTTGCCAAACTTCCACGCCAAGTTGAGAAAATCTTTCTAATAAACTTTGATTAATTTCCGATTCTACCCCACTGGGGGAATGTTTTAAAACTAGGTATTCAATAGTATTAAATAAAGTCTGATAATCCATTTTATCTGTCCTTAATTCAATTGTCCGATCAAGAATTATCAGGAGTAGGTTTTAATAATAATGCTACAATTAAAGCCGGGGTGCCGCCGATTAATCCAATAATTAACCATTGGGAATAATTACGTCCTTTTTCTCGAGCTACAAAAGCTGCGATCGCACCGATAACACCATGAAGAATTGCCAAAGTTAAAATCACAGAAGGGTCATTTAAGGAATCAAACATTTTATGCTCAGATAGAAATTATAGCCGAGAACACAGAAATAAAATAAATCGGATTTCCGCTATTTAACTCATGAATTAAAACATAAGCATTGGTTCAGAAACCCGATTTTTATGAAAATGATACAATTGGAAGTTTAATCCAAAAATCCCATCAAAGTGAAGGGATCATCAACATCATTGGTGGCAATAGGTCGGTTCATAATCATTGAAGTAATTTGTAAATGACTAACTTCAATGGGGCGATGGGCTAAACCTCCCACGGCATCTTCTAAATGAATAAAAGCTACATTACTAGCACTATTCGCTTTAAAAATAGGACGTCTTGGTGATAGCATTCCTGAAATTTCAAGCTGGCTATGTTCAATGGGACGATTCATAAATGTCGCCATTGAAGCGACTTGAATTTGGGTGCTTGCAGTATGGGCTTCAGAGCCTTTTTTAGCAGGTTTGTCCACAAGATCTAATTTGGTTTCTGGGATCATATCCGTAGTTGGTTTTTTTTCCACAAGATCTACTTTAATCTGATCAGCTTCAGTTTTATTATCTTGATTTGAGTTTGCTGTTTCACTGGTTCGCTTCGGGGCATCCCCCTTTTTTGGTGTAGATGAGCTAACTGTCATGATGAATACCTAGTTTTTTACAGGGTGAATTCATAATTTATACTTAACCTCGTTATTAATTTCATCGGCGAAATTTTCCTAACCTTTGACTTAATTAAGGACTGGTTAGGCACTAATTTGGGATTAAAGCTAAACAAATTATAAAATAAATCGGATCTTTAGTAAACACCATTTTCAGAAAAATATCTTTTTGTAACAATAAGTAAAGACAATACTAGGGGGAAGGCGAGGGAGGTAGGGGGAGCACCGGGAACACCGGGAAGTAAACTATTACCCATTACCCATTTACCCATTACCCATTTACCCATTACCCATTATCTATTACCCATTAATTAAAATTTCTTTACAAAATCCAAGGCTGTGATAGTATCTGGATGGATTTACACTGCTGATGGACAGCCTAGGGGCTTAATTTCTGTGGTGGAGGAGAGTAAAGGAGTGCAAAATAGGATGTCCCTTGGATATTCAAATGCTATGACTGGAAGAAATTACCTTGATCCGATTCAAGTGGGTGTGATCGGTGTGGGTAATATGGGGCAGCATCATACCCGGGTTTTGAGTATGCTCAAGGACGTGGAACTCGTGGGGGTTTCCGATGTCAACGTTGAAAGGGGACTCGATACGGCTAGTAAGTACCGAGTTAGGTTTTTTGAAGATTATCGAGACCTTTTGCCCTTAGTAGATGCCGTTTGTATCGCGGTTCCGACTCGGTTACATTATCCCGTGGGCATGGCCTGTTTACAAGCCGGGGTTCATGTCTTAATTGAAAAACCCATTGCTGCGAGTATTGGCGAGGCAGAATTGTTAGTCAACGCCGCCGCCGACTATCAGCGAATCTTACAAGTGGGTCATATTGAACGATTTAATCCCGCTTTTCAAGAATTTAGTAAAGTTTTAAAAACTGAGGAAGTTTTAGCCTTAGAAGCCCGTCGCATGAGTCCCTATTCTGACCGAGCTAATGATGTTTCGGTAGTTTTGGATTTGATGATTCATGATATTGATTTAATGTTAGATTTAGTCGCCGCTCCCGTGATTAAATTAACAGCTAGTGGTAGTCGAGCTTCCAACTCTGGCTATTTAGATTATGTGACGGCTACCCTCGGTTTTGCTAATGGGGTGGTAGCAACTTTAATTAGTAGTAAAGTCACCCATCGTAAATTACGTTCTATTGCTGCCCATTGCAAAAACTCTTTAACCGAAGCCGATTTTCTCAACAATGAAATTTTAATTCATCGACAAACTACGTCGAATTATGTTACTAATTATGGTCAAGTTCTCTATCGCCAAGATGGATTAATTGAAAAAGTTCATACCAGTAATATTGAACCCCTACACGCTGAATTAGAGCATTTTGTGGGTTGTGTTCGGGGAGGAAATCAACCTTCTGTAGGGGGAGAACAAGCCTTAAAAGCCCTGCGTCTAGCCAGTTTGATTGAACAAATAGCATTAGATGGTAAGGCCTGGAATTGTGCCGAAACCGACTATCTTTTGGATTCCTCGACGGTTTCCATCGGTTAGGGGAAGGAAAAAAAAGGAGGTTTGGGGCTGAAGTTCACCCGATGTGGCTCTCCTCAACCCTCAATAATTGAGCCTTAATTTTTAATTCTTAATCCATCCCTTAGCTACGGTTTGATAGCCAATTAATTTATAGGTTAATTTGGCAACGGTAAATTCAGAAACCACTGAATCAACCACGGGAGCTAATTCCATTACATCACACCCAATTACATCTTTAGACTCAAATAAACGACGTAAAAAGGTTAGGGTAGAATACCAATTTAATCCCCCGGGTTCGGGAGTTCCCACCCCGGGAATTAAACTTGGATTAATGCCATCAACATCAATGGTTAAAAAGACTTTTTCTGTGGTAATACTGGCGATCGCTTGTTCAATCCAATCGAGATTAAACGCCATTTCTCTTGCTCGAAAAACCGTTAAATTTTTCTCCTTAATTAAGTCAGCTTCCTCTTGACAAATGGCTCTAATTCCTACTTGCACCGTCGGTAATCCCATATTAACAACCCGACGCATAACACAGGCATGACTATGAATTGTATCCTGATATTCATGTCTCAAATCCCCATGGGCATCAATTTGAACCACGGTAAAAGATTCTTGATATACTTGACGATATCCCTGTACAACTCCTTCAGTAATACTGTGTTCTCCCCCAATGGAAATCACAAATTTTTTCTGTTCAATTAAAGACCGGAGGGTTTCTTGAGTCACTCGCAACATTTGGGCATCGGAAACAGTCTTTCCGTGGCGAGTATCTGCGATCGGAGCATGGGTAAAAATCCCCGCATCAAAACAGATTTCCCGGTCTAGTTCTTCATCATAACATTCTAACTGATGGGAAGCCTCCAATAAAGCATCGGGGCCGTTCTCGCAGCCTTTTCTATAGCTAGTTGTGGCTTCATAGGGAATTGGTAAAATCACAACCTTAGCGGTTTCATATTCTGGGACAATTTCAGAACCCAGAAAGTCTATAGTAGCAGTCGTAGGCAGAGTTGATGTCATTTTAATTCGGGAATTAACACCTTTTAATTTTGACACAGAATCAGAAAATAGAATAATTTATTGCTATAATCATAACAGTTAAAGAATAAATCATCATTAACCATTCGTAATTCGTAATTCGTAATTCCCCATTCATAATTCCCCATGTTAACGACTTTATCTGTACCACAAACTTGGATTTGGAAAGCATACCCAATTTGTTATGTCCGAGAAGGTGATCATGGCCCGGCGGTGGTTTTGATTCATGGGTTTGGGGCATCTTGGGGTCATTGGCGAAAAAATATTCCTGAATTGGCAAAACATTGTCGAGTTTTTGCTTTAGATTTAATTGGGTTTGGGGGGTCAGCGAAACCGAAACCAAGTTCAGAAATGGGTTATACTTTTGAAACTTGGGGAGAACAAATTGCTGATTTTTGTCGAGAAATTGTTCAGGATAAAGTGTTTTTAGTGGGAAATTCTATTGGTTGTATTGCGGTGATGCAGGCGGCTGTTAATTATCCTGATATTGTTCAAGAAGTTGCTTTATTAAACTGTTCTTTAAGATTATTACACGATCGCAAACGCTCCGAACTTCCTTGGTATAGAAATTATGGCTCCAGTGTGGTTCAGGAGTTATTAAAATATTCCTGGTTTAATCAATTATTTTTCAATCTTTTAGCCACCCCAAAAACCGTTAAAAAAGTATTATTACAAGCTTACAAACGGGATGAAGCGGTTACGGATGAATTGGTAGAAATGTTATTAAAACCTGCCCAAGATCAAGGAGCAGTAGAGGTTTTTGCCGCCTTTACTCGCTATTCTCAGGGGCCGTTACCGGAGGATTTATTGCCAAATTTACCTTGTCCAGCCATAATATTATGGGGAACTGATGATCCTTGGGAACCGATAGAAATTGCTGAACAATTTAAACAATATTCTACTGTTAAACAGTTTATTAGATTAGAGGGTGTGGGTCATTGTCCCCAAGATGAAGCCCCAGAATTAGTTAATCCTATTTTATTAGATTGGATGGTCGGGGCGGGTGCTGTAACAATATTTGATAATAATAAATAACCTAAATTAACCTACCAAACTTGACTTAAATAATGGAAATTTTGATAAACATTAACCCGTAGGGGCGGGTTCTGTCACAATATTTGATATTAACAAATAACCTGAATAAACCCGCCCAACTAAAGAGTCCACGCAGGCGGGGAGGAAACAACACGAAAACCACAGTACCAGTTCCGACTGTCCGGCTCGACCCTGCTACGAGTGGCACTGCGGCAATCCCAGGGATAGATGTCCCACGAACCACCACGTACCACCCGGTTTTTATTGCTGCTTAATAATTTGATTAAATTTTCAAGATCATAGATTTGATAACGATTATTATTCTTATTCTGCTCATCCCAAACTTCTCCTTGTGTTGGTGCTCCTTCATAGTTTTCATGCCAAGGGTCGGCGCACCATTCCCAGACATTACCATGTATATCATACAGTCCAAAGGCATTAGGAGGGAATTCACCGACCGGGGTAGTTTCTTGTCGATATTTCCCCTTGGGTTCCTTTGCATAGGTTTCAGTTCCCTGATAATTGGCTAAATCACTGGTTAGGGTTTCCCCAAAGTAAAACGGGGTTTGGGTTTTAGCACCAGCACGACAAGCATATTCCCATTGGGCCTCTGAGGGTAAACGATAGGGGCGTCCGGTGCGTTGGAGCAGTCGGGCACAGAATTCGACCGCATCGTACCAGGAAACGTTGTCTACAGGTCGGTTAGATCCCCCCCTAGCCCCCCCTTGAGAAAGGGGGGAACCGGAAGTTCCTAAAGCCCCCCTTGGAAAGGGGGGTTGGGGGGGATCTCCTGAAGCCCCCCTTGGAAAGGGGGGTTGGGGGGGATCTCCTAAAGCCCCCCTTGGAAAGGGGGGTTGGGGGGGATCTCCTAAAGCCCCCCTTGGAAAGGGGGGTTGGGGGGGATCTCCTTTGAAGTCAGAACAGTCAGGGTCGAGATCCCGTTGAATTTTAGGCCAGTTAGCCACGGCTTGCCATTGGGCTTGGGTGATGGGATATTTGGCCATGAACAAGGGAGGGACTGTAACTTGATGTTGGGGACGTTCACGCTCGTAGCTGTTTTTTTCCGTTTCCAGTGAACCCATGAGGAATGTCCCCCCAGGAATATAAACCATGTCTAACGTGACTCCATTTCCCAGGTCTTCGGTGAAATATCGGGCTTGTTTGGGTTCCCGTTTGATAATTTCCCCTCGGTTATTAACAGTAACGGTTTCAAAGGAGAAGGTTAGCAAACTTTCAAGAAGATCGACATCGGGTTCTGGTGTCGGAAGTTCGGGAAGCGGTAATGAAATTCCCTCAACCACAATAGGAGCTTGACGATGCAATTCCCTAGCCACTTCTAGCTTTTCTTCTGAGTTACTTTGGTTATATTTTTTGATGTTTCGACCATAAGTTAACAAGGGTTCAAAACCATTATCAATCAGGGTTTCTGCTAAAGACTCGACAACTGAAATTAACCACATTTGTTCCGTTTTATTTTCATAAGCTGCTTGCAAAGCTTGAGCAATTTCCTGAGCAGCAGGTTGAGGGTTTCGTGCATAACTGAGCGCTAACCACCGTTGGGATTTTGCTAAATCTTGCTGAATGGGGTTAAGACTGGGTTGCAGCTTTTTTTCGACATAAGTTAAGAGAAAATCCGATAACTGATAAAAGCGTTTTATCCGAAAATTATCATCGGTTTTTAACTGCATGAGCAACTCATTCCTGACTTCTCGATCTATTTGATATAAGCCATCATCAACGGATTTACATAAACTCGAAAGCAATAAATTAGCAACCGCTTCCCAAGGAATCTCTAAGGGATTATTTTGGCAATCTAATGTGAAATTTTTCCATAAGCAGTAAGCCAAATCTGGGGTTAAAGTTAAAGGGAAAGCAGCGTGATAAGCAAAATAGAGATGGGATTGACCATAGATTTCACAAAAAGATTGTATCTGTTTTTTTACTGAATTTTCTCGTAAATCAGATTTAATTAGATTTAACTTTCTTCCATTTTCTTGACCTTTTTTTAAAAGTCGATAACGGCTATATAACCTCTTAATTTTTTCTCCTCTAAGTACCCGAATAGTATCTTTTAACCCTTGATAACTTAACTCAAACATAGGGACAATAGTAGCTATTTTTTCTGCAATTGTTCCCCGCCATTGATATTCAGGTAATGGGTTTAACCAAACAATTTGACGCACTCGCGGTTGTTGATTTTGACCTTTTAGAAGAATAGAAGCATCTACACCTGTAAAGTCAGATAAAGCAATACTAGGAACTAATTGATGTAAAAACGTTTGAATTTCTGCTAGTTGTTGACGGTTTTTACTTCTTCCTCCTGCACCTGCATCACTAATAATTAAAACCACCGTTTTTTGAGGATTGAGTTGAGACAATATCTCGCTAATTCGTTCACCTTGGCGATGATAAGGATCACGATAGAGGTGTTCATTAGGATATTGCTCAAAATAGTAAAGATTAATTTTACTAAGATTTTTTCCTGGGAGTAATGTTTCTCGCAAGCGTTCAGTTAATGCTTCAAAGGGAATCATTGCACCCCGATGATCAATTAAAAGTAATAATTCAATTTGATTAACTCGCTTGGGTTGTAGAACAGGTTCTAAATAAACTCCTTGGCGAATTATGTTGCAGGACAACCCTATAAAACGGCTGCTGAAATGAATGAAGATGTGCGTCAAACAGGAGTGTTAAAGATTAGCACTGATTTTAACAATCCCGTAGTTTTGTGTCCTGAATATAACCTTTTTTACCGGGCCATTCATGACACTCATCACATCTTAGGAGGGTGGGATTTTTCTTGGGAAGGGGAGTTGGCAGCGTGTCAATATTTCTGTACTCTAACTAACAATCCATTGTATCACAGAATCCTGTTTTCTGAACTAATTCTTCAGGCAGCAAGTTATTTTTACTTGGGGGATTTTCCCGAACAAAAGCTTGTTTTAACGCTACCTTATTAAACCCAAATCCGTAGGGGCGAGGCGCGCCTCGCCCTTACACAAGCTATCGGTAAATTGAATTAGGAGGAAGTATGACACTGCAACACATTCAAGAGATTATGCGAGAAATGGCACAAGATAATTCCACCTTAAAAACAGCATTTGAACAATTAAATCAAAATGCGATCGCCTTTCCCCAAAACTCCGTTATTGTTCCCCCCATTTTAGAGATTATCCAGTCTTCATCCCCTAATATTGGCTGTTGTGAATCCTGTATTGCTATTCCTTTTCCTCAACAGTATTCTAATCAAATTCAAGGGTTATCAAGCGATGTTGCGGACAGTTTAGGCGGTGCAACAGTTTTACCCGATTTCAAGGGATGGTGGAAAAACCAAAACGGTGAAATTATCCCTGATCAATTGGTTTTGATTAAGTCTTTTACCCAAGTTAAAAACTTAGTTAATAACTGGGAAAAACTATTAGCTAGTATTCACTATTGGGGAAAAATGAGCCAACAAGAAGAAATCGCTATTGAGCTTAGTGTTTTTGCCTTAGGAAGTGTTTTGTTATTAGTTTCTATTGAAAGCTAAACAGGAGGTTTTATGGAATGTCGCAAAAATCGTAAAGGTGAAAATCGGATTACGGATATTAGGAATTCTTTAAATTATCCTAAATCAGTTAAATAGGAGAAGTCAAATCAATTCATAAAAAGTTGTTGCGCTTTAGCGCATCCCCATAGGAATTGGCACTAAAGTGCAACAACGAAATGATTGATATTAACGAGCGCCAAAAGCCCGAGATCCCTTATATCCTGAAACCTCTGATAACTTTTCTAAACTTTGAACTCCTGTATACATTTTACCTTGAACTTCCCAGGTGGGATAACCTTCAATATTCTTGGCTTTACACAAATCAGGCTGAGGATTTTTACCTTCTTTGTCACACTCAATATAAGGCATTTTATCCACTGCTTGTTGACCAAATAATTGCTTTTGATCATGGCAGTGACCACACCAAAAAGCTCCATACATTTTAGCCCCAGACTGGGTTAAATATTCAGCCAGTTCAATATTAGCGGGATCAGAGGTAGTTGTAATTTGAAAGGTATTTTTTTCGGCACGAGGGCTATTAATTGGAGCATATACCGCTAAGGTTCCAATTAATGTGATCATTGCTACTACTACCGCAATAAAAAATAGTTGACCCCGATCTTCCCAATCTTTACCTAATAAAGCTAAAACGAATAAACTGATAGAACAAATTGCAGAAGCAGTACAATAAATACACAATGCTTTAATGACAAATGCCATTATATACATCAGATAAAAACTGAAAATCATCATGGCAGATGCTTGAGCAAACATCAATAGCCATGTCCAATCTTCTGTTTTTGTTCTTAAACTTTTTTGGGTTTCTGTGTTAATTAACCAAGGAGAAACTGCCATCCCCGCCATGATAATATAAGCCACCAACCCAAACAAAGGCAGAGGTAAACCAAAAACAATCCCATAGGGACTTGACAAAACTTGATCACAACCTGTTGTCGGACAAGCCGCACTTCCTCCTGTCAGTTTGACAAAGGTTAAATAGGTGGCAATCACTGCACCAAAAGCAGCTATACTAGCAATGATAAATCTCGATTTCTGATGAATCCAAGGAGTTGAACGTCGGCGAATCATAGCACTATTTTAGTCGTTTATACAGGAAAGAATTTTAGATCATTTTAGACATTTTAACCCATGAGAATTTTATTAGTTGAAGATGAACCCGATTTAGGGGAAGCTATTAAACGGATATTAACCCAAAAAGCCTATATTGTAGATTGGGTTCAGGATGGGATAGAGGCTTGGAATTATCTGGAAAATCGCTGGACGGAATACACTTTGGCGATTTTTGATTGGTTATTACCTGGGTTATCGGGAATTCAACTTTGTCAAAAACTACGACGCCAAGGCAGTTTGATTCCGATTTTAATGTTAACAGCAAAAGACACCGAAGCCGATAAAATTATGGGGTTAGATGCCGGGGCGGATGATTATTTAGTTAAACCCTTTGGGATGGGGGAATTGTTAGCCCGTTTACGGGCTTTACAACGGCGTTCTCCTCAACTGCAACCCCAACAATTAAAGCTAAATTATCTGATGTTAGATTATCAATTATATACCTTTTCTTCTCAAAAAGCCAGTAATAATCCTTTAACTATTAGTTTAACCAATAAAGAGTTTCAACTATTAGATTATTTTATGAGACATCCTAACCAAATTGTTACCCGAGATCAACTTTTAAGTCAACTTTGGGAAGTGGGTTTGGAACCGGAAAGTAATGTGGTGGCGGCTCAAATTCGTTTACTCAGGCGGAAACTTTCTGACATTGGTTGTGATCATTTAATTGAAACGGTTTATGGTTTGGGATATCGTTTTATTATAGATAATAATTAATGAATCAAAATTCACTGTTTCAAAATACAAAGTTACGGTTAACCTGTTACTATGCGGGGGTAATGGGAGTGATTCTAAGTATTTGCGGTTTGGGGGTTTATGAAGCGATCGCTCACGCCCATTGGATGACCCTAGATCGTGAAATAGAATCCGTGGCGGGAGCTTTACATGATAGCCTAGAAACGGTTTTACAACAACCAGGAAAGTTAGAACCTGATGTGTTAAGAATTATTCCAGATTTATGTTTGATAAAATCTCATAAAAATAGTCCTTTAAATCATTTTAATTCCGAATTAAATTGTTTACCTATTGTTGATAAATATGGGCAAGAGTTTCATCGATTAGCTCCCTATCATAACAACTATTATTTAATTCGTTTATTAAATAACTCCGGGGATTTAGTCGCTTTTACCCGAACCAATCACCTCGATTTATTCTCCCATTCTCAAGGAGAAATTTGGCAAACTTTCAGGGATAAAAATAGCATTCGCTATCGTCAATATGCTTTAATTTTACATACTCGTAATCAACAGAATTGGGGAACTTTACAATTAGGGCGATCGCTCCAAGATTTTGATCAATATATGACTATTGTAACATTAATTTTGGTTATTGGTTTACCCCTAGCTTTAATTTTAGTAGGTTTTGCTAGTTGGAAATTATCGGGAATTGCCATGGAACCGATTTATTATTCCTATCAACAAATTCAACAATTTACCGCCGATGCAGCCCATGAATTAAGAACACCTTTAGCCGCCATTCGTGCCACCGTAGAATCCACAATTAGACTTGAATCTTTGAGGGAAACTGAGGCTAAGGAAACCTTGAAAACCATCGAAAGACAAAATTATCGACTTTCCGAATTAGTCAAGGATTTATTATTATTATCTCGGATGGATCAAGCAACCGTATTGTTATCTAAAAAATCATGCTGTTTAAATGATTTAATTAATGATACTCACGAAGAATTAGCGGCAATGGTACTAAATGCCGAACTCCTTTTAAAAACAGAAATTAGAGGTGTAGAACCCATTTATATAATAGGAAATGAAGAACAAATTTATCGAGTTATTTTTAATTTAGTGATTAATGCAATTCAATATACTCCCCCCGGGGGTCAGATTATTTTATCTTTAGATAGCCGTCATCAACAGGCAATAATTCAAGTTAAAGATACCGGAATTGGTATTTCTTTAAGTGAACAAAATCGCATCTTTGATCGGTTTTATCGAGTACATAGCGATCGCTCTCGAAAAACCGGAGGTTCAGGTTTAGGATTAGCCATTGTTAAAGCAATTGTTATCGCTCATCGTGGTAGTATTGAAGTAGAAAGTCAACCCGGAATGGGTAGTATTTTTACCGTTAGATTTCCCCTAAAACCGACCCCGACTTTTATAAGTTATTCCCAAGGGAAAAGAACAAACTAATCTATTCTTAATCAGATGAAGTTTTGCTATTTTTTTTAAAGTTTTATCAACTTAACTAGACTCTCCCCCTAGGGGATACTTTATCATATAACTGTCAGTAAAATTGGTTAACTGATTAGGAGGACTGAATTATGAAAATGAATTTATCTAAAACTCAGATTATAGGTGTTTTAATAGTCACAGGAATTGCTTTTCTTTCCCTGACTCATTCTCCGCCTTTATTTGCACAATCTAACTCAAATTCTCCCCAACCAATTCCTAATAATGACAATGATTTTGAGCCACCCTGCCAAGAACTCATGGGTCAAAACCGTCCGATGATGGGGGGGAAATCGCGGGGAAAAGGGCAATATTCAGGGTCAATGTATGATCCAAGTCGTGTAGAAACAGTTCAGGGAACAATAACAGAAATACAAACCATAAATCGGTGGAATCGAACGTCTCAAAGGGCTCATTTATTGATGAAAACGAATACAGAAACCCTGGAACTTCATCTTGGCCCCCAGTGGTATTTAGAACAACAAAACTTTCAAATTCAGCCAAATGACAGCGTAGAAGTGACAGGAATGCGAATTGACAGAGGAGGACAACCGATTCTAATGGTTGGAGAGATTAAAAAAGAAAATCAAACCTTACAATTACGCGATGAAAATGGTTATCCTCGATGGATGGGAGGGCAACAACCAACCCCCCGTTAATTAATTTATAGCAATCTAGGAATATCAACAATTAACTCATCCATAGAGACGCGCCAATACCAAGAGCCGAATTAACTCATCCATGGCACGTCTCCAGACTAATCACTAATTAAGGCCTAAGCCACTTCATCAGAAACCCCTGAAACTAGCTCTTTGAAAGCCTTACCCGCAGAGAATACCGGAACAGTGGTTGCTGGGATAGTCATGGGCGCGCCGGTGCTAGGATTACGACCTTCGCGGGCTTTACGTTCTCTGGCTTCAAATGACCCAAAACCCACCAAAGTCACTTTTTCCCCATCGGCCACCGCTTCCATGATGGATTCGCAAATAGCGGAAACAATTAGATCCGCTTGTTTTTTGGTGACACCAGCTTTAATCGCTGTGTTTTGAACCAGTTGTTCTTTATTCATCTGATCTGAACCTCGTAAATTATGTGAGCAAGTCTGCAAATATTAAAGCCGATGGCAGTTCTGGTACAACCTGATCAGCAATTGGCAAGCCCTATTGCCTCAACCACCTTAACCCTAAGTAAAGTTGGGGTTTTTGGGTTATCCATCGGTAAGGCTGAAGTGGATGATGGGGAGTCATCCTAACCAAACACCAATTTACCGCTTTTGTAGAGATTAGCATTGATTTGAGGGAGTTTTGACACTCACCGCCCTAGAATTTACGCCCAAGCACAAGGACAGGGCTTGATCACCTATTTTTGGGCGACAATAGAATAGATCCTAGACTTGGGAAAATAAAATATGACTAATGAAGAAGTTTTGAATGCTTATGCAGCAGGAAAGCGGGATTTTCGAGATACAGACCTATTCCGGGCGGATTTTAATAATGCTGACTTGAGTGGAGCCAGCCTATTTCGATGTCACCTGTTTCGGGCTAACTTATTTCGGGCTAACTTAATTGGGGTGAATTTATACAATGCCGATCTCGTTGGTGCTAACCTATATTGTGCCAATTTAAGTGGGGCTAATTTAAGTGGGGCTAATTTGACCCGGGCAGATTTAACCGGGGTTGACTTGAGTGGAGCCGACTTGAGTGGGGCGGACTTGAGTGGGGCGACATTATCCTTGGCAAATTTGAGTTATGCTGATCTGAGTCGAGCCACTTTATTAAAAGCTGATTTCGTGGAAGCGAATTTGAATCATGGGAATTTCAGAGGAGCTAATTTGAAAGATGCTAATTTAACG
The DNA here is from genome assembly GCA_001873365.1 of Oscillatoriales cyanobacterium CG2_30_40_61. GTDB lineage: Bacteria > Cyanobacteriota > Cyanobacteriia > Cyanobacteriales > Microcoleaceae > Planktothrix. The sequence goes on along the minus strand of MNYZ01000083.1, from coordinate 56,295 downwards.
GATTCAACGGTTCAGGATGCCGATTTTACGGGTGCAATTAATATAGGTTTAGATTTACTCAGTTACCTCCAACAGCAGGGAGCAATTTTGTCAGAATCGGAGCTTTCGGTGACTTAGTTCTAAACCCTCAAACGTGCGGACTTGGTTTCCGCACCCAGCCCCTCAAAATCTTTGGCAATATTTAGCTGTGGCTTTTTAATCCCTCAATCCTCTCTATCGATCGCTGTACAACCTTGCAACCAACTCCCCATTTAGTCTTACATACCGAAGGTGGTAATCGCTATTTACCACTGATGGGTAAAAATTACTGGACATTTGGTCGCAGTGAGGACAATACTTTTGTCATCAAAGACCGATGGATGTCTCGTAACCACGCCATGTTACAACGCATGGAAAATGGAGAGTTTTTTTTAATTGATTTAGGAAGTCGGAATGGTTCTTTTGTCAATGGTCGGCGGGTGACTATTCCTATTACCCTACATAATGGAGACCATATTGTTTTCGGACAAATGGAATTAGAATTTTATTGTCCTGATGTCACCCAAGAAACTGACCCTTCCGAACCCGAATCTGAAGATTTTACCGCTACTTTAACAGTTCGCCGTTTGATATCGGTTATGGTTATGGATATTCGGGATTTTACGGTATTAACTCGACAATTAGATGAACGGATTTTATCCGAAGTCATTGGTCGTTGGTTTCGTCACGCCGGACAAATTATTAGGGAAAATGGCAGTTGGGTAGATAAATATATTGGCGATGCAATTATGGCCGTTTGGTTTCATGGAACTCAAGGAGTTACTCCCCAAGAAATGTTAAAAATTGCTAACGCCTTAAGTCAATTACATAAAATTACCATAGAACTTAGTAATCATTATCCCTTACCATTTCCTCTGCGAGTGGGTGCTGGAATCAATACTGGATATGCTATGGTCGGAAATACTGGAAGCGGCGGTACTGCTGATTATACAGCCTTGGGAGATACGGTAAATGCAGCATTTCGTTTAGAATCTTCGACTAAAGAAATTGGTATGGATATTGCATTAGGAGAAACGACCTATAAATATCTAACTCACGCCTGTCCTGAACAAAATTTTAAACAATATATTGTTAATCTTAAGGGCTATGATACCCCTACAATTACCTATGGCGGAACTTTTGATAACTTAAATGAGTTTTTGAAACCGAAATCCTAATCTTTTCAAGTGTATAATATCAAATTAGAATATTTTACCGAATTAATTATGAAACTTGCCACCGACATCAAAATTCCCTTCCCTCGTCCCCTGGTTTTTAGTACCTACAGAGACAATTTAATGGATGTGGTCAACTCATTACCGAATAAAAATGATCTTAAATTAGTCTCTCGTCGAGTAGAAGCCGATAAGGTTTATACTGTTTATGATTGGCAATCGGATGAAGATATTCCCGCCCTGATTGAAAATATATTAAAACAGGATAAACTGCGTTGGACAGAATACGACACTTGGAATAATCAAGACTTTACCTTAGATTGGCAAATTAAAACCCAAATTTTTACAGAATCCTTCCAATGTTCAGGGAAAAACACCTTTTTAGAGGATAAAAATAATACCCTAATTCAAACCAGAGGCGAAATTCAACTAGACCCAAATAAAATAGATGGAATTCCCGATTTTCTCAAGACTCAATTAGCCAATTTATTTGAACAAATTCTAGCAAGTAAACTCGAACCCAATTTAATTGATATGGGGAAAGGAGTACAAAAATACTTGGAAAAAAATAAATAACCAAAGACTCAAGAAACCGGGTTTCTACCATTGATTTAGATAGAAAATCTATAGGATTTCAGAAACCCGGTTTCTTTGCTGTAGAAACCGGGTTTCTACCATTGATTTAGATAGAAAATCTATAGGATTTCAGAAACCCGGTTTCTGTATCAGTAGGAAATAATCTAAATATCAATCTTGACGGTTTCCCCCAATAAACTCGACTGTCGCGCCGCCTCAGCAACTTTTAGGGTATATAAACTGGCTTCTGGCGTAACATAAAGGGGTTTTCCTTCATAGAGACAATCTAAAACCATTTGAGTATCTTTAACAAATAATCCCCGACGGGAAGATACCTGAATATCTTGAATAATATCGTTTTGAATTAGTTGACCCTTTTCGGGAGTAAAAATTAAAGTTCCCTGTTCACCATAGATGGTAAAAGTATTATCAGACTGCCAAAAAACTTCCCCTTTCCCATAAACAGATTCTCCGAGAATACCATTATTAAAAGTTAACCTAGCATTACATAAACAGGCTTTATAGAGATCCGGTTCAATATTCCAATATTGGGCTTGACAATTGACACTGGTTACTGTTCCAAATAAATCCGTAAATCGATGTAAACGGGACAACGCTCCAGTGATAGGAAAACCAAATAAAGACGGTTGATATGTCCATTTAGCCGGGGCTGGATGTTGGGGGTTAATCGTGACATAACGAAGATAAAAGACTTGACCAATAGCCTCCAGGGACGCTTTAATCGCATTATGCAGTCCCCCCAAGAGTTCAATATGTTCGACATGGAGGAGTTTATTTTTCTCTTGCGCCAGGGTAATTAAAGATTCGGCGTCCAGGGGATCTAAACTCAGGGGATATTCAACGACAACGTGTTTATCCTGTTCTAAGGCATAACGAGCAATCTTGCCATGATCTCGATTAACTGTAGAAATCATCACCAAATCAAGATCTGGCCGTTGTATTAAGTCCACCCAGGATGCAGATACCGTCACATCAAATTCTTGACTAAAGGCAATGGTAGAGGAGGGGGTATTACCAGCAATGGCCACCAGTTGCGATCGCGAATCCGTTTTTAAGGCCGCCGCCCGCATTTTAGCCACATATCCAGTACCGACAATTCCCACCCGTAGAGGTGGGGAAACCTTACCAACAGAGGAAAATAAAAATCGACTCATGATATCAGGGTTAGGGACAAGGGTGCTAGATATAAGTAATCAAGATGCAATTAGAAAAATTTATAATAAATCCCATTCTAAATCTAGGTTGACAAGGTTTTACAACTTCCGCTTTTTCTCCTAATATCAAGAGGAGAAAAAATCTGTGATGCAGCCAAAAGCCGATTAATGCTTTTGACTTGTATAAGGGATTTTTATATTTTTATCAAAATTTCCCAGAGGAACACTAAATGGCCACTTATAAAGTCACACTGAAAACCCCAGATGGCGACAAAACCATTTCTGTCGCTGATGATGTCTATATTTTGGACGCGGCGGTAGATGACGAAGGTATGGATCTGCCCTATTCCTGTCGTGCCGGTTCTTGCTCCTCCTGTGCAGGTAAACTGGTTTCAGGTACAGTCAACCAAGATGATCAGAACTTCTTAGATGATGACCAAATCAAGGATGGATTCGTTTTAACTTGCGTAGCTTACCCGACTTCTGATTGCACGATTATCACTCATCAAGAAGAAGAACTATAATCTAGGTTAAAGTTTTAGCGTTTTTTGAGTACCCCCACCCCTAAACCTTTGCCCTGTTAGAGGTGGGGTTAATTTTGCCTAAAATAACTGATCGGAGCCAAACTCGAACTAAATATAAGTAATTAAGATGTAATCCTCAGAAGTTATAACAAATCCCATTCAAAACCTAACCGAATTGGGTTTTACAACCTAGGCTTTTTCTCGTAATATCAGAGGGCGAAGAAAATCTACAATCCCCACCAAAGATAATCAAAACTTTGGTTGAGGATCAGGGATTTTTGGAGTTTCTATCGAAATTCATAAGAGGATCACTACATGGCTACTGTTTACAAAGTCACACTGAAAACTCCAGAGGGCGAACAAATAATTGAAGTCCCTGATGATGAGTACATTTTAGATGCAGCAGAAGAAGCTGGGCTGGAATTACCCTCCTCTTGTCGTGCCGGTGCTTGTTCTACCTGTGCAGGTAAAATTGAATCGGGTACGGTTGACCAATCGGATCAGTCTTTCTTAGATGATGACCAAATCAAAGACGGATATGTTTTAACCTGCGTAGCTTACCCCACTTCCGATTGTGTGATCGAGACAAACAAAGAAGAAGATTTATATTAATTTGTTCTCGATTTGAAGTTCAATTTTGTTGATCCCATCCCTGCCCAACCCTTACTGGATTAGCAGCGATGGTGATCTTTTTGGATTTTTTGTCTAAATTCCCCAGAAATATAATTAATTCCCCGATAGCATGGATGAATTTAAAGGTTGTAGTTGGGTTCCTGGGAAGTAAAAGTTTAAAATTTGTTCACTTGACCATCCTAATTTTGACAGGTGATATGATCCCGTCTGACTCATTCCCACTCCATGTCCAAACCCTCCGCCCACAAAAACATAAGCTTTGAGGGTTTTATTAGGATTGTAAACCGGATCAATATAAAATAGGGTGCTAATTGGGGGTAAAAAAGCACTTTGAATTTCATCCTTGGCAATTTCTAAAACTCCTTGATCCGTGGTTACTGTCATTTTCAAAATTCGGCCCGTTGGCGATCGCTCCACCACCTCAACCTTTTTAACGGTCTTAAAATTAGCATTGGGAAGATTACGCCGTTTTAAGTAATATCGTAGCTGTTGGGCAATGGCTTCTAGAGAAGTTTCTTCCCGCCAACGAAAATCTAATTGTCCGGTTTCATTAAATCCAGTTTTCAGATTGATAAACTTTCTAAAATTCGGTTCTAAAGCTAAATTTTGTTGCGATAAATCCCAAATTTTGTTCGGGGCATCAATCACCCCTTGTAAATAGGGCCGGGGTTCTCCATTCCAAATATCATTATAATTTGCCGTGACTCCCCCACTGGTGGAAAAATACACCGCATCGGTGAGTTGATTATTATGGGTTAAAACTAAACCTTTAGTCACATCAATGGCTTGATCCGTACTGGGATAAACTTCCGTTAATCCTTTATAAACTTGACAGTCCGTATTGGCACAAAGATGATAGTTGTCGGCTTCAAACCGTTGCAGATTTCGCAAGGCGTAGGTTCGCGCTAGAACCGCCTGGGCTTCGATGGAGGCTGCCGGGGGCCAAGCTCCGATTTCATGGGGGACGACGCCCCGCAAATAGGTCTCTAACGGTACGTTATTAACCAGGGTGTAGGTTCCGTAGGCGTCGGGCTGGAGTCGCAAACTTCCCCCATAAACCAAAGGTTCGGGGTCATTGGTTTTTTGACTGACTTGAATCACATTCTCGGTACTGGTAATCTCTAGTTGATTGCGGTTGTAGCGATATCCCGCCGCCATCCAATAGGGAGTCCGTTTCTGGGTGAGAACTTGGGTTTCCAGCCGGGGAATTTTATGGCCTTGGGCCTGTAAACTATCGATTAACCAGCGACGTAACAGGGGGGTATGATAAACACTGCGTTTGGCCCAAACTTGCCAGCGATCGGGTTGGGCCAGTTCCACTTCTAAACCAAGCGATCGCCATTTTTCAGCATCTTCTGCGGCATTTTCATAGCTACGGTGGGTACTCAAAACCACTCGTTCTGAAACTTCCGGTTCCGGGAGGGGTTCAACTCCCATTTTCAGGATCACTGTTTCTGTATCGATTTGTTTTTCGTCTTCGGGTGTGGGAAATTTCAGGGTTAGGTGATCTCCGGGTTGGGCTTTGAGAATCAGTTGGTCGGTGGGTTTGTCCCCAAAATGCTGTACTACACCGATGTTTAATTTAGGGTTGAGGTCTGGAGCTTGGGGTTGTTGTTCTTGGGCGAGGGTGGGAAGGGGGAACAGGAGCAAAAAGGACAAGAGACTGAATAGGTTTGTCGGGGAAAAAAATCTAGTTTTAGTCATATTTATTACTAATTTATTGATTCTACATTAATTGTTGATAGAAAATTAATAATTCTTGAGCCAGTGCCCTATTGGTATAGTGGCTCATGGCTCGTTGATAACCTTTTTCTCCTAATTGTTTGGCTAATTCTGGATTTGTTATTAACTGTTTTAGGCTGTTTTGTAAGGCTTGATCATTTGCTTCAGGAAATATTAATCCCGTATCAGCAATAACGTGGGGAATTTCACCGGAGTCGGAACCAATTACGGGAACTTTACAAGCCATGGCTTCAATTAAAACATGACCAAATTGTTCTTTCCATCCGGCGGCGGTTAGGGTTTTAAATTTGTAGGTGGTTTCGGAGGGTAAAACTAGGGTATTCATTAGATTAATATAGCGTTGTACTTGATCATGGGGAACACTTTCGATTAAGATTAATCGATCTTGAAATCCAAACTTTTCAGCTATTTCTAGGAGTTGCGATCGCAATTCTCCCCTGCCTAATAATACCCATTTCCAAGGATATTCTTTTAATCCAGATAAAGCTTTGGCTAAGGTAATTAATCCTTTTTCTTCAACAAAACGCCCCACAAATCCCACCACAAATTCATCGGGTTTAATTCCTAATTCGGCTTTTAATTCCGGCTGAGGTTCGGGTTTAAATAAATGTTCATCAATGCCTAATTGGGGCATAACTTCAATGGGTTTATGATATCCTTTTTGGCGTAAAATATCTTTTCCATCTTGATTTCCAACTACAATTCCATCGGTATTTTTTAGGTTATATCCTTCTAGGAGAGAAACGGGAAATTTTAAATCATAAGGTAAATTCCACCAAGTAAAAAAGACGTTTTTTGCTTTTAAACCCAAAAGATTATTTAAGGTGATAAATTGACTATAAGTGAGGGCTTTAGAACCCTGTTCAACTTGAATAATATCGGGTTTAAAGGTTTTCAAAAGAGAGACTAAATCTAAACCAAAGGTTAGTAAACCTTGATTATTTTCACTAAAATTAGAAATCGGCACTACTTTAAAGTTACCTTCATCTAAATATTGAGATTCAATAATTTTATTCTGAACTCCTCCGGGTCGCCAACGTTTGGGGACAACTATTGTTACTTCTATATTGGGTTGTAAACGGGCTAAGGCTCGAAATTTTTCTCGGTTTAAGTCAACAATATAGGTATGGCTGGCTACTAAAATTTTCATATCAAACAACTCCTTATTTAGCTAAATCTTTTTCATAAATTGCATCAATCAATTGACTAATTCGTTCAGTGTCATGAATTTTTCCTTGTTCCAAAGCTCCTGTACTTAACTGTTCATAATGTTCTGCACGATTGGTTTGATCTAAAAAAACTTGTATACGTTGGATTGTTTGTTCTGCTAAATCTTCATAAGTTCGATTTAAAATATCCCAATGTTCATCTACGCTAAGACTATAACTACACAAAGCTTCTCTCCATTTCCATTCACCAACGCCATCCATTTCCAGGTTTAATAAGTATCCACTATCTCCATCTCGAATCGATTCAGGAATTGCAAAAATAGGTGTTGTAATCGCTGGTGTAGCAACAGAACATCCTTCAATAAGGCTAAAGGCATTAGTATCTTGTAGCGTAGGTAAAAGTTGAAAGTGGCTATTTTTTAGAAAATCAATCACTTGTGGGTTGGGGATAGATTTATAAAATTTAACATTCTCTAAATCTAGTAATTTTAAATCTTCTTGATAGCGAGAACGCTCAGGACAGTCTGTTGGGATTCCAGTACCATAGGTTAAGTTGGAAATAATGCGAAAGGTGACAGGAAGACCTAATTTTTGAGCTTTTTTAGCAGTTCTTAAGGCAACAATGCCTCCCTTTCGAGCAATATGATTACCAACAAATGTGAGAATAAGGCCATTATTTTCGGAATATTGCTTAGGTTGAGATACTTTCAGCTTAGTATTGGAAGGAATGACTATAGTTTTTTCTAATATCTGATCTAAATACTCCCATCCTTGATGTTTCAATATAAATTTTTTCTTGGCAAAATTTGATGTGGGAAGTAAAGCAATACAATTCTCTAGTAACAATCTATCTCTGAGAATAATTTTCATCTTTTCAGTGGCATAATCTGACTGACCAGACATGATATGAGGGAGAAATATTTCATAAGAAACAAGAAAAGGTTTGCGGGTGTAAGGAATTGCATTAAAGGAGTGAATAATTTGAGTGTTTCTGACGGGTTGCCAGAGAGCTAAACTAACTAAAGGTGACCATAGTTTATGCAGAGGAAATCTACCAAACGGAAACTCTTTGGGTCGAATTAGGTTGAACTTAGAATTGAAAGGGGCCGTTTGATTAATCAAGTGAGAAAATCCAACCAGAACAACATTAGTCATTTCTATTTATCCTTTTAATTTAAAAAAATGTGAAACTTCAAATTTACTTCTTACTCATTTTATCATAAAGATCATTGATCTTTTTGGGTGTAGATTTGTCCTTGATCCCAAAGGGAGGTAATCCAGGTTCCCATAGCCTTAATTAAGCCTAATTTATAGAAAAATAAACGACTAATAATTTTTAGAGGAGAACCACTTTTATTACAGGGAGGATGTCCTAAAACATGACAGTCAAATAGTTTAGCAAAAAAGCGGAAACATTGACCGGGAGTTAGGTTTTTTAACCCCATCAAGAAGTGATTATGGTAAAATGTGATCTGATATTGTACAGAACGGGTACTCATATCATGACAGCCTCCGGCTTCTTCTCCTAAATGAATTAAATGGGCTTCTGGATCATACCAAATAACATAACCTGTTTGTCTTATTCTTAAACAAAAATCTGATTCTTCTCGCACTGCACTCCCTTTAAATCGTTCATCAAAGGTTAAACCAAATTGTTCAAAAATTTCTCGCCGGAAGGACATATTACATCCTCTGGCGGAAATTACTTGTTGGGGTTTAATAGTATGAACTAAATCAATATGATACCAAGCAATAGCAGGGTCTTGAGCTTCCGTGGGTAAGTTTTCAATGGTTAATCCTCCGCCCGAATCACTTAATTTCATCCGATCAAAAACTCGTCCCGCAACGGCGCCAATTTTCTCGGGGGCGGCGGTTTCTCCTGGGATATAATTACGAGCATGGGCGATTAAAAATCCTTCTGGGAGTTGCACATCATCATCAATAAATAATAGAATATCGCCTTGAGAACGTCGAACAGCGTAATTTCTAGCGCCGGGTAAACTCGCCCAATCTAAACGATACCATTGAATTTTTCCGGCTTGGGTTAACTGTTCTAAATAGGCTTGGGTTTCTGGTTCATGGGTTGAGGTTTGATCAACTACTAAAACTTCAAAATTGGGATAGGTTTGTTGTAATACTTCTGCTAAGGTTTCCCGTAACACTTGTTCGCGGTTATAGGTGGGAATAATTACAGAAATTAGCGGTAAATTCATTAATCTTTGCTCCTAATATTAGTTAAATATTTATGGGATAGTTTTTCTAAAAAATTGATCTCAATGCACCCAGCTAATCACTTAAGTATCGGGATCGATTTCTCCAGCTTCGATCAGTTTTTTTCGTTCTTCCCGATCAATTTCGGGGAGTTTAAAGAGTACCCCAGCAAAATACCAATAATAAACCGTAACCGGATCAACATCTAGGGGGTAATAGTAGGTATTGTAACTAATAATTAACACAAAAACCCAAAAAGATGCCCCAAAACTACGTAAATTTTTATCTTTAACGGAACGATAGGATTTAAACCCAATAATTACCATGGTAGTAACTAAATAGAGAAAACCTGCGACTCCAATTGGCCCAATTTCAAAAATCATTTTGGGATAGTAGGTTTCAATTAAGGCGGTTTTCCCAAAGATCCTAGCCGCATTAGTAGCTCGTCCTAGTCCTTTTCCTAAAATCCCTTTTTGCCCGCCGCTACTTTGTCCAAACTGTTCGGAAATGAAATCCGTGGGGGGGGAAGCATTCCAACGACTGACAAAACTATCAACCCGTTCTTGTAAAAATTCCGGGCTGGCGGCGGCGGCAATTCCTAATATTAAACCAAGTCCGGCGAGAATGGGAAGAAATCGTTTTAAGTTGGCAACTTGTCCGGTTAAAACTAATAGAATAATAGTCACAATGGGAACCAATGCTAAGGCAATTCGTTGACCGGAAATTACGGCATTTACAAATACCATTACCATTCCGATTAAACCTGTCATTCGCCAGAGGGGAGAAGGGTCACTAAAAGCACTAGCAAAGGTAAAAAAGGCATTAGCAATTAAAAACCAAGCCCATTGCCAAGGGGCCACAAAGGTTCCGGGTAAACGGATCATATTTTGAGATGGGCTAAATACTAAAGACCCGCCGACGAAACATTTAGCATCGAGAGTGGCTTTGAATAAATCATCCCCGGTGAGGTGATCGGTTCCTTTACAACGACCACTTACTAGAAATTGATATTGTATGACTCCTAAAACACAACAAATTATGGCTAAAACCAGGGTTAAACGAGTTAAAAATAATAGTTCTTTTTTGCCTTTAATTTGATAATAGGCACAGGTAATTAAGGGCAGGTATCCAATAAAAGATTTTAACCCCATGAGTCCTAGTAAAATCGGTTTTTCGCCTGCGGGTTTGAGTTGTTGTAATCCATTAACTAACAATAAAGTTAGACCACAAATTGCCAGAAGTACCATCAAAGGTTGCTTTAATTGTTTGGGAACAATCATCGGCATTCGCTTGCTTTTCCATTGCTTATATTTTGCCAATAAGGCGGGAAAATAAAAGCCATCTTTTGCAAGTTGAAATATGGGGCTGCCGCCACCAATCCAGTAGGTGACTGTGCCACTAAATGGTAAATAAATTAAAAACCCCCATAATGCCATATCAGGGTAAAGATAGGATAGGGCTACAATTAAAATTCCGCCTCCCCCGGCGATCGCTAATTTCGGGCCAGCAACCACAAATAAAATCGCTCCAATCACAACAGCAGCAGTAATAATTCCTGACGATGAAGATATAACTTTCTTAATCGCTTTTGACCGTTGCTTTTGCCGAAGTTTAATTTCTTGTTTGCTTAATGTAGGTTTCTGGGATTTGGATTTTTTTTTAGTGGGTTTTCGCTTTTTTTTAGCTTTGATAACCATGGGAATATGGTGTGAATTTAGCCCCATTATAGATCAAGTTTTAAGGGGCTGTTAATAAAAGCCAAATAAATCGCTGGGGGATAGGGATTAAATCGAACCCTTTCCCACCAGCGATCAATCATTTATTTAAAACAATATTAACTATTAAACGGCTAAATATTGCTGAACCACTAATACTAATTGTTCCGCCCAATAGTTGGCTAAATCGGTGCTTTTGGCTTCTACCATCACCCTAATTAAAGGTTCTGTTCCTGACGCCCTAACTAAAATTCGTCCCTGATCTCCCATGGCGGCTTCTGCGGTTTCAATCGCTTTAACCACGGGTTCGCACTCTTGCCAATGACGCCGTTGATAAACGTCTTCCACCCGAATATTTTTTAACAGTTGGGGATAGGTTTGGAAACTATTATTAACTAATTCTGCTAGAGAATGACCGGAACGTTTAACTAATGTAGCCAAATGTAAGGCCGTCAGTAACCCATCCCCACTAATTCCATAATGGTGACAGAGAATATGTCCCGACTGTTCGCCGCCTAACATCGCCCCTGTGCGTTCCATTTCGGCGTGAACGTGCTGGTCGCCTACGGCCGTGCGAATCATTTGGCCCCCGAACTTTTGCCAAGCCCGCTCAAAACCTAGGTTAGCCATCACCGTTGAAATAATTAAATTTTTCGGTAACTGTCCCGCTTTACTCAGGCTTTGACCCCAAAAATAGAGAATATAATCCCCATCTACCGTCCGACCTTGGCCATCGACGGCCAAAACCCGATCCGCATCCCCATCAAAGGCAAATCCCAGATCGGCATTGTGGGCTAATACGGCCTGTTGTAGTTGCTGTAGATGGGTAGAACCGCAATTTACATTAATTTGATCGCCATTGGGTTGATCATGGAGACAAATCACCTCGGCCCCCAAATCCGTAAAAACCTTAGCCCCCAGGGCAACGGCTGCCCCCCAAGCTAAATCTAAAACCACCCGCATTCCGTTTAAATTAACGGCCGGAACTAATAGCCCGTGCAGAGATTGGGCATAATTGTGAATCAGTTCTGGCCGATAATAGTGTTGGCCACAGTCACTATAGACAATTGGAAAATCCGCATTTCCTCGAATACCCGCCTCTATTTGCCCTTGTAAGGCGGTGGATAATTTTGTACCATCTTTGCCAAAAAACTTGATTCCGTTGTCTTCCGGGGGGTTATGGCTGGCGGAAATCATCACTCCGCCAATGGCTTCGGAGGTTAGGGTTAAATAGGAAACTCCGGGGGTGGGACAAACCCCAATATGCCAAACTTCCAACCCCGCAGCAATTAATCCGGCGGAGAGGGCCATGGCTAACATATTGCCGGAGGTGCGGGTATCTTGGCCTAATATTACTGGGCCAGGATGGTTGGCTTGTTGTCGGAGAACTTGGCCCGCCCAGAAGCCCACTTGTAAAGCCAGAGGTGCATTCAGCAGTCCCCCTACCCGTCCCCGGATACCATCGGTTCCAAATAGGGGGGTGGTGGGCAGTTCCCCAACTTGATCGATAAAGCCAAAATGGGATATGCTTCGAGTCTGAGCGGTATGGGCTTCTTTTTGCGGCGAACTAAAGTTCTGAGTCCGAGCGGGTGTTGCGACCATAAAATTCACTCCTCTTAATATATATTCACACACTCAATGTGGAGCATAGCACGTCGGGAACATAGGTCAAATATCTTGACCGAGGTTATGTAAATTACAAGGGTGAAAATTGACTGATTTTATATTATTTAAGTTTTAACACGATAATGAACACAAAATCTTTCCCAAAAATATATTTTTATTCAATTATTTTAATCGGAATTATTGCCCTAACTGGATTTATTGCTTATTGTAGTATCCTGAATAGTTTTTTTCTCTCGGATGATTTTGTTTTAATTGCACTATTATCTAAATTAGGGCCGTTTGGGTTATGGTTCAATCAACAGCATGGTAAATCGTTATTTTTTCGTCCTCTCTTGGGAATAATTAGTTTTTTAGACTATAAAATCTGGGGTTTGAACCCTTTGGGTTATCATTTGACAAATTTTGGGTTTCATTTAGCTAATTCTTTTTTAGTGGGAAGTATAGCATTTTTATTCAGTTTAAATTTAAGATTAGATTCAAAATTAAAACGGTTTATTCCCTATTTCGCCGGATTTATTTTTCTATTATTACCCTCCCATTCGGAAGCTGTTTCTTGGATTTCCGCCCGAACAGATGTTATCGCCACTTTTTTTGCATTACTATCCTTTTCTATCTATTTAATACCCATTAATTATCCCAACTTGACCCTTTCCAGTTCCCCCCCTTACCAAAGTAGGGGGTTTCATTTTCTATTGTCAACCCTAAGACCTAACCCCCCAGCCCCCTTCCCTGCGAGGGAAGGGGGAGTAATTAATATTTTTAAATCTCTAAGAGATTTAATATTCAGAATTGTTCTCCCCTCTCCTCGCAGGAGAGGGGCTGGGGGAGAGGTCACACAAGTTTCCGCCGAGAATGAAACAGCCCCCCATTACCAAGGGGGGGTTAGGGGAAGTAAAACCTTTAAACAATTTCATCAACCCCTACAATTATTAATCTCTTTAATTGCCTTTTTAGCCGCCTTATTATGCAAGGAATCTATTGTTAGTTTTCCGGGGTTAATTATCGCTTATGAATTATATCAATATTCCCAAGCAAAGCCGAAGAACATCAAAAAAATCTTAACAAATTGTCTGCTTTATATAGCAGTTTTAGGGTTTTATTTTATTTGGCGATATCTCAAATTAGGAACCTTAGTTGGAGGTTATGGAGAAGGAATTCATCTTAAATTTAATCCTATACAAATTTTATATAATATAATTATTTATCCCTCACGGAGTTTCCTATCGGCTCAATTTAACTCTAATTTAAACTTTTGGATTATAGCATTTCTCGGTTTAGTTTTAATCTCTATATTTGCCATAATTGTCAGTTATTATCGAAATCAATTCCAATCTAATATCCCCCAAACCCTAATTTTAATTATTGTAGGATTTTGGATTTGTGTGTTACCCGCCATTAATGTTTCCGTCTCCCCCTTTGATAGTCAAGGAGAAAGATATTTATATTGGGCGTCTAGTTTTACTTCTATTTATATCGCTTTAATTTTTACCATTCTAGTTAGTCATTTTCAACTATGTTTAATTCTATCTTCAATTTTATTAGTCAGTTTAGGATTATCTCTCAATACCGCTAACCAAAACTGGAAATTTGCTGGGGAAATTTCTGCAAGTCTGTTATCTAGTTTACAAAAAATGCCCATAGAATCCCCGATTATTACCACTATTCCCGATAATTTTAGAGGAGCTTATCTATACAGAACCGGATTAATTCAAGGACTTTATCTTTTTGACCTTGATAATCGTTTTAATGTTCAATTTGAACAGAAATCCACGGATAAACCCTTTGAAACCGTGAGATTTTATAGCAATAATATTTTATTAGTGATGATGAATACCCTGCGAGAACCCAGTGATAAAATTATTGTTAATTCCCCCCAGCCCAACCAATATAAATTTAAATTATTCAATCCCCAAACCCTATTTTTCCCCACCCCTAAAAATACATTAGTCACTAAAGACTATCAAGTTAGTGATGTACAATCCCAAAGCTATACCCTCACCCTCAACAATTCTAACCGTTTTCAGGATTTATTATTGTATTCGTCAGGGGAGTTTGTTAAACTATCGAATTAATCTTGTATTTAGGTGTGATGGAACCCATTTATATTTTAGGTGCTGGCCCGGCTGGTCTGGCGGCGGCCTATACTTTAACCAAGCAAGGTCAGTCCGTGGTGGTGGTTGAACGGGATGGTCAAGTCGGAGGACTAGCCAAAAGTATAGAATATCAAGGCTTTATCTTAGATTACGGCCCCCATCGATTTTATACAAAAATTGCTCCGGTTTTGCAACTTTGGGATGAAGTTTTAGGAGATGAACAAGTTACAGTTAATCGTCTGACTCGGATTTATTATGGGGGAAAATATTTTAGTTATCCCCTGAAAGCCAAACAAGTTTTATCGGCGTTAGGATTAGTTGAAAGTTTAAGAATTGTGCTATCCTATTTAGCCGTAAGATTATTTCCTAAACCCGAAGCTAATAACTTTGCAGAATGGGTAGAAAATAAATTTGGTAAACGACTATCAGAGATATTTTTTGAAGGTTATACCGAAAAATTATGGGGTATTCCTTGTACAGAAATTAGTCCCGATTGGGCCGCCCAACGAATTAAAGGATTATCCTTATCAAAAGCAATTAAAAATGCTATTTTAGGCAATGATGGCAAAGTTAAAAATCTGATTGACCAGTTTCAATTTCCCCGTTTAGGTTCGGGTCAACTGTATGAAAAAATCGCCGACTATTTACAACAACATCAACAACCAATTTTATTAAATACGGAAGTTATTCAAGTTCATCATCATAATTCTCAAGTTTCCCAGATTACCCTGAGAAATCGTATCACTAAAGAGGAAAATACCGTAGCTTGTGGGGGTGTTATTTCCTCTATTCCTCTAACCCATTTTGTGCAACAATTGCAATCTTCTCCCCCAGAAACCGTTATTAATGCGGCAAAATCGCTGAAATTTAGAAATACAATTTTAGTCTATTTAATTGTAGAAGGAGGTAATCTTTTCCCCGATAATTGGTTATATATTAATGACCCCCGAGTGCAAGTGGGACGGGTAACAAATTTCGCCAACTGGTCGCCGGAAATGTTAGCTAATAATGAACAAACTCCCCTTTGTTGTGAATATTGGTGCAATTTTGGCGATGATTTATGGCAATATCCAGAGGATGAATTGAGAATATTAGCCGAAAAAGAGTTACGCAAAATTGGATTATTAAAAAATCAAGCGGTTTCCGATGGGTTTATTGTTCGTTTACCCCGAACTTATCCTATCTATGCGGGAAATTATCAAGCGGCGTTATCGGAAATTCAAGGCTATTTAGAAACCTTCCAAAACTTGCAATTAGTCGGACGTTATGGGGCATTTAAGTATAATAATCAAGACCATAGTTTATTAATGGGAATTTTTGCGGCGGAGAACGTTTTAACTCCAGGTAAACATGACCTCTGGAATGTTAATAGTGATAGCGAATATGTGGAAGAAGCTCACGCAGAAGCCGCCACAACCGCCGCCACAAATACTCGTCTATCCCGCCGTCGCCAAACCTTAAAAACCCTCCGGGAATTTGGCGGATATTTATTTACCGGGGGCGCGGCTACTATTATTGATGTTCTCATTTTTTCTATTCTCATCCATTCAGGATTATGGTATGTTTTTGCATTAGGAATTAGTTATTTTATCGGATTAAGTACCAATTTTTGGCTGAGTCGTCGGTTTGTATTTGGGATTTATTGGAAAAACTGGTTTGTTCAATATGGCGTGTTTGCGACCGTTGCTTTAAACAGTTTACTCGCTAATTTAGGGTTATTACAACTGTTAATTAATGAAGTAGGATGGCATCCTACCCTATCCCGTTTAGTTAGTGCGGCTTGTGTCGCCACGATTAGTTTTACCGGACATAAGTTGTATTCCTTCTCATCCTCAAATCAATCTAATAATCAAGTTTCTGAACTGCAATCTTAACTAACAATGTCCGAACAAAAACAACAAGCTAAAGTGAATTTAATCACTATTTTTACGATTACTTTAGCTACTTGGTTAATTCTAGTTCCCTTCGTTAATTCGATTAAAATTCCCTTTGGAGAAAATATAAATGGGGTAATTTCTTTAGCCAGTATTGAGAATATTAGTCCCTATACAGACTATCTCAAATATATTATTTTACTCCTAACTCCTCCCTTAATTGCGACTCTGGTTTTAAACCTAAATCAAAAACCCCTAGGAATAATTTTAAGGGTTATTAACCACCGTTATACTTGGATAGGAATTAGTTCTATTCTACTACTAACTTGGTTAATTAATACTCCCTTTAACCAGTTTAGAATTAATTCAACTTTAATTGATTCTTTCCATGAAGGCGAATTTTTAGGGTTTTTACCGAACTTTCTCCAACTACCCCAACCTTTCATCAATACCGTTTTAATTCATGGGTATGGCGTTGATGTGCTTCCCAGTTGGTTAGCTAAAAATATTGCTACTCAGAATAATGGAATTGCTTTAACTCGGTTATTCGTAAACCTAGAAAATGTGATCACCTGTTTAGGCTATTTTTGGATATTATGGGAATTAATTAATTTAGCAAAAATCAATAAAAATAGATTAAAAATATTCTTAATTTCTTGTATTTTATTTTGCGTCTTTGATGGAATTTTCTATAAATTTGATGGCCGTAGGGGAACCAGTTTTATGATTCAATTAGCCTTAACCTTACGGTTTTTTAGAATAGCTGAAAGTCAACCAAATCAAGCGCAATGGTTATCGGTGTTAATTGGTGCTTCAATTCCTAGTAGTTTTTTCTATATTTATGACCGAGCAATTTATTTTATCGCCGTTTATCTTTGTGCTTCTATTTTAGCATTATTTTTACCTAAAAAAATAACTATTTTATGGCTAAAAGGATCATTAATTGGGATTATTGTTACTTTTGTTTTTAGCCTAATATTCCTGGGTTTTGAGCAAATAAACGCCATTATCTCTCAAGTTTTATATTGGGGAAAATATGGACGCTATATTTCCTTTATTCCCCTTCCTCCCCTAGAATTAACCTGGACTTCTCAAACCTTTTGGTTATCCATGTTTGTTCAAAGTGTGGTTTTAGGCTACCTAATTTTAGACTTTAAAAATTATGGCTTAAAACTACGTCTCTTTATCCACAACAATTATCTGATTATTTTATTACTGGTTTCTGCATCAATTTATATGAGAATTACCCTCGATAGAAGCGATTTAGGACACTCCTATCAGGGCGCATTAATTACCACATTTTTAGGATTTTACCTAATTTATTTGGGATATAAATATCAAATAGAACCGCAATTACCCCAATTTAATTTAACTCCCATTCAACGGAGTTTAACTGTTATGATCTTAATTGTAATTATTTTAACAGAACCAAATTTTAATGTTTTTAAAGGTATGCAAAAAATGACGCAAATACCTGAATTTTTATCAATTTCAGACTCTCAAATTTTAAAAGCAGATTATTTAGAAGCATGGAATACTCTTAAACCCGAAATTGATCAACAATCTTGCTTTTTCACCTTAACTTCCGAGGGATTATGGTATTATTTATTTGATAAACCCTCCTGTTCTAAATATGGTTATGTTCTCTATGCTAAACCTACCGTTGCACAGGAGCAAGTTATTCAAGAATTGAATCAAACTAAACCCAATATTTTATTATTAACTAATGAAATCTGGTATCAAAATCCTTGGGATGAGGTGTTAAAATCTGAATCCGCTTCTTTGATTTATCAGAATGTGTTAAGGAATTATAGACCCTATAAAACCGTGCAATCTCATTGGTTTTGGAAACGTAATAATCAACCGTTAAAATTTACTCAAACTCAATCTTTTAATGGTAATATAGAATCATTTCCTACCCAAAATGTTCATCAAAGTGATAATTTATCCATTGGTGGGTGGTCAATTCTTCCCCAACAATTAAAACCTGCGGATGCAGTTTATCTAAGTTTAGGGGAAAATAATCAATTAATTGCGGTTGGTCAAGTTAATATTAATAGACCCGATGTAGTTCAGGTTTTATCTAATCCTAAATATGAAAAATCCGGCTGGATAATTCGAGTTCCTATAGCAATTTTACCCCCTGGAAACAATCAGATGAAAGTCTGGAGTTATGACGCTAAAAACAATCAACTCACTCAAATTGGAAAAAGTTTTAATTTAGAAATTCTCCCCTAACCCCCGTTGTTGCGCTTGAGCGCACTCTTACTCTTGAAAATAATTTTTAATGGAGAAAGCCCTAAAGGGCTTACTACTTTATATTTTTTTAAACTTTAGGTTTAGATGGGGGTGTAATCTTGAATTTGTTTAAAATATCGTTAATTTCTAATAATAACTCAAATTCTTTTTCAGGTAATAAATTATTATTAGTATTTTGTTCTAAAAAACTAAATGCCTGCCGAAATTGCTCCGGTGTTGCCATAATTGGGGAATCAAAATGACAGGGAATAATCCGGTTAAAATCCCATTTAGAAACTTGATTTGCCCAATTTAAGGTTTCTTCCGGGGCGCGATTTAAAATTAAAGTTTGTAAAATTGGTGCAACAAATAACTGTCCATTTCTGCTTAATGCTGCAAAGGTTTCTTGCCAATTCGGTTTCCATTTAAACGGATAAATCCCAAAATAGGCTTTTTTTGAACGGTCGGGCGCTTGCCAAGATTCCCGCACCGCATCCCTCAATTCTATGGTATCTAAAACACTGGGACGAAAATAAAAGGAAAATAATGAAATTCTGTGCCATCCTCGGCGACGGGTGGTTTCTGTATCTTCTACTTTATGAAAGGTATCATCTTTGGCATGGAATAGTAATGGATAGGGATCGAGTTGTACAATGGCGGGAGGAGTGTCAGGAATAGAAACAATAGTATCAGTTACTAATAGGGTTTGCGATCGCTTATGAAAAAAAACTACCTCGGCAAACCGTCCAATTCCTAATGCTAAGGGCCCTAAAATTTTATAGTCAAATTCATCGGCAAAGGGTGTATTTCGACTGTCCTGGGGCAGAATATGGGTGCGTTTTGCGGGTAAACCTAACCAACTTAGGGGTAAATTAATCGGAAAACTCCACTGTCCGGGGGCGACAAAAACTTGGGCGTTGGGAAATTTTCGGGCAAAGGGGCCAACAAAAACCTTATGTTCAACTCCTGAAATTGTTGGTAAAATAATATATTTTATCTGCCCATGTTCTCTGATTAATTCTCTCATTAAATCTAGGCATTCAGAGGTAGGAGCTACGGGAGCGTACACCAACAAACCCCCCTGTTCCAGTTTTACCACGGTCATCCGAATGGGCACCACGACATACAGAATCCCCTGTACCTGCTCAAATGTCCAAAGGGTATGAGGTACGACTTCCCGGCGGAGGGTGCGCCGCTGACCATAAGGATAAATCGGGACAATTGGCCACAGGGGCCATGAACAGTCCGGCAATGAACCGGGTTCTTCTGGGGGTTTCCGAGGGTACTCCACTCTTTTTGTAACTCCTAACTCCTATAGATAGACGCGCCGTGGCTCGTCTCTACTTTAGGATATCGGAATTTGTTCTAAAGTTTCAAATTCATCTAAAATCCCTTTGGGTGGTTCATCTCGATGCAATAAAATACCACGTATTCCTAGGGCTTTTGCACCTTGATAATCGGCTTTAAAACTATCACCAATGTGCCAAACTTCCGGCGGTGAACATTGATGTTTATTTAAGGCAATTTGGAATATTTCCGCACTGGGTTTGGCTGCTCCTGCTTCGGTGGAAATGGTCACGGTTTGAAAAAATTCAGCTAAATTTAAAGCGTCTAAAACCGGATATAATCGGGAGTCAAAGTTAGATAATACTCCTAATTCTATTCCCTGCTCTTGCCAAGATTTTAACTTAGGCGGAACATCGGGATAAACAAACCAGGGTTTTTCGGTTTCAAAATAACCATATAGGGCTTGAAAAAAGGCGGGAAAATCCGTAAAATTATCATAGAGTCCAAGGGTTTTAAAGGTTTGTTCGGCGATCGCTTTCCACCATTCAAATTCTAATTGAGGAACTTCACTGGGATCGACCCCGGGAAATGCCATACTTGGAGCGGCTAAAAAACAGTTAAAAAACACTTTATCCAAAATTTCCGCTTCAGCATTTACCCCAAATTGTTCTGCAATAATTCTGTAGGCTTCCCCCACACTATGACGCACACCAAATAATGTTCCAACGGCATCTAAAAAAATAACACGGGGTTTTTCCATTACCATCACGGATTAATAATTAGGGATAAGCCGGGTTTATATAAACCCGGTTTGTTGGTTTAGAATATTAAATTTTAAGATGCGCTGAAGCGCAACAACGGAATAGGAGTTATTCTCTATCTCCCATTTTTGGCTCCATTGAGATTAATAAATCCTGCAAGGGTCGGGTCATCCAATTAAACCCTACCCGAATTTGATGGTCAAAGGTGGGGAAGCGATATAAATAGATTAAACGCCGGGTTAAATGGGCAAATTGACCGTCTAATTTTATCCCTAAACCTGTTAGGGTGGCGTTATCTGTTCCTAATGTCATCATTTCCCCTAAATTAATATATCTGAAGGGTAATAAGGGTCTTCCTGTTAATAATGCCCAAAGATTCCATCCGGTGTAATCAGCTTTTTGAAAAGCGGCTTGGGCCGTGCTGGGAATTTTTTGACCGTCGGCGTCTTGAGTATCTGCTAAATCTCCTAATGCAAAAATTTCAGGATGATCAATCACTTGTAAGGTAGTTTTAGTCGTGATTTGACCCCGTTGATTGTGTTTTAAAGGTAATGATCGCACCACCGGACAAACCTGGGTTCCCACCGTCCACAACACAAGATCCACAGGAATAGTATCAATTTTCCCGCGATATTCTAAGGAAATTTCATCGGCGGCAATTGATTCTACCTTGGTTTCTAAATCTAGCCAAACTTGACGATTAGATAGGGCACTTTTAGCGGCTTCTCGATTAAATTCGGGAGAGTTTTTTAGAATTTCCTCCGCTTGTTCTACAATTCTAATTCGTCCTTTTGTTCCTAAGCGATCAGCTAATTTACAAGCAAGTTCTACCCCACTATAACCACCGCCTACAATTGCTATTCTAACTTTATCTTGCTCTAGGGTTTCTAATCTTCGTAACTGTTCTTCTAATCGATAGGCGTCGGTAATAGTTCGGAAAGGAATTGCATAGTCTTTCGCCCCCGGAACTAAATCTAAAGGTGTTTCTCCCCCCAATGCTAAAACTAAATAATCATAGGAAATTACGGTATTATCTGCTAGTTTAACCTGTTTACTATTAATCTCAATTTCACTCACTACTGCTTGACAAAAACGCACCTTAGTATCTTTTAATAGGTCTTCAAAGGCGGGCGCAATTTCCCAGCTTTGCAGTTCATTAGTTAGTAATTCATACAGCAGGGGTAAAAACAAAAAATGGTCATTTTGATCCACCAGAACAATTTCCGGTTGTTCCGATTTTTGCCAAGGAAGTTGACTCAAACGTAAGGCGGTGTAGAGTCCACCAAAGCCTCCACCAAGAATACAGATACGGGTTTGTGGTTCAGTCATATTAAAATTGGGGTTTGGTGAGTTGGGCTGTTTCTTTCAATAGGACTTACGCACAGAAACCGGGTTTTTTTGTGAAAATACTTCGTGTGACCCATATATTATCTAAAAAACCCGGTTTCTCGGTTTTTTTTACAAAAATACTTCGTTCTTACCCAGATATTTTCTAAAAAACCCGGTTTCTAGGGCACCATGCGTAAGTCCTATTCAACTAGGATAGCAATTTTAGTCAGAAAATGTTAAGTATTGCTACAAGGACGAAAATCAATTGCCTTTGTTTGGTAAAACATCTTAACTATAACGATTAATTTCCCTTGAGTACATTTTAAAAAATTTTAGGAGATAATTCCATGATGCTTTTAGCCGCGACCGTCGCCACTCCCGTCACCCACGCCTGGAGCCCTACCATCGCTATTGTGATGATTGTGTGTAATATTGTCGCGATCGCCATTGGTAAATTCTCCATCCAACAGCCTAATGCTGGCCCTCAATTACCCTCACCTAATATGTTCGGTGGGTTTGGCTTACCTGCGGTTTTAGCCACCACCAGTTTTGGTCATGTTTTAGGGGCGGGTGTGATTTTAGGATTATCCAGTTTAGGAGTTATTTAACTCATTTTATTAAGTAGGGGTAATTCATGAATTATCCCTACTAATTATAATCCTGTCCTGAACCATATTTCCACGCTTCTAACCAACGATAATAATAGTATTGGGAAGCAGGGGGTAATTTATTAAACATCGGTTCTAGGGTTTTTGCAACCGGATATAAACCCGTATATAGTCCTAAATTCCAGTAGTGAATTGTCCAATTAATTAAACTCATTAACCCCATCTGGGGAATAATTTTAAAAATCAAACCTGGATGAGTTATCGCCGTTTTTGATAGGGTTTTAGTTAAAGCCGAAAACTGTACCACATCTTGCAAAAAAGGCTTTAAAATCGGTTCTCCCAATTGTTCCATACCTTGAAATACGGTAGTTAATAATTGATTAATTTGTTCGGGGTTAATTGTTTGTTGAACTCCCACACTCATCGACCGTTGAAATAACCATGTCACCGACAAACTCGGTTGATAGGGTTGTAATAAAGATAAGGCATTTTGACTTAATTGATCGGTAGTTAAGGCCTGATCAATTCCAGTTGTTAACCGTTGTAAATGACGCACCATCGCCCCAAATCCCCCAAAACTTAACGGAGATTGATTTCCGCTACTATCTCCCACGGCAAAAACCCGATCCCAGGGCATTTTTAATGGGCTATTTTTATAACAGGGAAAGAAGCCAAATAATGCCCGTTTAAAGGTTAATTGATTTAACTCAATTTGTTGATAGTCTGGTAAGAGTTTCAAATAATCTTCAAACAAAGATTCTAAACTAAACCGTTGGGGGTCAGCATCTAAATAGGTAAATAAATAGGTTGTTCTTCCATCCCTAGCCGGAAACGCTTCCCAAAAATATTGACATTGATTTTTTAAGGGAGTAAAGGAGGCAAAAATATCCCCCGTTTGATTATTAGGATATCCCGTCGCGCAGGTTCCTACCACCAAACAAACCGCGTCGGGTTTTTCTGCGTTTCTCGCCTGTCGAACTAAGGGGGAAAAATGCCCCATTGCATCAATTAATAAACGGGTTTTGATTGTTTCTGACCTCTCCCCTAACCCCTCTCCTGCAAGGCGAGGGGAATGAATTTCGGTGACATTTACCGCCACACCATCAGGATGAATAATAGCCGCCTGATAAGCCGTATTTTCTAATAATATTCCACCGGATTCTAAAAATTTAATTTTGAGAGTTTCTAATAAATAAACTGGGTCAACTCCAATATTCAGAACGTCTTTTACCCAAATATCAGCACTATTGGGAAAGCTTAAACGGGCGGGGTTATATTCCGTGGCGATCGCTGTTTTTAATTCTACCTCAGATAGTAAATTTAATTCTACAAAAACCTTTAATTCCTGTCGAGAAATATTCCATTCCTGTTCCCGTCCTTGCAGTTTTCCCCGTTCAATTAATGCGACTCGCCACCCTTTTATCGCTAAGGTTGCGCCAATTAAAATTCCTAAAGTTCCGCCACAAATTACCAGATCATAATCTACATTTCCTAAAAGTTGACTCTCCTGTGTAACCGTATTAGCCAGGGGGAGAGTATTATTTTTCAAACCCGCCCAAAGTTCATCGGCTTTTCGCAGACCGTTTAAAGGGTTTCCAGGGATTTGAGATAAAATTTCTTCGGTGAGAGACATAGCAGTTATGATAAACCATTCTTAATAGGATAATCGATTTTAGATTTTGATCAACTCTCAGCAACAAAAAGGTGCAAAAATTCTTTGATCTCATCGAGAACAGGGTGATTAAAATTCCAGATAGCTTTTTTATTTTCCATAATATATTCAAAATTTTTCATGCTGCATTTTCGTTCTGCTTGCTTGCTCTCTGAACTAGAACAAGTATCGAATCGAATATAATTACTAATCCAAAATTTATCATATTCTTTATCACTAATCAATTTATTCTTATTTTCTAAACAGTTTCTCCAACTGTCTAAACAATCTGCATAAGGAGATTCTTTAGTTTTAATAAGTTTTAACACAGTTTCCAACTCTCCTTTACCTTCTACATGGGTAAAATAACAAGCTATTTCAATAGCATCATAGCCAGGGATATTAACAGTTATTAATTGTGATATATCAGAAAATTCATTATTTAGAGTAAAAACCTGCTGTAAACATTGATTAATAAATTGCAAACGCTCTTGCTGAGAGTCTTGATCAATATCGATCACAATTCCAATTTTACTAATTTGTCTTTTTTGAATATCAGCTAACAGGGACTTGAAAGCTCCTACTAGCCTTTTTTTACTTAATCCTTCTAAACATTCATAGTCATCAATACAAATAGGAGCATCGATCTCAATATCATAATTTAGTTCCTTAATTAGAGCTTCAAGAAAAAATTTATCATTTTTACTTTCTACAATTAAAAGATTACTCACCTCTAACTCCTTTTTTATGTTCTAAATCATATTTTAAGGTTTCTACATCCCTTTTAATTCCTATAATGTCGTTGGTTTTAGGATGTCTTGCTAGTTCAAAATAAGCACTGATTTCTTCATTTGTTTCTAAGCCTACATCTCCAAAAGATTGAATCATTTCTAAACTGTGGGTTGTGGCAAAGATTTGAGTATCTAGTTCTTTTGATAGTCGAAATAAGGTTCGCCAAAATTCTCTTTGATTAGTATAGTGGATGCCATTTTCAATTTCATCAATTAACAAAATTTTATTGTTATTATTGATTAATTTTAAGATAATAGTTGTAGCCCTAATAATAGCATCTCCATACAATGAAATAGGTAAGCGACGTTTATTGATGCTCCTTAAATATAAAGTAGGTTCACCAATCGAAAAACTATCTACCTCTTGAATTGATGAATCAAGAATTTTTAACAACTTTAAAACTTCACCATCTTTTTCATCCAGACGGGCTTTATCATAGGATTCAGCTAACTCTGTGTTTGACATTCTTAAACCGGATGGAATAATAGGTATGTCACTTGAGTCTGAACCACTTACTGAAATTATTCCGTTTGAGCTTGCAATTACCGAAGATTCAGATATATGGTCTTGATTTTGAGTAACTTTAATATTAAGTGATGTTACTGATTCATTTTGAGAAATAAATTCAATCAATTTTTTAATGTCTTTTTGATCTTCAAAAAAATCAGAGTTAATTGTATCAGAAACATAAATATCTACGGTTTTCCAATCTTCTGAATACTTGCCAATAATTTTTATTTTTTCTTGATGTTTTTGATCTAAAAAAAAATTATCCCAAGTGCGTTCGGGTCTGGATTTTGAAATCTCTGAAGACTCTCTCCTAATTCTCTTAAGTTCAATTATGCTTTTAGGCCGGGGAAAGTTATGCAACAGTAAAGCTTCTAAAAAAGCTGTCTTTCCAGCGTTATTTTTACCTCCAATTAGATTCACTTTTTTAAATCCAGAAATTTTAGTGCTTTCAAAACATCTAAAATTATTAATTTCTATATTTTCAAGCATGACTTTATTAATTACTAGGGGAGATTAATTTTATTTTCTAAATATAGCATAGCAGGATTATAGCATGGTGTGATTGTATTTATCAACTTGGTTTCTCGAAGAAGCCCGGTTTCTAAAAAGTTAACCCTTCTGCAAGTTGTTTTAAGTTGTGGTGTCGCCATTCGGAATCGGTTTTACGATTTGTTGGAATTTCTAAGATTCTAATTCCTGTTTTTGGAAGGGGATTTAATTTTTGTTGCAGTTGTTCCCAAGATTGAATTTGTTCATAATTAATATTATAGGTAGCTGCTAACTGAGTAAAGTTAATATTTTGAGGAGTGGTAAAATATTCCTCAAAGGGAGGATCAAATTGAGAAATGGGCAACATTTCAAAAATCCCACCCCCATTATTATTAATTAAAACAATGGTTAAATGTCCGATAAATTTATTTCTAATTAAAAATCCATTGGTATCATGAAGTAAGGCTAAATCCCCAGTTAATAAAATACTACTTTGCTGATGATGGGAGATTCCTAAAGCGGTTGATAGGGTTCCATCAATCCCATTTGCACCGCGATTAAAAAAGGGTTGAATGTTTAAATTGTTCGGGCACCAAAAAAATTCTACATCCCTCACGGGCATACTATTGGCAATAAAAATAGGGGTATTCTGAGGTAAAATTTGAGAGAGTAACCAGGCAACTTTAGGTTCTATTAATGAGTCAATTAGACTTAGTTTTTCGTCAATCACTTTTCTGGATTGAGCTTCTAATTCATACCAAAAATTACAATATAATTTAGATTTATCTGAATTGTTAGCTTGATTAATTGCTTTTGAGAGTTGTTCTATTGATATCCTAATATGGGTAGTTTTTCCATGTAACCCATCTAAGTTTTGATAACTAGGATCTAGAATAAAATAATCTGGCTGTTGTTTTTCTAACCAATTTCTTAGGGTTTTACTGGTGGGTAAATCTCCAACTTGAATCACAACTTCCGGGGCTAGTTTTTCAGCTAAGGTGGAATTTCTCAGAATTAAATCATAGGTTGAAATTAAATAGGGATTCAGGTTAGAATAGTTCCTGACCGGGGATAATCCCTCGGCTAAAACGGGATAATTTAAGTGTTTGGCAAGTTGGGCGATCGCTTGACAATAATGCTCTGAATTTTGAGGTTGAGCTACTCCTGCAATAATAATTCCTTGAGAATAATTATACCACAGTTTGAAATAATTTTCAACATCAAAACTAGAGAAAATATAAGTTTTTACTGGATTTATTGTACTGAAAAAATTATCAGGAAATATCGCTTTTAATGCTTCGGTTTCGGGTTGATAGACGGGATGTAAAGGATCACGAAAGGGAATATTAAGATGAACAACGCCGGAAATAGGAAACTGCGATCGCTCCCAAGCATAAATTAAGGTTTGTCGCAAATAACGTAACAATCCTAAATCCAAACTAGGAACCGTTAATTCTGTTTGAAAATTGGGATAATTGCCATATAATTTAACTTGATCAATAGTTTGTCCCCCATGACAATCTCTTAATTCAGGGGGGCGATCTGCGGTTAAAATTAACAGGGGAACTCTACTTTCTTTAGCCTCTATAATAGCAGGATAAAAATTAGCTCCTGCGGTTCCAGAAGTACAAACTAAAACCGTAGGTAAACCGGATTTTTTAGCAATTCCTAAAGCAAAAAAAGCGGCGGAACGTTCATCTAAAATTGGGATAGTTTCAATGCTAGAATGTTGAGCAAAAGCGATAGTTAAAGGAGTAGAACGGGAACCTGGACAAAGAATAGCAGTTGTTAATCCTAATTTGGCTAAAGTCTCTACTAATACAGAAGCCCAAATTGTGTTAATATTACGGAAGTCAATCATTTTATCTCAATTAATCTAAAGTTTAATTTAACTAAGGAACTTAACCATGTCTTTTGTAGGTTTACATATTCATAGTGATTATAGTTTACTGGATGGGGCATCCCAATTACCCCAATTAATTGACCGAGCCTTAGAGTTAGGAATGCCGGCGATCGCTGTTACCGATCACGGTGTTATGTATGGAGCCATTGAGTTAATTAAAACCTGCCGAAATAAAGGAATAAAACCCATTATTGGCAATGAGATGTATGTGATTAATGGGGATGTTACAATTCAAGATCAGAAGGGTGAGAAACGAAGAAAATATCATCAAGTGGTCTTAGCTAAAAACACCCAAGGCTATAAAAACTTAGTTAAATTAACCACCATTTCACACCTCCAAGGGTTTCAAGGAAAAGGCATTTTTGCACGTCCCTGTATCAATAAAGAACTATTAGAACAATATCACGAAGGGTTAATTGTTACCAGTGCTTGTTTAGGGGGAGAAATTCCCCAAGCGATTTTACAAGGACGTTATGAGGTGGCGCGGGAAGTCGCGAAATGGTATCAAAGGGTATTTGGAGAAGATTTTTATTTAGAAATTCAAGACCATGGTTCTCCAGAAGATCGGATGGTCAACGTTGAAATTGTTAAAATTAGTCAAGAATTAAATATTAAAATTATTGCAACAAATGATTCCCATTTTATCTCATGTAACGATGTGGAAGCCCATGATGCTTTACTTTGTATTAACACTCAAAAATTAATTAGTGAAGAAAAACGGATGCGCTATAGCGGCACAGAATATTTAAAATCCGCCGAAGAAATGGCGCAATTATTTATTGATCACCTACCTAATGAGATCATTCAAGAAGCGATTAATAATACCGTAGAAGTTGCCAATAAAGTTGAACCCTATAAAGGTATTTTGGGAGAACCTCGTATCCCTGACTATCCCATTCCCCCCGATCATACGGCGGATACTTACTTAGAAGAAGTTACCTGGAAAGGGTTACTAGAAAGAATGAATGCTAAGACTAGAAGCGAGATTAAACCTGTCTATAAAGAGCGCTTAGAATATGAACTAAAAATGATGCAACAGATGGGGTTTTCTACTTACTTTTTAGTGGTTTGGGATTATATTAAATTTGCCAGAGATCACAATATTGCCGTCGGGCCGGGACGGGGTTCGGCTGCGGGATCATTAGTAGCTTATGCCCTAAAAATTACCAATATTGATCCGGTTTATCATGGTTTATTATTTGAAAGATTTTTAAACCCTGAACGGAAATCTATGCCTGATATTGACACGGATTTCTGTATTGAAAGACGAGATGAAATGATTAAATATGTCACTGATAAATATGGAGAGGATAAGGTAGCTCAAATTATTACTTTTAACCGCATGACATCAAAAGCGGTATTAAAAGATGTCGCCCGGGTGTTAGGAATTTCCTATAAAAATTCGGATAAAATGGCTAAATTAATTCCGGTTTCACGGGGAAAACCCGCTCGTTTGAAAGTGATGATTTCCGATCAAAGTCCCGCGCCGGAATTTAAAGAAGCTTATGATAATGAAGATGTGCCTATTCATAATGATGCTGGGGATGAAGTTGGAACAATTACAGTTAAACAATGGTTAGATATGGCAATTCGCATCGAAGGTACTAACAAAACCTTCGGAGTTCATGCGGCGGGTGTGGTGATTTCTAAACAGTCTTTAGACGAAATTGTTCCCCTGCAACGCAATAATGATGGGGCGGTCATTACTCAATATTATATGGAGGATTTAGAGGCAGTTGGATTATTAAAAATGGATTTTTTGGGCTTAAAAAATTTAACCATGATTCAAAAAGCCGTTAATTATATTGAAGAAATACATGGCTATAAAATTGATCCGGAAAAACTTCCCTCTGATATTGAAAGAAAAGCCCAAGAAGCTTATAAAACCCAGAAAAAGCTACCTGAAGATGTGGAAAAACTTTATAATTTACTGAAAAGAGGGGATTTAGATGGTATTTTTCAGTTAGAATCTTCTGGGATGATAGATATTGTTAAAAAACTCGAACCTTCCTGTTTAGATGATATTTCTTCTATTTTAGCACTGTATCGTCCGGGGCCCTTAGATGCGGGTTTAATTCCCCAATTTATTGATCGCAAACATGGACGGGATCAAATTAGCTATGACCATCCTCTGTTAGAGCCAATTTTAAAAGAAACCTACGGAATTTTATGTTTTCAGGAACAAATTATGAGATTAGCTCAAGATTTAGCGGGCTATTCTTTAGGTCAAGCGGACTTATTACGCCGCGCCATGGGAAAGAAAAAAGCCGAAGAAATGAATAAGCAACGGGAGACATTTATTGATGGGGCAACTAAAAATGGAGTTGGGCAAAAAATCGCTGAAAAACTGTTTGAACAGATGCTTCAATTCGCTGAATATTGTTTGAGTTATGATACGGAAATTTTGACTGTTGAATATGGGTCAATGCCCATCGGTAAAATTGTTGAGGAAAAAATAGAATGTACAGTTTATACTGTTAATAATCATGGTTATGTCTATACTCAACCGATTGCTCAATGGCATAATCGAGGAGAACAAGAAGTTTTTGAATATTGCCTAGAAGATGGTTCGGTTATTCAGGCAACAAAAGATCATAAATTTATGACCGTTGATGGTCAAATGTTACCTATTGATGAAATTTTTGAAAATGGGTTAGAATTACAACAAATTAACTCAAAATCTCATGTTAAAATTATTAGCCGAAAATCTTTAGGGAACCAACCCGTTTATGATATTGGTGTAGAACAAGATCATAACTTTCTACTCAGCAAGGGTTTAGTTGCTTCTAATTGTTTTAATAAATCCCATTCCATGGCCTATGCCTATGTTACCTATGAAACCGCCTATTTAAAAGCTAATTATCCCGTGGAATATATGGCAGCATTATTAAGTGCTAATAGTGGGGATACGGATAAAATTCAAAAATATATTGAATCCTGTCAGAAATCCTTGGGAATTAATGTGATCCCGCCCGATATAAACCTTTCGGAAATGGATTTTAAGCCTTCAGATCAGAGTATTATTTTCGGACTTTCTGCAATTAAAAATGTCGGGGAAGGTGCGATCGAACATTTATTAGAAATTCGTCAACAAGGAGGAGAATTTAAGAGTTTTCCCGATTTATGCGATCGCATTAATTTACAAATGGTTAATAGTCGCGCCCTAGACGCGTTAATTAAATGTGGAGCTTTAGATAAGCTTAACCCCAACCGTAAGCAAGCTATTGATCATTTAGATAAATTAATTTCTTGGGCGCAAAGTAAAGCCAAAGATCGAGCCGTTGGTCAACAAAGTATCTTTGATATTTTAGGGGGTGGAACAAATACAAAAAATACCCATGAAGATGCACCCAAACCCGCAAAACTTGAAGATTTTAAAGTTCAAGAAAAACTCCAATTTGAAAAAGAGTTACTGGGATTTTATGTTTCTGAACATCCTTTAAAATCTATCTTAAGATCGATTTCTGTAGAAGAAAGAGTGACTTTATCAGAATTAACGGATAAAAAATCTAAAGTTAAAGTAGTTGTTGTAGTTACCGCTATTAAACTACATACCACCAAAAAAGGTGATCGGATGGCATTTTTACAAATTGAGGACTTAACCGGACAAATGGAAGCCATTATTTTCCCAACAACTCATCAAAAAATTAAGGATTTTCCGAAGGAAAATGATATAGTTTTAATCATGGGTAAAAGTGAAAAAAAGGAAGATAAAACTCAGTTTATTATTGATGAATTACAGTCGGCGGATACTCTCCCTCGGATTGATAAAATTCCGCCTCTTTTATTAGAAGATTTACCAATAGAAGAATCAGAATTGATGGTACTTTTACACCTAAAACTTGAGGAAGTTTATGATTTATCCAAACTCCAAAAACTTCATGCACTGTTGAAAGAACAATCTTCGGGTAATCAACAACAAGCCAATATTCCTATTGTGGCTACGGTTAAAGGAGAATTTAAGCCCAGTCATAAAGGCATTTGTTTAGGTCGTGATTTCTGGATACAGGATGCCCAAGCAACCATTGATTCCTTAAAAAATGCTGGATTTGATGCTGAAATTAAACCTAAATTAGAGCTATTAAGATCAAGTCAAAGCTAAAAAAGTTCGTTGTTAGGCTTTAGCTTCCCAATCTAAAGGGCTACAGCCCAACAACTAAAATTTCTCTAAAAAATGTTGAGGAAATTGTTGTTTTAATGCAATAAAAACCGGACAGGGTTTTTGTTCTTGCTGATTTTCAGGTTTGTGCCAACTGTAGGGAGAAAAACGCGACGCAGACATCCACAAAAAGCGTTTAGCCCGGGTCATGGCGACATAGAGTAATCGATATTCCTCTGCGGTTTTTAAATCCTTGGCTTGCTCCCAAGCGGTGGCTATATCAGGAATTAATTCTTCCCCGTGAGCAGCGGCTCGAATTTGGGCGCGGGCGACTTCCGAAAGGGTAAATTCTCCTAAAAATTTGGCTTGGGGTAAAACTCTTAAACTCCCAGGAATTGTAGACTCCTGTAAGAAGGGAATAAACACATAATCCCAATCTAATCCTTTGGCTTTGTGCATGGTAATTAATGTTAATTGACCTTCCCGAGTGTAGGGACTTTCTTTAGAGGTTTCTTCGTCATCAATATCAACGGGTTCAAACTTTTCTGAACTGACAATATCATTTAAAACATCTAAAATTGTTCCCATGGAATGGTTACCAAAGGTTTTTTTACCGATGCGTTCTGCTAATTTATCCGCCGTGGCTAATTCGGTTTTTTCATATTTTAAAGATAACGCTAAAAAGGAAATTAATTGATAGGGAGGAAGCTCTAAACGGGCTTGTAATAATTGACAACAAAAATAACGACATTGGCGAATTTCTTCCGATTGTGGCGGGTCAAGGGGGCCGGGATAAATAAATTCTTCGGGATGAATGGCAATTTTATTATAATCTAAATTCGGAATTAAATTGCGATCACCTAATACTTTTAATGCTAATTTTAAGTAATCCGGGGAATGGGGACGATCTAAAAATTGTAATAAAGATAAAATTTCTGCTGGGATTTTAGAGTTTCGTGCTTGTTGGGAGGCATCATAAATTCTAATTTTGGTTTGAAAAGATTCAGGAATTTTAATATTATATAATTGGGGATTATTGAAAACATTAGAAATAAATTCTCCCTGTTTATTCTCTCTAAGTAAAATCGCAAATTTTCCTTGAGGATCATCTTCAATAATATTAACAATTTTTTGAATAATTGACTCAACGGTCTGATAAATGTCCGCCATTTCCCACAGTTCTAAACCTCGACCGTATGCAGGAGGATTGGCATTAGTTTGGTGATCATTAAATTCTACTAATCGAATCATTTGCTCCCTAAATGGTTGCTCATTTCCAGCTAATTTTGAACGATTAACCCAGGATAACATATAGTTAGCAGCATCAATAATAATACAACTACTGCGTCCAGCTTGATCCATGGTAGCTAATCGTTCTAACTGTTCACAATCATTACAAAAACGACGAAAATAAATGGGATCAGCCGTGGTAAAGGTGGAGTTAATTGCTTGATTCGGATCACCAACTCGGACTAAATTTAAAGTTTCCAAATCATCAGTAATTGATTCAGAAGCACTGGCTAAAATTCTCAATAGTCTACTTTGCAGAGGAGTGGAATCTTGAGCTTCATCTTCAAAAATAGCAAACACTTGATTTTGCAAAACTTGACGAATGGCTTGATTTTCTAAAACTCGCAATGCCGCTAAAATCATCTGATCATAATCAATTAAATTCAGTGATCGCAATATATTTTGATAATTTTCATATAATCCGGCGGCTATTTTTAAGATTTCATAATCATCAGGAATTTGTTCGGAAATGTTCGTTAAATCTTGTGGTTGTAGTCCTGAACTTTTGGCTTCTTGAATCACTTTCCAAGCTAAATTTGGTAAAACTTCTGTTCTTAAAACCGATTGACGTCTTAATCTTTCTGTTTCTTCTCCATCAAATTTAACTCCTTCAATTAATCGTTGATAATGGCGAGGATTAGCCATGATCCACTGTTCTACACAACTGCGGGTAATTCTATTGCTGGGAGTGGGTAAAATCAAAGTAAAATTTTCTAAATTTAATTCTGATAATTCTGGATATTTTAAGGCAATATTCAACGCTAAACCATGCAATGTATAAACAACAAATCCCCCTAAAGGTAATCGCATTTGTTTGAGTTCTTGACTGACTTTGGCGCGAATATTAGCGGCGGCGGAACGGGTGAAGGTGACAATCACTAATTGATGCTGGGAATGCAGTTGATGACGGGCGATCGCTAATGCCGCAGCAAAGGCCATTCCCGTTGATTTCCCGGCCCCTGGAACCGCAGAAATGGCTAGGGGCCCCCCATTCCAATCCGCCATTTGTTGTTGACCAGGACGTAAACTTTGATAAATTTCTTTGATTTTTTGCTCTCGGAATTCATGAACTTGATCAATATTATTTTTCCTATTCATCAATTTGCCAAACATCATGAATTTGATCCTGATCTAATACCTTCTTAGGACGCATAATCAAAATCATTTTTCCCAGTAAATCAATTGAGGGAGTTTCATCAAACCATTGCAACTCCAAATTCTCGGATTCTTCAACTAAGAAATAAGAATCAATATCCCATTCTCGTTGAGAGCGATCAATTATGATTAAAACTGGTTCTGATTTACCGGGTAAGGGATTAGGTAAATTAGCACTATTTCCTAAAACAGCAACGGGATCTTCTGCCTTTCTAATAACTTGCCACCCTGGAACTGCCACCCAAGCGGCGTTTCCAGATGATTTAACAATTAGAAATGCTCCTAATTCTTCAATTAAAGGAACTAGATTAAAGTCGGATAATCTTAAAGGAAATTCCCCCGCTACAGGAATTAAACGAGGTAAATCTTCCTCGGTTTCTAAACGATAAACAGGTAAACGAGGAGCGGTTTTTTTGGCTGTAACAGAAAAATCTGTTAACAGTTGTTCTATTTTTTGTCTGGCAGTTTGGGAGTTAGCATATTTTAATCCTTGAGCAATTAAACGCGATCGCTGTTGTAAATCATGCTGTTGTCGTGCGGATTTCCAAGATTGATAGGCTAAAGCATCCCCAGGATGATTAGAAAAACCTTGGGGGAGAATCGAAAACCGTGAGAATTCTTTGATGGCTTTCGCTAATTCTTTGGCTTCATCTGCATCTAATTTGTGTTGATCTGTAAATTCCGTAGCAATTACCCTTTGGGCTTGATTTAGGATACGAAATTCATACAAAATATCACTACCTCGTTGTTGAAAACGGGATTGAATTTCTTCGGATAAATTGCCCTTAACTAAGGAAGTAAAGACTTGCGATGCTACAATCACTTGATTTTGTTGAATCGGTTCAAAACCGGTTTCTTCAAAAATTTGTTGGGGATTATAACCGGATTTTTGTAGTGTAGCACAGGCCTCCCCCCACTCTACCCAATTTCTTTCTTTTCGACGTAATAATTGCACTAATTTAGCAGTATCGATCACCGGGTCTGGTGTCGAGGAAATAGAAGCAGAAGGATCTTGTGGTGTTTGATTCATAATTATAGAGAATTAATCGGTCTCAAGGACAGAATGGGTTCAAAATATCAAGTTAGTTTATATACAATTTATCACGAGTATGTGCTGCTGATCTTAATAAATTTTGGGCTTGGGCGCTAACCGTCGTCCCGGCGGGAACCTGTTCTAACATACTAATAATATCAGTTAATTGACCAATTAAGGAAGCAATATCAGGATCTTTAGAACGGGCTGAGGTTTGCCATTGAGCAATGGCAGCTTTTGCCTGTTTAACTGATTCTACCGCGTCTTTTTCCGCTTGTAAACGACTTTCGGAACTCCCCAAATTTGATTGATATTCAGCTAATTTTTTCTGAGCATCTAAATAACTAGGATTATCCGTCGGAACTTCTTCTAAACGACGAATTGCTTCTTGCCATAGTTTTATTACTTTTTCCCATTCTTTGGCGGTGTGAGGTGGATTTTGAGCGGCTTTTGCAGCCTGAATTCCAAACTGCATCCCGGCATCAATTAAGGTATTTCCTTTAATTGCTCCCGCGACAAATCCCAGTTGTTGTTTAAAATCCCGTTGCGCGGTTTCTAACTCTTTTTCAGCTAATTTTCCGGCTAAGGTTTCGGAGGGGATTTTATCTAATTGATCAATGGCTTTTTGCCAAAGGGTAATCATCTGTTGTTGTTCATTTCCGGGGGGAAGTTTGGGGAAGTTGTTTTGAGATTCTTTAATTAATTGTTCAGCTTTTGTATATTCTTGATAAGCATTTTGTTCTTGAAAAATTTTAGATTCCATCCGGCCAATATTCTTTCTAGCTCCTTCATATTCATCGAAGGTAAATCGCCAAATACAACCCATAAAAGAACAGTAGGCTTGAGGATAATAACCTAAAAACCAAACTGGGAGTTTATCCAGATGTTTTTGAGCTTTGCCAACTTTTTCAACCCCTAATTCAATATCTGTAATTGCTGTAGCTTGATTAATTAATTGATCGGATTGTTCGACTAAGGACACGGCTTGTCGATAGTTATAATCCATACTAATATAACTGGGAATTAATAAAATAGGTACGGTTTTTGAAACGGGAAAACGAATCATCGGATAGGGCAAATTAGCCACAGCCACAATTCCTACAAATCCCCCTAAAACGGCTGTACCTAAAAGTATTTTAGACCCAATTCCGATGGGATGATTTGCTTTTGCAGCTTGCTTTAAAACCGATTGATTAAAGTCAGGAAATTGATCGGCAACCAAGTTTTGTAATTCATCTAAACTCAGAGGTTCACCCGATTGTAACCGCATTTTTTCTAAACGTCTCAGAATAATTCCCGCCCCAACTTCCCCGACTAAATCTTTCTTAGCATTTTTTTGTAATTCTCTTTTTAAAATTTCAAACGATTGATCATAAAGTCTTACCATTACTAACATTCTCCTTAAATTATCTAGTATAAACTGATTATTGATATCGGGTTAATTCAACCCGATATCTTTGTTTTTTAGTAATAGCCATATCTTTAACTTCTAAACGTCCTTTTCCCCGAATGGCAATTAAATCCCCCGATTTCAATTGATAACTCGCTTGGGTAATTTCCTTCCAATTAACCCGCACATCTCCCCCATCAATTAAACTCACCATCTTACTGCGAGACATCCCAAATCCAGCAGAAGCGATCGCATCTAAACGCATGGAAGCTTCTACGGTTGTTAACTCTTTCTTCTTGGGTTCTCTAACTTTTAATTCCCCCGGATCAATCCGTCTAGTTTTCACCGGAACAGAGCGGACTTGAGTCAGATTTAACTCAAGAAAATCTGCCAATTCGGGAGTAACAATAGTTTGGGCTCCCCGTTCTCCTAAAACAATAATATCCCCGGTTTTATCTCTGACAATTCCCGTCCCTAACATCGACCCTAAAAAGTCCCGATGGGTAGCCGGGTCAAAGAGAAAATTACCCGATATTTCTAAAACTACAACGCTGACTTGGGAAGTATCAAGAGGAAGTTCAGATCGGGCAATTCCTAACCGTTGGCGTTCCGCTTGGGGGTAGCCTCCCCAGGGGAGCATTTGTACTTCTGTTAATCGGCTAAACACCTTTTCAGATTCAGCGAGTTCCGGGGGAGAAAGGAAATCGGTTAGGGTGATTTCCCAGGTTTTCAGGGCTTGTTCTGCCAAGTCGATCACCCGGGCTATACTATCTCGATTTTCGATACCTTTTAGGATTTCTTCTCTTGGTAACATTAGGGGATTTTAGGTGAAGGAAGATGAAAATTTATGCTATTATTATGATAACATTTTTAATAAGAAATGCGGTTAATTTTGAGGAATTTGATCTCTAAATGATTAAAAATACCTAGGAAGAAAAGGGACAGATTCCATGATCAATTCCCCCCCTTTCAATTATTCGTTCTCACCGACGGTATAACCTTGAATATTTTCCGGTTCTAAGTCCCTTAAAATCCGATTGGCTTTGCGCATCAGGGTTTCCGAACCCGTGACCACGACTAAATATTTTCCAGCATTCAGGCGGTTACGGTAGGGTAAGGCATCGCCGCCACCAACAATTAATCCGACCCCACCCCCGGCTAAGATACTCCCTAACCCCCCGGAAATGCCACCGAGAACCGCACCGATTAAATGATTTCCCAAAACTCCCGCCCAGGCAAAGGTATCTAATCCCGTAATTAAACTAAAGCCAAAACCAGAAACAAATCCAAAGGGAATTAACCAAGTTGCCATTAATTTCACTTGTTTAATGGCGCTTTCATTCGGGTCAATTAAGCCAAATTCATCGGCGGTTTTATAACCTTTTCCTAGAATACTGATTTGAGTGGTCGGTACACCTTCTTTTTCTAATTCAACATAGGCCGTTTCTGCTTGAAAGCGATCGGCCAGGACAGTGACCAGATAGTTCATAATTATCGTTGGGAATAGGCAATCAATCTATTCTTAGTCTACACTTCTCCGGTGCCCATCTTTTCTTCGCCGTCCCCGCGAAGTTAAATTTTTTCCAATAATTCGCAGTGAATATACCCATTAAGAGTTAAAATAACCTACTACGGTATTAATATAGACCGTTAATTGGGGAGAGAAAATAACTAATGCAAACTCTCCCAGACTTCCCCCTAGCTGATTTTGTCGGGGGGTAATGTTTCGTTTTCAGAAAAATTGCAACCCATTTTCCTAAATCATGTCTAAGGTTCTCGTATCCGATTCTATTGATCAAGTTGGTATAGACATCCTGTCTCAAGTCGCTCAGGTGGATGTCAAAATAGGTTTACCCCCAGAAGAACTGGTGCGGATTATTCCAGAGTATGATGCTTTGATGATCCGGTCTGGAACTCGTGTAACCCAAGAAATTATTCAAGCCGCCGATAACTTAAAAATTATTGGTCGGGCGGGTGTCGGTGTGGATAACGTAGATATTCCCGCCGCTACCCGGAAAGGGATCGTTGTGGTCAACTCCCCCGAAGGAAATACCATTGCCGCGGCTGAACACGCCCTGGCGATGATGTTATCGATGTCTCGTTATATCCCCGAGGCTAACCAATCGGTGAAAAGTGGCAAATGGGATCGCAAAAGCTTCGTGGGCGTAGAAGTTTATAAGAAAACCCTCGGAATTGTGGGTTTAGGTAAAATTGGTTCCCACTTTGCCGCCGCCGCCAAGGCAATGGGGATGAAACTTTTGGCCTATGATCCATTTATATCCCAAGAACGGGCGGATCAAATTGGTTGTCGGTTAGTGGACTTGGATCTGTTGGTTCAAGAGTCCGATTATATTACGCTGCATATCCCCAAAACCAAAGAAACCCACCATCTTTTTAATGCGGAAGTCTTCGCCAAGATGAAGCCCACCGCCCGCCTAATTAACTGCGCTAGAGGTGGTGTGATTGATGAAGCAGCCCTAGCCGATGCTCTACGAACTGGCCAAATTGCCGGGGCTGCCCTAGATGTCTTTGAAAATGAACCCCTAGAAGCAGATTCTCCCCTGCGGGAATTGGGATCTAAAATTGTTCTCACACCCCACCTGGGAGCCTCTACAGAGGAAGCTCAAGTCAATGTGGCGCTGGATGTGGCTGAACAAATTCGCGATGTGTTACTCGGCCTCCCAGCCCGCTCTGCGGTGAATATTCCGGGGTTATATCCCGATGTCTTGGAAAAACTCAAACCCTATCTGCAATTGGCGGAAACCTTGGGGAACATGGTGGGTCAGTTAGCTGGGGGACGGATCGATTTTCTCGATGTCCGTTTGCAAGGTGAACTAGCTGGAACTAAAAGCCAAGCGGTGGTTGTGGCTTCCCTGAAAGGGTTACTGTCCGAAGCTTTACGGGAGCGAGTTAACTATGTTAATGCCAGTATTGAAGCCAAGGAACGGGGTATCCGAGTGATTGAAACCCGGGATGCCTCCTTGATGGACTATACGGGATCGCTGCATTTAGAAGCTAAGGGGAGTTTAGGCACTCATTCAGTGACCGGAGCCCTATTAGGCGAGCAGGAAATTCGGATCACCAGTGTGGACGATTTCCCCATTAACGTTCCGCCTACCCGCTATATGTTGTTTACCCTCCATCGGGATGTACCAGGAATTATTGGTAAAATTGGCTCCCTTTTGGGCAGCTTTAATGTCAATATTGCCAGTATGCAGGTCGGACGTAAAATTGTTCGCGGCGAAGCTGTCATGGTATTAAGTCTCGATGATCCCTTACCTGAAGGTATTTTGGCAGAAATTATTAAGGTCTCTGGCATCCGCGATGCCTATACCGTAACGCTTTAATCAGTTATCAGTTAACAGTCATCAGTTAACAGTTATTAGTTAACAGTCATCAGTCATAAGTTAACAGTTATTAGTCGTAGGGGCGGGTTCTTTTAGATCTTTGTTAATCACCACGCATCTCGATGAACTCGCCCGTACCAGTTAACTGTTTTTAGCCCACAAATATTAACAATGAACTCTTTACTGTCAACTAATAACTGATAACTCTTACACTGTTAACTGATGACTAATAACTCTTACACTGATGAATGATAACTGATTACTGATAACTGATTAATGATTATGGCTAATAGTTGGTGGGAAATTAAAGTATTATGTGATCCGATGCTAGAAGATGCTGTTTTTTGGCGTATGGAAGCATTTGGTTGTCGAGGAACAGCGAGTCAAATTAAAAATAATTCCTGCTTGTTATCAGCCTATCTCCCCGAAGAAAAAGCCCATTTGCTCGATTTAGCAGCCCTGGCTTTATTATTACGTCAAGATGCTTTGTGTTTAGAAATGCCAATTCCGGCGGTGACTTGGGATTTAATTGATGAACAGGACTGGTCAAGTAGTTGGAAACAATATTGGGAACCGACACCCATTGGCGATCGCTTTTTAGTTTACCCGGCTTGGTTAGAATTACCCGAAAATCCCGATCGGATTCTATTACGTTTAGACCCCGGCGTTGCCTTTGGAACCGGAACCCACGCCACAACTCAACTGTGTTTAGAATCCTTGGAAATGCGATTAGGTGGAGAACACAACCAGGGGGTGATTGCAGATATTGGTTGCGGTTCTGGTATTTTATCAATTGGGGCAATTTTATTAGGGGCTTCTAAGGTTTATGCTGTTGATAATGATCCGTTAGCAACTCGTTCAACTTACGAAAATTGCGAATTAAATCAAATTGCACCGGAAAGAATTAATATTCAAGATGGCAGTATTCAGCAAGTAATTCAAGCAGTAGAGCAACCTGTAGATGGAATTGTTTGTAATATTTTAGCAGAAGTAATTATCGATTTAATTCCTCAATTTAATGCTATAGCCAAGAAAAATACTTGGGCGATTTTAAGCGGAATTTTAATGGATCAAGCTAAACCAATTGCAGATACTTTAGAACAACAGGGCTGGGTCGTTGCTACCCTCTGGCGTCGTCAAGATTGGTGTTGTTTTAATATTCGACGATCCTGAATTCAGTTAACAGTTAACAGTTATCAGTTAACAGTTGGTAAGTTTACAGTTTACAGTTAATTTATTAACTTCTCAACTAATAACGAATAACGAATAACTAATAACTGATAACTAGAAACTGAGATAGCAGTCGCCACATCTATTAGGACATTCTTGAAAGCTAAAAGCTGCTCACAGTAAGTATTTACCTATTGCCCATTGCCTATTCCCTATTCCCTATTGCCTCTTGCTATAACTGATAACTGTTAACTGTTAACTGATTACTGATTACTGATATGGTATTTTCTAATCAAATTCAAAACCGCAAAGCCGATCACCTACGCATTTGTTTAGAAGAAGATGTGCAGTTTCGACAAACAAAAACGGGGTTAGAACGTTATGATTTTACCCATTGTTGTTTACCCGATTTAAACCGTAGTGAAATTGATCTGACCACATCATTTTTAGGTAAAATATTAGGAGCACCTTTATTAATTTCCTCCATGACCGGAGGCACGGAACAGGCAAAATTAATTAATTATCGGTTAGCCGCCGTGGCTGAACATTATCATATAGCTATGGGAGTCGGTTCCCAACGCGTAGCAGTAGAAAATCCCGATGTAGCTGATACTTTTGCGGTGCGATCGCTCGCCCCCAATATCTTACTATTTGCTAATTTAGGAGCCGTTCAATTAAACTATGAATATGGTTTAGAACAATGTTTAAAAACCATAGATTTATTAGAAGCCGATGCCCTAATTTTACACCTAAATCCTTTACAAGAATGTATTCAAACCGAAGGAGATACTAATTTTAAAGGATTATTTCATAAAATAGAACAATTATGTACTCAACTTCGGGTTCCGGTAATTGCCAAAGAGGTCGGAAATGGGATTAATGCCGTGATGGCCAAACGATTAATTGAGGCCGGAGTGGCCGCTATTGACGTGGCAGGGGCGGGGGGAACCTCCTGGGCTAAAATCGAAGGAGAACGCGCCCAAGACCCCCTACAGCGTCGTCTAGGGGAAACCTTTGCCAATTGGGGCATACCCACGGCCGATTGTATTACCAGTATTCGGCAAGTGTCTGCCGATATTCCCTTAATTGCTTCGGGGGGGTTACGCAGTGGTTTAGATGCGGCCAAAGCCATCGCCCTGGGTGCGAATCTAACTGGGTTTGCCTGGCCATTTTTGCAAGCCGCGGCCGAATCGGAAGCAGCAGTCTATACTTTAGTAGAGATTTTAACAGCAGAATTGATCACCGTGCTATTTTGTACAAATAATCGTACCCTAAATCACTTGCAAACATCAGGAGCCTTGAAACCCAAACCCTAAACCCGTGCCCGATTAAATTAGATTATCCCATTTATTAATAATATGAAAGATTTTCTCAAATTTACATTTGCTAGTTTATTAGGAAACCTAATTGGACTGGTCTTAACTACCACCCTAGGGATTGGAGGATTAATTTTCCTAGTAATTCTAATGGCAAATCAAGAATCTGAGCCCTTAGTTAAGGATAAATCCGTATTAGTTTTTGATTTAGCATTAAGTGTAAGTGATACGGGGCCAAATCCCTCAACCTCTGAAGCCTTACAGGAAATTTTATCAGAAGATAGTCCGACTTCAATTCAGTTAAGAACCTTAGTTCAAACAATTGATCAAGCTAGTAAAGATGATAAAATTGTCGCCATTTATTTACAAGGAACTAATACCCCAACTTCCACAGGATTAGCTAATTTAAAAGAAATTCGCCAAGCCCTACAACGATTTAAAAATAGCGGAAAAACTATTATTGCCTATGATATTGATTGGACAGCACCCGAATATTATTTAGCTTCCGTTGCTAATCAAGTAGTAATTAATCCCTTGGGATCTTTAGATATTAAAGGGTTGAGTTCCCAAGTGATGTTTTTAACCGGAGCTTTAGAAAAATATGGGATTGGGGTGCAGGTGATTCGGGTGGGTAAATATAAGGCGGCCGTTGAACCATTTTTACTGAAAAAATTAAGTCCAGAAAATCGAGAACAAACTCAAAAACTCTTAGGAGATTTATGGGGAGAATGGTTAAGAACTATTGCACCTAGCCGCAAATTAACACCCCAACAGTTACAGGCTTTTTCTAATACTGAAGGTATTCTATTAGCAGATCAGGCTTTAAAAGGAAAATTAGTTGATCAAGTTGCCTATGGTGATGAAGTGATTACAGACTTCAAAAAAATGACCGGAGAATCTAAGGAAAAAAGCCAACAATTTCGACAAATTAGTATCAATTCCTATGCCAAAATTCCTGAAGTTGCTAATATTAATAGTGGAAATAAAAATAGTACAAATAAAATTGCTATCGTCTATGCTGAAGGTGAAATTGTCGATGGAATGGGAACTTCTAGCCAAATTGGAGGCGATCGGTTAGCTAAAGAATTAAGAAAATTACGCTTAGATGAAAAGGTAAAAGCAGTGGTTTTAAGGGTTAATAGTCCGGGGGGTAGTGCCACCGCTTCGGAGGTGATTGGACGGGAAGTAGATCTGATCAGAAAACAAAAACCTGTGATAGTTTCTATGGGGAATTTTGCCGCTTCCGGGGGATATTGGATTGCCATGGGTGGGGATAAAATTTTTGCCCAAGCTAATACTGTAACCGGATCAATTGGGGTGTTTGGATTACTGTTTAATATTCAAGATATTGCTAGTAAAAATGGGATTACCTGGGATATTGTTAAAACCAGTAAGTTTGCGGATATTCAAACCAATAGTCGGCCGAAAAGTCCCGAGGAATTAGCTCGGTTACAAAAGGTAGTTAACTTAATTTATGATCGCTTTATTTCTAATGTGGCTACCCGTCGTAAGTTACCTAAAAATCAAGTTCAAGAAATTGCTCAAGGGCGAGTTTGGTCGGGTGCACAGGCTAAAAAGTTAGGGTTAGTCGATGAAATTGGCGGTTTAGATGCGGCGATCGCGGCAGCGGCTAAAAAAGCCAATTTAGGAGAGGATTGGACACTTAAACAACCACCTAAACCTCGAACATTAGAAGAACGAATTTTAGAGAATTTAGCCGGAGATAACCTAACAAAAATACCAACCCCCGTTGATCCCCTCACCCGTGAATTTCTCAGACTTCAAGAGGAATTATTAATGATTAAAGAAATGAATGATCCGAAAGGAATTTATACCCGTTTACCGTTTAATTTAACGATTGAATAAGTGAGTTAATCGCTAAAAAATCAATCCTTAGCCCCAG
Source organism: Oscillatoriales cyanobacterium CG2_30_40_61 (assembly GCA_001873365.1). GTDB lineage: Bacteria > Cyanobacteriota > Cyanobacteriia > Cyanobacteriales > Microcoleaceae > Planktothrix. Next base: position 11,492 of record MNYZ01000083.1, on the reverse strand, counting down.
CTTAACCCAAATTGCTGGTAGGATTTATGATTAGATGTTAATTTCCAACAAAATCCAGTCATTGATGAAATCAACTATTTGGGAACTCGATTTTTATAGCCGCCCCCTGCGGGACGAAGAAGGGAAAAAAGTTTGGGAAGTCTTAATCTGTGAAACCCCGCTCAATATTGAAGATAGCGCCGAGACGATGTTTCGCTACACCCAGTTTTGCCCGAGTAACCAAGTCAACTCGATTTGGTTAAAAGAGGCGATTGAAAATGCGATCGCCACTGCCCCCACACCCCCTTCTCGGATTCGCTTTTTCCGTCGTCCGATGGCGAATATGATTTCTAAATCCTGTAAAGAATTAGCCATTCCTGCCTCGGCAAGTCGGCGCACCTATGCCCTTTATCAATGGTTAAACCAACGCCTAGAAACCTATTATCCCACCCTGGAAAATTATCAAGCGGGGGCTAATCCTTCGGTTCAATTTATGGACTCTCAACCCCAGCCCCTTCCTGATGCTTTGCAGGGGGATAAATGGGCTTTTGTAACTTTAGAAGCGGGGGCTTTTTCCGACCTGTCAGAATGGGATATTAGCTTTGGTGAAGCCTTCGGATTAGTGATGGTTGGGTTAACACCAGAAACTCCAATTCCGGGGTTAATTATTTATTCTTCTCGCGCTACACCTTTAGCGGCTTGGATGTCGGGATTAGAGTTAGCTTATTTACGTTTAGATACTAATTCTCGTCCTAATTTATTATTAGAAACCGGGGAAAATGAAAGTTGGATTTTAGCTAATTTACCCGATAGTAAAACCCAAGCAGAAGCCCAAAATTTTGAACTCACCAAACAAAAAGCCCAAAATGTACATTTTTTAGCAGTTCAATCTAATCCTAATTCTGAATCTTTTGCGGGATTTTGGTTATTACAAGAACTACAGTTCTAATGTTTAGGGTGCGTGTGCTTGGCTTACGCACCATCTTTAATCCTATGTTAAAATAGTCTATACTTTGTTTCTCAGTTAGGATGAAACCATGACAACTCTAGTTTCTATTCCTGAATCTGCTCAAAAAACTCCATGGCAACCAGCGACCTGGGAGGATTATTTGGATTTTGTGAATAATCCTCATTCCCAGGACTTTAATATTAGTTTTAATCAAGGCTATTTGTGGATTGATATGGGTAACGAAGGAATTAATCACTCTAATGTGAATGATTTGTTGAGTTTTTTATTTTATGTCTGGTTTTCCCGGGAACCTGGGGTATTAGCAAACTCCTTTAGTGGATGTGTGATCGAAAAACCCAATCAAAGGGCAGCTTCACCGGATAAAGTATTATATATTGGTGAAAATTCCCCCAAATGGCAAGAAGGAGAACCCCGCAGAATTAATTTAGAACAATGGCGAGTTCCTGATTTAGTTGGAGAAATTTCTGATACTACTTTAGCCATAGATTTAGATGAGAAAAAACAACTCTATGCTGGGTTAGGAATACCGGAATATTGGGTGATTGATATTAGGGGAAAACGGGCGATCGCCTTTCGTTTACAAGACCATGGAAAGTATCAAGAAATCAATACTTCTATTGCTTTGAATGGATTGCCGATCGCCCTATTAGAATTAACCTTAGAACAATTAGAAAAAACCAATAATTTTAATGCGGCTTTTTGGTTTTCCCAACAAATTGCTCATTTACAACACCCTTAATCTCAAACCCCACCGATTAATTTAAAACTTCCATCCCCCGACGATAGATCTCCCGAGCATAATCTGTCCAGGTTCCTTGTCCCCAATAGCGAAAACAACTGGTTTGTAATAACAAGTTATATAATAATGCTTGTTGATAATCAGATTCCTGAGTAATATTGGGGTTTTCTTTTACTAGGGAATCATACTTTTTATGAAAAGCAATACTTAATTCTTTCATGGGTTCCAAAACATTTTCATAACCCTGTACCCAACTTAAATTATTTGTCCAAGATGCGCCCTCCATTTGAAATTGATCATCGGTTTGTTTTAAACTAGCGATCGCCGTTTCCACAGTTTCCGGTGTGGCTTGATTTGGATCAACTTTTTGCCAAATTTTATGCTGATTAACTGCTTGACAAGCGGGGTAATCTTCCGGGTTAACTCCCGATGTTTCTAATAATTCTAAATATTCCGTACCATTCATCGCCACCACCCCATTATTTTGATCCCGCAATTCATAGAAAATCCGCAGGAAATCCCGAGGGTATTCATTCATCATTACCCCGCCATTTTCGCCATCGGCAATTTGTGATACTAAAGGTGGAACTTGTATCCCCGAAATTGATTGTTTTTCTTTAGTTTTTGCTTCAAAATAGGGCTGCATTTGAGCGACTAATTTAGTATCCGATCCCTGGGTTTTAATTAAAGCAATCATACTCAAGGTTTCGCCATTAGAATTGCGGGCAATTAAACGATTTGGAATATATTTTTGGTCGTGGGGTAATCCTAAACCTTCTAAGGTTTCAACAGAATGTTCCTGAACTAATAACCAACGATAACCGCAGGCTTTCAAGGCTTTAATATATTCATATAAAGTATCAGGATGGTTGGGTAAGTGCATTTCAGGAGGAGAAAAACCCTTAACTCGTTTTAAAGCATCTTCTCCAAAAATAGAGGCAAAATGATGTTGCCAGGCTTGAATTTGTAGTAAAATATCAGGAATAGGTGTGGAAGGAATTACCGCATGGCTCCACATTGTTCCCAACCATTCTACATAGGGTTGATAGTTAGAATCACAGGTGATTTTTTTCAAATCATTGAGAATATCATCCCGTCCCATTTGGCGGAAACCCCATAACAAATTCCCCGAATAATCTAACATAATTCGAGGATTACAACCTTGGGAAATTAATTGAGGAATAAACTCTCCCATCCGACGATAACACCAGGCAAAAACTTCCGCATTATGGTTGTCTCCCTCTTGGGAATGTTCAAACATATATTGGAGATTACTAATTAATTCCCCATTAACTCCCCCGGGAATTGTTGGTTGATGAAAATGTAATGCACAGGCAAAACCAGCTTTGATTTTATCTAACTTTAAATTAGTTTGAGATAAAAATATAGGAGAATTATGATTAACTAAGGCTGGGATTTCAGCTTCCCAGCCACAAAAATTAGGCAGACCAAAACGTAAGTCTTCTAAAATAGGGAAAGGTGTCAAAAGGTTAGATTTGATCATTGAACTAAATCTTGAGCAATTGCCAGACAATAAAAATACAAATTTAATTATACTCCAGTTAGCAGTTTAAAAATTAATAAATTAACTGTATACTCTTTAACTGATTACTGATTTTAATGCTGGGCAATATTCCGTCAGACTGGAGTAATCTGTTTAATCCGGATTCAACCTAACAAAGTGGGGGTTTTAATTTTGACAATAAAACGCTATAATTCAGTCACCAGTTGCCAGTTAGCAGTTTAAGAATTAATAAATTAACTGTATACTCCTTAACTAATAACTGATAACTGATAACTGATAACTGATAACTGATTGGGTATGAGTATTAATTTCGGACGAGAAATTTGTGGTGATTTGCCCAGTGCCCAAACACGGGAATGGTTAGTGACTAATGGCATCGGTGGCTATGCTTCGGGAACAATAGCAGGCTTACTGACACGCCGTTATCATGGTTTATTAGTAGCGGCTTTAAACCCCCCATTAGGACGGACTTTATTAGTTACAAAAGTAGACGAAATTGTAGAATATCACGAACAAGTTTATCCCCTTTATACGAATTGTTGGAGTGGGGGTGCAGTTAATGGTTATGGACATCATCATATTGAAAAATTTCACTTAGACCGCACCATACCGACTTGGAAATTTGCCTGCGCGGACGCCCTCTTAGAAAAACGGATTTGGATGCAGCCCGAGGCTAATATTACCTATGTTCGTTATAGCTTAACTCGGGCTTCAGGGCCAATCACCCTGACCCTAAAAGCATTGGTGAATTATCGAGACTATCATAGCGATACCCATGCTGGGAATTGGAAAATGCAGGCGGAAGCGGTGGAAAACGGGCTATGTGTTACCGCCTTTCCCCAGGCTACCCCGATTTATTTATTCACTGATCGCGGAACAGTACAACCCACCCATCAATGGTGTTATAACTTTGATTTAGCTAGGGAACGCGATCGCGGCCTCATGGATCACGAGGATCATCTTCATATTGCCACCTTCAGCGCCACCTTGCATCCGGGGGAGTCCCTCTGTTTTGTTGCGAGTACCGAACCCAACCCCAATTTAAATGCAGAAGCCGCCCTAGAACTCCGTCGTACCTACGAACGCAAATTATTAGGATACTGGCAAGATAGCTGTCCGAGCAATATTAGGGAAGTACCCGCATGGGTACAACAGTTGGTATTTGCCGCCGATCAATTTGTGGTCAATCGTGCTATTCCTGAAAATCCTATTGGTAAAACTATTATCGCCGGATATCCCTGGTTTGGGGATTGGGGACGGGACACGATGATCAGTTTACCCGGGATTACCATGACCACCGGACGCCTGCAAATTACCCGCGCCATTCTCTATACCTACTCCAAGTGTGTCGAGGAAGGAATGTTACCCAACCGTTTCACCGACGCCGGAGAAAACCCAGACTACAATACGGTTGATGCCACCCTATGGTATTTTGAGGCGATCCGTCAATATTATGACCTCACCGAAGATATTGATATTGTCGAGAATTTATTCCCGGTGTTAGCTGATATTATTCAATATCATTGTCGGGGAACTCGCTATAATATTCACCTCGATCCGGGCGATGGTTTACTCTACGCCGGAGAACAGGGATCACAGTTAACCTGGATGGATGCCAAAATTGGGGATTGGGTGGTGACTCCGCGCATCGGTAAACCCGTGGAAATTAACGCCCTGTGGTATAACGCCCTACGAATTATGGGAAAATTTGCCCGTCAAATTGGCAGACCCTATCAAGAATATGACGCCTTAGCCGATCGCGCCCTAGCTCGGTTTGAACGGTTCTGGAATCCAGAATTGGGCTATTGTTACGATGTGATTGATGGGATTTATGGTGATGATGCTTCCCTGCGACCCAATCAAATTTTTGCCGTTTCCCTCCCCCACAGCGCCCTATCTCCTGACCAACAAAAGGCCGTGGTTGAAACCTGCGGACGGTTTTTGTTAACATCATCAGGATTGCGATCGCTGGCTCCGAATCATTGCCACTATCGGGGATATTATGAGGGAAATCCGGTACAACGGGATAGTGCCTATCATCAGGGAACCGTTTGGGCTTGGCTGTTGGGGCCCTTTGTGATCGCTCATTTACGGGTGTTTCAAAATCCTACGGTGGCCCGTAGTTTCCTAGAACCGATTAGCAACCATCTAACCACCGGGGGACTAGGAACAATCAGTGAAATTTTTGATGGTAATGCCCCCATGCACCCCCGGGGTTGTATTGCCCAAGCCTGGTCAGTGGGAGAGGTTCTGCGGGCTTGGTTAGCCACAGAACGTTAGATCAAGGATTTGTGAATAACCATGGGTTTAAAGGCAGTTCTATTTGATTTTAATGGCATTATTATTAACGATGAGTCGATCCATGAACAACTCATTGCTGAACTTTTGTTGAGTGAAAACCTCCGTTCTAAACCCGAAGAAATTCGCAAATTTTCTTTAGGGCGGAGCGATCGCGCCTGTTTAACAGACCTCTTAACCTATCGGGGTCGGGTTGTTAGTAATACCTATTTGAATCAGTTAATTGAACGGAAATCAATTAGTTATCGCAATTATTTAGAACAATTAGAACCACTTCCCCTATATCCGGGTTTGGAGAATTTGCTGCAACAGTTACAACTGGCCGATTTAAAGTTAGGAATTGTCACCGGGGCGTTAGGGGCGGAAGTGGAATTGGTGTTAACTCGCAGTGGGCTGAAAGACTATTTTCCGATTATTGTGGCTGGGGATGATATTACCCTGAGCAAACCCGAACCCGAAGGCTATTTGTTAGGCCTACAACGCTTAAACGAGGCTTACCCCTACCTGAATTTACAGCCATCGGAATGTCTGGCCGTAGAGGATACCTGTGTGGGCATAATTGCCGCCGGGCGGGCCGGAATTCAGGTCGCGGGTGTTGCCCATACCTATCCCCTCCATATCCTGCAACGGTGGGCAAATTGGGCCGTTGATCGATTCTCCGATCTGGAATTAGACCGGATTCAAAAAAATTTTTTACAAGAACCTTTGCAATCTCAGGTTTAGTTGTGTTACAATAGTAAATTGCAGTCAAAGATTATTGATCACAGGTTGATCCTTTGACTCGGAAGGGGAATTAGCTCAGTTGGTAGAGTGCTGCGATCGCACCGCAGAGGTCAGGGGTTCGAATCCCCTATTCTCCATTAATAGAACTTACGCAGAATACCCAATTATACACCATCTGTAGGGGCGAACGGCCGTCATGGGTGTCAACTTAAGCCGAAAACCTCTGATTATAGCCGAGATTAGATCCCCCTAAATCCCCCTTAAAGACTACTTATCGGCTGTCATTACCGCCTTAGTGCGGTAATCCATGTCAATAGCGTTATGGCGACTGCTATATCTATTTTTATAATATAATAAGTTAACGTTTTTAATCAAGGTTTTTATATGATTCAAACTATATCGAAGTTAATCAATTTTGATCAGTTTCTGGACTGGAAACCGGAAAACGGAAAATACGAATTGCATAACGGAGTTGTGGTTGAAATGCCAAATCCAACGGGTAAACATTCAGCGATCGCCGGTTTTCTGACTATTGAGTTAGGTTTAAAAATTAGACGATTAAAACTTCCTTACTTAATTCCCAAAGAATGCACAATTAAATATAGCAATAACTCTGGCTACAATCCAGATTTGATTATATTAGATAAACAAGCCTTAGCAGCCAATGAATCTCGATGGGAAAGAGAATCAGTTATTACTCAAGGAAATTCTATTAAGTTAGTGGTTGAAGTTGTCAGCACAAATTGGCGGGATGATTACGCACACAAAATGATTGATTATGAAGATTTAGGCATTGCTGAATATTGGATTGTTGATTATTTAGGGTTAGGAGGTAGCCGTTATATTGGTTCTCCAAAACAGCCAATTTTATCAGTATATAAGTTGATTGATGGTGAGTATCAAATTCAGCTATTTCGAGAAAATGAAACAGTGGAATCCGTAGTTTTTCCAGAATTTAATCTGACCGCCGGGCAGATTTTTAATGGTGGGTAAGTATTCACAAGTCTGCTTTAATCATCCTCTAGTTGTAGTAATTGTTGGTCAAGGATTTGGATACGCTTTTGGACAACGGTTTCCGATAAAATTCGCTTTCGCATTGCTTCATTAAGAACCCCTTTTTCCGCTAACAATAAACGCCGCCGAATTGCATCCAATTTACTAATATAATCTCCCTTATACTGTTCAAAATCTACCGGACGCCGATTATAAAATTCTCGCAAAGACTTTTCGGCTCGGGCTATTTTTACTTGATAAGTAGAACGCATTTCTTCATAGACAGATTTAGGTAAAATTCCAGAGTTTAATAAACTATCTAGTTCGTCCTGGGCGGCTTTAGCGGTAATTAATTCCGCTTGCCATTCTTCCACCCGTTGCTGTGTTAAAGAAACCGTTGATAAATTCAAATTTTTCACCACCCAAGGTAAACTTAAACCCTGTCCAACTAAGGAGACTAAAACACTACCAAAAATCAAGGTAATTAGAATATCCCGTCCTGGGAGTGTGGTCGGTAAACTTAAAGCTAAGGCCATGGATAGGGAGCCTTTAATATTGCCAAAAAATAACAAATGTTGCCAACGTAGAGGAATTACCCGGTCAAACTTACTCGCCATTGCTAACAGAGGATAAACCGTTAAACCCCGGGCGATTTGGTAAACTAAAACCGCTAACAAAACCGCAGGTAAGGTTTGCCAAAAGGTGAATAAGTTGATTTCTACCCCAATTAATAGAAAAATAAAGGTATTAACGGTAAAACCCGCATATTCCCAGAAACTCAATAGGGTAATCCGACTGGAGGCCGTGGTTTGGCGAGACAGTCCCAGATTTCCGAAAATTAATCCCGCTACGACTACCGCCACCGCACCGGATACCCCTAGCAACTGCCCGACCTGAAAGGTTCCTAGGGCCACGGCTACCGTGAGTAATAGACTATTGAGGGGATCATCTAACCGGGCAAAGATAGGGATAGTTAAGTAGCCCAAGACCAACCCCACAAGAACCCCGCCAACGGAGGTAAACAGCAGTTGTTGGACACCTTCTAGGACAGTGAGGGAACCGGTGGCATAAAATTGTGCAATCAGATTAAAACAAACCAAAGCCGCCGCATCGTTGAACAGGGTTTCCCCTTCCACAATAGTTGAGAGTCTCGACGGGACTGGAATTTCCTTAAATACCGCAATCATGGAAACCGTATCCGTATTGGCTAAAATCACCCCCATAAAGAGCGCAGGTATCCAATCAAGTCCTAGGCCAAACTTTAATAAAACCGCAATAATTCCACTGGAACAAATCGCCCCGGGGCCAGCTAACAGGGCAATGGGTTTAAAGGTGCTGCGGAGACGACTGACATCGGTATTAATCCCGGCTTCAAAGATAAGAATAGGTAAAAATAGATTCAAAACTAAAACCGGATCTAAACCCACCGATTGGGAGAGAAATTCCGAGAATGGCAAACCGGCCAGCACTAAACCTGTAACGTAAGGAATCCCGATCTTGCGGGAGAATAGCGCCACACCCGTTGAAACCAGTAGGAGAATAATTGAAATTCTGACTAATTCGGTAACATCCACTCTCAATACTGCTCAATAATGAGTCTTTAAATATTAACAATTAACCTTGCCAGACGCTAAGATTAATTGTCAACCCAAAATTAAGATATTGCTATGTATGTTCTGATTGGTGGCGGGGGATTAGTGGGGTTGAGTTTAGCCCAAAAGTTACTAGAACTTGGGCACACGGTAGCCGTGATTGATGTTGACCCCACCGCCTGTCGCTACGCCCGGGAAAAAATTGGAGCCATGGCCTTTGAAGGCAGTGCGGTGAGTACGGATGTGTTGTTAGAAGCTGGAATTCGGAAAGCGACTTCCTTGGCGGCGATGCTCAGAAGTGATGCCCTGAATTTAGCCATGGTAACTCTCGCGAAACATTACGGAGTTCCCCATATTCTAAGTCGGATGCGCCACCCTGATTTTGCCCAGCCGTTGCGTTTGTCCGGGGCTAATCATATTGTAAGTACCGTGGAATTAGGAGTATCTACCATGGTAAATGCCATTGAGTATCCGCAAGTAGAATCCATGATGCACTTTGAGCAAGGACAAATTGAGGTGCTCAAGCTGCCCATTCCTGACCGTTGTCGTGTGGCGGGTCGGAGTGTGGCGGCAATTGCTCAGGATGCACAGTTTCCCGATAATTCTCTAATTGTAGGTTATCAACCCCACCCCCACGATGATTTGGTGATTCCCAATGGCAGTACGGTTTTAGCACCTGGGTCTACTGTATTAATTGTAACTAAACCGGGATCATTACATCAAATGATCGATTTTATCGGTGTGTCTCCATCTTAGAATTCCTTTGTGTCTTTGTGTCTTTGTGGTTAAATTAACTAAAATTGATTTATACTGGTTAAATCTTTAACTCTTTTTGCATTAATCGCTGTTTCAAAGGTTCAGGATCACCCCGACCAACTACTTGACCATTTTCTAATAAAAACGCCCCATCACTATAGTTTAATTCCTCTAAACGGTGTGTTACCCATAGGGCTGTAATGCCACGGGTTTTTACTAACCGTTGCACTTCAATAACTAAATCATTTTGACTATCAGGATCTAATAATGCTGTAGGTTCATCTAATAATAATACCTGGCAATGTCGGGCTAGGGCTCCAGCGATCGCAATTCTTTGTTTTTGGCCCCCACTTAAGGCATAAATCGGACGTCGCTGTAAATCCAATAATTTCACCGCCGTTAAGGCATCTTCTACCCGTTGTTTGACTTCAACCCAGGGTAACTTATCCTCAACTAATCCAAAGGCCACATCCGCCCCCACCGTTGGCATGACTAACTGATGATCAGGATTTTGAAACACAAACCCCACCCGTCCTTGGAGTTGAATTTCTCCCGATTTCGACTGTAATAACCCGGCTAATAATCTCAATAAGGTGGATTTTCCACTACCATTAGTTCCTAAAAGCATCCAAAACTCACCTTGAGGAACATCCAGGGAACAGGATTTTAACACCTGCGCCCCGCTTGGCCAACTAAAGCATAGTTCTTTTACCCGTATCGCTGGACTTGAAGATTCCATGCTCGTTGTCATTCCCTCTATTCTGCCTTGGCACTGACAAAACCCGGAGATCTTCCTGCGGCAGCTCCTCCGGTTTTATCGGAAATTTGTACCGCAGAAATCTCACTACTGAGAATTGCCAGTTTTTTATCTGTAATTTTATCGCAAGTAAATTCTAAGACCTGGGCATTTCCTCCCCGGAGTGCGTCTAAAATCTGATTGTAAGCTCCTTGGGCATCCTCAGCCGATTTTTTTTGAATGGATAAGGGAGTGGGAGTGTATTTAACAATAATGTCTACGGTGAACATAGGATCTCAAAAACCGTTAATAATTTCAATTTCTTACTATATCGTTTTCAGCTAACCCTGAACGGCATATTGTTGCAACTGATCGAGATCAACCACTTCCAAGGCTCTAACATGGGTTGATTCTAGCACCACCGGGGGCGCAACTCCCGCATCCAGGGCCTCTTGCCAACGGGAGGCACACAAACACCACCGATCCCCCGATTTTAACCCCGGAAACCCAAAGGCGGGCACGGGGGTGCTAAGGTCATTTCCTTGGGCTTTTGTATATTCCAGAAATTCTGTAGTAACTTGGGCGCAGATGACATGAACGCCAAAGTCCTGCCCTCCAGTATAACAAAACCCATCCCGTTGAACCGACCCTGGCTAAAGCCGAGTGGATTCTTTTTTCACAGGCTCTTAACTAGGATGTATCCCCCGTCAGACCGCCTCCAAAAGCAATTTAAGTCACGGATGCACCAGCCGCCACAATATTTAAACCTCTATCTCGAATTACCATAGAAGCAGCAATATCCCTATCAATTTCAAATCCACATTCTTGACAATGATGGACTCTTTCACTCAACTCTTTTTTACCTGTGTTTGTCCCACAATTAGGACAAATCTGTGAGGTGTAATTTTTATCTACTTTGCAAAAATAAGTGTCAGTTTGGCTGCAAACATATTCTAGGATTGTGAAAAACTGTCCTAATCCCATATCTAAAGATTGCTGGCAAAACAAACCCTGACTCCATGACATAAAATTGATATCTTCTACAAAGATCATTCCCACATCTCTACAAAGTTGATGAGCTAATTTGAAATGATAATCTTTACGTCTGTTTGCTACTGCTTCGTGTAATAACGCTATACGATGTTGTAGTTTTTCCCAATTTCTAGAACCTAAAACTTTCT
>MNYZ01000074.1 GCA_001873365.1 Oscillatoriales cyanobacterium CG2_30_40_61 | reverse complement strand
CCCGGTTTCTTGTCTTTTAGGTTTCTCCATAAATCTCTGTTGGGATACAAAAATTATCGCAGAAACCCGGTTTCTTGTCTTTTAGGTTTCTCCATAAATCTCTGTTGGGATACAAAAATTATCGCAGAAACCCGGTTTCTCAACAAATCTCTGTTGGGATGCAAAAATTATCGCAGAAACCGGGTTTCTAGTCTTTTAACGTTCTGGAAATAGCTTACATTCCCTGAATGTGGGTTGATTCACTTCCCCTAAACGGGAGTTTAAAAATCGATCCATCCAATTCTCAAAATAGATTCGATTAGCTTGTTTTTGTTCGGGATCATTAGTATTAATAGAATGGGGTGCTAATCCCAAAATAGCAGCAGTAGTAACACAGAACATAGACTTTTGAAAACTTTGGCAAATTTGCACCCGTAAATCATCTTCCCCGCGACAACTATTCTGATAAATATTATGTAAATAATCAGGAAGAAAATGACGCATATCCTGCATTAACTGAGTCGGGGGAATGCCTGATCCGCCAATGGGTAGGGGATCGGCGTATAATGCACCATAGGCAAAGTCTTTTTGTTCCGTGGGAATTTGATGGGCTTGGGCATTATAAGAAACTGTTCCAGGGAAAGGAGTTCCCCGAAAGAACACAGCTTCAACGTAGGGAACTGCGGTATCCATTAAAAAGGTTAATCCGGCAGATTTTGGCAGGATATCATAAACTTGATTATTGATTTTGACGCTATAGATAATCGGTTGACTTGCCGCTTCTACTAATGCTAATAAAATATGATTGACTACATCAGGAATAGATTTAATTTCTCCTTGATCATAACGGTCAGAAAGGGAAATAAACATATCACTCATCACCCGCCAAAATTGACCTAATCCGCTATAATAAGCAAGTTGACGAATTTGTTCGGGGAGAAATTCTGGGAAAAAACGATGTAACGGTTGAATGATCAAATTTCCCTTGGTTTTGGCTTGAATGGCTGTTTCTGCTAATAGTAGAAATTCAGAAGAATCTAAATATTGATCTAATTTTCCGCCCCCATGCCAAAACATGGTTTTCATACAATATTCAGCATATTCAAAGTTAATTCGATCATGCCACAAATATTGTAATATTTTTTTGATGTTTACCTCTCCGTTGAAATATTTAAAAAAGGGAAACAATTCTAAAAACTGTTCATCGGCAATATAAATTAAATTCTTAGAATAGGCATCTAAAACAATCCCATAACTTTTTAAAACCCCAACAACTTCAACCAAATTTTCAGGATAATCTGGTAATAATGCTTCGCCGGACTCTAGGCGATGAATATATTCAGATAAAGGATGTTTAGACATGGGTGTAAAATTGGTAATTGTCATTTTGTTTAAAGTTTTGATTAAAATTTATCTATGGAAAAGTGATAAAGTGGGTTTAATTTTTCACTCAATTATTTAAACCCACTATATCGATAAAATCAAACTTTTTCGGTAAGATCTTGAGCAAATAAGGGTTGAGTATGGGCTAATGCTGTGGTAGACGCATCAGTTAATCTCACCAGCAAGTTAGGTTGAATTCCCAATATTACAATAATTAAGGCTAAAATCATGGCAGGAATGCGATCGCGCCATTGTACAGGAGGCAAATTCACCACATATTCCGAAAGGCGTCCGAAGAAGGCTTTATTAATCATAATTAGGAAATAAACCGAAGTTAATCCAGTTCCAATCATGCACAATAAAGTTTGTACGGGGAAGACTTCCATACTGCCTCGAAATATGATAAATTCTGCCACAAATCCGACTAAACCGGGTATTCCTGCACTCGCCATTACCGCCATAATCATGATAGTTCCAATTAGGGGTAAACCTCGTTCTGGGTTGAGTAAACCTTGAATAATATCTAAGTCTCGACTTCCGGCTTTTCGATATACAACTCCAACGGTTAAAAACATTAATCCTGAGATTAAACCATGACTCACCATTTGCATTACAGCCCCTAATAAACTGGTGGAGTTAGCAGCAGCAAAAGCCAATAAAATATAGCCCATGTGAGCAATAGAACTATAGGCTACCATTTTCTTCATATCTTTTTGAGAAATAGCACAAAAAGCTCCATATAAAACACTCACCACCGCCCAACTAGCCACCCAGGGAGCAATCACTGACCAAGCATCAGGAAATAAGCCTACCCCAAACCGTAATAACCCGTATGTTCCTAACTTTAATAATACCCCAGCTAACAGCACAGAAACAGGCGTTGAGGCTTCAACGTGGGCATCTGGTAGCCAGGTATGGAAGGGAAAAAGAGGAATTTTAATCCCAAATCCAATTAAAAGACCGCCTAATAAAATCAGTTGGGTATTTAGGGGTAAAGATGAGACTCCTAAAGCCGTAGCACTAATAGTATCTAAATCAAAATCTAGGGTATGGGTGAGCCAAACAATACCTAAAAAAGAAGCTAAAATTAAAAATCCCGAAACGGCTGTATACAGTAGAAATTTAGTGGCTGCATAGCCTTTGCGTTTACCTCCCCAAATCGCAATTAACAGATATAAAGGGATGAGTTCAACTTCATAAAATAGCAGAAACAATAATAAATTTTGGGATAAAAATGTTCCTGAAATTCCCGCTGAAATCAGTAATATTGAGGCGTAATAGAGTTGATGACGACTGATAAATAAATCAGTAATTGTGATCGCAATGGTAATTAATAACCCATTTAAAATTAATAAAGGTAAGGATAAACCATCAACCCCCAAAGTATAATTTAATCCCAAGGGTTTAATCCAAGGAATATATTCTTTAAATTGTAAACCCGGATTATCTGGATCAAATAGTCCCGCTAAAACCAATGACCATAAAAATAATCCCACCGTGATTACTAAGGAAAATTGACGAGCGGTTTTACCCGATAAATTCGGCCAAAAGGCAATAATAGCCGCACCAAATAAAGGAAGCCAAATTAATACACTAAGCATAAATAAGGTGGTATTGATAGTTGATAGTTAAAGAAATAAAGAAAGCCCGGTCGGGCTTACTACAGTTAGAATTGCCACAACATTAATCCCACCAATACTCCTACTCCCAAAGCAATAGTTAGGAGATAAAATTGGGATTGTCCAGAAATACTGTATTTTAAGCCTTCTCCACTAAACAAAGTAGCTAAACCAAAAGCATTAACAATGCCATCGATAATATAGCGATCAATCCAAGCACTCAAAGCGGAAATTCGATTCACAAACAAAACCACCGTTAGATTGTAAATTCGATCAATATAGAAATCGTAAGCGAACAAATCTTGCCATCCTTTCCAGGGTAATTTGTAAGGTTTAGAATCCACCCCATATAAATAGATAGCAGCGCCAATTGTCACCCCAATCATCCCCGAAATAACCAATAAAGGAACCGCTGCTTGACGGACAATCTCAGCAAACCCAATGGCGGGAACTTCCACCAAAGGCGGAGTCCAACTGAGTAATAATTGCCATTGTTGTAACATCAGCGGCACTAACAGGGTAAAAATGGTCATGGTCACCAGGGGTAAAGCCATTGGCCATGGAACTTCTGGAGCTCGCCGGGTTTTTTGTTGGGGTTTTCCGGCAAAAACCAATCCGAAAACCCGGGTTAAACTCAAAGCCGTTAAACAATTAACCAGCAGCAAGACTAAAATTAACCACAGAGGTACTGTCCAAAATCCATTTACCCAGCGGCGCATCGTCCAAAAGGTTCCCAAGGGCATTAACCCCACTAAACCGGCCGCACCCACAATAAAAGCCGTGGTCGTTGCCGGCATTTTTGACCATAACCCCCCCATTTCCGTTAAATTTTGGGTATTGGTGGTTAAAATTACCGAACCCGCACTCATGAAAACTAGAGCTTTGGCGATCGCATGGGTGAATAATAATAGTAGGGCAATATCAACATGACTTTCTCCTACAGCAATAAACACCAACCCTAAATAGGCACTGGTGGAATGGGATAAGGCTCGTTTGAGATCAATTTGGGCAATAGAAACCAGGGAAGCACCAATGGCAGTAATTGTCCCCAAAACCACCAAAGTTGTGGAGGCCATGGGGGATAGAATTAAAACCGGTTGCAGTTTGATTAAGACGTAGGCCCCACTGGCTACTACCACAGAATTTCGCAAAATTGAGGCTGGGTTAGGGCCTTCCATCGCCTCATCTAACCAGAGATTTAAGGGAAATTGGGCGCATTTTCCAATCGGGCCAGAAATTAAAGCCAGACCTAGTAAGGTAGCCTGCAAGGGCATTAAGGTGGTCGTTTCTGCCCAGGCTTCCAAATCAGAAAAGCTCAAACTGCCCGTGAGAGTGGAAAGATACACGACCCCCATTAACAGCAAGACATCTCCGACCCGTTTGGTTAAAAACGCATCCCGAGCCGCCGTCACTACCAAGGGTTGGGCATACCAGAAGCCCACCAGCAAATAGGTAGACAGGGTTAATAATTCTAGGAGGATATAACTCAGTAATAACGAATCACTCAAGGCTAACCCACTAATAGCAGCCTCAAAGAATCCCATCAAGCCAAAAAAACGAGCCAGAGCCCAGTCTTTTTCCATGTATCCCAGGGCATAGCATTGAGCCAATAAACTTAAGACCGTAATCAGCTCCATTGCCCCTAAACTCACCGGGGAGATTTCCAGGGCCAAGGATAGGTCTAAGTTGTTGGTGTGTACCCAATGAAAAATGATTTGCTGAATCGGTTCGTCCCAGGTGGTGCGGAAAATCACCGAGCCATGGACAAGGGCTAAAACCGTCATTAACAAGTTAAAGTAGGCGGCGGGTCTGGGCCCTGTGCGTCGCACCAATCCCATTGACCAAGGTAAGGTCAAAATTGCCCCAATTAAGCCATAAAAAGGTATCCACCAACTGGTGTGGAGGAGAAAATCTGTCATTTAACTTAAAATTAGAAAATTTTTAGGAATTCTGAGCTTACTATATCAAAATTTCGGATTCATAGGTCTTTGGGTTGGGTTTCAGCCGGGATTGGTGGTTTTTTATACTAATTAATAGAGCTAAATAAATAAAAGCTCTTTTAATTAGAGTTATATATATTATGGCACGTTTTTAATTTTAAAAATCTTAACAAAACTTAATTAAAATTCATGATCAACAAAAATAATATTAAAAATGAGAAAATATAATCCAGATTAATATTGTCAAGAGTGTCACCCTTCTCCTATTCTTAGAGAGGGAGGTTCGTTACTATTTCTGTAAATTGAAATTGTAGGTAATCTGCTGATCTGCGTTTCCATCCTAACGGCATGGAAGCCAGCAATAGGAAAATATAACTATTGCCAAATCTAGGGATCAATAAGCCCTAAAATTAGACTGAAAGGGGAACTACAACATTGAGTGTAGGCCCAAATCCGACGGTTGAATCTGTTGGAAGGTCGCTTATTGGTTAAAAATACAGTGTAGTTTGTTCTGTTCATTGATTAGGAGTTAAACCATGTCAATTGCTGTTGGAATGATTGAAACAATCGGCTTTCCTGCCGTTGTGGAAGCCGCTGACTCGATGGTGAAAGCCGCTCGCGTCACCTTAGTCGGTTACGAGAAAATTGGCAGTGGCCGAGTCACCGTGATTGTCCGTGGCGATGTGTCCGAAGTGCAAGCATCCGTAGCAGCCGGAGTTGAATCTATCAAACGAGTGAACGGCGGTCAAGTGACTTCCACCCACATTATTGCCCGTCCCCATGAAAACCTAGAATATGTTCTGCCGATTCGCTATACCGATGCAGTAGAGCAATTCCGGTCTTACTAGGGATTCAAAAAATCTAACTGGGGATTGACCAGCGGAGAAGTTCGCGCACAGCAATTTCACCCGCAAAAGTCGATTTTAGTGTGAGCGTAATTATCCCTATTTTATGAGGGAATTCTGTAGAGTTCCCTAAGCGTTTTGATTGATTTTAGGAGTAAAATTTAATGGCGATTGCAGTTGGCATGATCGAGACTTTAGGCTTCCCTGCTATTGTTGAAGCCTCGGATTCAATGGTAAAAGCCGCCCGTGTTACCTTAGTGGGTTACGAAAAAATTGGCAGCGCTCGGGTTACGGTGATTGTGCGGGGCGATGTCTCCGAAGTGCAAGCATCCGTAGCCGCAGGCGTTGAGTCAGTCAAACGGGTCAAGGGTGGAGAAGTCTTATCCACCCATATTATTGCCCGTCCTCACGAAAATTTAGAGTACGTTTTACCCATTCGCTACACCGAAGCGGTGGAACAATTCCGCGAACAGGTCACTGGTATTCGTCCTTTAAACCGGCCATAATTTCCAGAGGATTTTAATAATCGGTAAATTAACCCTGAATCCTTTGATAAATCGCTCCAAATTCCCATTTATTCTTCCTCAGACTCATTATGCAAATTGCCAAAGTGATTGGCACGGTTGTTGGCAATCAGAAAGAACCTAGTTTAAGGGGTTCCAAGTTTCTGCTTTTACGATTTGTTGATGAAAATGGAGAAGATATCTCCAACGAGTATGAGGTGGCAATTGATGTGGTGGGAGCCGGAATCGGTGAATGGGTACTCGTGAGTCGAGGCAGTGCAGCCCGTCAAGTTGAAGGGAGTGAAAAACGACCCAGTGATGCGGCGGTTGTTGCCATCATCGATACCATCAATGCGGAAAATCGAACGATTTACAGCAAAAAAGATCATTATTAACAGGAAAAAAGTGGGAGTTATTGAGAAGCTAAAGACTTTGAATTTTTAAGAGGGAAAAAGTTGTAGAAGGTGTTAGTTACAGGAGCAGTCAAATTTTGAAAAAAAGTTGAAATTCCGCACCCGAAATTAAAAACTTCAGAACTTCTTAATATTTAACTGGATCAACTTCTTAATCATCCCTTTTGTTCCGGTGCGATAACGAACCATTGAAAACAAACAACAAACAACTATTCGGTTAGGAGAAATTAAAATATGGCAGTTCGTGGCCTAGCGGCTCCTCCAACCCCTTGGTCGAAGAACTTGGCAGAGCCGAAAATCGACCCAACGGCTTATGTACATTCTTTTTCTAATATTATTGGTGACGTTCGGATTGGTGATCATGTATTAGTCGCCCCGGGTACTTCTATTCGAGCCGATGAAGGCTCACCCTTTGCCATCGGGGAAAATAGCAATATCCAAGACGGCGTGGTGATTCATGGCTTAGAAGAAGGCCGCGTCAAAGGGGATGACGGCCAATCTTACTCCGTTTGGGTGGGTAAGAATTCTTCTATCACCCACATGGCCTTAATTCATGGCCCCGCCTATGTGGGAGACAATTGTTTTATCGGATTCCGCTCTACGGTATTTAACGCTAGAGTCGGGAATGGTTGCATTGTGATGATGCACGTCTTGGTCAAAGACGTGGAAATTCCCCCCGGAAAATATATTCCATCGGGTTCGATTATCACTAATCAACAACAAGCTGATCGCTTACCTAATGTCACCGAAGCCGATAGCAGGTTTGCGGCTGGTGTGATTGGGGTCAACCAATCTTTGAAAGTAGGTTATCACTGTTCTGACAATGCCTCTTGTATTCACCCCATCCGCAACGAAGTAGCTGCTAGTAGTAATGGTAGCGGTCGCGATCGCTCCTATGCCTATACCGGAAATTCTAATTTAGCCCCGGAAATTGTCCAGCAAATTGGGGATCTGTTAGCCAAAGGCTACAAAATTGGCACAGAACACGCCGATACCCGTCGCTTCCGCACCGGATCTTGGCGCAGTGGCGCTCCCATTGATGCTAAAAACACCGGGGAAGTCATTGCAGCCTTAGAAGCTTGCCTTAGAGATAATGGCGGGGAATATGTGCGTCTGCTGGGCATTGATCCCAAAGCCAAACGCCGTGTCCTAGAAGAAATTATTCAACGTCCCGATAGCCCCGGGGCTGAAAAATCCAGTAATGGTAAAGTTAGCACTGCCGTGGCTGCACCTTCTGCTGGGGCCAACATTGCCAGTTCCGGTCTGGGGGGACAAATTGGCGATCTGTTAGCCAAAGGTTATAAAATTGGCACGGAATATGCCGATGTTCGTCGCTTCCG
>MNYZ01000054.1 GCA_001873365.1 Oscillatoriales cyanobacterium CG2_30_40_61 | reverse complement strand
TAATTCCCAAATGCCTCCAATTCAAGGGAATAACGGACAAGGTAATAATTCCCAAATGCCTCCAATTCAAGGGAATAACGGACAAGGTAATAATTCCCAAATGCCTCCAATTCAAGGGAATAACGAACAAGGTAATAATTCCCAAATGCCTCCAATTCAAGGGAATAACGGACAAGGTAATAATCAACAAATGCCTCCGATTCAAGGGAATAACGGACAAGGTCATAATCAACAAATGCCTCCGATTCAAGGGAATAACGGACAAGGTCATAATCAACAAATGCCTCCGATTCAAGGAACTAACGGACAAGGTAATAATTCCCAAATGCCTCCAATTCAAGGGAATAACGGACAAGGTAATAATTCCCAAATGCCTCCAATTCAAGGGAATAACGGACAAGGTAATAATTCCCAAATGCCTCCAAATCAAGATGATATTTTGACGGGAACTACCGGAAATGATTATTTAACAGGTTATCGAGGAAATGATGTCCTTACGGGGAATTCTGGGGACGATATCCTGTTAGGAGGACGAGGACTTGATTCCTTGACTGGCGACGATGGTAATGATTTATTAGATGGTGGTGGTGGGAAAGATATTCTCACCGGTGGCGCTGGTGTTGATACCTTTGTATTGACAGGTAAATTTAGTTATCCTAACGCTGATTTTGCAGATGTTATTATGGACTTTCAGCCGGGAACGGATCGTCTTTTGCTCAAAGGTGTTGATAATATCTCTAATCTAAATATTGTTCAAGGTACTGGTGCTTATGCTAATGATACTATCGTCAATATTGGGAATACGGGACAAGTTTTAGCTGTGTTCAAAGAAGTGGTATCTACAAATATTAATTCTTCCGATTTTACTCTGGGTTAACTGTTTTTATCTCCCGATGTTCAGACCTCTGGCAAAACTAACTAAAACCTGCATTATTCTGTTTATTATAATGATGGTTTGAATAAGTTTTGCCAGAGGTCTAATATTTAAAATCTTGCTCTTATCCTAACTTTTGAATTGCCCATTTTGCCCTAGCTCGAACTGCCAGAACTTCATCAATATTCCCTATTTTTTGTAGATGTTCCTGAATATTAATAAACCATTCTGGTTGAGTTTTTTGAATGGCGATCGCTAAACCCTCTAACCCAAAAATAGCCGCATATCTAACAATCCATTCCTGGTCTTCTGAGGTTTTTTGTAACATTTT
This sequence comes from Oscillatoriales cyanobacterium CG2_30_40_61, assembly GCA_001873365.1. Classification (GTDB taxonomy): domain Bacteria; phylum Cyanobacteriota; class Cyanobacteriia; order Cyanobacteriales; family Microcoleaceae; genus Planktothrix. The sequence goes on along the minus strand of MNYZ01000054.1, from coordinate 28,104 downwards.
AAAAGTCTCAAATTGAGCATCAGCAAGTTTTTCAGCAGGTAATTTATCCCAATGAATATTCCCTAATCCTCTAGCGGCCGCCCGACGAACACTCAAAGCAAAATCACTCCCGGCGGATTCTAATAAAACCTCCAAACCCCGAGGATCACCAATACCTGATAAGGCACGAACAGCCCAAGCTCTTGCCCCATAATTATAACCATCTAATTGTTCTAATAAAGGGATCACTGCTGGTTCACCCAACTGAGTTAATCCATCCACCGCAGCCACCGCAGCCCCAGGATTATTATAGCCTAAAACCTTAATTAATGTCGGAATTGCTTCAACGGAATTAGCTTGAGCCAAAGCGGAAACAGCATTTAATAACGTATTTGCAGAATCAGCTTTTTCCACAGCTTGAATTAATGTTTGTATAGTCATATTTTTACTATTAGTTAATATTTTTTATAATAAAGAATCCATTAACTCCATGACTTCAATTGCTGATTCAGACAAATTAAAATCAGAAGTATCGGTTAGTTGATGTTCTAAAACTCCTTTTAAGGCAATTAATTTTAAACTATTTTCTGCCAAGGTTTCGGCGATCGCTTTTGCCCCGGGTAAATATCCAATTGCCCCTAAGTCCATTAAAGCGGTGCGACGTAAGGTTAAATCTTTGCCTTTTAAAGCCTCAATTAACCGATCTCCATAGCTATTTTCGCCCGTCAATTGATACATTGCCCTCAATGCCGCATATCGAACTTTAGGCACGAAATGGTCTACAAAGGGTTGAATAAATGGAATTGCAACGGTGGCTTTTAAACTACCTAATGCTTCTAAAATAGCATCATAGGGTTGAACTAAATAGGGTTTTCCAGGGACAAATTGAGCGACTTCTAATCCCCCTTCTAATAATTTTATTAAAGCCGGAATACAAGAATTATCTCCTAACTGTTCTAAGGATTGGGCGGCGGCTTCTCGCACATAAACATCAGCACAGTCTAAACATTCAATTAATGCGGATACGGCTCGTTTATCCCCTAGTTTCCCCAAAGCTCTAGCCGCATTTCTGCGTAGGGGATAACCTCCTTCTTCTGTGCGATCGGATTCATCTTTTAAGGCTAAAATTAAGGCATCCACCGCCGCCGGTTCATTCACTCGAAAACGTCCTAACCACCAAGCCGCATAATAGCGACGTCCTAATTCTTCATGGCAAAGATTAGCGATCGCCTGTTCAATGGTTAAAGATTCTTCCTCTTGAATGCTATTGTTTTCTGTTGATTCCACTCCAAAATCCGCCATTATGTTCAAGGGTATTGTTTTTAACCCTATTGATCATAGCAGGAATCAGCAATCAAGGGGAAGTCCAGATTTAATTTCAACTCAAGAATCTATGGAATTTTTGCGAGTTAAATTAAAATTAAAATTAATCTGATGAATTTCTAATTGAGTAATATAAGTTAAGAGAGCATGAACTAATACAACGACCCCTAACATTTCCATCACTTCTTCAACGGTGGTGATTAAGGCATAACCTAAATTATCCTCTCCATGAATAAACTTATAAGCTCCACCGATAACCTCTACAAACATAGCACCACCAAGAAACACAGAGACAGCAATCAAAAATAAACGCTTTGTAGATCGGGGCAGGTGCATAAAAAATCGGTAAAATATTACCAGAAATATAGTCACCGCAATTCCCCCAGGAATCACCCAAGCATTATGTAAAATTCCATTAACACCTAGCTTATGAAGGGGTTTAGAAAGGTGTTCATGTAAGGTTAAAAGCTCATCAAAGGCAAGAAAAGTAAAGATCACAGAGAGTCCTTGCCAATAATAACGATAGTAATTTTTAGTATTCGTTTTTACGAAGGCAATAATCCCGAACAAGACTGAACAAAAGAAAAGAGCTAATGCGGAATATAGGGTGGGAAAGTTTTGTTCTTCATTCAGTGCAAACTTGCGAGAAAATAACTCTCGCCCTGGGAAATCGGGTAACAAATAAAGAGAAAGATGACCTACCAGTGACAACAGCGTTAGAATTCCTACAACTGTTAGTAGATATCGAGTAATTTTACCGGGATAAATGCTGGCTTTTAATTTTATTATGCCTTGATCAACCCCATTTAAAGTATCTGAACGACCAACTACACTAGATTCCATAAAACACCTAGCCAAAACAATTGAATATTAAATCTTGAATTTGCTTGTATGGATAACCCAGAATTAATCTTGTTTTAACCCAACCTTAATCTACCTCAGCCTAGATGTCAATAACTTGATCAAAATATAAATATTTTATTGGGAGAATAAAAAAGGGTTAGGCGTTTTGGATTTGAAACACCTAACCACAAATATGAATATTTAAATTAAACTAACGTCCGTTTACTTGTTAAATTCAGTTTTGAACTTCGCTCAACCTAATTACAGAATAATAGTAATTATTCTGCCTGAGAAGTTAAAGGTTCAATACTCACAATTTTTGCACCCAGCCGCGTTAAACGCTGCATTTCTTGGTTCATGCGGTTGTAAGGAACAATAATAAATTGGCTGGCGCTAGAACGAATAGAATAATCAGTTTTGTCGGTTTCATCCGATTGACGTAAACCCACAACTTCATAACGAAAGTTCCGACTTCCCGATGGAGAAGTGGCTGATTGTCCAATTGCAATTTGACCTGACATTGTTTTGAATTAATCTAATAAAGTTGTACAAAAACAATAAACAGGGATTGCTCATTAGCTCCCCCTGAGTTTCAAAAAAAACCGTTCTAAACAGGCGTAATACTAGCGACTTTACCGCCTTGGCGTTGAATTTCTTGGAGCAACGGAGATAACTGTTCATAAGGAACAATAAAGGATTTGCTGCTGCGACGAACTTTCGGATATCGACGCTGACGAATTCCAGCCACTTCAATCCGATAGCTACGGCCAGATTGTCCTAAAACTCCGCCGGTGCTGAATCCCGTAGTCGGAACCACACCTTGACCGGAGGAACGATAAGACCAACCGTCACCACTACCAGAGGGGCTAAGAATAGGAGAAGTGCTGTTTTCACCGAGTTCTTTAGCCAAGCGAGAGCTATTACCCTCTAATTGAGAGCGATCGCTATTAGCATAACCGCGATACAACCGGAAAATCCGAGTAAAGCCAACGGTTCTTTGTCCCCGTTGCACTTCAAAGGCGCGACAATAGGGAACCACATTTTCCCCGAAGCTTTCCAGGTATTCTACCGAATCAATATAGGAATCAATATCGGCGTCATAGCCTTGGTTTTGGTATAAATCCAAGTGGAAAACCACTTCGGATTCATCATAAGGAGCGCGACCCAGTAAATGTTTGTGATTGAGTTCAATCACACGGGTTTGGAAATTCGGGTAGAAAAACTTGGTTTTGTACAGTTCTGATTTAGCAACGGAACGGACAAACTCCCGCACGCTGATGCAACCATCGGTCAACAGAGATTCAGCACTTTTCAGGCGCTCGGAACTCATTAAATAATCATTACCCAGGAGTTGGCGATAAACCGCACGAATTACCTGTTGAGCATCGTTGCGAGTCCAATCTGGTCGCAGTTCAACACGAGGTGTTTCCTGAAAAGCAGTAGTTCCTAGCCTAGATGCTGCTGTTGTAATAGCCACCTAAAATCCTCCTCTTATATTTAAAAACATCACTTCAGAATCAAGTTGCGATTGTAGCGTGCATTGATTCGCGGTTCAATGTTTGTGAGTCAGAGAATATAGGGTCTAAGCGTTCCTGTTTAACAGTTAGCTCCAACCCCAAATCCTCTGACACAAACTGGCATTAAAGTCGAAACCAATGAGATTATGCCAAAGTAATTCTCATCACCCGTCCCCCGGCGCGATTAATTCGCTGCAACTGAGTAGACAGTTGGTCATAGGGTACGGTATATTCAGTTTGGGTACGGCGCACTTGTGGCAAAGACTGTGTTGCTTTTTGCATAACAGTCAGGCGGTAGAGTTGTCCACGACTCCCGCCCGTCGTACCTGCTAGACTTTGACCATTCTCCGGGGTGAGAATCGGAGAAGACAAGTTCCGGCCTAGTTCCCAAGTTAAGCGACTTTGCTTTTGGTTTTGAGCGCGATCGCTACTGGCATACCCACGATAAAGGGTAAACAAGCGGTTAAAACCAACGGTTTTCTGTCCGTCTTGGCTGGAAAATCCCCGATAATAGGGGACGATATTTTCCCCAAAACTATCCAGATATTCTTGAGAGTCCAGGTAAGAGTTGATTTCGGCTTCATAACCTTCGCTGACATAGAGATCGACGTGAAACGCAATCTCTGACTCATCGTAAGGGGCGCGACCGAGCAAATGTTTGTAATTTAGCTCGATCAACCGAGTTTGAGAATTAGAGTAAAAAAACTTAGTCCGGTAAACCTCGGATAAAGCAATAGCTCTGACAAAATCCCGAACGGTAATTTGTCCTTGGCGCAGTAAAGATTCCGCGCTAGTGAGCCGCTCCCGCGACATCAGGTGTTCGTTGCCCATCACCTGACGATATGCTGCCACAATCACGGTTTGCACGTCTGCTTCCGTGTAGTTGGGGCGCAATTCTACGGGTTTTGTTTCTTCAAAGGCCCGGATACCAAGTCGGCTACCTTCAAGCAAGCCAACCATATCCTTATGCTCCGTAAGAGATTTTCAAAACAGACAAAAAAGAAAAACTTTGTTAATTTCAGACACCGACGGTAATAATTAAAGATGCTCCTAAGCGTTAAACAACCGTTAACCCAGTTGCTAACAGCTATTTACCGCTTAGGAGCATCAAGCGCGCTAAGTCTAGCTCAGAGCGTTGATAGCATAGTCGATGTAGGAGTTGGCTTCAACAGCTGCGTCGCCAGTCAGACCGTGGTTGGCTTTGATGTATTTCAGAGCTTCCACATACCAGCTGGGGGACAGTTCAAAAGTCCGGTTGATTTCATCAACACCAGCAATCAGGTACTCGTCCATAGGGCCTGTACCACCAGCAATTAAGCAGTAGGTGACTTGACGGAGGTAGTAACCGATGTCACGAGCGCATTTAGCTTTACCACGTTCGGTAGAAGCATAGTTAGGCCCTTGCATTTGGGTGGTGTAGGGAAATTTGTTATACACTGCTTGGGCAGCACCGCTGATCAGGCTGTCAGATTTGGCGGTCAAAGCTTTGGCGGCTTCTAAACCGGCTTTGGCTTGACGGAAACGTCCAAAAGCCACTTGGATTTCAGTGCTGCTCAGGAAACGTCCTTGAGAATCGGCGGTTGTTACTGCTTCAGTCAGGGGGGTTTTCATGCTTGAGTTATCTCCCTATGGGTTTACAAAGTTCAGGTACGGATTTGAAGTCGTTTAATTTAGACTTCTATGGAGTTATGAAAATCTAATTTTTGAAAAATTAGGCGACAGCAGCGGCGGCGCGGTCGAAGTAGCTGGCGATTTCAGAAGCCAGGGCGCTACAATCGCCAGGAGTAACTCCTGCGGGATCGTTAACGATAGCCAAAGCTGCATCTTTCATTTTGCCAACGCCAACGGCGACGGAAGCACCGGGAACGCCCAAGGCTAAGTAGGTTTCACGCAGACCGTTCAAGCAACGGTCATCAAGAACGCTAGCATCTCCAGCAAAAATTGCGTAGGTGACATAACGTAAAATAATTTCCATGTCGCGTAAGCAAGCAGCCATACGACGGTTGGTGTAAGCATTACCACCAGGAGCGATCAACTGGGATTGCTCATCAAACAAAGCACGAGCGGCATTGGTAACAATGGCGGAAGCGTTACCAGTGATCCGGTTAACGGAATCTAAACGCTTGTTGCTTTCGGCAACCATTTGGCTCAGAGCATCGATTTGGCCGGTGCTTAACATTTCGCCACGGGTATCAGCTTGAGAAACCACCTTGGTAAAGGCATCAAACATGGATTAATCTCCTACTTGACTTGCTTAACTTTATTTTTGGTTCAGAGTGAAATGATGGGTTTTCCCGATCCTGACTCTTGAGAGTCTCTCTTGTTTGGCTACTGTTACTGTTTTTGCAGTAACTCTTGCCTCACTTAGAGGAACCTGAGAAATTGTACATCATTTTATGAAAGGACATTAAACTTTTTTAATCAAATGTTAATCAATTGTTGGGAGACTAACATTTGGTTGTTGTCTTTGCCCTTCAGATAATAGTTATACAACGGTATCGCAATTTGTTGCGTTAAAATTTGTTAAGAACTGTATCTTTCATTAAGATTGCCGTTAGCATCCCCTGATTTTATTTAAGTAAAAATACTCATTTTGATTAAAATAATCAACACCCTTGAACCTGTAAGTACCTAATAAAATGGGTTTTAGGAGATCATAGTCTAGGCTAGTGATGGATTTTGCTTAACTGTAACAGTTTTGATTTTCCTAGAATATGAATAAGTATTTTTACTGGGATAATTACGGATTTTGAATACTTGAGTTCGGAGTCACAGACTCTTAAATATTTTGGGAATTTTGACAACCCTGGGTAGTATTTATTTACGTTCATATGTGATCGACGACTGAGTATAGTTGCACCACTCCCCTATCCTTGCTTGATCCAGGCTAAACTGTTAATATTGTTGATTATTCAGACAACTATGCAGTGTGAGTCTCCTCACTCACATTATCTGTCCTAAATTCGTCCCCATGGTTCATATCAAGCGCGTCGAACTTACCAACTTTAAATCCTTTGGTGGGACAACAGCCGTGCCATTACTACCCGGGTTTACGGTCGTTTCCGGGCCGAATGGTTCCGGTAAATCTAATATTCTCGATGCGTTATTATTTGCCCTGGGGTTATCGTCTTCTAAGGGAATGCGGGCGGAACGTTTACCCGACTTGGTAAACAATGCCCAAAGCCGGAAGGGAACGGTTGAAACCCTTGTTACCGTCACCTTTGACCTCTCCGACTACGACGGCGAACCCTTGGGGAGTGATAGGGAAGAAACCGATAATAGTTTATCCCCAGAAACCGAAACATCTGTAGAGGCGTTGCCATCTGTAGAGACGTTGCCATCTGTAGAGACGTTGCATGCAACGTCTCTACAGACGCGGAATTTTGAACCCCCCTTAGAATGGACGGTAGCCCGGAAACTGCGGGTGACGAAACAGGGAACCTATACCTCGACCTATTATATTAATGGAGAAGCCTGTACCCAAACCGAACTCCACGAACAGTTAAATAAACTGCGAATTTATCCCGAAGGCTATAACGTGGTTTTACAAGGGGATGTTACGGGTATTATTACGATGAAACCCCGGGAACGTCGAGAAATTATTGATGAGTTGGCGGGGGTGGCTTCCTTTGATCGGAAAATTACCTTAGCCAAGGAAAAATTAGATGCGGTCAAGGATAGGGAAGAACGTAGCCGCATTGTAGAACAAGAATTAATTGCCCAACGCGATCGCTTAGACAAAGATCGGGCAAAAGCCGAAAAATATCAACAACTGCGAGAAGAATTTCAACAAAAAAGCCAGTGGGAAACGGTTCTAAATTATCAAACCCTGCAACAACAACAGGGACGACTGCGCGAACAAATAGAAGCCGACGATCGCACCTTAACCGAACTCGGCGAACAGCGTCAACACCAAGATCAACAAATTCAAACCACATCGGTTCAACTAGAGCAACTCAACGCCCTGGTTAAAGCCATGGGTGAGGAAGAACTCATTGCCCTCCAGTCTAGTTTAGCCACCCAGGAAGCCCAACAAAGTCAACTGCAAACCCGGTCGGCGGAACTAGAAACCGCTATCCAACAGACGATCACCCAAATTCACCAAACCGAACAGGAACTGCGCCAACAGTATCAGGCCCTCGATGGTCTGGCCATCGAAAAAGACCAAGAAACCCTGAATTTAGGCCAACGACAACGGGAACGGGATACCCTGCAAGCAACGGTAGAACGGGGTCGCGAGGCTACCTCAGAAGTCGCACAACAGGCGGAAAGCTGGATGGTGCAACAGACGGAACTACACCGCCAAATTGAAACCTTGCAAAAAACCCTTGATCCCCATCGGACTGAACAAGCCAGACTGCGGGAGCGAGTGGAACAACTCCAACGCCAACTTTCAGAACAACAACAGTCTATTACTACCTTGGGTCAGGAGTTATCGCAAAAAACCCTAACCTGGCAAACCGCCACGACTCAAAGGGATGCAACTGCTCAACGGGTGATGAGTTTAACCCAACAGGTGACGGAAGTGGAAACGGAGTTACAGGTACAGCAGGAAACCCAAACTCGCCTATTACAGGAACAACGGGAACGTCAGCGCAAACTGGATAAGTCCGAGGCGCAACATCAGGCGCAACAGGAAGCAACGGGCAGTTATGCCACTAAAATCATAGCTCAGTCGGGAATTTCGGGGATTTGTGGGTTAGTTTGTCAGTTGGGACAGGTGGAACCCCAATATCAATTAGCCTTGGAAACTTCCGCCGGGGCCAGGTTGGGTAATATTGTCGTAGAAAATGATAGCGTGGCGGCGGCGGCAATTGAATTTTTGAAGCGTCAACAAGCGGGGCGGGCGACGTTTTTACCCTTAAATAAAATTAAGGGAAATCCTTCTAATTTGCCCAATTTAGCCACGATGAGAAATGTGTCGGGGTTAATTGATTTAGCAGTTAATTTAATTGAATATGAACCGCGTTATCAAGATATTTTTGCTTATGTTTTTGGCAATACTTTAGTATTTAATAATCTTTCTAATGCTCGAAAAGTATTAGGACAATATCGGATAGTTACCTTAGAAGGAGAATTATTAGAAACCACCGGAGCGATGACCGGGGGAAGTGTGGCATCTCGGTCTAGCTTGCATTTTGGCACGGATCAAGGGTCAGCAGAAGCCCGAAATATTGTGGCATTGAAGGAAAGATTAGAGGAAATTGAACGAATTTTAGAACGTTGTAACCGCAGTATTGTAGAAGCGAGTCAAACTGTGAAAGAGCGATCGCTAGAACTGAATGAAGTTAGACAAACTTTGCGCGATCATCAACAACAAGTTTCCCTATTAGAGTCAGAAATGAGAACATTAAATAATCAACAAGAACAACTGCGATCGCAATTAGAAAAAAATACCCAAGAATTGAATACCGCCCAAATTCGCTTAAAGAATTTAGAGGCAGAAATTCCCAATTTAGAAACCAAATTACAACAAGATCGGCAACTCTTAGCCCAACTGGAAGACACCCATAGTCATAGTGAATGGCAACAACTCCAAGGGGTATTAAGAACCCAAGAAACCGAGCTTCAACAAAAAGAGAATGCCCTCAGAACCGCGCAACAACGGTTAACCGAAATCGAAAATCAACAAACCCGTTTACAAGAAAAAAATCAAGCTGGAAATCAGAAATTAGAAGCCACTCGTCAAGAACAAAATTTCTTAACCCAAAAGTTAGAAACTGTCAAGAATCAATTGGCAGAAATTCACACAAATATTCAACAAATTCGAGCCAATGTCTCCCAAGTAGAAGCCAAATTAGGAGAGGAGAAAAAACAACGGGATCAGGTAGAAACCCAGTTAGGAGAATTGCGTTTAGCTAAACAACAATTAGACTGGCAAATTGAAAAATTGCAAGAAACTCAAACCGGAAGACGGGAACAATTAACTATTAAATTAGAACAAATTGCAGCTATTAAAATTGAACTACCTGACCCCTTACCTAATATTCCTAATAACTTAGATTTAGCGGCTCTGCAAAGGGATTTGCGATCGCTCCAAAAACGAATGGAAGCCTTAGAACCCGTGAATATGTTAGCCCTAGAAGAATTTGAACGTACCCAAACCCGCTTAGAAGAATTAACCCAAAAACTAACAACCCTAGAAGGAGAAAGAACCGAATTACTACTCAGAATTGAAAACTTTACCACCCTGCGCCGTCGAGCCTTTCAAGAAGCCTTTGACGCCGTTAATGAGAACTTTCAAACCATTTTTGCTCAACTTTCCGAAGGAGATGGCTATTTAGAAATAGATAACCCAGAAGATCCCTTTACCAGTGGTTTAAACCTAATTGCTCACCCCAAAGGAAAACCCGTCCAACGGTTAACATCCATGTCAGGAGGCGAAAAATCCTTAACCGCTTTAAGCTTTATTTTCGCCCTGCAAAAATATCGTCCTTCACCCTTCTATGCCTTCGATGAAGTCGATATGTTTTTAGATGGCTCCAACGTCGAAAGATTAGCTAGAATGATTAAAAGTCAAACCGAACAAGCCCAATTTATTGTAGTGAGTTTGCGCCGCCCCATGATGGAAGCATCCCAACGCACCATCGGAGTCACCCAAGCTAGAGGCGCTTACACCCAAGTCCTCGGTATTAAACTCTGAAAACCGCTATAAATCTTGACATCCTTCTGTCTTTCTTAGTGCCTTAGTGTCTTTGTGTTTCCTTAAAAAACTCATAACACTAAAAACCGCAATTTTCCTGCTCAGTAATTTTTTTTAGATTAAGTTGGCATTTTCGTGTAAAATGTCACCATGCTACTAGGATTCAAGACAGAATTGTTAGCATTTTGTATAGGTTATGTTTAAGCAAGCCAGCACAATTGAAGAGAATGGAACCCTAGTTGTTCCTGCTATGAGTCACTATGTTTGTCGAACATTGGTGAATGTTCAACATCCTGACTGGATTCATCCCCGTTATCGCCATATTCCTTGGCAACAATCTGAACATCAATCCTCACTGATTCGTCAACTGAATCAGGGGTTAAGTCAAGCTCGAAATCGAGAGGCACTATTAATAAAAATTAACGCTTATTTAGGTCGTTTATTTAGCGTTGAATTCTTACGTTCTCCTGAATATAAGGTTTTAATTTCTAAACTCGAACAACTGACAGATCCCAATGTAGCCGCCCTATTTGCTGATTATCCTTTAGTTGATAATTCTTCTGCTCAATTATTATTAAATGGCAGAAATCCCAGGGAAAGCGGAATTAGTATTTTATTATTAGATGTTGAAAATCTGACTTTGGATATAGAAACAGAAAAATTTTTAGAGACTATTTGCTTATATCCCGTGCAAATTAAAGTTGCCTTTGCTAACTGGCGGAGCATGGGAAAAAAAGATTTAGAATATCATCAAAGAGGTTATCAATTAATTCATGTTCCCCCCGGAAAAGATAGTGCGGATTTAAAAATGTCAACGGTGGGCTCATCTATTTTTGTGCATTATCCCACCGCAAAAGAGGTTTTAGTTTGTTCTTCTGACCGGGGATTAACCCATTTGTGTAACGCATTACAAACCCATGGATTAACTGTTTATCAAGTTACTAAAAATAAAACCAGTATTACAGTCCTGAACACCCGCACCAGTCAAGTGGATACCTATTCCTTAAAAACTGCCCCTGAAATTCCAACTTTAGATCAATTTATTATCCAATTACAAGAGATTATTAAACTAGAACAAAAACGCTCTCACTGTCAATGGATTAAACTAAATCGAGTTGATCTTTTATATAAAGATGCCCACGATTTAACCATTAGTCAAGTGGTAGCTACCCATTTTTCTGATTATCAAGCCAGAGATATATTTGTTAAAAATCCCCATATTTTTGTCGTCCATAAATCTTCAGAAAAATCTCCTAGCTATGTAACTCTATTTGAGATTCAATCTTCTGTGAACGAACCTGCGGCCTTATTAAATACGGAATTATCTCAAAAAATTCTGATTGAATCTTTAGAAGATTTAGAAACCGCTTTAATTAAAATTATCCAAGAGCTAACTTTAAATTCATCAGAAGATCAGGTTTCATTGTCTATTTTAGGAACCCAATTTCATCAAAAGTATGGGATTTCTATTACTAAAATTATCAAAAAATTAAGATTAGGTGGCAATTTTCAAAAGCTATTAAATTTAAGCACGGCCTTTAATTTAGAAAAAACCGATAAAGATTGGAGAGTTAAGTTAAATTCCCCGTAGAGACCTCCCACGGCGCGTCTGTGCTGCGGTATTTTATATTCCATCTTTCAATATTTTAGGACTTACGCACCGTCGACCCAGAAACCGGGTTTTTTAGATAATATGTCGGTCACAACCAAGTATTTTCACAAAAAAACCCGGTTTCTTTGGTTGGGTGCGTAAGTCCTGTATTTCCTACCCATCCGTATCATGTAGAGACGGGCCGTGGCTCGTCTCTACAGAGGTAACGATAATTTGTTATACTAAGAAGGATGATTATTAAGAAATATAAAGGAAAATGAACCATAAAGTCGCTATGATTGTGGGCGCCACCGGAGGAATTGGATCAGCTGTGGCCAGAAAATTGGCCCAAATGGGAACAAAACTGGTCTTAGTGGCCAGGAATAGCAGTCAATTGGAAGCCTTAGCAACGGAGTTAGCCCCAACGGAATTGTTAATTGTTGCAACGGATATTACTGACCCCCAACAGGTCGAAAGTTTAATGCAAAAAACAGTTGATTATTTCGGTCAAATTGATATTTTAGTAAATGCGGCGGGGGCGGGAATTTTAAAACAGTGGAATAAAATAGAACCTGCTGATTTAGATGCCATGTTAGATCTAAATTTAAAAGGAGCTGCCTATACCTGTCAAGCTGCTGCTAATATTATGAAGCAACAAAAATCAGGACATATCTGTAATGTTGTCGGGATTTTAGGAAAACATTATATGGCAATGTCTAGCGCCTATTGTGCTTCTAAATTTGGTTTAGTGGGTTTTAGTAAATGTTTTGCCGATGAAGTTAGACGCTATGGAATTAAAGTCACCCTATTTTATTTTGGTGGTGTCGATACCTCTTTTTGGGATAATGTTAGTTTAAAAGTTGACCGTTCAAAAATGTTGAGTGCCCAAACTGCTGCTAATTCTATTATGTTTGCCTTAGCCGCCGAACCCCAAGCGGTTCCGATGGAAATTAATATTCAACCGGAAAGTCATTTATTCTTTTAAACTTAATTATATTATTGCTTATTGAACGGAGAATTATGGAGTTTGATCATATCCATTTCTATGTTCAAGATGCCAAACGAACACGGGACTGGTTTATCCAAAATTTAGGATTTCAAGGAATTGGCAGTCGCAACCTTGGTCATACCCAAACGGAAATTGTTTATCAGGGTTCGGTTTATTTCCTATTATCTTCGCCTTTAACTATTGAGAGTCCTGTTACCGAATTTTTGCAATTGCATCCGTCGGGAGTTGCAGATATTGCCTTTCAAGTTAAAGATTTAGAATTAAGACTTGAACATCTTGTTAAACAAGGAGTTAAGGTAATTTCCTCCTTAAAATCTCAGGAATATTCGGGAGGAAAATTAAAATGGTTAACCCTAGAAGGATGGCAAGGTTTACGTCATACTTTAGTTGAACAAATAGGAACAATACCCGGTAAATTTATTCCTGGTTTTCCCGATATTATTCCTATATCTTCCTCGGATATAATGACTATTGATCATGTTGTTTTAAATGTAGAATCTGGGGACTTAAAAACAGCAATTTCTTGGTATCAAAATAATTTAGGATTTCAACCTAAACAAAGTTTTGATATTCAAACCGAACGCTCGGGATTACAAAGTCAAGTTATGGTTCATTCCCAAGGTAAAGTTCAGTTTCCCATCAATGAACCCGCATCTAAAAATTCTCAAATTCAAGAATTTTTAGACATTAATCGAGGTTCAGGGATTCAACATATTGCCCTAAAAACCTTGGATTTAGCACCAAAAGTCAATCATTTAAAACAAAGAGGATTATCTTTTTTAACAGTTCCCGATGAATATTATCTGCAATTACAAAAACGGTGGAATGACCAACCATTGTTAGTTAATTGGGAAGAATTAAAAGTTAACCAAATCTTAGCAGATTGGGAAGATTTAAACCCAGAAGCGATGCTATTACAAATTTTTACCCAACCGATTTTTGAACAACCGACATTTTTCTTTGAATTTATTGAACGAAAATTTTGTACAATTGCAGGTGAAATCAGACAAGCTAAAGGCTTTGGAGAAGGTAATTTTAGAGCTTTATTTGAAGCCATAGAACGGGAACAAATTAAACGCACTCATCAAAATTATTCCTGATTTTAGAATTAATTCGGATTACCGATAAATCTCCTTGAAAATAAAAATAGCCGGGGAATTTGGGTGTTATCTTTTGTGGAAATAACCTTAAGGATAACTTCACCGGATAAAAACCTTAATTCCTATGTTAGAAAGAAAAAGAGTAAAATAGTTTTAGTACAGGAGCAAAATCTGATCCAAAAATTAACGGGTAGCGCACTGATCAGCCTACTCTATCCCGAATCAGTTTAAAATTTTGGAGAATTCTATATGACAACTGTAGGTAATTTAATTAATGTTGCTGCGGGTGAAGTTGGATATACCGAATATCCCCCGGGTAGTAATGGTAACAAGTACGGTGAATGGTACGGAATGAATTATGTTCCTTGGTGTGCAATTTTTATCTCCTATTGTTTTGATAAAATTAGTTTACCTCTGCCCATTAGAAGCGCGAAAGGGTTCGCCTACTGTCCCGATGGTGTGTCCTGGTTTAGACAACGGAGCCAATGGTTTCAGGAGCCGAGGGTCGGGGATGTGGTTTTTTTCTGTTGGCGGGGGGATGGAATTGCCGATCATGTCGGTATCGTAGAATCTATCAAATCCGATGGTAGTATTATTAGTATTGAAGGTAATACCGGAGTAGGTAATGATGCCAATGGCGGTCAAGTCATGCGTCGAACCCGAACTCGGGGGATAATTTTAGGCTATGGACGCCCCCCCTATACGAATTCCGCCCCAACTCAAGCCCAAGCCTCCCGTCCCGCTACTCCCGCCCCCACCCCACCCCACCGTGAAGTGGTTAAAATTCCACCCAATTATCATAAAAATTTAGTTGATCAATTAATTGGGAAAAAAAATAAGTCTTCATCCTAATTCCCCCCTGTTTAAAGGGGGTTAGGGATGATCGTCTGTAGGATCATAATTAGATTTCATCCTACAACTTCTTTGTGTCTTTGTGTCTTTGTGGTTAAATTAGACCTAACCCTTGTCAACATAGCCATAAGAACTGCTATAAAACACTTTCCGGCAAAATCAACATCGCATCCCCAAAGGAATAAAAGCGATATTGTTGGCCAAACTCATTAGCAGGTTCTTCTAATATATGTTGATATAAATTCAATAACCTTTCCCGTCCTATTAATGCTGAAACTAACATTAATAAACTGGATTTAGGTAAGTGAAAATTAGTAATTAATCCATCAATTATCTGCCATTTATACCCAGGATAGATAAAAATATCAGTCTTCCCGCAATAGCCTGTAACCGTTGATTCTTGGTGGGTTTCTGTGGTGTTAGAAAGGGCGATCGCAGCCCCTTCCAATGCCCGTGCAGAAGTTGTCCCCACTGCAATTACTCTCCCCCCGGATGCCTTAGTTTTTTCAATTTTTTCCAAGGTTGCTGCTGGAACTTCAATCCATTCTCCGTGCATTTGATGGTCGATAATATTATCTACTTCCACAGGTCGAAAAGTTCCTACTCCAACGTGCAAAGTTAAAAAAGTTTGATCAATTCCTTTTAATTGTAAACGCTGAAATAATTCTTCAGTGAAATGTAACCCCGCAGTTGGTGCGGCGACCGCCCCGGAACGTTCTGCATAAATCGTCTGATATTGTTCTGGTAAGGCTTCGGTTTCCGTGACATAGGGAGGAAAGGGAATATTACCAAAGGCTTCTAAAAACGGAATTAAAGACTTCCCGGGTGGAATTTCAAATTTTAATACCCTTCCTCCGGTTTCTTCATCGGTTTCTAATACCGTCGCCCGCAATGTTTGACAATTAAAATTATTTTTTGATAAAGGATTCAGTTCAAACTCAATCACAGAACCAGGTTTAAATTTTTTACCCGGTTTAACCAAAGCCAACCAGCAATTATGCTGTTTTTCTTCGAGTAGTAATACTTCCACCGTCGCCCCACTACTTTTGCGTCCATACAGACGAGCCGGAAGTACACGGGTATTATTAAGTACCAGTAAATCCCCGGGTCTGAGAAAGTCGGGTAGGTCTTTAAATCGACAATGACGATGGGAGTCGGGAGAATCTACAACCAGCAAACGGGAGTGATCCCTTGGTACAACTGGATTTTGTGCAATCCGTGCTTCTGGTAATTCGTAGTTATAGCTTTCTAACTGATAATCTAACTGATCCATTTTTCTAATTTATCCTTTACCCAAATTTTTTTTATACATTCTCCCACGGCAGATCCCATCAAAACTAATATTAACCGATCCCTAGGGTGATCTTCCGGGGTTTTACTTTGATCCCCAACATTTTCTGGATTTCAAGTTGGGTAGAATCCCCCATAGAAAATCGGGTGCTTTTCCCCTATCTTATTATCCCTAATCTTGTCAATATAATATGTATAGGATTGTGTTACCTATCAGATCTGCTGTTTATTAGGGTCTCATCATTTTTGGCTCAGTTTCAACTTCAGACCTGAATCAAGGTTTACAGGATAAGCAAGAATACCGCTCCTATTGCTCTTTGTTGCAGAGTTCCAGATTGGAGTTGAGCAACAAACAAAGCGGAACAATCATGCAGGAGATCACCGATGGAATACCTTTACTATCTAGCCAACACCAGTCTGACCCTGAGAGTCATAGACTTCTTGTGCTCCAATAATTCTCTCCCAGTTCAATTTATTACGGTGATTCACCAAATTGATGGCTGGATTATTAAAGTCAAAATGTGTCAGTATCTCACCCCGCAGGAACATGGGGACTTTAGGGCTTTTATGCAGGAATTGGGTATTCCCTACGAACCCGATATGCGAATTTTAATGGCTCTTTGGGGTTTGGAAACCGGACAATCTCCCCTAAGTGTAATGCGTCGCTACCAAGTCGCCGTTGTTTCCCATGGTATTCCTAACCGTGAAGATGTTGAATCTTTCCGAACCCAATTTGTTAGAGGCTTAGGATACTGTCCCGAAGCCTTAGCTTAATTTCCTCGATTATTCGCTAAATGCTGATTCAATATAGTCTTGTAGAGTCAGTTGGTAGCCGTTTATCAATACGGACTGACCGATATTTATAGGGGGGGAAAAGCTGGGGATTTCTTCAGACAGGGAGTTTGGAGTTGGATAGGGATGACAACTGACTAAAGCGACATCAAACCGACAAGGGTATTCTAGGAATTGGGGGCGATCGCTTAAAAATAATGCCACCGATTGAATAATTTTGGCTTGCTTTTTTGGAGTAATCGCTAACAGTCCTCCCTGATCCCAATTCCGTTGACCACGGGTTTTCACTTCAACAAAACTTAAAGTCTTAATTCCCGATTCTCCCGCTCCAACGGCAATTAAATCAATTTCTCCATATCGACAATACCATTGATGATGCAAAATTTGCCAGCCTTGTGTTTCTAACCAATGGCTAACCAGTTTTTCCCCTAAACAACCAATTACTCTTGATTCAGACATCGGATCTAGGATTAGAAATACAATAATTAATAAGTACGAATTTGATCTTCTTATTCTGATTTTAGTGTATACTAAACAAGTAGATTTCCTAGAAGCTAAATCAGAAACTGGGTTTTTACCAGAACTTATTTTACTAATATTAACCTTAATTCAAAAACCCGGTTTCTGGGAGAGATTTCCGAGTCATAGACCGATGGCAACCTGAAGCAACGATTATTGACGGGGCCGATTTTACCGATGTCATGTTACGCAAAGATTCCCTAAACACCCTCTGTCAAGTGGCAACAGGAACAAACTCAGTCACCGGACGCCACACCCGTGACACCCTAGATTGCGATTAAATTAGGCCCAAACACCGGACTTAAACCCTCGATATTCACAGGTTGGACAGGACTTACGCACAAGACCAAAGAAACCCGGTTTCTGGCCGGTGATTTGGCGGATAAAATCTGGATTTCTCGTTCACCAAACCCGGTTTGGTGCGTAAGTCCTATTAGATCAACTTGTGAAGATTTTTTATTTCTATATTTGATTATTTTTTTCAATAACTTTGATTCTTGAGAAAGAAATATTAAGAACTTAAATCATTTGTTTGCTAACTCAGATTCGGCTTAACCCAGACATTTAAGGGTTAAAGCCCCCAAAATTCATGGCCTGTAAAAAAAGTGCATATATTACCATAAGTGTTCTTAAAAAACAATTATTGATAATTACTTGCATTAAGTGTAGGCTATATTCTTGATAAATTATTGCATTAAAATCCGATGAACAAAATCACTAGACGTGGGTTTATGACCCTGGGAACAGCCTTAGCTGTAGTTGCTGCGGGTGGACTGAGCCCGATGAAGCCATCAGAAGCTAACCCCCAAGTCCTGAATATCTACTCAGCCCGCCATTACGATAGCGATAACCAGATCTATCAGAGTTTCACCCAAAAAACGGGGATTAAGGTTAATTTGGTGGAAGGAAAAGCCGAAGAAATGGTAGAACGGATTAAGAGCGAAGGGGCGAATAGTCCGGCGGATATTCTAATTACCGTTGATGCGGGAAACCTTTGGAGAGCGCAACAACAGGGAATTTTTCAACCGATTTCTTCAGGAATTTTAAATCAAGCAATTCCGGCAAATTTAAGGGAACCAAATGGTCATTGGTTTGGGTTTTCTAAACGGGCAAGGGTGATTGTTTATAATAAAGCCAAGGTGAATCCGGCTCAACTTTCTACCTATGAAGATTTAGCCAATCCTAAATGGAAAGGAAAAATTGTTATTCGTTCTTCCAATAACATATATAATCAATCCTTAGTGGCTTCAATGATTGGAGATAGTGGAACAACTCCTACAGAAAACTGGGTAAAAGGATTTGTGGCTAATTTTGCTAGACCGCCAGAAGGAAATGACGTTTCTCAAATTAAAGCTGTGGCTTCGGGTGTGGGGCATTTAACCCTAGCAAATACTTATTATTTAGCTCGTTTAATGGCTTCTCAAAAACCTGATGAAAAAGCGATCGCCAGTAAAGTAGGTTTATTTTTCCCCAACCAAAGGGCAAAGGGAACCCACACAAATATTAGTGGCGCTGGAGTGATTAAAACTTCCCCTAATAAGGCGGGAGCGATTAAATTTTTAGAGCATTTAGCAAGTCCTGAAGCCCAAAAGATTTTTGCTCAAAGTGCTTTTGAATATCCTGTAGTTGCGGGTGTTCCCGTGTCTCCAGTGCTATCGAGTTTTGGCACATTTAAAAGTAATCCGATCAATGTTGCCGCCTATGGAAAATTCAATCCCCAGGCGATTCAAATTATGGATCGCGCCGGTTGGAAATAAACCAAACCACCCTTAAATTTATGTTTGTTGTTGCGCTTTAGTATTTTTTTTCGGGGCTAAAGCGACAACAAAATTCAATAATTAGAACAGATAATAGGCAACTTCTAAATTTAAACCTTACCAAACCTGCGTTCACGTTTTTGATAGGAAGACAAAGCCAGATGCAATTCCTGATAATTAAAATCAGGCCAAAGGGTATCAGTTACATAAATTTCCGCATAGGCGAGTTGCCATAATAAAAAATTACTAATTCGCATTTCTCCACTGGTACGAATTAATAAATCCGGGTGACATATTCCCGTTGTATATAGATGTTGTTCAAATAAAGTTTCATCAATATCTTCTGGTTGAATTAACCCTTGTTTGACTTGAGTAGCAATCTCTCGACAGGCTTTTAAAATTTCTTGTCGTCCGCCATAATTAGTCGCAATTGTCAAAAGAATCCCCTTATTTTGCTTAGTTTCCTCCGTGGAATAGTCTATTTTTTCCTGTAGCGACTTGGGAAGGGCTGCCAAATTTCCCACAAACTGAATTCGGACTTCCTCCTCCATCATTTCTCGGAGTTCTCGCATTAAAACCCGCTCAAATAATGCCATGAGAAAATCGACTTCCTCCAAAGGACGCCCCCAATTTTCCGTAGAAAAAGCATAGGCCGTTAGTGCTTCCACACCCCAGTCTCGACAACAGCGTAAAGCTTCCTTGAGAGCATCGACTCCCCGACGATGGCCCATGGTTCGAGGTAAACCCCGACGCTTCGCCCAACGACCATTACCATCCATAATCACAGCAATGTGGTTAGGTAAGCGGTTTTGGTCTAAATCTGCGGGTAATTCATATATAACCCTGGTCTTAGCACTCATTTTTTCTCCCGAGAAGCTTTGGATCGAGGACGGAATAGGCGAGACACTAAAGCCCATCCTTGGGAACCCAGGCGGTTTCCCCAATGGGTAATCGAAATTGCAGGAACAGTTCTGTCATCATCGGATGTCCAAGAACGAGCTTCCAATAACTCTTTCAGTTTACTGCTAGTTAAGGGTCGGTTGAGGATTCCTTTTTCCGCTAAAGAAATCGAACCCGTTTCTTCCGATACCACAATACACATACATTTTGCCACTCGTTCGGTAATTCCCATTGCCGCCCGATGACGAGTTCCTAACTGTCGGGAGGCCATGCGTTCGGATAGGGGTAAAATTACCCCGGCCGCCGCAATTCGAGACGCCCGAATTAATACCGCCCCATCATGGAGCAGGGTTTTAGGTTGAAAAATCGTTTGTAACAATTCTCGCGAAACTTCGGCATTGAGTTTAACTCCTGGGACAGAAAAATCCCGTTCATCAATGGGACTTCCGGTTTCAACAATAATTAAGGCCCCGGTACGATTTTGGGAAAGTTCTTTAACCGCTTCTACCAGTTGATCAATAACCCCATCGGGTTCAGGAATAACACGGCGACCCTGACCAAACAATTGTAAAACTTCTCCGCGACCTAACTGTTCTAAAAATTCGCGGAATTCTGATTGTAATATGACTGCCATCGCTACGGCAGAACCTGTAACTAAACTATTGAGGGCAATTGACAATAATTTCAAATTTGCCCAGTTACTAATGGCCGTTGCCAACATTAGAATAATAAACCCGCGCACCATCCAAAGGGTACGGCGTTCTCCAATGATGACCAAAACCACATAAGCGACGGCAAAAACTAATCCAATATCAAGACTTTGAATTAACCAGGGAGGAATTCCTTGCTTAGTCATGACTAGACGCCGCATTCATTGAATTTTGATCAAATTAATAGAAGCCTGAGTCAACTCCTTTTTAATGGAGTAAAGGGGGATAAAAGTCCCCCTTGGGAAGGGGGATTTAGGGGGATCAAATCTCGGCTATCATCATTAGTTTTTGGCAATTGTTGATACCGATCCTGTACTTCACCCCTGCAACCCTTAAGGATTTATGGTTAAGCGTTCTGGAAGCCGATCTTTACTAATTAAATCTTGGTAAGATTCTCGTTCAATAATGACGTTAGCATCACCATTATTAACTAAAACTGCTGCTGGTTTAGACAGTCGATTATAGTTAGACGCCATACTATAATTGTAGGCTCCCGTTGCCATAACCACGAGAATATCCCCAGATTCAACTTTAGGCAGTTGAGCATCCTTAATTAAAATATCCCCAGATTCACAATGTTTTCCTGCCACCGTAACGGTTTCGGTCATTGGTGCAGACATTTGATTAGCCAAGACCACGCGGTACAAGGACTCATAGGTGATCGGACGGGGGTTATCGGACATCCCGCCATCTACAGCAATATAAGTCCGAATTCCCGGAACTTGTTTTTGAGATCCAACAGTATAGGCGGTAACGCAACTAGATCCAATCATAGAGCGTCCCGGTTCACATAATAATTTCGGTAGGGGATATTGTTTATGTTCACAGGCTTTGATCACGGATTCAGTCACAATTTTTACCCAATCTTCAATACTTGGGGGATCGTCTGACTCCGTATAGGAAATACCTAAACCACCACCAATATTAACTTCTGAAATATTTAAACCCTGTTGATTGGCTTTAGTTAAAGTATCAATAATTACAGCACCCAAATCATTATGGGGTTGCAATTCAAAAATTTGGGAGCCAATATGGGCATGAATGCCAACGCAGGACAAACCCGGTTGCTGAGTGATAAATTGAAACACTTGATCTAGTTGACCGGGATCAAACCCAAATTTACTATCTAAGTGTCCAGTCCGGATGTATTCGTGGGTATGACATTCAATTCCTGGGGTAAACCGAATCATCATCCGAATCGGATGATCAACTATAGACTCTTGACTTAGTTTAGCTAAGGTGTGTAAATCTAACCAATTATCGGCAACCACCGTACAGCCGCTTTCCATGGCTAATTTAATTTCTTCGGAGGATTTATTATTACCATGGAGGTAGGTTTTTTCCGGTGGAACTCCAGCTTGCAGAGCCGTATAGAGTTCTCCCCCGGATACGACATCAATGCCTAATCCTTCAGATGCGACAATAGCACAAACCGCTAAACAATTCCAGGCTTTGGAAGCATACAGGACGAGGGACTCACCCGGATAATGGCGTTTGAAGGAGTCCCGGTATTGTTGACAAGCGGTTCGCAGAGTGGTTTCATCAACAATATAGAGGGGTGTACCAAATTGTTGAACTAAGGCGGTAACGTCACAACCGCCAATTTCTAAGTGATCTTGCGGATTGACTTTTGCTGTCAAAGGAAATAATTGTTGATTAGGCGATCGCGTTTCAGTTGCATCGGTTGATGCAGATAGGTATTGCAGTCCAGAATTTTGCACAGGAAATACTATATTAACACTTCTATAGATCAGATTTTACCTTAAAGTTGTCCCTTCTCGCCATTCGGAATGACAGGGAATAGCAGTTTGCTGTGTGTCTGGGATGTTAAGATTACCAATCTTCCCAGGAAGCGGGGAAAGGAAAAATAATCATAGAATATAGTAGGCTGATATTTTTTTTGACCTCCTGCATCATCAACCAACCGTTTTTTTCAGGAGAACATAAAACCTTAACCTAACCCATGACCCTAACACCCTCAGTAGAATTTTTAGATGAATTTGAGATTATTGTGGTCGGAGCCGGACATTCGGGCTGTGAGGCGGCGCTGGCTGCTGCTCGGTTGGGATGTCGTACCCTGCTCCTAACCCTCAACCTCGATAAAATCGCTTGGCAACCCTGTAACCCGGCCGTTGGTGGCCCGGCTAAGTCCCAGTTAGTCCATGAAGTCGATGCTTTGGGCGGGGAAATTGGCAAAATGGCCGACCGTACCTATTTGCAAAAACGGGTGCTGAATATTTCCCGTGGCCCGGCGGTGTGGGCTTTGCGCGCCCAAACGGATAAACGGGAATACGCCGCCGTGATGAAAAATATTGTCGAAAATCAGGATAATCTTACCGTCCGAGAAGGCATGGTAACGGATTTAATTTTAGGTAAAAATCAAGAAATTATTGGGGTTGAAACCTATTTTGGAGTTGCCTTTAAATGTCAAGCGGTGATATTAACCACGGGTACATTTTTAGGCGGTATTATTTGGGTTGGTAATAAATCAATGCCCGCAGGACGGGCGGGAGAATTTGCCGCCATTGGGTTAACAGAAACCCTGAACCGTTTAGGCTTTGAAACCGGACGATTAAAAACCGGAACTCCGGCGCGAGTTGATAAAAGATCCGTAGATTATTCTAAGTTAGAACCGCAACCAGGAGATACAGAAGTACGATGGTTTAGTTTCGACCCAGAAGTACAAATTGCACGGGAACAAATGTGTTGTCATTTGACTCGAACTACGGCCGAAACTCACCGAATTATTCGGGAAAATTTGCATTTATCTCCGGTTTATGGCGGTTGGGTTGATGCGAAGGGCCCCCGATATTGTCCGAGTATTGAAGATAAAATTGTTCGGTTTGCGGATAAAGAAAGTCATCAAATTTTTATTGAACCCGAGGGTCGAGATATTCCTGAATTGTATATTCAAGGATTTTCTACGGGTTTACCGGAAACCTTGCAATTGCAAATGTTAAGAAGTCTTCCGGGGTTAGAAAATTGTGCCATGTTACGTCCAGCCTATGCGGTGGAATACGATTATTTACCCGCAACTCAATGTTATCCAACCTTGATGACTAAGAAAATTGAGGGGCTATTTTGTGCGGGACAAATTAATGGCACAACCGGATATGAAGAAGCCGCAGCCCAGGGTTTAGTGGCGGGAATTAATGCGGTGAGATTTGTTAAACATCAACAGATGATTGTGTTTTCCAGAGAACAAAGTTATATCGGAACTTTGATTGATGATTTGTGTACAAAAGACCTGCGAGAACCCTATCGGGTGTTAACGAGTCGGTCGGAATATCGGTTATTATTACGGTCAGATAATGCGGATGAAAGGTTAACAGCTTTGGGTCGGGAAATTGGGTTAATTGATCATCGTCGCTGGGCATTATTTGAACAGAAACAAGAGAATATTATTGCAGAAAAGGAACGTTTATACTCAACTCGAATTAAGGAAAATGATCCGGTGGGAATGGCGATTGTTAATGATACCCAACAAAAAATTAAAGGGTCAATTACCTTAGCGGATTTATTGCGCCGTCCGGGGTTGCATTACGTTGATTTAGAACGGTATAATTTAGGTAATACTAACCTAAATCAAGTGGAAAAAGAAGGGGCAGAAATTGAGATTAAATATTCTGGATATCTGCAACGGCAACAAAACCAAATTGACCAAGTTAGTCGCCAATCTAATCGAGCATTATCGGAAGATTTGAATTATCTCAAAATCGAAACTTTGTCAATGGAGGCGCGAGAAAAGTTAATGAAGGTTAAACCTTTAACCATTGGTCAAGCTTCGAGAATTGGAGGGGTAAATCCGTCGGATATTAATGCGTTGTTAATTTATTTGGAGGTGAGAAATCGTCAACAAACTGTTACTTCCAATTAGATTTCATAAACCGGGTTTCTATCTATTTTTAGGGGAGGTATGAGATCACCCAAAACCCTATTTCATGATGATCAAAAGCCAGTTTTAGGCGGCGCCGAAATTCGTTAGAAACCTCCCACTGCATCCCAGGACGGGTTTGGATTGCTATATTTAATTCAACCCCAGAAGTGGTTAAGTCAGTCACCCCATTCCAAACAATAGGAGTAAGAATTAGGTCTTGCCAATCCCGTTCATTTTTCATTTCTTCAATCACTTTTTTCATAATATTTAAAGCTAAATCAATATCTGATTTATAGGTAACTTTTACTTTAAAATCTATTCTTGACCAGTCTTTGGTTTGGTTATGAACAATATTAATACTTCCATTGGGAATTGTGGTTAGGCGTCCTTCTTTTCCGCGAATTTGAGTAATGCGTAAATTCATATATTCAACAACACCTGAGATATCTCCAACGGTAATAAAATCTCCGACAGCATAGTGATCTTCTAGGAGCATAAAAACCCCATTTAATACATCTCGAATTAAGTTTTGTGAACCAAAGGATAGGGCTAAACCAATAATCCCTAAACCTGCAACTACGGGGGTTACAGGAATTTCTAAAGAGTCTAAAACAACAATAAACCCAATCGCAATCCATATGGCTTTAGCCATCCCTTTTACAACAACACTATAGGTTAAAAAACGTAATTCTTGACGATGGACAGCAATGGGAGTGAAATTATCATTTTGATGATGTTCTTGAATAGATGCCAAAAAAGAGTCAATAGCAAGATTACTAATGCGGATAAATATTCCCACAATAATTGCCACTATTAAGACATATTCAGGCCCTTGAGTAATCAGATAGGAAAAGTATCGCGTTTGAGGGAAAAAGTCAGTAATTTTCCAAACTACTAATAACCAGATTAATCCTTGAATTACTTTCAAAACTAATCGGCGAAACTGATTTGTATTATATTTCTTTCTCCAGTTTCTGATTTGGGCTTCAGTTTCAGCCAATTTCGCCGTATTATTCAAGTCGGTAGGACTATTATTCGCACTTTCGAGATAGTAATCTAATTCCGGTTTTTGTTCTTTAAGAATCTGTTTTTTTTCAGCTAACCGTTTTTGTAATAAATAAACCCCAAAACTTAATAAACCCGAGAATAAAAGCACCCCCAATGACCATAAACCTGCTTGATATAAATAGGCAGGTTGGCGCTGTTCATGGCTGCTCTGTAAACCATATTTAATAGTTTCTGCTAATTTATTAGACCAGATTTTAAGAGAATAACCGTTATATTCCGCATCCGCAGCAGTAACCGTAACAATTGCTCTTTCTTGCAATTCATCATTATCAGTGACAAAAATCTGAGTGTTTCCTTTCTGATCAGTTTTAAAGGTTACGGTCAGGGCATCATAATTAAAACCCTGAGCTAATCCTCCTCCGTATAATTGATTATCTAAAATCCCATAGATTTCATTTTGAATAATTTTTGCCCGTTGTTTAATCGAGAAACCTTTATTTTTTTCATTAACATCAGCCGGAATTTCCATTGCCACCCTAAACCACTCAGAGCCATCAATAACCACCGGTGCAGAAATTAGATTTCCCACCCGAATAATTGAGGTCAGGGGGTTAATATCACTGGGTAAATCACTCTGTGCTAGTGTGGGTGGAATACTGCAAGTTAAGATCAAAGAAAATAGAGCAATTCCTAGAATTGAAATTAGTTTATAAAAGCGATGCTTCAGAAAGATTAGGGTTTTTAACATAAGATTTATTTATAATCATTGATTAGGCTTAGTTGCTATTTAGCAAATTATCATATATCGGTTTTTATTCCCATAAAAAACCCCACCTGACGAATCAGGCAGGGTCTTTAATTAACAATCTAAGCGGTGATTAGACGTCTAGGTAAAACCCTAGTCTAAGTTAGGCATAGAAAGTACAGCTTCCGATTGCCGGTCAATTCCTTTCTCAAAACCAGCCACCGCAGCCCGGGCGCGACCCGCGTGCCAGAGGTGACCAATTAAGAAGAAGAAACCCATAATAAAGTGGAAACCAGCCAACCAAGCCCGGGGGTTAACATAGTTAAACCCTTGAGCTTCGGTAATGATCCCACCCACGGAGTTAATCGAACCGTTAGGGGCGTGGGTCATGTACTCAGAAGCCCGACGAATTTGCCAAGGTTGGATATCGTTTTTCAGCTTATTGAGGTCAAGACCATTAGGCCCACGCAGAGGTTCTAACCAAGGGCCACGGAAATCCCAGAAGCGCATGGTTTCACCACCAAAGATGATTTCCCCAGTCGGAGAACGCATCAGGTATTTACCCAGACCCGTCGGGCCTTGGGCGGAACCGATATTGGCTCCCAGTTTTTGGTCACGGACTAAGAACACAAAGGACTGAGCCTGAGAAGATTCAGCGTTTGTGGGGCCGTAGAACTCACTGGGATAGGCGGTATTATTAAACCAAACATAGGAAGCGGCGATAAAGCCCATCAAGGACAGAGCACCTAAACTGTAAGACAGATAAGCTTCTCCAGACCAGATGAAAGCCCGACGCGCCCAGCCAAAGGGTTTGGTCAGGATGTGCCAGATCCCACCGGCAATGCAGATCAGACCGATCCAGATGTGACCACCGATGATGTCTTCCATGTTGTTAACACCGATGATCCAGCCTTCTCCCCCAAACGGAGCCTTGGCTAAATAGCCAAAGATCGCGGCCGGGTTCAAAGTCGGATTGGCAATCACACGGACATCGCCACCACCCGGGGCCCAGGTATCATAGACACCCCCAAAGAACATGGCTTTGAACACTAACAGGAAAGCTCCCAGACCCAACAGAATCAGGTGATACCCGATAATATTGGTCATTTGGTTTTTATCTTTCCAGTCGTAACCAAAGAAAGAAGAATATTCTTCTAAAATTTCCGGGCCACGGACGGCATGATAAATGCCGCCTAAACCCAAAACCGCAGAGGAAATTAAGTGCAGAACCCCAATCACGAAGTAGGGGAAGGTATCGATCACTTCACCACCAGGGCCCACACCCCATCCGAGGGTAGCCATGTGGGGGATCAGGATCAAACCCTGTTCATACATGGGCTTTTCAGGAACGAAGTGAGCCACTTCAAACAGGGTCATCGCCCCAGCCCAGAACACGATCAAACCAGCGTGAGCAACGTGAGCGCCCAGCAACTTACCAGACAAATTAATCAGACGGGCATTACCTGACCACCAGGCGAATCCAGTGGATTCTAGGTCACGGCCGCCGACATAAGAAGTATTAGAGAGCGTTACCACGCGGTAATACCTCCTCAGGGAAAATAAAGTTTTCGTGGGGTTGATCCGCAGGAGCCATCCAAGCCCGCAGACCTTCATTTAACAGAATGTTCTTGGTATAGAACGTTTCAAAT
>MNYZ01000030.1 GCA_001873365.1 Oscillatoriales cyanobacterium CG2_30_40_61 | reverse complement strand
TGCCCCCCTGCTCCCCTGCCCCCTAACATAATGTCTATCCAATGGTATCCCGGTCATATTGCTAAAGCGGAACGCACCCTTCAGGAACAACTGAAACGGGTGGACGTGATTTTGGAGGTGCGAGATGCTCGTATTCCTCTGACGACCCATCATCCGAATGTTCCGCAGTGGGTGGGAAGTAAAATGAAAGTGCTGGTAATTAACCGTATGGATATGATTCCCTCCCATATTCAAAAACAGTGGGAGGAGTGGTTTCAGGAACGGGGGGAAACGGCCTATTTTACCAATTCTAGGTTGGGAAATGGGGTAGATGCCGTGGCGAAAGCCGCCCAAGCTGCCGGGTCACAAATTAATGAAAAACGGGCTTCCCGGGGGATGTTACCGCGTCCGGTGCGGGCGGCGGTGATTGGGTTTCCGAATGTGGGAAAATCGGCATTAATTAATCGGTTATTGAATCGAAGAATTGTGGATAGTGCTAGACGGGCGGGGGTGACTCGTCATTTGAGATGGGTGAGAATTTCCGAGACTCTGGAATTATTGGATGCTCCTGGGGTAATTCCGACCAAAATCAGAAACGAGGAAGATGCGTTAAAGTTAGCAATTTGTGAAGATATTGGGGAAGCATCCTATGAAAATCGACAAGTTGCAACGGTATTAATTGAGTTGTTACAGGATTTTAATTTACAACATTTATTAGTTTCAAGGTATCAATTAGAATTTACGGCCCTGAGTGGCGATGTCTATTTACAGGAATTGGCAGACCATAGAAATAAAGGTGATATCGAACGCACTGCCCGTCAAATGTTGAATGATTTTCGTAAGGGTTTATTAGGCAATATTGCCTTAGAATTACCGCCTAATTAACTTGATTCCGGTTAGCCTTGATGCCCTTTTAAAGATGGGTCATTCTCCCAATCCCCTAATTTTATTTTAATTGAGGTGATTTACCTATTCGGTGTGTTCGGTGTGTTCGGTGTGTTCCCTATTCCCTTAAAAATTTATATATAAATCGTTACAAGGTTTAGTACAATACAATATATTCACAGATAAGTATTTGTTCTTACTGTCATGATGGCGGATCAATTTCCTTGGCTGACCACGATAGTCCTGCTCCCACTCGTAGCTTCGGTGCTCATTCCTGTACTGCCGGATAACAACGGCAAACAGTTGCGCTGGTATGCCCTTGGTGTAGGCATCGCGGACTTATTATTAATGTGCTATGTCTTCTTGAAGTATTACGATCCCAGCAGTGCAACTTTTCAAATCGTGGAAAAGTTTCCCTGGGCGCCTCAATTAGGTTTAAACTGGGCCGTTTCTGTAGACGGGATTTCCCTTCCCCTGGTACTTCTGGCCGGACTGGTCACAACCATGTCTATTTTTGCAGCTTGGCAGGTAGACCAAAAACCTCGTCTGTTCTACTTCCTGATGTTGGTGCTGTATTCGGCCCAAATCGGGGTGTTTGTGGCTCAAGACTTACTGCTGTTATTTATTGTCTGGGAACTGGAATTAATTCCGGTATACCTATTAATTTCCATCTGGGGCGGGCCAAAACGCCGTTACGCCGCGACTAAATTTTTATTGTATACGGCCGCTGCTTCTTTATTTATCCTGGTGGCTGCCTTGGCAATGGCCTTCTATGGCGGTGGCTCCTTAACTTTCGATATGGTGGAACTGGGTCTGAAGGATTATCCTCTGAGCCTAGAACTATTGATGTATGCGGGATTCTTGATTGCCTTTGGCTTAAAATTGGCTGTTTTCCCCCTACATACTTGGCTCCCCGATGCTCACGGTGAAGCATCAGCCCCGGTTTCGATGATTTTGGCTGGGGTGCTGTTAAAGATGGGGGGATACGGTCTGATTCGGGTAAATATGGGGATGCTCCCCGATGCCCATATCTACTTTGCCCCGATTCTGGCAATTTTAGGGGTGGTTAATATTGTTTATGGCGGATTAAATTCCTTTGGCCAATCCAATATGAAACGCCGTCTGGCCTATTCCTCTGTGTCTCACATGGGGTTTGTGTTGCTCGGAATTGCCTCCTTTACCGATATTGGGGTAAGTGGAGCATTGTTACAAATGATCTCTCACGGTCTGATTTCGGCGGTGCTGTTCTTCCTGGCTGGTGTTACCTACGACCGCACCCATACCCTGATCTTGGATGAAATGGGTTATATCGGTAAGGCAATGCCCCGGGTATTTACTCTGTTTACCGCCGGAGCGATGGCTTCTATGGCCCTACCGGGGATGAGCGGTTTTGCTAGTGAGGTGTTGGTGTTTATTGGCATCACTACTAGCGATATCTATAGCTCAACCTTCCGAGTGGTCTTGGTGGCTTTGGCGGGTGTGGGATTAGTCCTGACTCCGATTTATTTGCTGTCGATGCTGCGTCAGTTATTCTATGCAACTGGTGAAGCTCCGGCTTGTATGTTGGGTGATGCAACGGCATCCAATCCCGATGACCAAGAGGCATTTTGTTTTGGAACCAGTTGTGTACTGCCCTCGGAAGCTACTTTTAGTGATGCTCGACCCCGGGAGGTGTTCATTGCAGCTAGTTTCCTGGTGCTGATTGTGGGCATTGGCTTATATCCTAAGCTGGTCACGAAGGTTTATGATGTCACCACTGTGGCTCTGAATACTGAAATTCGGGAGTCCTATGTTCAGGTGGCTTCATCGAATCCTAATTTGTATGCGAAGGGATTTATGGCTCCTCGGATTGCTAAACCGGAGGTGGCTTCGGTTTCGGGGATGCTGAAATAACTAGAAACCCGGTTTCTGAAGCAGAATTTGCTGTAATTCAGATAGATAACTGCAAGAAACCGGGTTTCTTTTAGAATAAGCGATCGCTTTTATTGAAAAGGGCGATCGCTTATTTTATAGTTAGGGCTGGGGGTAATTTAACCACAAAGACACAAAGACACAAAGAAGTTGGAAGGACTAAGCTGCTGATTGCTGTAGGATAATTCAATATTTAATTTAGGGAATAGGAAAATCAATTGCGTTATCGTTTTTTACTGTTAATTATCTTAGGATTAATATTTCTGACCAGTTGCAGTCCCAAGGATGTAGAAACAATATCTGAGTCTCAACCACAATCCATTCAGGGGCAGATTTTAGTTTGGCATCCCTTTGAGGACAAAATCAAGGACATGATGCAAGATTCCTTTAATGATTATATGCGCATATATCCTAATGTTAGGATTGTTAGTGAATATGTTCCGGGTGAGCAAATAGAGAAACAGTTCCGCCAGGAAGTTGGTCGAGGTTTAGGGCCAGATTTTCTATTTACTGCCTCTGGAAAAATTTTGACTTTAATTCAGGATAATTTGATTCCGGTGGTTACGGATTTTGACTTTTCCAGCTATCTTCCTATTGCCATGAGTAATGTTCGCTATCGAGGAAAAATCTATGGTATACCGACCTCTGTTTCTACTCAAGCTCTTTGTTATAACAAAAATAAAGTTAAGTCACCTCCTAAAACCTTAACAGAACTTCTACAACAAGCCAAGAATGGTTACTCGGTGGGGATATTATCTAACTTTCTATACAGCTTTTGGGGAGTACGGATTTTTGGGGCACAATCCTTAAATCCTAAAGGTAAGTTTGTTTTTGATCAAAAAAGTTGGGCAGAATGGATGGAGTGGCTAAAAATTGCCCAAAATGAACCGAATATGATTTTTAGCGATGGTTTTGAGGAATTGGAAAAAGCGTTTATTAATAACCGATTAGCCTATGTGTTTTGTGATTCTTCCCAGTTTTCAGAATATAGTCAAGCTTTAGGGACAGATAACTTTGGTGTCGCTTTATTACCCGGAGAAGGTAATAACTCCGCCGGGCCTTTTCTCTATTCCCGTGTGATTTTGTTTAATCGAATGTCGAGTCCTGAACAACAAAAGTTATCTCTACAATTGGCTCAATTTTTTACAAATCAGGAACAAACTCGCAGGCGGTTAAGCCTCCTACAAGGCTCTTTTATTCCGGCTGATAAAAATGTCAATGTTAATGGTAGTTTGTTTCCCATAGAAGCGATATTAGTTGAGCAAGCTAAAACCGCAATAGCAATTCCCCTAGACCAAATTGAAGTGGCTCGTGCTTGGCTGAAGGTGGGTGATAGTTTATATCCTCAAGTGTTAGCTGGAAGTATTACTTCCGAAGATGCTGCTCAGAAGATTGCAGAAACACTTACTCAGAAATTTAAGCAACCCTAAAAAAATTTATATGTCTAATGAAATCCATTTAACATTTATTGTTGATCAAATTACTAAATTATTGATTTTTTTGAATCGCTCTCCGGTACAAATTCAATTGTTGGTAATTTTGATCTCAATTTTAGTCAGTCATAGCCTATCCTATGGGGTGGGTAAAAACATTAAAGCAAATTTCCCACAACTAGCAGTTAATCTAACCCAAGAAATAACTTTAGCTCCCTATTGGTGTGGATTAATCTTAATTCCTGATTTAGTGGGTCGGGGATTTAGCTTAATTGTATTAAATTTATTGCGTGATTTATTTATTAATCAAGGATGGATTGCCGGAATTTTAACAATTGCAATTAATCTTGTATGGGTTTATCTATTTTATAGAATTTTTATTGTTAGCTTGTGTCTATTTATTCCAATTAATCGGGTTAAAGATAGCAATTTCTATTTTTTTAGACCGATATTTGTTTTATATATTTTGAGAGAAATTTTAAGTTTATTTGTAGATGTTGAGAAGTTTATGCAAGTGGTGGTAGTTAATTTATTTGGCACTTCAGTCACCATGGGAGACATTATAATCAGTACGGTGGGATTATATTTATGGATTGTTGCTGTCAAGATTTTTGAATATCTCCTCTCTCAGATTATTATTGATAGCACGACACTCGATTCCGGTAATTATCAAGCTTATTTGATTTTAATTCGTTATTTTTTAATTACTTTTGGAATTGTGATTTTTGTTGGATCTCTAGGATTTAACTCCACAACATTTGCTGCGATTACGGGCGGGTTATCCGTTGGAATTGGTTTTGGACTAAAGGAAGTTTTTAGTAATTTTATTAGTGGAATATGTTTATTATTTGAAGGCTCTTTAAGACCAGGAGATATTATCGAAATTGGCGGAGAATTAAGTGAAGTTAAAAAAATTAGTATGCGAGCGACAACGGTACAAGTGATCAGGGATAACTCAGAAAAAATTATTCCTAATCAAATCTTTTTTACCCAGGAACTTAAAACCATGACTGGGAGCGATCGGCGGGTGCGAAAGTCTTTGATTGTGGGAACAAGTTATGATTGTGACCCTCAAAAAGTGATTGAGATTTTGTTGGAAATAATCTATCAACATCCTGAAATTTTAAACGATCCGGCTCCTTTAGTTAGTTTTATTAATTTTGGAGAATCCAGTTTGGATTTTGAGATCACGGTCTGGTTAGAAACTCCGATTGGAGGAAAACGAATTATGAGCGAAATTGCTTGTGAAATTTGGAAGATTTTTGCAGAGAAAAATATTGAAATTCCCTACCCTAAACGGGATTTACATATTCGCAGTGATATTATAAAATAAGTTGATTGAAAACTTGTTTATTTAGGGTTAAAATAAAATAAATTCAGATTAGGAAGTCGCCATTAACATGACCAGTTCTAAACGTCTCATCGTGGGTATTAGTGGGGCTAGTGGTATTATCTATGCGGTGCGTTTGTTGGAATTGTTGCGGGAAACCGATATAGAAACCCATTTGGTGGTTTCGCGGGCGGGAGAAATCACGAGGGCCCATGAGTTGGATATAGATAGTAAACAACTCCACAACCTGGCTAACGTGAGCTATCCTATTGGAGATGTGGGCGCGGCGATATCCAGTGGTTCGTTTCGGACGATGGGAATGGTGATTCTTCCCTGTTCGATGAAAACCTTGGCTGAGGTGGCGACAGGAGTCACGAGTAACCTCCTGACCCGGGCGGCGGATGTGGTACTTAAAGAGCGCCGTCGGTTAGTGTTAATGGTGCGGGAAACCCCTCTCCATGCTATCCATCTTAAAAATATGTTAACAGTGACTGAATGCGGGGGAATTATTATGCCTCCGGTTCCGGCATTTTATACTATGCCAGAATCTATTGATCAAATGGTGACAAATACGGTTTGTCGGGTGCTTGACCTCTTTGATATTGATGGGGGTCAAATCAAACGCTGGGGGGAGTAATCAGTTATCAGTTATCATTTATCATTTATAATTTATCAGTTTAAGAGTTAATTGATTATCTATTACCCACTTAACAACCATAATTTTTGATCTTAAATGTCAATTTTTTTACCTAAATTTCAGTTAATTTGGATTAAGATGGTTCGGAAAACTCAGCGTCCAATTCCCATCCGAACGGTTTTGATTATACCCTTTTTACTGCAAATTTTCGGGGCTGTTGGGGTCGTGTGGTGGCTGTCTTTTCAGGCGGGAAAGCAAGCAGTTAATGAGGTAGTGAGTCAATTACAAGATGAAATTAGTGCTAGGGTTGAACAGAATTTAGAAGCCTATTTATCCATTCCAGAAAAGATTAATCAATCCAACTTAAATTTACTACAGTCAGGAATTTTAACTTTTCAGGACTTGAACCAATGGGAAAAATATCTCTGGCGACAGGTACAACTTTATCCTGATATTAACTTTATTAAAATCACTAATGCCGCCGGACAGGAACGCACGGGGGAACAGTTGGGGGATGGGTCTTTAAGAATTAATGTAATTGATACTTTTACTAATTTTGATTTCTATTCCTATAAAACTGATGATAAAGGAAATCGCACCGAAGTTGCAACTATTGTTAAAGATTTTGATACCCGGAATGGGGTTTGGTATAAAGACGCGGTAAAAGCGGGGGATGCGACTTGGAGTTCAGTTTATTTATCCCTATTAGAACCAACTTTATTAATGAGTGCTTTGCTTCCGGTTTACAATCCTCAAACGCGAGAAGTACAAGGGGTTTTGAATACCGCGTTACGGTTAGATGGAATTGGAAATTTTCTCAATCAATTAAAGGTAGGAAAATCAGGACAAACCTTTTTAATTGATAGTGATGGCACGTTATTAGCCACTTCCACCTTAGAAAAACCCTTTCTAGTTGTTGATAATGATAGACAGTTATTTGCGGCGGTAAAAAGCCAAAATCTATTAACTCAAGCGACTGCAAAATATTTAAACCAAACCTATAGTAATCTAAAGGAAATTAAACAAGGGAAAGAACTAGAGTTTATTCAGAATAATAGTCGTTATTTTGTCAAGGTGTTACCCTTTCAGAAAGGAAAAATGGTAAATTGGTTAATTATTGTGGTGGTTCCCCAAGCGGATTTTATGGAACAAATTAATGCGAATACTCGCACGACAATTATTTTATGCAGTTGGGCATTATTAGGAGCTACCTTAATTGGATTATTAACCGCACAGTGGATTGTAAAACCGATTTTACAGTTAAATATTGCCGCCAAAAAAATCGCTCAAGGGGACTGGGAACAAAAAGTTAATCTGAAACGCAAGGACGAACTAGGTCAGTTAGCTAAATCCTTTAATAGTATGGCGAAACAGCTAAAAGAATCCTTTAAAATTTTAGAAGCTAAGAATGAAGAACTACAACATTTAGACCAATTAAAAGATGAATTTCTAGCCAATACATCCCATGAATTACGAACTCCTTTAAATGGAATTATTGGCATTGCTGAATCTTTAATTGATGGTGCAACCGGAGATTTATCCCCCCAAACTAATAGTAATTTAGCGATGATTGCTGCTAGTGGTCGCCGTTTATCGAGTTTAGTTGGTGATATTTTAGATTTCTCTAAACTGCGCCACCAAAATATAGAACTGGAACTACGACCAATTGATATTCGGGCGATTGTTGATGCGGTTTCTATCTTGAGTCAACATCTAATTACTCAGAAAAATTTACATCTAATTAATCGGATTCCGGTTGATTTTCCCCTATAGCAATCCTAAATGATTTTCTATATATAAGTATACTGATGAATTTTGGGAAAATCAAATTTATGTTCCTTAGTAAAAAACTCGAACAAAAATTT
>MNYZ01000114.1 GCA_001873365.1 Oscillatoriales cyanobacterium CG2_30_40_61 | reverse complement strand
TATCGTGCCAACGGTAAACGCAGGGTAGCTATGTGCGGAGTGGATAACCGCTGAAAGCATCTAAGTGGGAAGCCCACCTCAAGATGATTGCTCTCACCACTTTTTGTGGGTAAGGTCACGGGCAGAACACCCGTTTATAGGTGTTAGGTCGAAGTCCAGCGATGGATGTAGCCGAGACACACTAACAGACCGAGGGCTTGACCTCATAACCCTTTTGATTCTCTATGCAGTCTTCAGTTTTCTGTTATTAACTAAGTAAAGTAAATCAAGCCTCTTTCTGGTAGATCAGAGAGAGGTTTTGGTTTTTTTAAGTTATAGTGTGTTCAGAAATTCAACCGCCTATGAGTTCTGATTTAGTCCCTTTACCTGATCCTAAAGTTCCAACCTGGCGGCGTTGTGCCGCATTGGGGATAGATTTCTGTCTGATTGGATTATTTTGTTCATCCATAGGGGCTCAGGGGGTGACTCTATTTTTCTTATTTATGATCGGTTGGTTGACCTGCCGTGTTGTGGTGGTATCTAAGAACCAAGGACAGAGTTTCGGACGATGGGCCTTTGATATTCGAGTGGTTGATTCGCAACGGAACCGAACTCCTCGGCTTTTAGAACTGCTAAAACGAGAGGCTTTTATAGGAATGGGTGCTTTTCTGTTGCTCCTGAGTTTAGGAAGTTTAACCGCAGGGAATGCTGGGATTTTATTATTGATGCTGCCAATTGTATTGGACTGTGGAGCCGTGTTATTTGATACCAGTCGTCATCCCCAAACTGTTCATGACCGAATTGGACAAACTATTGTGATTGGGAGCAGACGGGGTTATTCTCTGGATGTTAAAATTCGCTATTTGATTGACAAAGTGAAACGAGAGATGAAATAATAAATATTTGTGCTTAAATAATCACAACTGTTTACGATTATGGCTAAAGGTGTTCGCCTCGTTATTACTGTCGAATGTACGGAGTGCCGTACAAATACTGATAAACGCTCTCAGGGGGTTTCTCGGTATACCACAACCAAAAACCGCCGGAATACGACAGGACGTTTAGAACTTAAAAAGTTTTGTCGCCACTGCAACAAACATACGGTTCACAAAGAAATTAAGTAATTGCCAGCATCAGTGTCCATTCCCTGAACACTGATGGCAACTCTTAAATCAACTTTAACAATTTATAGAGGATCGATTTCAGTATGACCTACTTCCGTCGCCAAGTTTCTCCGATCAAACCCGGAACTCCCATCGATTATAAAGATATCGAACTGTTGCGGAAATTTGTTACAGAACGTGGTAAAATCCTACCCCGTCGGATTACCGGGCTCACCTGCAAACAGCAGCGAGATCTAACCCAAGCGATCAAACGGGCTAGAATTCTAGCTATGATGCCTTTTGTCAATAAGGAAGGCTAATTTTATCTGTGGAAAAGGGTACTCTGATTGAGCTTAGATTAAACGGGGAGCGTCGTCTCGCCGTTACGGATCGACCTGAAGGTAAAAAACACTGGGTCGTTATTGATGAAAACCTCCTAGCTCATACGATTCACCCGCGGCAAATTGCTTATGAGGTAGCGGGGGCTACATACAAACCTGCGGATATCCCGGCGTTTACTAAAGAATTGCAGCCCTATCTTGATCCTTCAAGTTTGGAGGTAGCTTGGGAAATTTTAGTGGAGCAAGGAGAAACCGTAGACCCGAAAGAAATGGCTCTGCTTTTATTTTCTGAGCAGAGTCCGCCTCAGTGTTATGCCGGTTATGTACTGTTGTCGAATGATAAACTGTACTTCAAACAGAAGGGTGAACGCTACGAACCTCGCTCTCCTGGCCAAGTTGCAGAAATCAAACATCAACAGGACGTTGAGGAGCAAAAGCAACGGGAGGTTCAAGAATATTGGCATCGGGTAGAAAAGAGACTAGCGGGGGTCGTGGTAGAATGGCAAAATAGTGATCGCACCCGTTTGGATGCCTTAGAGCGTTTGGCGCTGTATGGAGAAGAAGCTTCCCATGTTGCACCTGCTTTAGAAACTTTGGCAACCTTGGAACGTTCTCAAACGCCCCAAGCTGCCTTGCAATTGTTAGTAGACTTAGGGATCTGGGGTGTGCATGAAAACCTCTCCCTACGTCGAAGTCAAATTCCTACCCAATTCTCAACTCAAGTGCTTGAAGTAGCTCGACGTTGCTTAGATTCTCCCCCGCCCGATCCTGATTCTGATCGCTTAGATCTGACTCATCTTAAAGTCTATACGATTGATGATGAGAGTACCCGTGAGATTGATGATGGTTTGAGTTTAGAGATTTTGGGGGATGGACGACGACGGATTTGGATTCATATTGCTGATCCAACTCGTTTGCTCTCTCCTGGAGATGAACTAGACTTAGAAGCTCGTCGCCGGACAACAACGGTTTATCTCCCGACCGGAATGGTTCCGATGTTCCCTTCAGAATTAGCAACCGGGCCAATGAGCCTAATTCAAGGCCAGGTCTGTTGTGCTTTGAGTTTTGGTGTAATTCTGGATGAAACCGGTGGGGTACAGGATTATAGTATTCATGTGAGTAATATTAAACCGACCTATCGGCTCACCTACGATGATGTAGATGAGATGTTGCAAATTGGCATCCAGGCGGAACCGGAAATTGATGCTTTGTCAATGTGGGCCAAACGCCGTAAGGAATGGCGAAATGCCAATGGGGCGATTAGTATTTATATGCCCGAGTCGGTGATTAAGGTGAATGGGGAAGAAATCAGTATTACGGTTTTAGAGGATTCTCCGTCTCGGCAAATGGTGGCGGAAATGATGATTTTAACGGGGGAAGTGGCGGCTCGTTATGGTCAAACCCATAATTTACCGTTACCTTATCGTAGTCAACCCCAACCGGAGTTACCGCCGGAGGAGGAGTTGATGCAACTACCACCAGGGGCAGTCAGAGCTTGTACGATGCGACGTTATATGCCTCGGAGTGAGGTGGGTTTGACTCCTTCGCGCCATGCGAGTTTGGCATTGGAAACCTATATTCAGGTGACATCGCCGATTCGTCGTTATAGTGATTTATTGGCTCATTTTCAAATTAAAGCCCATCTGCGAGGTGAAACCTCTCCTTTTTCCATAGAAGATATGCAGGCTATTGTGATGAGTTTAGGGCCGGCGGTGAAGGAAGCATCCAAAGTAGAACGGGAAACGAATCGTTATTGGAGTTTGGAATTTTTGCGCCGGAATAGCGATGAAATTTGGCAAGCCACAATGTTGCGATGGCTGCGGGAAGATGCCAATTTAGGGTTAGTCTTTTTAGAGGAGTTAGCCTTAGAGTTACCGATGCGATTTAGTCGGGCTGTGGAAGTTGGAGAACAGTTTGAGGTGAAGGTGAGTCATGTTGATCCCCGTATGGATATGATTCAATTTCAGGAGATTATTAGTTCTACTGCTTCATCTGTTATGTAGAAATTTAAGGGTAAAAAGGGTAAAAAATAGGTGTGGGGTGTCAGTTAAGAGTCAACCTGCACCTATTTTTTTGATTGATAATCACATAAATCCTGGTTGTGTCCCTCCAATTGTGTGGGGTTGGTGGTGAGATAGTTATGCAGCCAGTTACAAGTCTGCTGCATTTGGTGGTTTAAGTCTAAATTTTTTAAACTCCCAAGAATAACAGTTCCATTATCATTAGCAATGGCGAGAATGCTGTCATTTCCCGGACTAAAACTAACACTATTGACAAAATCATTTTGCTGTAAAACAATTAAAGGTTGAACCGAGTTACAATTTGATTCGTCCCAAAGACTTTCCTTAATCTCCCACAGCCTGACTTTTTTATCATTACTTACCGTTGCTAAAATTTGCTGCTGGGGATGATAGCTTAAACCCTGTACCGCAGCATTATGTCCCAATAGACAAGAGCCATGGGTTTTTTTGCCCTGAATTTTCCAAAGCCTGACATTCCTATCTTCAGTGACGGCGATTTGCGAAGAATTACCTAAAAAAGCGATATTACCCACCCGACTATCCGAGGGCAATTCCAAAGTAGGTTGCCATTGGTTGCCAACTTTAGCCCATAGGGTAATCCCGTTGTTGGGGAGTGGAATTGAACTTTTAATCGAATGTGCAGATGTGGCTAAGGTTTGACCATCAGGGCTAAAGCGCACATCCCAAACTTCATCTTGATGAACTAAGGAGGTGATCAGTTGTCCTTGTTTGTTCCACAGTTTAACGGTTTTATCGGCACTGGCACTAGCTAAAGTTTGACCGTCCGGGCTAAAGGTCACGGCCTTAATATCTTGAGTATGACCGGACAGTGATTGTAACAACTGACCCTGTTTTGTCCAGAGGCGCAGAATTTTGTCCTCACTCGCCGTGGCGATTTCTTGACCATTGGGACTAAATGTTACCCAATTGACTAGGCTAGGATGGGGTAAGCTCAAATACGGTTTTGAGGTGTATTCCAACATTTTGTTGCGCCCCCATAATTTCACGGTTTGATCTTCACTGGCACTGGCTAAGGTTTGACCATCGGGACTAAAACTCACACTCAATACGGCGGCGCTATGACCCTGTAAGGTTGTATTCAAGGGATCTCGACTCCGATCCCAGAGGCGGACGGTGGTATCGGCGCTGACGGAAACTAAGGTTTGACCATCGGGACTAAATTCCACACCCCAAATACTGTCTCGATGCCCAATAAAGGTTTTAAGTAATACCCCGTTCAAATTCCAGAGTTTGGCGGTGCGGTCACTGCTACCACTGAGTAAAAATTGACCATCGGGACTAAAATTGACCGTGAAAATATTATCGTTATGACCCTTAACCGGAACTTTAATTT
Organism: Oscillatoriales cyanobacterium CG2_30_40_61; assembly: GCA_001873365.1. Classification (GTDB taxonomy): domain Bacteria; phylum Cyanobacteriota; class Cyanobacteriia; order Cyanobacteriales; family Microcoleaceae; genus Planktothrix. The sequence continues at coordinate 24,802 of MNYZ01000114.1, read as the reverse complement.
CTTTGCCAGTTTCTGTGTTCCAGAGTTTCAGGGTGCGATCGCCACTGGCGGAAACCAGTTGTTTACCATTGGGACTGAAATTGATAGCAAAAGCGGGTTGACTATGGGCTTTAATCGTGCGAATTAATCGGCCATCAATTGACCAAAATCTAATTTCTCCATCGTTACTACAACTGGCAATTATTTCACCATTGGGACTAAATTCTGCATCTAAAACAAAATCCCTATGACCTTTAAACTCACGAATTAAAGTTCCGTCTAACCCCCATATTTTAATGGTTTGATCGTAACTAGATGTGATAATTTTTTTGCCATCGGGACTAAAATTAATACTATTAATCACATTCTGATGTCTCATGGGACGATGGGAAAGACGATTTCCAGTGGTTGTCCAGAGTAAGACTTGATTTTGATCCGGGTTCGCGGGATTTGCTGTAGCGGTAGCAATTATTTTACCATCGGGACTATAACGAACAGCTTTAATCCGAGTTTCATGGGGAAATTGGGTATCCGTGGTTAATAACTTGCCATCAATACTCCAAATTTTTAGCTTCTGATCATTCCCAACCGTGGCAATTTGTTGACCGTCGGGACTAAAACTCACCCCTAAAACTCCGGAGGTATGACCCTCGAAGCGATTTCTTTCTTGACTTCCTGAAATCATCTGCATTAACCCATGGGCAATTTCTGTTTTTGTGGCTTCTGGCGCTTTGGTTTTCAGGATGTTTTGACCAATTTGGACAGTAGTTTTTAATATTCCTAATTGATCTTGCTGATCCGCTAATAAGAGGGCATTTTTAGCCGAACTTAGGGCTTGAATTCGGGCTTTGACTTCATTTTGCCCATTAACATAGAACATCCCAGCAATACCAATTACAAATGTTCCCATAACCAATGCCATGTATCGTTCTAAACGGCGATTTTTTTCTTCCGCTTGGTGGCGTTTTCGGTGTTCCTCCGAAAGTTTTTCACCCATTTCTTTCTCTTGAATAAGTTGGGCTTTTTCTTGCTGCAATTTGGTGATTACTTCTTCTTGTTCATTTCGATTCTGTCGGCGAATAAATCCCGCCAAGTAATCATGCACTAATTGATAAAATTCTCCCGTAGCCCCAATATCTCGATAGACTAACCCCGACTTTTCTAAAATATAAAGGATAATATCTAACGGGCCGAAAACCTGCTCTCGATGTAATTTTTGTTTTAACTCCTCAGCTAATTCCAGGCGTGTTTTTAAAGGGCGGGTATCATTTTCATCGGTTAAGGCATATAAAACTACACGAGCTGTCGCCTCGTTTTCTGGGCCACAATCCTGGATTACTTCTTCTAAAAACCGCTCAACTAACTTTTGTTTAGGGCCTTGTTTATGATACTTTTCCAAAGTAGTAATATTTTCGGCTTGTAACTGAGTTCCCACCACTTGTAATTCAATGGGACGAACTTCTCCAGCTTCTCCTGCTAAATCCTGAACCAAGGCTTCAATTAAGGGATCTTCCAAATAAAAATGGGCGCGGTCGGTCAAACTCTTGATCACGTTTTGGGCTTCTTTTTTGCTGAAATTCCCTAAATAAAATAAAATATCTTTACTTAAAATATCATTATTAATAGCTTCCAAATCAACCTGGCGGGTTCCTTCTAGTAAATAATGTAAATAATCTTCTCGCAATGAAATCACAATTTTCACAAAGGGCAGATTTAAAGCATCTTGTAAAAACTCAAAAAATAGTCTTTGTAATCTTAGAGACTCAACAAAAAATAATTCTTCAAATTGATCAAAAATTAATACGGTCAATAAATTTTGTTTAGCGTTGTTTTTGAGTTGTTCAATGACTCTAATTAAAATCTCAGTAGGATCTTGATTTTCCGGTGCTTCCGGGGTTTCTGCATACAAGTCACTTTCTAAAGTTAAGGGTATGGTCACGGCCGAATTTTCCAAACCTCGGTTTAATAGTTTTTGTTCTAATTCATGCAGTAAAAAATTGTAGGTTTTAATCACAATTGGAATACTAATCCGCGCCTCAATAATTTTTTGTTGTAAAGCCGGAACTAATCCGGCTCTCAAAATCGAGCTTTTTCCTACCCCGGATTGACCATAAATAACCGTTAATTTATGATAACTACTAGCCATCCTTTGTAATAGATGTTTAATCGCTTCTTCCCGCCCGGAAGCGGTGATTTCATCGGTAAAATTAGCGTTAATTTCACTAGGATTTAAGGTAGAAGTCAGGACTTGTTTACGAGGTTGTAATCTTCCGGCTCCCACAAAGGCATTATAGCCATAGGCACTAGATTGATTGCGATATTCTTCTTTAATTTTAAAGGCTTCTTGATAATTCCCTAATTCAAAATAAAGGCGGTTTAAGCTCTGCAAAATTTGCAGATATAACCAAATCAAATTAACAGTTAAAAGGGTGTTCTTAATCGTCACTGATGCGGCTTCTAATTGTTTAATTGCAACCCCTTTTAATCCCTGCTTTTCTAAAGTTTGTGCTAAAATATATAAAAAGAAACTCTTTAATTGGTCAATCCAAGGATTATCGGGATTGATCTTTGCTTCTAAAACCAAAGTTTCTAAGGCAACATTTGCTAATTCTTCAGCATTTTGCCAGTCGTGATCCTGGAGAGCGACATTAGCTAAAAATCCATAATCCTGGGCTAGTGGAATTAGAAAATCATCTCCTAATTCCTGATGTAATTTGCGACCTTTTAAAGCCAGTTCTTCCAGACCTTTCCAGTCTTTTAAATGGATAAAAACCTCTCCAATTTTATTTAAAAACTTAGCTACTAAATCTTGACGTTCGGCGGCTTCAAACTTTTCAATAGACTGACAGAGGGAATCTTTAGCTTGTCTCCATTCCCGTTCACCATTTGAGCCCCGATGCTGTTCAGCTAAATAACACCAACACAAGCCAATATGAAATAATATTAATCCTTCCCATAACAGAAGATTGTTGTAATCTTTTGTTATCGGCAAAACTCCAGGGTTAACTATGATAGGTTTCTGAGTATCGGGTGCTTGTTGTTGCCAAAATCTCAAGGCTTGTTGATATTGTTGTAAGGCGAGAGTCACCTGCTGATTTGTATAAAAATAGCGACCATAAACCCATTTTAACTTAGCTTCTAAAACCGGATCAATAGAAATTTCCCGTTTTTTTAAATCTTCATAAGCGGCTTGAAGTTCGCTTCCAGATTTTGAGCCTAAAATACTAGCCGTCGGTAAAAATCGTTCCGAACCTGCGTCTAAAACCGTTGTAAAAACCGATGAAACTCTTTCTTCTAAAAATTCAATTAATTCATCAGAACTAAGTAAGAATTCATAAGTGCTTGCCCAACTGGTAAAATCAGGAGCATTCCGATTCAGTTTTTTCCATAATTTATCATTAATCCATAAAACTAAAGGAAAGGGAAAATTCCGAAAAGCCTCCCTCACCAAATTAGCCGACTCCAAAACTTCATCAATAGCAACAACGGATTCTAACCCATAAACCATTAAAACCGAAGGATAATTAGGCCCTAGTTCGGATTGAATTGAACCATATAAGGTTTGACTCCCAGGAGCTAACTTCAATTGGTGCAGGGTCAAGGAACATTCTTCTTGAAGTTTGGCAACCATTCTTTCCCGCAAACTTTCATAATTACACCGCAATAGCAACAACGAAAAACTGCCTTGCATTTTCGTGATAGCTCTGGCTAAGGTACGAATTTGCCGCTGATTATGGCTGATGGTATCGTTTACGGGATAAGCTGCCATCCTTATGAATCTCCTTGATGGGGTAATCATCCGACGGTTGATGGGTAAATCGGCTTAAGTCTCGATTATAACTCAAACCCCCTGACACTTATCTGGTGTATTCCTCTATTCTATGTTGGTGATTCCTTCTTCCCTGCTATAACATAAACCACTGGTATCGCAAGCAATGTCCCGTCTGACTTTAGGGTTACTGAATATGGATTTTCCACCCGATGGGGTGAGATCAGAAGTCAAGGTTTCAAACCCGTTATGACTTGAACTGATTTCTTGGGAGTTGGCAAAACTAGGGGTGGCAGTGATGACACCGACTAAGGACAATGTAATGATTAAAATATATTTTTTTCTGAGGTTGGTGAACATAATATTTAGCTCCTAATTGATTTCTAAGTTAATAATTAATGGCTTGATCTAGGAAAAACGGGGTACGGATTTTGACTTCATATTTAGACTGATCTATTGGTTCGGTGTGTTCCCTGAAGTTCAACTTCAGGGGTGAAACCGCCTGGTGACTCTTTAATCATCTAAAATCAAGGGGGTTTTAGGCTGGATCGCTGTGACAGTTTAATTCCAAGTTGACTTCAAATGGTGGAATATCAAGATTTTTGGGATCGTCCCAAAGGTCTAGTCTGACTGGTAAATAGTTCAACCTGTGGTTATGGGAGGGCGGTAGCTAGAGTTTCTGTAATAGGTGTAACACTTTAGTAACTGACACAAGGGCTTCAAGACTTGAATTAATTTAGATTGGCAGGTTAGGGGCTTTTGATGGAGAGGTACAATATAAGTATAGCAAATTCTAGTTAATTTAGCATAAATTTGATGTTTAATTCTAATACTCTTAGTCTAGCTTTATTCAGTGGAAAAGGAGGTGTGGGAAAGACCACCATTTCCTGTGGGTTTGCCCTCAAGTGGGCGAAACAATTTCCCGATGAACAAATTTTACTTATTTCCACCGATCCCGCCCATTCCTTGGGAGATATTTTACAAATTACGGTAACAGATCAGGCAGAATTGATTAAAGATTTTCCTAATTTAAAAGTCAGAGCTATAGAATCGGAAAAGTTATTAACGGTGTTCAAAACTCGTTATGGTGCGGTCTTAGAATTATTAGTAGAAAGGGGGAGTTTTGTTGAAGGAGAAGATTTAACTCCGGTTTGGGATTTAGACTGGCCGGGAATTGATGAATTAATGGGTTTATTAGAAATTCAACGGTTATTTCATGATCAAATTGTGGATCGGGTTGTGGTGGATATGGCTCCTAGTGGTCATGCGTTAAACCTTTTAGAGTTAATGGATTTCTTAGATAATTTATTAGCATCTTTAACGTTATTTCAAGAAAAACACCGGACTATTAGTCAATCTTTTACTGGTCGTTATCAATCCGATCAAGCGGATGTTTTTTTAGAAGAAATGCAGGAAGAATTAGCTTCTGGAAGATCTCGCCTTCAAGATCAAGAAAAAACCGCTTGTTTTGTAGTAGCTATTCCTGAGCCCATGAGTTGGTTAGAAACCCAACGTTTTTTAGAGGCTCTTGAAGGTCTAAAGATTCCGGTGGGGGGTTTATTAATTAATCATATTGTTTCCCAAACTCAAAATTTAGATCGGTATCAGGAACAACAAAAACTTCTCAAACAATTTCAGGATATTGCTGAAAATTATCCTATTTTTACGATTCCAGAAGTTTCAACAGAACCCTTGGGAACTAAATCCTTAGAAACTCTATTTTCCCAACTACAACCTTTAATAATATTAGAAGATTTAGAGAATAAAAATGTTATTCCCCATCAAACCTTAGAATTTTTGACTCCTTCAGCTAAATTAAGTGATTTTATTGATGAAAATAGACGGTTAATTATTGTCGGTGGCAAAGGTGGCGTGGGTAAAACAACTATTGCTGCTGCTATTGGCTGGGAAATGGCTGAACGATATTCTGAGAAAAAAATTCAGATGGTTTCTATTGATCCTGCCCATTCTTTAGGAGATGCTTTTGGGTTACAATTAAGCCATGAACCTATGGCAATTACTCCTAATTTATTCGGTCAAGAAATAGACGCTGATCAGGTTTTAAACCAGTTTCGAGAGGACTATCTTTGGGAACTTGCAGAAATGATGAGTGGGGAAAAAGATGATCCCAATGCCATGTTAAAATTAGCCTATGGCCCGGAAGCCTGGCGGCGAATTGTGTCCCAATCTTTACCCGGAATTGATGAAATGTTATCCTTAGTGGAAGTCATGGATTTATTAGAAAGTAATCAACTAGATTTGATTATTTTAGATACGGCTCCTACGGGTCATTTATTGCGGTTTTTAGAAATGCCAATGGCGATGAGTGAATGGTTAGCGTGGATTTTTAAACTATGGATTAAATATCAAAATGTTTTAGGAAGAACTGAATTTATGGGACGGTTAAGAACCTTACGTCAACGGGTTGTTAAAGCACAGAAAAAACTCCAAGATCCTAATTATACTGAATTTATTGGTGTGGTTCAAGGACAAGTTGCAATTGTGGCAGAAGCAAAAAGGTTAACGGAATCTTTAACAGAAAAGGGAATTTATCAACGCTATATTGTTCAGAATCGCTTAGAATTGGGACAGGAATTAGTCACAGAACAATTCCCCGATCAAACCTTAATTATTTTGCCTAATCTTTCCCGTTCTGTTGAACCGATTATCAGAATTAAAGAAGCAGCCAGAATCATATTTTAAGCACAATTTCTGAGCTATTCATTTTCTGGAGGAAGATATCTCACCTTTAAATTAAATAGCGATCGCATTATTGAAATAAGTTGTGGATTTCTCCCCGACTAATTAGAACTTAATTTTATTGCCAATCTTGCAAATTTAAGCGTTTTAACTGTTCTAAATGTCGAGTAAAATAACAGGAATCTAAACGGCTATAGTTAAACTGCTCCGCGTTAATAATACTAATCGCCCAAGCCCAAATATGAGCCGTTTCAGTTAATCCTTGAAGTAGACTTTTTTCTAACTCTATTAGGGGGTTAATTTCTTCATAACCAAGTATAAAAGCCTCACGAACTTTTTTGCTGAGTCCCGACTGTAATGATACTTGTAAAAACTTAGCAATATCAAAAGATCGCCACCCATATCCACATTGATCAAAATCAAAGAGGGTAATTTGATTATCAGTAGTGAAATGAGCATTCCCACTATGGGGATCACCCCAACAAATCCCCCATAATGGAGGAATTTTAGGTAAATTTTCGAGTTTAGTTTTTAGTTGAAAGACAACTTCTACTAAATAGTTTAAATCCTGGGGTCGGTTTTTTAAATAGGGTGCGATCGCGACTAAGGAACTCTCTAATAAATAATCTAAGGTTAAAGGTTGACGTTGAACAGTGGGTTTAAAATTCAAAGAAACTTGATGAATTTTAGCAACGGTTTCACCTAATTTAAAACTTTGGTTAACATTCAAATCTCCGATCGCAATTTGACCCGGAGCATTGACAAATAAAACCGCATATCTTTTTCCTTCAGGAGCATTAATTTCAATAAATAATTGTCCGTCTGTTGTTCTGATCGGATCAGCAACGGGGAGTTGATGTCGATGCAAAAAATCCAGTAATTCTACCTCAAACTTAATTTCATCTTGACAGCGCCAATGTTGATGGGAAATTCTCAAAAAATAGCGTGTTGTTTGAGTTTTTACCGAATAAACATCACTTAATCCTCGATGCCAAAATTTGCATTTTTCCACGGGATCAATCGGATAGTGATTTAAAATTTGAGTGATTAATGCTCTGACGTCTAAGGTCGAGTAACTAATCGGAAAAATATCGTACTGACTTCTAACTCCAGACTCATTCTGCTGAAGATTAGGTTGGTTTAAAAGCATCATATTGGTTTTAGGGTGATGGGGAATTTTCCTGATTTGTAGGATAGAGGATGAGGATCAGGATTAAACAACCCAATGGTTAACGATTCCGCTTTCCCCACCGGACAACCTACGGCTTGGATAGATTAGATATTTGTTATTCAGTATGATTCAAAATCAGGAAAATAAAATTTTTTTTATTCAGAGTTTAAAATTTTTTACTAATTTAATAAAAGTCAATATTTGTTAATCTTTCTTTACTCATTTCCGGTTTTAAATTGCCAGAATTGTGCATGACTTTCCAGTATTTTCTTAATCTAAAGACCTATATTTATAAGTTAATCAGAAAAACATAATTTGTCAATAATTTCCGTTCATTAGGATACAAAAATCAAAGCCCGGTGGTGGGTGCGACTTGGCCGGACGCACCCTAGGAATGGTTTAAGGATAGAGAGTCTGACCCGTTGCGGAATCAAAAATTAAGATCTGGTTAAAATCCAGTTTGACTGTTAGGCGATCGCCCGGATGAATCCGATGGTTAGTGGGGACTTGAAATTGAATAGAATATTGATCGGTTTCGGGGATATGGGCACGAACTAAGATTTCTCGTCCTAGGGGTTCGATCACACTAATTTCTACCTCCAGGGGCAATTTTTCAAACGCCCAAATATCCTGCTGTAGATCATCAACAAATTGATCGGATCTGGGAAGAAGCCCGGTCGGGCTTACTACTATGTGTTCAGGACGAATTCCTAAATCAAATTGCTGACCGTCTTGGGGTTTTAATTTTTCTCGAATTGCAGCAGGGCAAGTTAAGGATTTATTCCCTACCCAAAATAAACTATTTGTGTATGTAATTGGTAAAATATTCATCGGAGGATTGCCTAAAAAGGTTGCAACCATGCGATTTTTGGGGCGAGAATAAACCGTTTGTGGATCACCAATTTGTTGAATTTTCCCTTGATGAAGAATTACAATTTTATCGGCTAAGGTCATCGCCTCTACTTGATCATGGGTAACATAAATTGTGGTAATTTTTAAGCGATGATGCAGTTGTTTGAGTTCCGCCCGGGTATCATCTCGCAGTTGAGCATCTAAATTAGATAGGGGTTCATCTAATAGAAATACTTTGGGTTCTCGGGCGATCGCTCGTCCTAATGCTACCCGTTGTTGTTGTCCTCCAGAAAGTTGTTTGGGTTTACGATTTAATAAATGTTCAATCGATAAAGATCGGGCGACCTGTAAAATTATTTCTTGGGTTTTAACAGGATCAATTCCCCGCATTTTTAAGCCAAAGGCTAAATTTTCAGCGACGCTAAGATGGGGATACAGGGCATAATTTTGAAAGACCATTGCCACATCCCGTTTCCGGGCTGGAATTTCATTCACTAACAAATTATCAATATAAACATTGCCACTGGTGGCGGTTTCTAACCCAGCAATAGTTCTTAAAACCGTTGATTTTCCACAACCCGATGGCCCGACCAATACCCAGAATTCTCCGTCAGGAATTTCTAAATTAATATTTTCAATTGCGATCGCGCTATGATAACGTCGGGTGATATTTTCTAAACGAACATTTGCCATTATTAATCCATTAAAATAGAATAAATTTTTAGGGTTAAGGATTCGGTTCAACTAACTGTTCCAGTTCAGAAACAACCCGCTCTAATTCTTTAACTAAAGGAGTCGAATCTACTTGACAAAAAGCATCTATTAAAGATCGATAGTACCATAGAGTTCCGGCTTTTTGGCCTGTAAATCTTTCCCATAAATCCTCTCCAATTTGACGATAATCTTTTAAAATCGATTGAGTATTATAGAGTTTATCGGCCGCCGAAACTAAGCGCACCGATGGCGAAGCGTGAATGATATGATCAATATAGGCTTGTTTTCGTTCTCTCCAAGGTGGTTTAGGAGTCCTATCGGTATCGGTACAACCCTCAACAATGGCGGCGACGGTTTCCCCAAAACGCCGTTGAATTTCGTCTCGAATGGTAGCACCTCCTTGATCTTCGATGGCATCATGTAAAAGAGCGGCGATCGCTTCTTCTTCGTTAGCACCATATTCTAAGGCAATACTGGCAACTCCCAACAGATGGGCAATATAGGGAACCTCCGACCCCTTGCGAATTTGCTTGGCGTGGAGTTCGGTGGCGTAAACCAAGGCGGCGGTAAATTTGTCTGAAAGCATAGTTTAAGAATTCTGTTGCTGATCCTAAAATATATCAATTTTATCCATTTAATGGTTTAATGTTAAAGGCTTAAACTATTAAAGATTTAATCATAAATGGATCGATTTCGTGTAGAAGTGATTGCTAAAACTCCTTTTCCTCAGCAAGTTATTTATGCGGCAATGCACCAAGATTATACGGATATTTTTGTGGCAGAGGAAAAAGATGCTTGGCCGTCGGAGGAAAAATCTGGGGAAGTTATTGTTAAGCGTCTCTTAGCAGGAGAAAGGGGACATTATGGCCCCCTAGAACACTGTCAAATTGTCTTGGGTTGCGGTTATTTTCCCCATAGTGTCATGCAGCAAGCGAGAACTCACAGAATAGGCATCAGTTTTGATGTTCAGTGTCTTTCGGCAGAGGTTGTTATTACCTTTGTCAATATTGATGGTGAAAGTTCTAAAAAATTAAAAAAAACGATTGGCGAACTTTATGATCTCTGGCATCATGGAGAGCAAGCAATTCGAGAACGCAAGATTAAGGGTAGAAATGATGAACCCCCAGGTTTCTATCGACGGGATTGTAAAAACCGGATTAAAAAAATGCGGGTTCGTAGCTTAAATGAAGATAATAATACCTTTACTTATAATCATATTGAGGATATTGTTTTTAATGGGTTTAATCCCGTTTATCAAGTCACCCTTGCCGATGGCAAACGGTTGAAATGTACTCAAAATCATAAAATCTTAACCCCTTATGGTTGGCGGATTTTAGCTCAACTTGGGGTGGGTTCTGAGGTGCTTGTTAATGGTCAACCGTTAAAAAATGCAGATCAGACTTATCAAAATAAAGAATGGTTAGAGTCAAAGTTTTCTGAAGGACTGACTCCGAAAGAAGTTGCGGCTATAATTGGATGTTCGGTGGAAACTGTCAAAAAGTGGGCTTACTATTATCAGTTAACCTGGCAGAAAAAACAATGGAACCAAGGGTTAAAATATAAGATTAATATTTCTGAAGAAGAACGAGAACGGAGGGCAAATCATGGGAGAGCAATTACAGCGCTAAGGGTTGAAAACCGTACAATTCTAAAGGGAGAAGATCATCCGTCTTGGAAACCTGATTTACCTGTGGAAAAGCGGGTTTATCATTGGCTTAAATCTAACCGTCAGCGCATTCTTGAAGAAAAGGGTGCAAAATGCGCTCGATGTGGAGGAACAAGAAGGCTTTCTATTCATCATATTTTAGAAGTTTCACAGCATCCAAAACTAGCTTTTGATGAAACTAACTTAGAAGTTCTGTGTTCGCCTTGTCATACCAGACATCATAAACAGGATCAGAAAAATCCGTTATGCGCTCATCCGGTTAAAATTGTTTCAATTGAATATGTTGGAATAGAGCCAACTTATGATTTAGTCATGGCTGCTCCTCATCATAACTTTGTTGCTAATGGGGTGGTTGTTCACAACTCTTACCGTTATACTTCGGGGAAAGTATTAGCAGTAGCTGAAGGAAAATTGGATATTGAAGAAGCTTTTTATTTACGCCCAGTAGGAAATTATAGCGATCGCCAAGGCAAAAAATATTATTATTCTCCTGAACAAAGGCAACAGGATTTAAACTGGTGTTTAGAAGCAGCAAAACGCTATAAAATTGATATTGATCATGGAATGTCCGAAGAACACGCCCGGGGAAAAGTTCCCTTTGATTATCGTCAACATTTTGTAGTGAGTTTTACTTTAAGAGCACTACTACATTTTCTGGATTTACGGTTTAAAAAAGATGCCCAGTTAGAAATTCAAAAACTCTGCGATTTAATTTGGCCCCATGTTGAAGAATGGGTTCCAGAAATTGCTAAATGGTATGAACAAACTCGACTCGGAAAAGCTCGACTAGCACCGTAAATCAGTGATCAGTTATCAGTAATTAGTTATCAGTTATTAGTTATCAGTCCATTACCCATTACCGATCATGGATTTAAGCGGATTACGCAGATTAAAATCCGTGAAATCCGTGAAATCCTCTTAAATCCGTGATCCCTGTTCCCTCCAAATTATGAAATTAAACGTTTTAAAACTAAATGAAGCCGCAATTTTACCTCAATATGCTCATATTGGGGATGCGGGATTGGATTTATTTGCGATCGCTAATACCAGTATTTCTCCTGGAGAAAGTCAATTAATCCCCACCGGAATTGCCATTGAATTACCCCCGGGAACAGAAGCCCAAATTAGACCTAGAAGTGGTTTAGCCTTAAAACATCAAATCACCGTCTTGAATACCCCCGGAACCATTGACGCCGGATATCGGGGAGAAATCGGAATAATTTTGATTAATCATGGCAAAACATCCTTTAATATTACAAAAGGGATGAAAATTGCTCAAATGGTGATCGCCCCGGTTTTGCGGGTAGAGATAGAAGAAGTTCAACAGTTAAGTGATACCAAAAGAAGTGATAATGGATTTGGGTCTACGGGATTAATCTCCACCAAACCCCATTAATTTTTATTATTTTATTAGCATGGAAGACTTACCAGAAAACTATCAACCGCCCCTGCGACCAACTTGGGATGAATATTTTATGATGATGGCTAAACTGGTGGCTACGCGCTCTACCTGTTTAGTTTTTCCCGTGGGTGCGGTGATTGTCAAAGACCGACAAATGCTGGCTACGGGTTATAATGGCTCGCCCTCCGGTTCCATTCACTGTACTACCCAGGGCTATTGTTATCCGGGGTTAAGCACCTGTGATGCGAGTTCGGTGTTACCCTCCCGGGCCGTTCACGCAGAAGCCAATGCGATCGCTCAAGCGGCTAAACATGGAATTTGTTGTAACGGGGGAAGTATTTATGTTACCTTAGAACCGTGTATTTCCTGTTTAAAATTAATTATTTCTACAGGAATTAAGGAAGTATTTTATGAGAGCGTTTTTAATTCGGGAGACAAGGCGATGGTAAGAGATTTATATATTAATGATGGCTTAGTCACCTTAAAACAGATTCATCTTTCTGAAGAAATTACTCAAAAAGGGGCGTCATTTTTATTAAATCCGACATCGGTTTTGGGAATGGTTAAGGGGGGACAGTAAATCATAGATTTAGATTGAATTATGGAATTTTAGTGATTAATTTAATCGATTTAAAAAATGGTCAAACTTGAACATCGGAGGAGCTAAATATTGTGAGACTGGTGATTCTGGGTGGCCCAGGAGCGGGAAAGGGAACTCAAGCCCAACTGTTATGTAGTGATTTGGGTATTCCTTGCTTGGATATGGGTCAGATTCTCAGACAAAGGATTATTTCTGATACGGAATTGGGTCAAAAAGCTAAACCCTATGTGGAAAAAGGCGAGTTAGTCCCAGATGAAATAATGATTCAATTTGTCCGTGAACAATTGTTAGAACCTGCGGTGGCGAAGGGTTGGCTTTTAGACGGTTATCCCCGTACCGCATTTCAGGCGGAAGAATTGGATTTTTTATTAGAAGATTTAGAACAAAAGTTGAATTGGGCGATTTATTTTAATGTTCCAGAAATGGTATTAAAAAGGCGTTCTTTGGCGCGATCAAGGGCTGATGACCAACCGGGAATTATTGAACGCCGCATTGAGTTATTTTATCAACGCACCGTTCCCATTTTAGAGTATTATGAACTTACTAATCGTCTATTAGATATTAATGGGGAGCAATCTCCAGAACAAATTTATCAAGAGATTTGTCAACGTCTCAAGTAAGAATAGATAGATAAAGCCCGGTCGGGCTTACTACAATTACTTTTAATTAATTATGTGGAAACGTCCTGATCATAGAGAACCAAATCAACTTCGTCCCGTAAGTTTTGAACGGAATTTTACTCGTTTTTCCCCAGGTTCTGTGTTAGCAAAAAGTGGGGATACAAAAGTTTTATGTACCGTTAGTATTGAGCCAGGAGTGCCCAAATTCTTACAGAATACAGGACAGGGATGGTTAACCGCAGAATATCGAATGTTACCCGGAGCCACACCCCAACGTCAACCGAGAGAATCGTTCAAATTATCAGGAAGAACCCAAGAAATTCAACGATTAATTGGACGTAGTTTAAGAGCGGCGGTGGATTTAAAAGCATTAGGAGAATTTACAATTACCGTTGACGCCGATGTAATTCAAGCCGATGCTGGAACCCGAACTACGGCTATTACCGGGGGGTTTGTTGCCCTAGTTGATGCCTTAAATACATTAGTTGAAACAGGACAACTCCAACAATTACCCATCTGTCATCAAATTGCAGCAATTTCTGTGGGATTATTAGCAGGAGAACCCTATTTAGATTTGAATTATCCCGAAGATGTAGCCGCCGATATTGATTTTAATTTGGTAATGACGGAAGAATTAGAAATTATTGAAATCCAAGGAACCGCAGAATCCGGTAGTTTTAGCCGGGATAAATTAAATAAAATTTTGGATTTTGCCGAACTAGGAATTAAAGAATTATTAGAGGCTCAACGTCAAACACTAGGAGAGTTTATCCTCTTAAAAACTGAGGAATCATAAATAACAAACACTGCATTCCGGTGTTCCGGTGTTCCGGTGTTCTCCTAAAAATCATCCAATAAAGAACCCAAACGTTTAAGTAAAGGATCAGCTTCTGCCATCGATTCTGGGGAGGGAGAGACGGTTTCTGGCTCTGGTTGGGGAGGTTTTGACTCCATGATGATCACAGGTTGAGATTTAACTGTTTCTAAACCCGTGGCAATTTCAGTTAATTTTTGGTTAATTGATGTTTGTAATTGAGTCACTTGTTGGGTTAACTGATGAAATTGAGTCTCCAATTTTTCTGTCTTAGTGCCATCGTCAGCTAGTACCTTTTTTTCTAAATCTGTTAATTTATTTTTAATTTCAAATAACCGTTCTTCAAGGGGCTGTAAATTAGGTAAAATTGGTAAAACTTGAGGAGGATTGAGGTTAGGAATCTCAGGAGGTGGGGGTGTGGGTTCGGATTTAGATAATAATAGGAACTGCCACAGAGCTTGTTTGCAAAGATTGCTAAAAGTTTGATACTTCGCCTGGGATAATTCCTTCTCAATAGCATCTAATAACGTCTGATCTGCGGCATCTTCCGTGAATGTTACCGACTGAGTTTGTTTGCGATTTGGCCACAGCATAATATAAATCCAGACCTACTGTTATCCCATGATTGAGTTTGGAGCCTGGAAAATTTTGAGCCAAACAATAATTAACCAGATTCACCCTTTGTTAGTGTATCAGAATGGGGATGCCCTAGAACCAAAATTAAACCCGCCCTTGCTCAGTGGAACTAAGTTCAGGACGGGTTGAACTCACAAAATTAACGTCGGGCTAACTGAGCTTCACCGTAGACATACTGGCCCAAAGCATTAGCTTTACGCGAAGGTTGAACTAAATGGGCTCTCAGACCGGCATTTTTGAGCAGAGGTTGTAGATCTTCCCAGAAAAATTCGCCACCGCCCCCAGTCACGACCACATCCGTTACCCGTTCAGGTAACCATCGAACAACGCGATCGGATAAATCCCGGGCAAAATTTTTCCGTAATTCCGGCACAATATCATCTAAGTTAAAAGGTTTAACGGCTCCACGAGGACGATATAACCGTTCTCCGGCGGGTTTATGAACAGCTTCAAGTAAGTACAGAGACTGACTATCAGCACCTTCAATTTTACTCGCCACTTCTTCATAGAATTTACCCATAGCGAAGTTATCACTTTGGGAAACCCCTCTGGCAAAACGGAAGCGATCAACCGTTAAGAAATCGGTGGTTTGATGACCGACATCCACAATCGCCACAGAGAGATCAGCGAAATTAGGGACATCTTTGCCACCTTGAGCTTCCAGCCAAATCAAGCTGCCATAGCCTTCGGGCATAATCCGAACCGTATTCACATTGACGGAGATATTTTCGCCCCGATAGAGCATATCGTGAGTGCCACTGAGTAAGCGGGTGATGTGTTCTTTCTCTTGCTCAAATTGTGATTGAGAATAGAAAGGCAGTCCTAGAACCACATCAATGTCGCCTTGTAGCTTAAAGTAGCCGATACAAGCAAAAAGTTTAATTAAAGCATCATCAACTTTGGAAGGGGAATCGGAACCATCTTTAAACAAACTAGCTCCAAAGTCAGCCGCGAGTTGACCCACAGCATAACCTGTGCCTTGATATTCCACCCAAATATCCAAAAGCGGATCGGTATTTTTCGACTCAAAGCCCCCGCCTCTGGCGGTATCCACCGTCAGGGCTTTGATATTGGAGGGAATAAAAACGACTTCATTCGGGTTACGACTGGTGGAAGCCTTGGTCGATGTCCGTCCTAAATCAATACTTAGAATCGTTTTTTTGCCTGCTGTCGGCGTTTGCCGATTCAGCATTGAAGCCGCGGCTGCTGCTGCGGCTGGTTGTCCGGGCTGTTTGTTACCACCTTGCATCGGAATATGTTACCTCACGGAGATTCAAGATATATAATGCCTTATCTGTTGCCCATTTTATCTACTTTCAAGAAATGGATGCACCCATGGTTTGATTCTATGGCCTGCCTAGCTATTACCACAATTTTAAGGAAGTCAGTTGCCTGATACTGAAATATTACGTTAAATTTAGTTAAGATTATGAATAAGAAAACGCGATCGCAAATTCTATATTCCACACCCTAGGGTAACGCAATTTATGAAAACATCCTGGAAAACCATTGTTCTTTGGACTCTACCCGCCTTAGTCATCGGGTTTTTTGTCTGGCAAGGAGCTTTTGCCACGGCCCCCGCAGAATTGGGCAAAAACACCGCCAGCACCCGCATGAGCTATGGTCGTTTCTTAGACTATTTGAATGCGGGTCGGGTGACCAGTGTAGAACTCTATGACGGCGGACGCACGGCTATTGTCGATGCGATCGATCCCCAACTCGATAACCGCATTCAAAAACTGCGGGTGGACTTACCCAATAACGCCCCGGAATTGATCGCCCGGTTAAGAGAGTCCCAAATTAGTTTTGATACCCACCCTCCTCGCAATGATGGGGCGTTGTGGGGACTATTGGGAAATCTAATCTTCCCGATTTTATTAATTGCAGGTTTATTCTTTTTATTCCGTCGCTCCAATAACGTTCCGGGTGGCCCGGGTCAGGCGATGAACTTTGGCAAGTCCAAAGCTAAATTTCAAATGGATGCCAAAACCGGAGTCCTATTTGATGATGTGGCTGGAGTCGAAGAAGCCAAGGAAGAATTACAAGAAGTCGTCACCTTCCTGAAAAAACCCGAAAGGTTTACCGCCGTAGGCGCGAGAATTCCTAAAGGGGTGTTATTAGTCGGCCCTCCAGGGACGGGTAAAACTTTATTAGCAAAAGCGATCGCCGGGGAAGCTGGAGTACCATTTTTCAGTATCTCCGGTTCGGAATTTGTGGAAATGTTTGTGGGTGTAGGCGCGTCCCGGGTGCGTGACCTGTTCAAAAAAGCCAAGGAAACCGCCCCTTGTATCGTATTTATCGATGAAATTGACGCCGTTGGTCGTCAACGGGGTGCTGGTATCGGTGGGGGTAACGATGAACGGGAACAAACCCTAAACCAATTATTAACGGAAATGGACGGGTTTGAGGGCAATACCGGAATTATTATTATTGCAGCTACCAACCGCCCTGATGTTCTGGACTCCGCCCTTTTACGTCCGGGTCGGTTTGACCGCCAAATTACTGTTGACGCGCCGGATATTAAAGGCCGTTTAGCGGTATTGGAAGTTCACGCCCGCAATAAGAAAATTTCCGAGGAAGTCTCCTTAGAAGCGATCGCCCGTCGGACTCCGGGGTTTACCGGGGCTGACTTAGCCAACTTGCTCAACGAAGCGGCAATTTTAACCGCCCGCCGTCGCAAAGAAGGCATGACTATGATCGAAATTGATGATGCAGTCGATCGGGTAATTGCCGGGATGGAAGGAACCCCTTTAATTGATGGCAAGAGCAAACGATTAATTGCTTACCACGAAGTCGGTCATGCGATCGTTGGAACCCTGCTTAAAGAGCATGATCCGGTGCAGAAAGTTACCTTAATTCCTCGGGGTCAAGCCCAGGGTTTAACTTGGTTTATGCCCGATGAAGATCAAGGCTTAATTTCCCGTTCTCAAATCCTAGCCCGGATTACTGGGGCCTTGGGCGGTCGGGCGGCTGAAGATATCATTTTTGGCGATTCGGAAGTAACAACGGGTGCAGGGGGCGATTTACAGCAAGTTGCGGGCATGGCGCGGCAGATGGTAACTCGTTACGGAATGTCGGATTTAGGGCCATTGTCCTTAGAATCTCAACAGGAAGTTTTCCTGGGTCGGGACTTTGCGACTCGCACGGAATATTCTAATGAAATTGCCTCTCGCATTGATAGTCAAATTCGCAGTATTGCCGAACATTGCTATCAGCAAGCTTGCCAAATTATTCGGGAAAACCGGGGAGTAATTGATCGGTTAGTGGATCTTTTGATTGAAAAAGAAAGCATCGACGGCGATGAATTTCGGCAAATTGTGTCTGAGTACACAGAAGTTCCTGAAAAAGAACGGTTTGCGGCGGTAATTTAATCTCAATTTTAGTCACAATTAACTTAAAATTAACGAGGGTACAGCAATGCTTTACCCTCGTTTTTTATCCAACCGTAGTAAGCCCTTAAGGGCTTTCTATATTCTGAGCCCTTCAGGGCTCACTACAATTTTAGGAGATATAAAGGATGATTACTCAAACAGAATATCGGCAACGACGGGAACAATTGATGGCGAATATTAGGCAGGGAACTGCCATTTTTAGAAGTGCGCCAATGGCAGTAATGCACAATGATGTAGAATATAATTTTCGCCAGGATAGTGATTTTTTCTATTTAACTGGGTTTAATGAAGCGAATGCCGTGGCCGTTTTTGCTCCTCACCATGAAGAACATAAATTTGTTTTATTTGTCCAACCCCAAGACCCGGAAAAAGAAACTTGGTCAGGTTATATTACGGGGGTAGAAAAAGCTAAAGAACTTTATGGGGCGGATGAAGTTTATCCTATTAATGAATTAGATGAAAAATTACCGCAATATTTACAAAAAGCCGACCGGATTTATTATCGTTTAGGACGGGATGAAAAATTCAATGAAAAGATTTTAAAACATTGGCAAAAACTATTAAGAGTTTATCCTAAACATGGCACGGGGCCGATTGCTATTGAGGATGTTTGTAATATATTACATCCTATCCGTTTAATTAAAAGTGAAACGGAATTAGAGTTAATGCGCCAAGCTATAGAAATTTCTGTGAAAGCTCATAATCATGCTATGGAATTTGCTCACCCCGGACGTTATGAGTATGAAATTCAAGCAGAAATTGAACATATTTTTGGATTAAATGGGGGAACTATTGCCTATCCTTCGATTGTGGCATCGGGAAAAAATGCTTGTATTTTGCATTATGTAGAAAACAATTGTCAAATGCAAGATAATGATTTATTGTTAATTGATGCCGGATGTTGTTATCAATATTATAATGGAGATATTACCCGAACTTTTCCCGTCGGTGGTAAGTTTACATCGGAACAAAAGATTATTTATGAACTGGTTCTAAAAGCACAATTAGCTGCCATTGAACAAGTGAAACCTGGAAATCCTTATAAAAATATCCATGATGTGGCGGTGCGAGTTTTGGTAGAAGGTTTAATGGATTTAGGATTATTAATTGGAGATATTGAGGAAATTATTAAAGAAGAAAAATATAAGCCTTTTTATATGCACCGAACCGGACATTGGTTAGGGTTAGATGTGCATGATGTTGGGGTATATCAATGGGGTGAAAATCCTCAACCATTGCAACCTGGAAATATATTAACAGTTGAACCCGGAATTTATATTTCTCCTAATATTAAACCCGTTGAAGGACAACCGGAAGTTCCCGAATGTTGGCGAGGAATTGGGGTAAGAATTGAAGATGATGTCTTAGTAACTTCTGACGGGTATGAAGTTTTAAGTGCCGGAGTTCCTAAGTCTGTTGAAGCAATGGAAAGATAAGAGAGTAGAGACGTTGTATACAACGTCTCTACTAAGGATTATTTTTATGTTTGTTTATCCCGTTTATAGATAAATTTTTTACACCATTTATACAAAATTATGGTATAATATAAATATCTATAATCAGTTAAATTAACATTGGTTTAACCTTAAAAACTCTTAATTACTTATGACTCATATTTTGATCTTGTATTCTTCTTTAGGTGCTGGACATACCAGCGCTGCTCAAGCATTAAATCAAGCATTTTCCCATTTTCCAGACGTCACCGTAACAGTAGAAGATGCCTTAGATTATGCTAGTCCTATTTATCGGAATACCGTTACCAGTATTTATAAACAATTGAGCGAAAAAGCGCCTCAAATTTATCGAGCTTACTATGAAGGAACAGATGTAGAAGATTTAGAAAGGTCTTTAGAATTAAATATTGTTACGGCTAAACTAGAACGAGTTTTTTTTAGAAAACTGCGACATTTTATTGAAGAAGTTAATCCCGATGCCATTGTCTGTGTTCAACAAATTCCCAGCCGTTTGTTACAATTATTAGAAGAAGAAGAAAGAATCTCCAAACCCCATTATGTAGTAATTACCGATGTAATTGCTCACAGTAGTTGGATTAATAAAGAAGTAGACGGTTATTATTTACCCAATGATTTAACTACGGATTTTCTAATTAAAAGAGGGGTAGACCCGGCGATTCTTCATGTCACAGGAATTCCGATTAAACTGGAAGTATTAGAAGCTAAATCTCAACTCGAAATGCGAGAACGTTATCAACTCAAAACCGACAAACCGGTGGTGACAATATTCGGCGGAGGATTACATTATAAACGGGTACGTTTGATGGTTTCTCAACTGATGGATAGTTTAGAAATTGGCAGCTTAATTGTAGCAGCAGGACGCCATGAACAACTATTAGATTCGCTAACAGAATTAGACTCCACCCCAGAAATAGAATTGCGGAAATTAGGATTAATTGATTATGTAGATGATTTACTCGTAGCGAGTGATTTAGTAATTACCAAAGCGGGAGGATTAATTGTTAGTGAAATCTTAGCTAGAGGAACACCAATGATTATTGTAGACCCGTTTCCTGGTCAAGAAGAATGGAATGCTGATTTAGTTGTAGCCGCCGGTGCAGGAGTACAGTTAAAATTAGCCGAAATGGTTGCTCCTTGTGTAAAGTTTCTGTTAAACCACTCCGAAAGACTAGCCCAAATTCAAACAGCCGCTTTAGAATTAGGAGAACCCCGGGCGGCACTGAATATTGCCGAGAATATTTTATCACAAATTATCACAAATTATCACAAATTCAACAGTAATTTAAAAGGGGAATAGGCAATATTTTTTAGAAACATAGGGAATAATAATTGCTCTTATTCTTTGTGTCTTTGTGGTTAAATTAAACTTAATTACTGTCAAGGTTTCAGTACCAACTACTATATTACCAAAGGGAGATTAAATTTTGACTAATAACAGTAACTTTTTATGGGGCGTTGCTACGTCTGGGTATCAAAGCGAAGGCGGTTATAATGGTGTGGGACAACCTCAAAATAACTGGTCAGAAAGTGAACAAAAAGGCAAAGTGATGAGGACTGGAAACGCTTCCGAATTCTGGACGCGCTACCCGGAAGATTTTTCTAATTGTCAAAAATTAGGATTAAATTCTTTCCGATTAAGTTTAGAATGGAGTCGAATTCAACCCACAACAACCATTGAAATTTCTCCCGCCCCAAATTATGATTTTAAGGTCTTAGATGCCTATGCCAAACGCATTGCCACCTGTCGTCAATATGGCTTAGAACCTATTGTTACCTTACATCACTTTACCCATCCCGCCTGGTTAGGAATAGATGCTTGGTTATCCCCAGAAACCATTGATGGTTTTATTGATTATGTGACCGTAAGTGTTACCCATATTAACCAACGTTTAACCGACTATCATCAACAGCCGCCGATTCATTGGTTTATTACTATTAATGAACCAAATATTTTAGTTTTAAATACCTATTTAAGTGGTCAATTTCCCGCCGGAAACTTCACAGGAATTCAAGCGGTTTGGCGAGCTTATAATCATTTATTAGCGGCTCATATTCGGGCTTATAATTCTATCCATGATATTTATGAAAAATATAGTTGGGAAAAACCTCAAGTTACTTTAAATACTTATTGTAGTGATTTATATTGGTCAGAAAAAGTGATTTGGGATTTGTTAGGAGCACAGGAAAAAGAAATCAAACCCCAGGAAATCAGAGATTATGTTTATGCTCAAGCTAAACATTTAGAAACAGCTTTGGGTCGAGCTTCTTTACCCTTTCAAAAAGATATTCCCTATCAACTGGGACGGTTAGCTCGGTGGACGGGAAATCGGGTTGGTCATCGAACTTTTGATCTTAAACATTTAGACTATTATTGGCAAGAATTAATCATATCTCCTCGCCAAAAAGTCTATGATTATCTAGCAATTGATTATTATGATCCTTTTATTGCCCATACCTTCCGTTTACCCTCTTTTTCTGATTTTGAATTTAAAACCAAAGGGTTAAGAAATTGGTTAATGACCGGAATTATGAGTAAATGGTGGGACTGGCGAGCGCTCCCGGAAGGATTATCTTTTTTCTGTAAATATTATGCCCAAGAATATAATCTTCCGATTTTAATTGCAGAAAATGGCATGGCGTTACGTCGAAAACCCGATAATAGTATCGCCACCCGTCGCTCTGACCAACTGCATCGCAGCCAATTTTTAGCAGCCCATATTCGTCAAATTCAACAGTTATTAAAGGAAAATATTCCGATTTTGGGTTATATGCACTGGTCATTAACGGATAATTATGAATGGGGGTCTTATACTCCCAGATTTGGATTATTTAGTATTAATTTTCATCGAGGTACGGAACGGGAAATTGAGGATCATTTAGGCGATCGCCCTTCAGAAACCTATGCTAAATTAATCCAAGAGACTCAAAATGGAGATCAATAAGCCGCCTACCCGTTGGGGTTCTTCAGCCCTACAGATTTTCACTCCCCGAACCACTACTGGCTCCCGAATAGACAACCCCTCGTTCCATATCCAAGGTCAGAATCACCCCATCTCGAATCAAGCGGGTGGCATTCTTCACCCCAACAATCACCGGCACCCCCAAGCGCAAACCAATCACCGCCGCGTGGCTGGTTAAACTATCCACTTCCGTAACCACACCCCCGGCCTTGCGCATCACATCCACAAAATCGGCACTGGTTTGAACCGTAACTAAAATTTCCCCGGCATTAAAATCGGCCAACTCTCCGGCACTCCGGGCTACCCTTGCCCGTCCCGTCACACAGCCCTGACCCACAGCCGTTCCCTTACCCAAAGCCGCCGTCACCACTTCCACCTTAATCAAATCCGTAGATCCCGCAACCCCCTGTAGGGTTCCCGCCGTGGTCACAACCAAATCCCCATCGGCCAGGAGATTTTTTTCCCTCGCCACATTCACCGCCGCTTGGAAAGTTTGGTCAGCCGAGGGTAAATCCAAAACTAATAAAGGTTTCACCCCCCAAACTAAACTTAACTGTCGCGCCACTTCGACGTGGGGGGTAATCGCTAAAATAGGAGTTTGGGGTCGGAATTTCGAGACATTCCGGGCCGTAGACCCAGTTTTGGTTAAGGTCATAATCGCCGCCGCGTTCAACTGGTGAGAAATTTGCGCCACCGCCTGACTAATAGCATTAGGAATAGAACGTCCCGTATCTTCTACCTTAGAAACATTGCGGGTCGCGCCCTCCTGTTCAATCCGAACCGCAATTCGGGCCATGGTTGCCACCGCTTCCACCGGATAGTTACCCACGGCGGTTTCATTGGAAAGCATCACCGCATCGGTACCATCTAAAATCGCATTAGCCACATCGGAGATTTCCGCCCGGGTCGGTCGGGGATTATTCACCATGCTATCTAGCATCTGAGTCGCGGTAATTACCGGAATTCCCATGCGGTTAGCGGTAATAATCAACCGTTTTTGTAAAATCGGCACATCTTCGGCCGGGAGTTCCACCCCTAAATCGCCTCGGGCCACCATTACCCCATTACACAAAGCCAGAATTTCTTCCATTTGTTCAATGGCTTCGTGTTTTTCAATTTTGGCAATTACGGGAACATCTTTCCCCGCACTCGCAATTAATTCTTTAATTTCTAAGACGTCCTGGGGATTTCTGACGAAACTTAAAGCCACCCAGTCCACCCCTTGATCTAAACCAAACATTAAATCCCGGCGGTCTTTTTCGGTCATGGCTTTAATGGAGAGATAAACCCCCGGAAAATTCACCCCTTTACTATTAGAAAGAGTCCCGCCCACAACCACACGACAATATAGGCGTCCTTTTGATGGTTCGACTTTCTCTACGACCATTTCCACTTTACCGTCATCGAGGAGAATCACCGCCCCATCGGGGACTTCATCGGCTAAGGGTTGGTAGGTGACAGAGGACATTTCTTGAGTTCCCACCACATCTTCACTGGTGAGAATAAACTGATCATCCCGGTTCAGCAAAATCGAACCCGTCTCAAATTTCCCTAGTCTAATTTTTGGGCCTTGGAGGTCTTGTAAAATCCCCACGGGTTGATTTAGTTCAAAGGCGGTTTGTCGAATCATCCGAATACTGCGTTGATGATCCTCATGGGTATTATGGGAAAAATTCAAGCGCAGAGTCGTTGCACCCGCTAAAATCAATGCGCGGAGAACTTCAGGCTTCTGGGTAGCAGGGCCGATTGTAGCGACTATTTTGGTTCGATGCAGTAGATTTTGCGGTTGCATGACTCAATTAAATATCTAGGGAATTATCTGTAGAGACGAGCCACGGCGCGTCTCTCTACAGATCATAAACAGAATTTAACCACGTCAGGGATACATCAGGATCAAGAATTACGAATTACCCATTACCCATTACCCATTACCCATTACCTATTACCTATTACCTATAGCAGTCCTAAATCATTATCAAGAGCATGATATAATGATATACACTACTTGATTATGACAATAAAAATTATGAATGACTTACAACAGGCAGAAA
>MNYZ01000014.1:30018-37905 GCA_001873365.1 Oscillatoriales cyanobacterium CG2_30_40_61 | reverse complement strand
CTACCCTCCCCATCAACGATTTGTAGGCGTTTCAGGGATGGGGGCAACCACGGGGGGATGGGGGCAACCACGGGGGGATGGGGGCAACCACGGGGGGATGGCCCCTACAAAGAATGAAACAGCCCTAACCCAAACCCCGTTAATAATCCCGATAATAATGGGTTTCCTGTTTATCCCCATTTGCCACCATACCTAATACGGGAACTCCGGCGGTGCTAATTTCCCGCAGGGCTAAACTAAAGGCTTCTCGGTCAGTTTTTCCTAACCCCACCACCATCATTAACCCATCGGTATGAGGCGCTAATAAATTCGCATCAGCTAACCCTAAAATTGGGGCGGTATCATAGATAATTAAATCAAAGGATTCCTGCAATTGTTTCATTAACTCCTGCATCGGTTTTGAAGATAATAACCGAGTCGGGTCGGGATAAAATTCTCCGGCGGTTAATACTGATAAATTTGCCTCAGAAGCGACCTGTTTAATCACAGTTTTAAACTCTAATTTTTGAGTTAAAATATTAGTTAATCCCAATTGATTTGTGATTTCTAATAAGCTATGAATCCGAGGACAACGCAGGTCAGCATCCACTAATAAAACCCGTTGACCCATGGCCGCCGCACCTTGGGCTAAATTCATAGCAATGGTTGATTTACCATCGGCGGGAGTCGCAGAAGTAATCACACAAGACCGTACAGAACCTTCCCGGTTTAATAGACGTAAATTAGTATTTAAGGCTCGGAATGCCTCTTGGAATGGACTACAAGTGGGGTAGGTGAGATCGGAAATATCAATTGCAGGAGCAACCGAACCCGGAAGAATTAAAGCCTCATTACTAGCTGGAATTACCCCTAATAATGGTAAGGAAATACTATCAGTAACTTCGTGGGTTGTGCGATAAACATTGTTCAATCGTTCCAGGATTTGAGCCGTAATTACCCCTAAGAATAATCCCGCTAATCCCCCCAGGGCGAGATTTAAAGGAACATTAGGAGAAACGGTAATTAATTCTCCATTAATATTACTGGGAATCCGAGGAGGAGCAATTAATTCCCAAGGTTCCGACTTAACTTTAGGAACAACTTGCAGTTTCATTTCTTGAAATTTATTCG
Organism: Oscillatoriales cyanobacterium CG2_30_40_61; assembly: GCA_001873365.1. GTDB lineage: Bacteria > Cyanobacteriota > Cyanobacteriia > Cyanobacteriales > Microcoleaceae > Planktothrix. The sequence continues at coordinate 36,795 of MNYZ01000014.1, read as the reverse complement.
TTAATTCTGTTAGTTGAGTTGTTGTTGTTTTTAACTGTTGTTGTAAATCATTATATTGACCTAAAACCTGGGGAAATACTTGATAATATTGGTTAAATTGTTGGGTAGCTTTTTCTAAAACTTCATTTCTCACCTTCAACATTTCAATATTATTCGCCGCCACAACTAACTGCTGAATCATTCCCATTCGGATCGAATCTTGAAACCGGATAATATTAGGATCGACTTGATTGCTATTTGAGCCTAAGACATTTTTAGCTTCTTTTTCTAATAAAGGCAATATTTGCGATCGCTGATCTAATAATGCCTGAATTTGCGGTGCTGTCCCCTTAAAACGGGCAGATTCAATCGCTATCTCCGTTTCTAACTTTAATAACTCTTGCAGTAACCCTTGATAGTTCGGAGATTGAGTTAAAGCCGATGCTAACAAGGCTTGTTCGGGTTTTAATCCCAATTGTTTTTGTAAGGATTGATATTGAGATTCCTGTTGCAGAAGTTGGGATTGAGTTTCTAATTTTTGAGCTTGTAATTCAGTTTTTTGTTTGAATAAATATTCAGTTTGCAGTTGTGGATCAATAAAATTATATTCTTTTTGAAGTTTCTCAATTCCTTGTTTAATCGGCGGAATTTTTTTATCTAAAATTGCAATTTGTTCCTGAATTAATTTTAATTGTTGCTCTCGCTGTTGATCCTGTACATCTTGAGGAAGACTATATTTTAAATAACCTTCAGCTATTTTTTCTAAAACAAATTGGACTTTTTGAGGTTCAGTCCCTTGATAACTAACTTCAAAAATCCGAGTCTGTTTTAAAGGTTTAATAGCCAGGGTATCATTTTCCCAAAAAGTTTGTCCAGTTTTTTTATTAAATAAAGAATCATAAGTCACTTCAGGATAGCGAGTTTGAATCCCTTTGAGAATTCCTGACATTAATTTGGGACTTTGTAAAATTTCCAGTTGGGAATAATAATCAAGATCTAATTTTTTTTCTGAATTTCCATCTAACTCCGAGGGTAAACTATCGTTGGCGGGAGAAGTTTCAACTAAAATTTGAAATGACCCTTTATATTCAGGAGTTTGATTAATTGTCCAAAGATATACCCCGGCGGTGACGGCCGTTGTTACTCCTAAAACAGCGATCGCCCGTTTCCAAACAATCTGAAAAAAATTAGCCTTTTCCTCTAAATTGTATCCGGGGTATAAATCAGCATCATAATATAAAGTTTCTTCCGGGGACTGTAAGGGTTTCCTCTGATTTTTAATCACAGAGAGTTGAGATAATTTTCGGTTTTTCATAGTTTTTTTTAGTTTAAAATATTCACAAATCGAAACAGTCCTAAAACATTGTTAATCGGACTTAACGAATTTAACACAGTTCCTAAACCCTCTCGGAAAGCCGCCCCCCCAGAACGACCAACCACAATCACATCATTATTTCTCAGGGTTGGGTTAGTTTCCTCATTCACCTCCGCCGATAAATTAATTGAAATCTGACGCCGAGAAACCGTTCCATTCGGATGAATACGGATTAATTCCACTTGTTTCTTATTAGCACGAGATTCATTAAATCCCCCCGCTTCCACCAATGCTTGATTCAAAGCCGTATTGGGAGCCAAACTTTTCGCCCCTGGGGACACCACCTCACCCACCAGACTAATTTTCAGGGTATCGGGGGAAAAACTCGCCGCCACCACCTCGGCATTTTGTTGGGTTTGGGCCGTCGTCGCCGTTGGGACTACAATCGTATCTCCCTGTTGTAACATCGCATCCTGGCTTAAATCCCCTTCTTGTAACAGTTGACCTAAATCTACTTTAATCCGTTGTTCGGTTCCCGTGCGGGTCAGACGTCGTACCTGAATATTACGGATATCCGCGCCCGGAGTAATTCCCCCCGCCATTTTCAGCGCCTTCGTCACCGTAAACAGTCCCCCAGTCGCCGCCACTAAACCCTCCGAGGGTTGACCCGCTTCTGAGGAAACTCGGGGAATTGCTTCGGAAACCAGGGTATGAGTTCCAGGGCGATTCACCGCACCCACCACCGCCACATTAATCGGTTGATTATTATTACTAGCAAAATTAGCCGTAATTAATTGAGAAGATTCCGCCGCATTATGTTCAGTATTCGTGGGAATATAAATCGTATCGCCATCACGCAGGCTAATATCCTGACGTAAATCCCCCGTTTGCAACAGTTCCCACAAATCCAAACTTAGAATTTTCTCCCCCCCACTTCCACCGGAGCGCCGAATTTTTACCTGTCGCATATCCGCACTCGGAGTAATTCCCCCAGCCATTTGCAATACCCTGGTAATTGTGGGTAAACGTCCCCCTGCACCCGATACTTCTGGGGTTCCCATCAAGGGGTTATTGGTTGTCATACTCGCTGACGGCGAAACAATATAAGACCCCGGACGTTGTACCTCTCCCGTCACCGCCACTTGTAAGGGACGGGCGGCGATTAATTTAAGCGCTAAAATCGGCCGTTGTAAATATTCTCCATAGCGCTGTTGAATCAGTACAGTTACCTGGTCTATAGTCATTCCTTGAACCGGAATATTTCCAATTAAAGGTAAATTCACCGAACCATCAATAGAGACTTGATGATGACCATTATTACCACTATATTCAGGAACATTAAAAATATCGAGTTGGAGCAAATCCCCCGGGCCCAGGCTATAACCCGTATCACTCGTAGGAAGATTCATTATCGGTTGAGTAATCACCTCTTGGGCTTGGGTGATAGGAATATGTCCTAAAATCACAACAACCGGAAGCCAAACCCCCCATAAACCCAGGAAATTACCAGTTATTTTAAATTTTAAAGATAAAATCTTTACCATTGCATCCAAATAAATATAAAAGTAGTAAGCCCTTTAGGGCTTCTTCCCAAGGATTATGCAAAAAACATGAGTTAGATAGATGCCGTTGGTAATTAATTTTACCGGATTAAGCCCTAAAGGGCTTACTACTGGGTTCTATTTTAGCCGATAATTTTTAGATTGTTTTTTTTGTTCACAAATAGCTATGAATTACTTACAAGCGGATGTTTTAGTCGTTGGAGGCGGGACGGGAGGAACAGCCGCCGCCATTCAAGCCGCCCGTCGAGGGGCAAAAACTATTTTAGTTAGTCAATGGTCGATGTTAGGAGGAATGTTAACTTCCGGGGGCGTTTCTGCACCTGATGGTAATGAATTAGTCGCCTTTCAAACCGGAATTTGGGGAGCATTTTTACGGGAATTAAACCACCGTCAACCCCAAGGTTTAGATAATGCTTGGGTGAGTTTCTTTACTTATCATCCCCAAATTGGGGCGAATATTTTTGCCGATTGGGTTAAAGCAGAATCCAATTTATTCTGGATACCAGAACAACAACCTTTAGAAGTAATCAAACAGGGGAATAAAATTACAGAGGTTAGATTTAATTCCTGTACTATTCATGCTAAAATTATATTAGATGGGACGGAATTAGGCGACCTTTTAGAACTTGCAAAAATTCCCTATCGTTGGGGATGGGAATTGCAAGACCAATGGCAAGAACCTAGTGCCCCCCTTGAGCTATCAACATTAATGAAAACTACTCCGGTTCAAGCTCCAACCTGGGTTTTTATCATGCAGGATTTTGGAGAAGGTAACATAGCACCAGAAATTCCGATTCCCCCCATTGATACCCCCGAAATATTTACTAATGCTTGGAAAAATTATGATATAGAATCATTCCTAAATTATGGTAGATTACCCGACAATAGGTTTATGATTAACTGGCCGATACAGGGCAATGATTATGACCAAAATTTAGATAGGTTAATCGGTTCAAACTCTGAAAGGTTGCAATTCTGGCAAGAAAGTTTTTACCATAGCCTGAGTTTTGCTCGGTTTATTCAATTAAAATTAGGAATAAGATACGGGTTAGCAACGGGAGTTTTTCCTATTGAAAATCGACCTAATTTTAATACTAATCCTGATATTTTATCGGCTTTTGCCCTCCATCCCTACTATCGAGAAAGTCGCCGAATTCAAGGATTAACAACCATTATAGAACAGGATATTTTACCTATTGAAAATGGTTGTACTGCGACCTTACCTTTAAATAAAGTGGGAGACTGTGAAGCGATCGCTATTGGAAATTATGCTAATGATCATCATTATACCCAATTTCAATTACCTTTGCAACCTAAAAGTTTACGTTGGGGTGGACGGTGGACAGGAAAACCATTTACAATTCCCTATCGAGCCTTAATTCCTGTTAGTTTTGATAATTTATTAGTCTGCGAAAAAAATATTTCCGTTTCCCATATTGCCAACGGTGCGACCCGTTTGCAACCTGTAGTTTTAGGGATTGGACAAGCCGCAGGAATGGCCGCAGCTTTATGTATTGAACAGGGAATAAAACCCCAAGAATTATCCGTTAGAACCTTACAAAATTCCCTATTAACTGATAAAAATGCCCCGCAAGCCGTGATTCCTTTATTTAATTTACCACCTGATCATCCCGATTGGTTACACTGGCAATATTATTATTTAGATCATCCCGAATTATATCCCATTGATGGTAATTGTCCGGCATTTTCTAACCCTCGTCATCCCTCTAAAGATAGTCAACCCTTTAATGGTATTTTTCAGCGTCAGAGTCACCAAGACTATAGTTTCACCCTAACTCAAGGACAGTTTACAGGTCAAACCTGGAAATTAGTCACCCTGTACCCCGAAATTAACCAACAATTACAAAATATTCCCACTCCTTCCCCCCGAAAAGTTTACGGGCGTTTAAACTTCTCCGGTCAATGGTTAATTTTAGAGGGGTTATAGCCGGATTTAAGAAAAACTTTTAACAGTTATCCCGATCTAAATATTAACGGTTTGTATAAGGAAGTGGACAGACTTAAAGGGACACTTTTTATTATGCAAACCTATACATCTTTAGTTTTATCAGTTTGTTTATTTGTTGGTCTTACTGCTAACGCTTTAGCAGCGAGTTCTGCTTCTAATCAATTATCAGATGTTCTTAGCACCTCACAATTACTTTCCGCCCGCACAGGACTCAATGGCCCCTACGAACCCGACAGAGGTGGCGGACGTCGGGATTTCAGAGATACTTCTCACTCTAATGATGTTAATGTTGAACTCTAATTAATGTTTGCTATACATTCCCACGGTAGAGACGTTGCATGCAACGTCTCTACCTGGGGTTAGAGGGATAATTTGTAGCATCTATAATGGGATTTCATATTATCTTGATATCAGTAAACAACCTGATCGGAAAACATCTCAGTCAAGGCATGAATATAAGGCAAAAATACTCTAAAACTTTCTGGACTTAAATTATAATAAAGTTGCCAAAGAATATTGCTTAACATATCTTGGACTAATTTCCAACTCACATTTAATTGAGGATATAAAATTACACAAATCGGGAATAATTCTTCTTGAATCGGACGTAAACTACCTTCTAAGGCACAGAGACATAAATAAATTTGAAACAGTTCGATATCTCGAACACTAGAATAGTGAACCATCGTATTTCTCAAGTCGCCACTCATACTGCAATAATCAGGATATAATTGACAAATCCGTTGATAAATATTTTCGGCAATTGTCGTGGTTTGAGAGAGTAATTGCTGTACAGCAATTAAGGCTTCTGAATCCGGTGGATGGGTCGCTGCTAGGGCATAAATTTCCGCTAGGGGGTCGTGAAGATAATCTTCTAAAACTTTAAAATATAGTAAAAAAACCGATTGAGATTCGAGAGGAATCCAGTCTAATAAAATTTTCCCAACATAGTTAAATTCTGTGGCTAAAATGGCGAGAAATAAAGAATTTACACTGGAATATTTACGGCGAATAACAATAATATCTCTCCCAACTAAAACCGATAAGCGCGACGGTTGTTCATATTGAGCATAGGCTTCTATTGTTTTTCGATACAGATGGCAAGTATCTTGAATGATTTCTGTTTTTTTAATTAAGTTTAATATGACTTGATGAGATCCCAGTAAGGCTTCAATTTTGTTCCAGGCAATTTCGCCCGCTATATTTAACATTTGCAAAAGCTGGGAAACAATTCGAGAGCGCTGTTGTTCAAATTCGGTAATATCAAGTTTTGTATTGGCTTCTAATTCTTGAGATAGATTATTTTGATTATTTGCCCAAATCATGGAATAATATTGTTTAGCCCATTCAACAGCCATTGAAATCATTATCTGGGAAGAAGAATTATTATCAGGTAATTTTTCTGATGTAATAGACCCAGCAGGTGTTTGATCTAAAAAAGAAAGGCTAACAGATGTGTTGTCAGTCCGGTCATGGACAGGTAAACCTTTATCTTCGGGTGTCATAGTGACTCCTGTATCGCTTTTATTTGTGAATTAGCATTAAAATCAATTAATATTGACTGGTCAAAAGTTGATGCCTGATTTGATTATTTATTGTACCAGAATCTATATGCCTAATGCTCCTGCTATTATAAGCAGTTTTATCCTAGCTTTCTGGATTAGTGCGATCGCCATTGTCGCCGTCCAAAATGCTACTCCGATTTCTCTGAGGTTTCTGTTTTTCGAGTCTGTTCAACTTCCTGTCGGTGTGATTCTCGCCTTTAGTGTTGCTCTCGGACTCCTGGGCGGCGCCCTATTCAAGCCCATTGCTCAATTAGGCGTCACCACTCAAAACCCAAGAATCAAAAATTAATTATCTACCCCGGAAACCTCCGACTTGATCCCCCTAAATCCCCCTTCCCAAGGGGGACTTAAAAGTCCGTTTCCCCCCTTTTTAAGCAGGGTTAGGGG
>MNYZ01000014.1:0-30011 GCA_001873365.1 Oscillatoriales cyanobacterium CG2_30_40_61 | reverse complement strand
TTTAAGCAGGGTTAGGGGGGATCAGTTCCCCCCTTTTTAAGCAGGGTTAGGGGGGATCAGTTCCCCCCTTTTTAAGGGGGGTTAGGGGGGATCAAGACACCTAGATCAAGCAATGAATTTTCAGTTTTCTAAACTATTTTTAGTCTTAAGTTAACACCAAGGCTCCCTACTCCCCCTACTCCCCTGCTCCGTAACTACTTCAACGGCCACCACGAAACCTTATCCCGGGTGGCACTATAGGTTTCTTTAAGTCCTTCGGGGTCAATGACTCGAATCGTATCCTCTGAAGAATCACTAGATTTCGCCGCTTCAATTAATTTGACTTTCTGCATTCCCTTGAGAACTTGTTCAACGGTGCGGTGGTTTAATTGACAAGCTCGTGCAATCACATCAATAGGCAAATCGAAGGTATAAACTCCGTCGGACTGGGGTTGATTTCCCAGACTGCGTTCTTGATAAACCAATGCCCTGAATAGTGCTGCTACGGCTTGAGGGGGATAGGAACTACAATTAAGTAGATGATACTGAAATTTTTCTCGCAATTCAAAGAATTTATCATAGCGTTCTTGTACCACTGGACTATCCTGATAAATTTCTTTTAGGGTATCCAGAGGTAGTTTAATCACATCGGTAGTTTTGTAAGCTTCAACTAAACTGGGAAACGCCCGACTCATCTGGCCAAAACCAAAGGGGAGATTCCTCATCCCGAAACATCCCCCCGGATAACTGATAGCAATAATTCGGTCTAGGGGTGTACTCCGAGTAATAATTGGCCCCCCACTAATAATGATATAGAGAACATCTAAAAAAATATTAGGACGAAACGCCGTATATACGGGACGGCTAGAATACAGCTTTTCTATAGCAAGGTCAACTGGAAGGTACTGAGCCAGCCAGTTAATTTCTAAGTCTCGGAACAGGTAGTTGCTCTGAATCAAAAGTTTTGCTAACTCTGCTTCATCTGCTGAAGGTGCTTGTCCGGCTGCCATATTGTCCTTTTCTACTGTCTATATCTATCTTGACATGGCAAAGACATTTCCTTACAAACAGAACTCGCCAATTTTTGTAGCGCAAATGTATTGAAATTCAATCCAATATAGGATACAATCGAAATATAGTTAAAAACAAAAAGCTGTCTAAATGAATTACAGCTAAATTATAGGAGTTTGACCATGGGAATCCGTTCATCCTTGCCCTCTAAACCTTCCGCGGCAAAGTTTATCGGCTTTGTCCTCACCGGAATCGCAATTAACTCGATGGTGGTGGCTTGCTCCTCACCCAACACCACCAGCAACTCCTCACCCCAAGCTGAATCGGATAAACCGATTAAACTCACCCTCGTATCCTACGCAGTGACTAAAACTGCTTATGAAAACATCATTCCTAAGTTTGTGGAACAGTGGAAAGCCCAAACCGGACAGACCGTAGTGTTTGAACAAAGTTATGGCGGTTCAGGCTCCCAAACCCGTGCGGTTATTGATGGACTTAATGCCGATGTGGTGGCTTTGGCCTTAGCTGGAGATACGGCCAAAATAGAGAAGGCCGGACTCATCCAACCCGGTTGGGAACAGGAACTTCCTAATGAGTCGATTGTCCATAAATCCGTCGTGGCTTTGGTGCTTAGAGATGCCAATACCAACGTTAAGGGATGGTCTGATTTGACCCGGGATGATGTTCAAGTAATTACAGCTAACCCCAAAACCAGTGGTGGAGCTAAGTGGAATGTCCTGGGTTTATGGGGTAGCGTTACCCAAGCTGGAGGCACCCCAGAAGCAGCCCAAACCTTTGTAGAAAGTGTCTTTAGTCGAGTTCCGGTGCTGCCAAAAGATGCCCGGGAAGCCAGTGATGTCTTCTACAAACAGGGTCAAGGCAATGTCTTAATTAATTATGAAAACGAGGTGATTTTAGCGGCTCAAAAAGGGGATAAACAGCCCTATATTGTGCCGACGGATTATAACATTTCCATTGATAATCCCGTTGCCGTTGTCGATAAAAATGTAGACAAACACGGAACCCGTCAAGTTGCAGAAGCTTTTACCAAGTTCTTATTTACACCGGAAGCTCAAAAAGAGTTTGCCAAAGTCGGATTCCGACCCGTTGAACCCACAGTAGAAGCCGAATTTGCCAGCCAATTTCCTAAAGTTGAAAAACTGTTCACCATTAAGGATTTAGGCGGTTGGAAAGAGGTGGATACTCAGTTTTTTGCCGATGGAGCAATTTTTGATCAAATCCAAGCCAAAATTGCCCAATCCAAATAAAAATTGATTCAGTCCCTAAAATTCTAGTCATTTATTTAAGGAGATTAAAATGTCTTTAAATTCTCCAAATATTGATCAAGAAAATACAGATTTATCTGAATTAAATGCTAGAGAAAAATATCAATCTGATTCCCGAATTAGAGTCAGAATTCCCAAGGAATACCACCAAGAACCCGTAATTTCTCGCCTAGCTTCCGATTATGGTTTACAAGTGAATATTATCGGAGCAATTTTAGGTCAGAATGCCCGGGAAGATGGTTGGTTTGATTTACTCCTGAAAGGAACTCCCCAACAAATTGATAGCGCCATGATTTATCTTTCCGATTTAGATGTTGAAATTTGGCGGGATTCACAATCAGAAGTAGATGGCTGGTAAACAATCAATTCAATTCCTATTACCCGTAGAGTATTAAACATTAATGGTGACTTCTGTAGACTCGTTTAAAACCCAGAAACCCGCTTTTAATAACCCTTTAAAGGAACTTTTGGGGCGGCTTTCTTTCCCCTGGGTTTTTACCTTTTCCTATCTGATTTTGATGTTAATTCTGCCCTTTGCAGCATTAATTACAAAATCCTTAACCATCTCCCCCCAGGAATTTTGGAAAATTGCCTTTAGTCCCGTTGCTATTAGTGCTTATAACGTTACTTTTGTAACTGGTTTAGCTGCCGGGGCAATTAATGGATTGATGGGAACCTTAATCGCTTGGGTGTTAGTTCGTTATAGCTTTCCTGGGAAAAAATTAATTGATGCCGCCGTTGATTTGCCCTTTGCCTTACCCACTTCTGTTGCTGGTTTAGTCTTAGCAACGGTTTATAGTAATAACGGTTGGATTGGACAATTTTTTGCTCCCTTTGGGATTAAAATAGCCTTCACCCGTTTAGGGGTTTTTATTGCCATGTTGTTTATTTCCTTACCCTTTGTGGTACGAACTTTACAACCAGTTATGCAGGAAATGGAACCGGAAATTGAGGAAGCAGCTTGGTCATTGGGTGCATCGGAATTTCAAACTTTTATCAGAGTTTTACTACCCCCCTTAATGCCCCCAATTTTAACTGGAATTGCCCTCGGTTTTTCCCGTGCAGTTGGAGAATATGGTTCGGTAGTAATTATTTCTTCTAGTATTCCCTTTAAAGATTTAATTGCCCCGATTTTAGTGTTTCAACGCTTAGAACAATATGACTATGTAGGTGCAACAGTCATTGGTAGTGTCTTACTGGTTTTTTCATTGTTCCTGTTGCTACTAATTAATGCACTCCAACAGTGGGGACGCCGTTATTCTCTGAAAAGTTAAGATTTTCAACCCGTTAATTGTTTACCTTTTATGGCATCTTCGCAAACAAATCCCGCTCAATCTCAGTCATTCCCTTGGGTTAAATGGCTTCTAATTGGTATTGCTTTACTCTATCTGGCTTTAGTTTTATTTATTCCAGCCATAGCCGTTTTTTACGAAGCCTTCCATAAAGGAACCCAAGAGTTTATCATTGCTATTAATAGCAGCGACTTTCAAAAAGCAATGCAACTGACTTTAATCATTGCTTTGATTGTTGTTCCGACCAATACGGTTTTTGGACTCTGCGCCGCTTGGGTGATTGCTAGAAATCAATTTAGAGGTCGTACCTTATTAATTAGTATTATTGACCTACCCTTTGCGATTTCTCCCGTGGTAGCCGGGTTAATGATTGTGTTGTTATATGGTCGCAATGGTTGGTTTGGGCCAGCCTTAGAAAACCTGGATATTAAAGTATTATTTTCCCTCCCGGGAATGGTGCTCGCCACACTATTTGTTTCTTTGCCTTTTGTAGCCAGAGAAGTGATTCCGGTTTTAGAAGAATTAGGTTCAGAACAGGAAGAAGCCGCCCGCACTTTAGGGGCTGAGGATTTTCAAATTTTCTGGCGTGTGACTCTCCCTAATATTAAATGGGGTTTGCTCTATGGTGTTCTATTAACTAATGCGAGAGCTATGGGTGAATTTGGAGCGGTGGCGGTTGTTTCTGGATTAATTGCTGGCAGAACTTTAACCTTACCAACTTTTGTAGAACAAGCCTACAAAAACTATCAAACCGAAGCTGCTTTTGGTGCTGCTACCATTTTAGCTTTACTAGCCTTAGTGACTTTAGTTATCAAGGAAATCTTAGAGAGAAAAACCAGTCATGGTTAAGGTATTTTTGACCGATTCCAATTCCACTCTTTTATTGTGAGGTACTATGGGTATTATCATTAAAGACGTTTCTCAAGTATTCGGTAATTTTCAGGCCTTAGATAACATTAACTTGGAAATTAAAGATGGAACCTTAGTCGCCTTATTAGGGCCTTCGGGTTCAGGAAAGTCTACTTTATTAAGAGCGATTGCCGGATTAGAACCTCCTACTGGTGGACAAATTATTATTCATGGTCAGGATCAAACCCATTTAGATGTCCGACGCCGTAATATTGGATTTGTATTTCAACATTATGCCCTATTTAAACATCTTACCGTCCGCCAAAATATCGCCTTTGGTTTAGAAATTCGTAAACATCCTCGGCAAAAAATTAAAGCTAGAGTCGAGGAATTATTAGACTTAATTCAGTTAACCGGATTAGGAAATCGTTATCCGGCTCAACTATCCGGCGGTCAACGTCAACGGGTAGCCTTAGCCCGGGCTTTAGCAGTGCAACCCCAGGTATTATTACTTGATGAACCTTTTGGAGCGTTAGATGCCAAAGTTCGCTTAGAATTGCGGAGTTGGTTACGAAAACTCCATGATGAGGTTCACGTTACCAGCGTTTTTGTTACCCACGACCAAGAAGAAGCAATGGCGGTAGCGGATGAGATTGTGGTGATGAATCATGGCAAAATTGAACAGGTGGGAAGCCCCTCAGAAATTTATGATCACCCGGCGACCCCCTTTGTCCTGCAATTTATCGGCACAGTTAATGTGTTACCCCGTCAGACAACACTCTTTCAAGATTTTGATTTAGGTTCTACTGCTGCTAATATTTTTGTTCGTCCCCATGATCTGGAATTACATACCAGTAGTTATCAACAACTGAGTCCTATCGCCCAGGTGAAACGGTTGACTCATTTAGGCTGGGACATTCAAGTGGATTTAACCCTAGCCGATGGAGGCGAAATTGTTGCCCATTTAAGTAAGGAACAGTTTACCAAACTGGAACTGCAAGCGGGTGATCAAGTTTTTGTTCAACCCAAACGGGGATATAACGGCGATACCTGCGAAATTATATTAGAAGAACCCGCCGTAGCAGTCCGTTAAAATCTTTGAAATCTTTTCCCCCTCCGGTGTGTTACCCATTACCCATTCCCCATTCCCTTCTCTATCCCAGAGAGGGGTTTTTTATTCGGGAAAGGAGAATCAGAAACCGGAAATTTTACAAAAAATAACGATAACAGCAAAACCACTTGCTCAACTGTCACATCCGTTACATAATGGATTTCGTCTTTTGTACATAGGGAGCAAACATTTTGGGGACGCGCCAAGAAGTGGAACAATCTTCCCTGTGATCACCGACTTTACTAGAGATAGTAGCAATATCAACATCATTCTGAGCGGACTCACACCTAAGAATTGAATCCAATCATTATCTACAAGGAAAAGTTGACATGAAAATCATTCAAGGATACAACCCATCAAAAACAATTTCTCCGATGAAGATTCGTAAAGTTAAAGGAGTAACCATTGTCGAGAAATCCGGGGATCATCTCTATATATTACCCGATGAAAATAATACTAAAACTGTACTAGAATTTAATAAATTTAACTCTTTTGATATTAATAATTGGGCAGAAATAGCAACGGATTTAGATGGATTCTACTTTATTAATGCTATTACTAAGACTGGAAACTATTTAGGTTCCGAATGGAATGATATTATTTTAGGACTTAAATTTAGAGGATTAGCAACTTACATTCCCACCGTTGACCCCTAATTAAATTAATTCAGCTAGAATGTTTCTCCTTTAATGCTTAACTGTTTTAATTTTTAATCCATCTCGAATAATACCGATGATAAATCATCCTGATGCTGAGTCAACAGGTCTGTATAGATTAAATATTGACCTGGCGAGATGGAAGCATGAACAAGGTATTATCGGGAACATCTATTGATATCCAGGGTATCGTTAGCAAAATTTACGCCACAGGTAAAATTACCCGCGCCGACCAAAACGGGTTAATGGCTTTAGTTTTTTCTGATCAAGTTTTAGGGTTGAAAGAATGTCAACAAATTAGTGAAATTATTAATCGTTTAAATAACGGATGGTTAAAAGTGATTGATTAAAAATAATCCAGCAAACCTGACTGTGAATTCTTTCCCTCCCATTACCCATTACCTATTACCCATTCCCCATTCCCCATTCCCTGTTATAATACAGGCCATCCTAAACGAGTCGGTTGCTGATAAATCCGTTTTAAAGTATTAATATCTCTAGCAGAAATAGGCGGGGGTTCTCGAACTTGGGAAAAATACATGACATCTGTGGGTTCAGGACTATGACCCCAAATTCCTAAAGCGTGACCAAATTCATGCAGGGCGGCGGCTTCAATATATTTTCCGGTTTGGGTGGGACTCAACCAAATTGTAAAGCGATGGGATAAATAGGGAAACCCTTGGGGAGTATATTTAACCGAAACTTGATAACGGGTTTCTGCGGAACTAGCGCGTTTTTTCTGGGGGTCTAGGGGAGGATTTTTTCTAATAATTTCAATATCGGCATTTTCCGGTTCTTCAACGAGATTTAATGGCAAATAATTATCCCATTCTAAAATAGCAGATAAAATCCTTTCTTTCCAGTTTTGATCGGAAGCGGGATTTTCAATATAAACTTTAATCGGAAAATTAGAAAAAATTAAATAACCAAAATTAGGAGCTTCAATTTTATCAAAATAATCACCTTGATTGTTTGGATCTTGCCACTTTTCTAAACTTTCTGGTAAAGGGTGAGGTTTAGATGGAATTTTATCATCGGTGGCAATAGTTGGGATTTGACTGATTAAAACTATCAAAAATGTTGTTAAAATCAGCCCGATTAAATAATGACGCTTCATTTTAATCAATAATTAATAAAAGGAAGATTTATAATGTTTATTGTGCAGTGAATTTGAGCCTTGAGCAGTACCAGTCCAAGGGTTAAATTTATTGGATTCCTTGTGTTGCTCCATAGACAGTAGGATCAACCCGCAACCTTCGATAGAGAGTGTTACAATGCGGGGAGGAACAGAGTTTCAAATTTTATGCCTGTCCACAGGATCATATTTTACACAAATTCAGCCCCAAAAATGTGTTATAGATATTTTTAGAATCGAGTCCCAATCAAGTTCCTGGATTCTTAGCCTCTCAACTCACTTGTATCAATTCAACCCCAATTTACCATCATCCTCTGTGCTAATCTAAACCAAATATAATCCCTAGTTATTCTAGGTTACCTCAAGGTATGTCTCCATCTCCGAGTGTTCAGGAAAATCAACGATTAGAAGCACTTTATCATTACAACATCCTAGATACGGCTTCTGAAGCAGCATTTGACCGAATTACGCTTTTAGCCTCTCGGTTACTAGGGGTTCCGATTTCCTTAGTCAGTTTAGTAGATCAAGATCGGATTTGGTTTAAATCCCGCCAGGGACTTGATTGTCCTCAGGTCAATCGAGAAGGCAGTTTCTGCGGTTTTGCCATGTATAATCAGGGCGTTTACTGTATCAATGACACCTTAACCGATCCCCAATGGTGTAATCATCCTTTAGTTAAGAAAGAGTTTGGCCTCCGGTTTTATGCGGCGGCTCCTTTGTGTACGTCCGATGGACAACGCTTAGGAACCCTTTGTGTGATGGATTATCACCCCCATGAATTAAGTGAACTGCAAGTGCAAACCCTGCAATCTCTGGGGGAATTGGTGATAGAACAGTTGGATTTACGTCTGGCGTCCCAACGGTTACAACAAACCGAAATCGCCCTGATCCAAAGTGAAAGTCGTTTTCGAGCCTTGGTGGAACAGGCGGCGGATGGATTTCTGCTGCATGATTTTAATGGCCAGATTTTGGATGTGAATGAATTTGCTTGTCAAAGTTTGGGCTATACCAGAAAGGAACTTTTAAGTTTATCCCTTCAACAGATAGAAACCGAACCTATTCCTGTGATCCTATTCCAAAGTTTAGTTCCAGGTAAACCCATAACCCTAAAAAGAATTTACCGTCGCCAAGATCAAACCACTTTTCCCGTAGAAGTTCGCCTGGGTTTAATTCAGGTCGGGGAACAACAATTAATTCATACTTTAGCTCGGGATATTAGCGAGCGTTTAGAAATTGAACAACAACTCAAACAGCAAGCGGAACGGGAACGACTCAATACCCGACTGACCCAACGCATCCATGAATCCCTAGAATTAAGTCAAATTCTAAATACGACCGTTACCGAAGTCCGTCAAGCCCTAAATAATGAACGGGTGATCATTTTTCGCTTTGACAATGACCAAGAAGGAGAAGTCCTAACAGAATCTCACGCTCAGGAATGTTTTTCTATGTTGGGTCATCGGTATACGGATTGTTGTATCAAGGAAACTTTGAGCCTAGAAAAAAATGCTAAAGTTAAATCCGTTGCTGATATTTATACAGATAATGTCAGTCGTTGTCATCAGAAACTATTAATTCAACTTCAAATTAGAGCTTATCTAGTAACTCCGATTTGGCATGGACAGAAAATGTGGGGATTATTAGTAGCTCATCACTGTTCTAGTCCCCGATCATGGCAAATTTGGGAACAGGAATTATTAGTTTCTTTAGCAGCCCAATTGGCGATCGCCATTCAACAATCAGAACTTTATCATCAGTTAAAAATTGTCAATCATGAATTAAGAGAGTTGGCAACTTCTGATAGTTTAACCGGAATTGCCAACCGTCGTTATTTTGATGAATACCTCAAAAATCAATGGGAGCAATTATCTCAGCAACCAGCCCCGTTATCAGTAATTCTCTGTGATTTAGACTTCTTTAAACCCTATAACGATACCTATGGTCATTTAGCAGGAGATCAGGCCTTGCGAGAGGTAGCCCAGGCTATTTCTGAAGCTATGAAACATCCTACGGATCTTGTCGCTCGCTATGGTGGAGAAGAATTCGCGATAATTTCACCAAAAACAAGCGTAGCAGATGCTATTTTAATTGCCCAAAGTATTCAAAATCAGATTGAAAAATTAAAAATTATTCACTCGGGTTCGTCTGTCAGCGATTATATGACTTGTAGCTTAGGAATTGGGACTGTAATTCCCTCGGAAAAGATGAATGCGAAACACTTGATCGAGATCGCCGATCAGGGACTCTATCAAGCCAAAGCTCAAGGACGGAATCAATATGTGGTTTCTGCACTCTCCCATTCTATCGGTCAACTCGTCTAAAGTCGATCAAAGATCAACAGCCAATTACTGATTAACTGGCCACCAAAACCGGATCTAATCGTTAACTAAGCCCAAAGCAAGGTTTCCGAGCTTGAGAAAATCTCCTCAATATTTTCTATAATTTCAAATACTCGATCAAGCTGGGTAATTTCAAAAATCAGCCGGGCCGTCGCCGAAGGTCTACACATCACCAAACGACATCCTTGAGTCCGAGAAAATTTTACGGCGGTGACCACCGCTCCTAAACCCGAACTATCCATAAAGTCCACGGATTCCATATTCATCACCCAGATTTTATCAGGTTCTAGGGGAATATCAGGTAGTTTTTCTTTGAGGATCAAACCTCCTTGGGAGTCAAGACGGGTTGGGGGTTGAAGCCAAACATACCCATTCAGTTGTTGCCATTCCATAGTGATTACTCCTCGCTTACTGATGCAGTGGATAGAAACTTTGACCCATTGGGATCAAATCAATCTTAATTGATCTTAACTTAGCTACAATTGTCAAAGGAGAATCTATATTGACTCCGATTCAGGTATATTAGGGATCATAGCTGTTCTCGATTAGAGTAAGCTCATCGTTAATAACTTAGGAAGATTCAACTTTGGGATTTAGACAGACTTAGCCTAATTTGTTGTTGTGTTCTTCAACTCGTCTGAGATTGACACAACGGCTAAAAAACCGTCAAGATATATTGAGAAGTATAAAGCTTTGCAAAAAAATATAAAGGCAGCATTGAATGTCTTTTGAATTTGTATCCTTAGAAACAATTAGAGAAATTGCTCATCAATACGGCTACTGGTCTGTATTTGTGGGAATTACCCTAGAAAACGCTGGTATTCCCCTCCCAGGAGAAACTATTACCCTCGTGGGTGGATTTTTAGCCGGGAGTGGTGAGTTGAATTATTGGCTTGTCCTCGGTAGTGCCATTGCTGGGGCCATTTTAGGAGATAATTTTGGTTACTGGCTGGGGGCATGGGGCGGTTGGCCACTATTAGTCGGTCTAGGTCGGTTCTTTAGGATTCGGGAAGAACAACTCCATGAAGTTAAAGAACAATTCCGCCAAAACGCAGCCAAAGCCGTTTTCCTTGGTCGCTTTATCGCCTTATTACGCATTTTTGCCGGCCCTTTAGCCGGAATTGCTCAAATGCCCTACTGGAAATTCTTTCTGTGCAATGCGGCTGGAGCTACGGTTTGGGCATCGGTGATGGTCAGTTTATCTTATTTTGTGGGAAATATGATTTCTTTGGAACAATTAGTGGCTTGGGTTGCCCAATTTACCCTTGTAGCTCTAATTTTATTGATAGCCTGGTTAGTAGTTCCCATGTGGTGGGAAAATCGTAAAGCCAAAAATCTTTAATCCAAGAATCATCGAAAAAATGGGTAGAAACCCCGTCGTTATACGCCTGCCCTCATGAAAATGGGGGACGGCTTTGTGTTAGAATGTAGATGGTCACTGACCCACCCGTGACGATGGATTCAGACAGCCTAACGAGCGAAGCCCAGTTGTACTGGCGGCGCAGAAAAATCGGTAGACCGGGAAAATGAGGATAGGGCAATGGGCAGTCCACCCCTAGAATCAACACCAACTTCAGAATTCTCTTTTTGAGACTTCGACACATAAGAACCGCAGGGCTGGCGGGGATAGTCTGTGGAGCGAACATAAGACCAGAAAACTCCTTGTGGGTAGAGGCAGTTGCTAAGAAGCAGAAACCTAAATTGTGAAGTTTAGGAATCACCGTCTGTTTTACGGCGGTGAGGATGTCAAATAATAGGGAACAGGCCCTAGGGAACACCACCAAACAAAGCATGATTAGTCTTTGTCCTCAAGGCTCCGGTGATGCCTATTCCTGTTCCCTTCCTCAACAACCCATCTAATCTACTCCGTACCTAAGAATCAATTATTTTGATATTTTAGAGCTGGTTTTCCAGCCCACAACCTGATAAATGTCCACCAGTTCGTGCCGACCTTTGAGTGGAATTAATCCCCAAGATTCAACTTCAAAACTATCCGCAATATATTGTAAAGTTTGCTCGGCAATTAAAATCCGACAAATCCCCGGTTGTCGATCTTTTTCACAACTTTCTAAACGAGAAGCAATATTAACACTATCTCCTAATAAACCATATTCTAACCGTTCTTTTCCCCCCAAACTTCCGGCGACAATCGGGCCAGTAAAAATCCCAACTCGCATGGCAATTTCGGGAAAGTTTCGGCGCTTCCAATCTTGATTTAACTGTTTTAAATGGTCTTCAATGGCTAAAGCACAGGCAACCGCATTATAAGCATCCTTGGCAATAGATTCCTCGTTTCTGCGAGCTAGGGGAACCCCAAAAGCCGCCATAATTCCGTCCCCAGTAAACTTATTAATAATACCGTGGTGGGTTTGGACACATTGGGTTAAAACTGATAAATATTCATTTAACCATTCCATTAAAATTTCTGGGGGCATTTCTTCAGAAATCGTACTAAAATTTCTAATATCACTAAATAGAATAGTGGCAATTAATTTTTGACCGGGTAACTTGCCATCTTCTAATAAACGATCGCGACTATTCCATAAAGCATTAGCAATTTCTGGTGAAGTATTTTGTCCTAATAATCGCATCACAATTTGTTGTTGACGTTGGGCTTGAAAAGCACGATAACCAGTAACAGTACCACTGGTAAATAGCACCGCTAAACCCGGAGTTGTGGTGGGAACCCAACGGTTATGTAAAAATAGGAAAAAACTTAATCCCAATAAAACAGTGACTAAAAATGGATTTCCCAGGGTAACAATCAAAGGATTTCGACTTGACCAAGCCAGGGTTGCTCCAATTAAACCCCAACTACAAATCCATAAAAATTCCCCCCATTGTTCCCAAAAAACAAATAAATCACGCTCACCTAAAACCCCATCTAAAATTTGACTTACCATCTGAGCATGAACTAAAACTCCTGGCATTTTAAAGGCATTCTTTTCCGCCGGACTATAGGGAGTTAGAAATAAATCTTTGCCACTGGGAGCTAATGTCCCAATCAAAACAATTTTATCTTTAATCCAACTTTCGGGAAGGGTTTGATCTAAAAATTCTGTTAAACCGATCATCCTGGCAACATGATTAGCAGAGCGATAATTTAATAGAATTTGATAGCCTCGATCATCAATAGTTTGATAACCGCCGGAATTTCGAGATAACGGCACAAATTCAGCCTTTCCCCAGGTAATAAAATTAGGATCTACCTGATTATTAGCGGGTGCAATTCCTAGAGCTAATAAATACTGCAATGCCATTCTTAAAGAGAATGAATAAAAAGTACCTTCGGGGATACTAGCAAACATCAAATTGCGACGAATCACATTATCGGGGTCAAGCAATAAATCATTAAAACCGACTCTATCTTCAGGGATATTCGGCGGTGCGGGGATGCTTTTGATTTCACTATATCCTAAATTATTAATCACTATAATATTTTTATAAGTTTGAAGTTTTTTATTTAATTCATCATATCCAGGTTCATATCTAATATCACGATAAAGATCTAAACCAATGACTTTTGGTTGATATTCAGATAATTTTTTTAATAATTGGGCAATCACTTGATCGGACAGAGGCCAACGCTCAAGTTTTTGAATATCTTCTTCCGTAATTCCGATCACTACTAATCGAGGATCGGCGACTAAAACTGGACGTAATCTAACCATTTGATCATAGGCGACTAATTCTAAAGGTTGTAACCAACCTAAATAATAAATTCCCAAGAGTACAGATAATACAAGAATAGTGGCGATAATTACCGCAGAAATCTCCGATAGATCAAGCCACTTATTGCTCAGAAACCGGGTTTTTCCCCAAAGCTCACGAGCGAAAAACCAACTTTTGTTAAAAACCCGGTTTCTTAAAATACTCACAATAATCAGTGATCAGTAAACAGTTATCAAGTATCCGCATTCAGTCATCAGTGAAATAAATAAAATCAGGACTATTATAATTAATTATAACTTTAGATTGCCTCCTAACCGAGTAGAGACGTTGCCGGCAACGTCTCTACATTGATAACTGATTTTGCAGTAGTATGGGAAAGGAGGGTAAAGAGTAAGCGTAGGCGATTACGGACTCGATGAGTCTGAGGAAAGTCCGGGCTCCCGAAAGACCAAACTTGCTGGGTAACGCCCAGTGCGAGCGATCGTGAGGATAGTGCCACAGAAAAATACCGCCTTCGGGTAAGGGTGCAAAGGTGTGGTAAGAGCGCACCAGCAACGTCGTGAGGCGTTGGCTCGGTAAACCCCGGTTGGGAGCAAGGTCGGAGAAACTAGGGTTGGTCTTTTCCCCGTTTCGTTGAATAGTGGTACCGCTAGAGGTGTCTGGTAACAGCCATCCCAGATAGATAATCGCCGTTGGTGTGCTAATTGCCACCAATAACAGAACCCGGCTTATGTCTAACTCTTTCTCTCCTTAATTTTAGAGCCTAGGCTGATCTTCAGAGTGACAACCCAAATCTATGACTATTGGTTATCCAAATCGAAAACGCCAGTTAGAAAAGCTGATTCAACGTTTGGGACTCCCAGACCATCTCCCGATTCGATGGGATTTATTAGACTTAGCCCTAACTCATCCGACCCT
The DNA here is from genome assembly GCA_001873365.1 of Oscillatoriales cyanobacterium CG2_30_40_61. Lineage (GTDB taxonomy): Bacteria > Cyanobacteriota > Cyanobacteriia > Cyanobacteriales > Microcoleaceae > Planktothrix. The sequence continues at coordinate 15,763 of MNYZ01000014.1, read as the reverse complement.
CTCGGCGGAGGCAAATTATGAACAATTAGAGTTTGTCGGGGACTCGGTGGTGAGATTGGCAGCTTCTGAGTTACTCTATGAGGTTTATCCTGACTGTCCGGTGGGGGAATTTGCGGCGATTCGTTCGATTTTGGTCAGCGATCGCACTTTGGCGGAAATTGCCGATCAGTACGGATTTGGTAAGTTTTTACTCGCCGCCGGGAGCGCGATTCGGGACAAAGCGGGGGAAGAATCCCGTCTAGCGGACTGTTTTGAAGCGGTTTTAGCCAGTTTATATCTAAGTAGTCAAAATTTAAACTTAATTCGTCCTTGGTTAGATTCCCATTTTCGCGATCGCGCCGCTAAAATTATTCGTGATCCAGCCCGAAATAATTATAAAGCTGCCCTACAGGAATGGACACAAAGCCACTATAAAGTTTTACCGGAATATAAAGTCCAGCAAAATCGCCAAATTCATAATGATGAAGGGCGTTTTACGGCGGTGGTTTGGTTACAAGGTCGTCAACTGGGGGAAGGTACCGGACGTTCAATTAAAGCGGCGGAACAGGCGGCGGCGGAAGTGGCTTTTCTGTCTGTTGTAGATACACAAAAACCTGCCGAGATTAAGCGATAAAAACAGGAAAAATCACCAAATAAACAATCAGCAATTGATCTGATATAGAATTCTTTAAAAATGAATTACCATCGGAAACTAGAATAATTGTTGATATTATTAATACGATGGAATAATAAATCCCCATTCCCCTGTTACTGAGCGAAGTCGAAGTATTACCCATTACCCATTACCCTGTTACTGAGCGAAGTCGAAGTATTACCCATTACCCATTACCCTGTTACTGAGCGAAGTCGAAGTATTACCCATTACCCATTTCCTATTCTTATGATTAATATTGCTATTTTTGGTGCGGGTCGTTGGGGAGTTCATTTAATTCGTAACTTCCATCAACATCCTCATGCTAAAGTTGTGGCGATCGCCGATCCAATCAGTAACCGTTTACAAGCGGTGAAAGAAAGGTTTCAACTTCCCGACGATATTATTTTAGCGACCGATAGTGGAACAATTTGGAATTTACCGAATTTAGATGCCGTTGCGATCGCCACCCCGGCGGCGACCCATTTTCCGTTAATTTCCGCCGCCTTAAAACAGGGTTGTCATGTTTTTACCGAAAAACCATTAACCCTGAGTGTGACTGAATCCTTGGAATTATGCGAACTCGCGCAACAAAAACAACTACAACTTTTTGTTGATCATACCTATTTATTTCACCCGGCGGTAGAACGGGGAAAAACCGTAATTGAATCGGGAAAATTAGGGGAGTTGAGATATGGTTACGCCACCCGAACCCATTTAGAACCGGTGCGGCAAGATGTGGATGCCTTATGGGATTTAGCCATTCATGATCTTGTTATTCTTAATAGTTGGTTAGGGGAAAAACCAATTCAAGTCAAAGCCACGGGAACGGTTTGGTTACAACCTAAATCGGGATTATCGGATTTAGTTATAGCTAATTTAACCTATCCCAGTGGGTTTGAAGCTTTTCTACATTTATGTTGGTTAAATCCAGACAAACAACGTCGTTTAGCCGTGGTGGGAAGTCAAGGAACCTTAATTTTTGATGAACTACAATCGCAATCTCCTCTAACAATTCAACAGGGTTATTTTAATGTTATTGATAATACTTGGAAAGCCGCCGGATTAAATCGAGAAGTGATTGAGATTGAACCCCGGGAACCTCTAGCTAAAGTTTGTGATCATTTTCTGAATTGTATTCAAAATCATCAACCTTCCCCGATTTCTTCGGGTTGGGTGGGTGCAGAATTAGTTAATATTTTGTGCGGGTTAAGTGAATCTTTAAAACAAGGGGGACAACCGATAAATTTATCGCCGTTTTAAATTCTATTCCGCGATCACGGGATCGGAAACAATAGCATTTTGAGTTGAAGCTGATTTTGTATTAGTATCAGATAGGGGAATGCTAATCATCACACTGGTTCCCAGATTTAAACCCGGACTATCTAGGGTAATAAAACCCCCCATCATTTGCATTAAACTGCGAGAAATAGCTAAACCTAATCCAATTCCCCCAAATTCCCTTGTGGTGGAACCATCGGCCATGGCAAAGGGTTCAAAGATTTTTTGCTGATGTCCTAGGGCCACACCAATTCCAGTATCGGCAATCGTGACTACCACTTGATATCGCACGGAAGTAGATTTTGATGGGGTATTATTCTGCATTTCTTTCAGAGAATTTGTAGCAAATTCAATCCTGGTTGAAATGATAATTCCTCCTGACTTGGTAAACTTGACAGCATTATTGAGAATATTAATAAAAACTTGCTTTAACTTATCAGGATCAGCGTGAACAATAATCGGTTTATCCAGGGTCGGTAAGTCGATGGTCAAGTTTTTTTGTTGAATATCCAACATTTGTAAATTTACCGCATCTTTGAGGATGTGCATTAAATCCGTTGGTTCAAGCATCACCGATAACTTGCCTTCTTCAATTAAAGCAATATCTAAAATATCATCAACTAAATTTAATAGATGTTGGCCCGAATCCGAGGCGATTTGGAGATATTCTTCCTCCTCGGCTTTATTATCACATAAACCATCTTGAATCAGACTAATTGAATTAATAATCCCATTTAAAGGAGTTCTTAATTCATGGGAAACAACTCGCAGAAATTCATTTTTTAATTGATTAGCAACTTGGGCTTCTTTGGACGCATATTCTAAGGCTTGCGCTCTAGCTCTAAGACTTGATACCATCGTATTTAGAGCTTCAGCCAACTGATTGAATTCTCGAATTTTGAGATTATTAGGAACATGACCCGGACTTTCTAAATTCTTGGCTTTGATTGCATAATCTCTCAACTTTTCCAACGGAATTGCTAAATCTCTGGATACATAAACCGCAGCAATAATACTAGCAACTACTAAAGATAAAATCACAAAAATTAACAAGGATTTAATATCTTTTAATCCTGATAGAGCTTGCTGTAAATCAACAACAGCTAAAACCACCCATTGATTATTTTTTTCGGAAGTCAGTGGGCTAGGAATAGCATCATATCCGGCTAAAAGTTCTTTCCCGGCTGGGTCAAAAGAAAATAAATGAATAAAAGAATTTTTGTTTTTTTCTAGGGCATTCGACAATAATTTGCTAAGTCGGCTGGCATCTGCTTGTTCCTGAATATTGCGGCCTAATTTAGCCAAGTTAGGATGACTAATAATCGTTCCGCCTTGATCAATAATTACCGTAAATCCGGTTAAGGATTTAGGACGCTCCTTAGCTTCTAAATATAAAGTAGATTGCAGACTTAACACATATTTTAATTTATTTTCATTTTTTTCGTTAACATAAATTGGAGCGTTGAATACCAATTTAATTTGGTTTCGCCATTCTAAACTTTTTTGATCCGGGCTAGGAACTAAATAATTAATATAAACTTCAGGGGTTTTATTTTTTTTTGCTGGCCAAAAGTTTTTAGGAATCGAGTAGATAGGCTGTGTACCACAGGTGCTGGCAACCAGTTTTTCCGTTTGTAGATTAGTCAATTGCAGACAACTGACAGAGGGAGAAAACTGCCCTTGAAGTTCGGAAATTAGCGTCGAATACTGTTGAGGTTGGGCGGGTTGTAGAATAATATTGTTAGTTACAATCGTCAAATTGGACTGATTAAAATCAATCCATTCATTAATAGTTTGTGCCTTTTTACTCGCACTTTCTGTTAAATTTAACCGAGCCGTTTCCAGTAAACCAGAACGTGCTTTTCTATAGGTAACATATTCTCCTACAAGCAGCACGGGAAGACTGAGCAGTAAAATCTGCGACAGTAGAATCCGGCGGAATGAAGATTGACCCAGCTTAGGCATAGTAGAACATGGGACAGAAGACAGGACTTAGATAGCAGGTAGACCGCAGTAGGGAATAAACCACAAATATTATACTGATAATCTTGTCTATTAATCGAAACGATAGCCAACACTTCTAACCGTTTGAATAAAAGAAGGATTTTTGGGATCAGGTTCAATTTTTTTTCTAATTTGACCAATATGAACATCAATCACCCGCACACCTTCGCTACTATCATCTTGATAACCCCAAACTTTTTCTAAAAGTTCTGCACGTTTCCAAGCTCGACCAGGTTTACTTGCCAAACAATAAAGCAGATCAAATTCTAACGCACTTAAAATTACTAATTCTCCTTTGAGATAAACTTCTCGCCGATTCGGATCAATAATTAAATCTCGATAGATTAAATTATGATATTCTAAATTAGACAGGGATATGCGGCGTTTTAAAATAGCCTTAATCCGCAGACTTAACTCCTCTAAATCAAAAGGTTTAGTTACAAAATCATCGGCTCCTTCTTTTAACCCTAATTTTGGATCTTGTTCACTGGTGAGCATCAGGATCAGAACGTGAGTTTGATTTTGCATTTCTCGACATAATACTAAACCTGTTGTATCCGGTAAATTCAGATCTAAAATAACTAAATCGGGGTTGAACTGTTCAAAAACTTTCAACGCCGTCTTACCGTCGGCCGCTACTTCTATTTGATAATTTTGTTGGCTCAAATAGCGACTAATTAAATTTCGGATTGCTGGATCATCATCAACGACAAGAATCTTTGCTGAGGTCATGACTACAAAGCCCGTGAGAATTTAACGATTGATAATCGGGCATAAACGCTTAAAAATATAGGACAATTAATTACCCATGACAATTAACGTTCACCTGTGCGCCGATCAAACATATATCCCACACCCCGAATTGTTTTAATATAGGAAGGCTGATCCGCATCCGGTTCGATTTTTTTGCGAATCTGACCAATATGAACATCAACAACCCGCTGCTCTCCTTCGTACTCATAATCCCACACTTCCTGCAATAATTCTGACCGTCGCCAGGCTCGCCCCGGTTTACGAGCCAAACAATAGAGCAAATCAAATTCTAATGCACTTAGCCCGATTAATTGACCATGAATATAAACTTCACGACGATTGGGATCAATAGTTAAATCCCCATAAACTAAATTTTGGGGTTGTGTATCTACCGGATTTCGTTGACGCTTTAAAATAGCTTTGATTCTAAGGTTTAATTCTTCTAAATCAAAGGGTTTGGTCACAAAGTCATCGGCTCCCTCCTTTAATCCGAGTTTAGGATCTTTCTCACTGGTTAGCATTAGAATAAATACACTGGTTCGACTTTGCATTTCCCTACACAATGCTAAACCAGTTGTATCCGGCAAATTTAGATCCAATACTACTAAGTTGGGATTGAACTGTTCAAACTTTTCCAACGCCGAATGGCCGTCACTCGCCATTTCAACTTGATAGTCTTGTTGGCTAAGATAGCGACTGATTAGATTCCGGATTGCCGGATCATCATCAACTACGAGAATTTTTACAGATGCCATAACCACGCATATTCAGCAGAAGGTTGAGCCAGAATATTAAATAGACATCTCAATGTTAATGGAAAAGTTGAACTTACACCCAATAAAATACCAATTTAGTTGTATTGCTTTACAGAGTTTAACCCACAATCACTAAATCAATGTTCCAAATCGGCGCAGTTTCCCGTAGTTTAGGACTAAATCCCCAAACTGTTTATTTTTATGAACGCATTGGCCTGATTCCACCACCACAAAGGACTGAGGCTGGTTATCGGCTATTCAGTCCATCAGACATGGAAAGACTGGAGTTTATTGTTCGGGCTAAATCCTTGGGCTTGAGTCTGGAGGAAATCAGGGAAATTCTGGCCTTGAAAGATGGACAACTGCTCACCTGCTTGGAAGTTCAAAATCGCTTACTCAATAAACTAGAGGCGATCGAGGACAATATCCGTCAATTACAGGCTTTACGAGAGGAACTTCTTCCTTTAGTAGCTCGTTGTAACCGTAATCTTGATCTAAATAATCCAGAAAAACAGTGTGTTGTCTTAGAGGAGAATAGCAATCAATCTGCCGATTAAGGTTGAGAAAACACCACCAGCCCTAAAAAAATTTCTGCAATCCCCTTGACCTTATACCTTAGTATAGACTCTATGATGATTAGTGTTAGAGATTAAATCTATTTTTTGAGGAAAACAGATGTTTGCAGTGATTAACGACTCTCTGGCTATCGGTAGTATTACGGATTTGACAGAAATCAACAATATACAAAAACAGGGCTATCAAAGCCTGATCGATCTTTGCCCCACAGCAGAAGGAAATCAACTTAATGCCGTTGATATCGAAGCCCAGGGGTTAAAATACACAAGTGTACCAGTTTCGCCCATGAATCTGAATCATGCTACTTTACAAACCTTTTGCGACACCGTTGATGCGACTCCAAAACCAATTTATGTCCGTTGTGCATCGGGAGTCAGGGCGGCGGTGATGTCGTTATTAATGCTGGCTGATCAGGAAAAATGGACAGAAGAACAGTATATCGAACGCCGGGATGCTTTGGGTATTCAGCATAAGCCTAACTGTCCAATTGAGGCTTTTGCTCATCAACATTTTGCTAATCGCCAAAATTAATACTAATTGGGTGAAAATAATCCAAAACTTCTATTTTCATTCCCTACCCAGTCAGGATCAATTATCCGATCAAATTTAACCATAAATTCAGCCATGAACACAATTAAAATTGAAATCCTCGGAACAGGTTGCAAGAAATGTCAGCAACTAGAAGCGAATGCTAAAGAAGCGATCGCAACTCTCAATCTTGAAGCCGAATTATTCCACATTACCGATCCGATTGAAATTGCCAAACACCATGTTATGTCTACACCCGCCCTGGCGATTAATGGCAAAGTTGTCAGTCAAGGTAAGGTAATTTCATCAGATCAAATTAAGCCTTTATTGCAAAAGTAATCAGTAATAGGTAATGGGTAATAGGTAATAGGTAATGGGTTTTAGAAACAGAAGTATTATCCGGTGTTCCCTATTCCCTTTTACCCCAAAATTTTAAACACAACTCAAATAGTATTGCTATATGTTTGATCCCTTTTATCCGTTTGATTGGTTAGCGACTCAGATTGTTACTCAAATCTTTGGATTGTCGATCGAATCCCATCTGGGATCTAGTCTGCACTTTTTTCTATATGATGTTCCTAAAGTTTTAACCTTGCTGATCGTAATTAGCTTTTTGGTTGGCACTTTTCAAAGTTTTTTGGAACCGGAAAAAATCAGGAATTGGTTAGAAGGAAAACGCACTTTTGGGGGAAATATAGTTGCTGCTCTGGTAGGAATTATTACCCCCTTTTGCTCTTGTTCTGCTGTGCCTTTATTTATTGGTTTCTTAGAAGCAGGAGTTCCCCTGGGAGTGACGTTTTCCTATTTGATTTCAGCGCCGATGGTCAACGAGGTTGCTGTGATTTTATTATGGGCATTATTTGGGTTCAAAGTAACTTTATTTTATATTGGCTTTGGGGTAATATTAGCGATTATTGCGGGTTATCTAATTGGTTTACTCAAACTCGAAAAATGGGTTGAGCCTTTTGTTTGGGAATTACAAAAAAATCGTCAGAATATCTCCCCCGATGATTATTTAGATCTAAATCAAATGACTTGGAAAGAGCGGTTTGAACAAGGGAGGTTTCAGTCAATTGAAATTCTTAAATCAGTCTGGCCCTATGTGGTCGGAGGGATTGCAATTGGAGCCCTAATTCATGGCTATGTACCAACAGAATTTATTGTAAGATGGGCTGGGGCTAATAATCCTTTGGCTGTGCCCATTGCTGTTATTCTAGGTGTACCGCTTTATGCTAATATTGCGGGGGTGATGCCAATTACAGAAGCCTTAGTTAATAAAGGAATGCCCTTGGGAACAGTATTATCTTTTACGATGGCAGTAACAGCCCTATCTTTTCCAGAAATGGTAATTCTGAAAAAGGTACTCCGTCCCCAACTTCTGGCTGTATTTATTAGCATTGTCACCGTTGGTATTATTGGGATCGGCTATTTATTTAATACTATTCTTAGCTGAATGAGGACACAACTTTAGACCTAAATTTTAGGTAGGATTTCAGATAGTAGATGGGCGGGAATTTGAGATAAAGCTTGATTTTGTCCTGGTAATCCTGACTCATTATAGAAAGCCCGAATAGTTCGCAGTAAATAACCCAAAGTTGTTTGATGATGTTCGCTGGTTTTGGAGTTAGAAATAACATCCTCCGTAAGTTGTTGTTTTGATTCACCAATAATAGCTTTAATATGATGTTTAAGTGCGGCTTTTAAACAAGCAATTCGAGTATTTTTTTCGAGCTTTAAATGGGAGTCAGTGGCTAATTGATAATGGGTCAATCCCAAATTATTATGGGTTGCTAAGGGGTCAAAATTGAGTTGGGATGGACTGAGATCGGCCACAATGGAAAGAGCCTTTTTATAGGCTGCGATCGCCCTTTTCAAGAATTTAGCCCGAATTTCCGGCTTTTGATAGTGGTTTGCCAAATGCCAATAGACGATACCCAAGTTATTATAGGTAGAAGCACAGGCGATCGGGGCTGAGGCGGTCGTCCGATAGGTCAAGGCTTGATGATAGGCATAAATAGCTTGTAAGAGCAATTTAGCCGAGGGTTGATATTGACTTAATGTCCAATAGGCTGTGCCTAAATTAGTTTGTAGTAGGGCATAATTCAGGGGATCTTGTTGCGGGGTATAAAATCCCATTGCTTCGGTATAGGAATCAATTGCCGCTTTCAGGTTAGTAATAGGTTGGGTTTTTTGGGCTAATTTCCAATAGGTAGTTCCCAGATTATTTTGAATTGTAGCATAATCTTGAATCTGGGAAATATTGATTTCAAGTTGGTTGGAATTGAGATAACATAAGGCTTCTGTATAGGCAATAATTGATTGTTCTAAATTTTTAATAGTATCTTGGAAAGTAGCTAAATCTATGTAAGCTGTGCCCAAATTTTTTTGGACTTGTATATATAAATTAGGATAAATTTCTGGATCAATTTTCATTAAAGCATTTTGATAAAAAATAATACTTTTTTCTAAACAATCCAGCAGATCAGGAGAATTTAAATTATCTTTTAACCTTTGGCGAAATCCCATCCAATATAAAGTACCTAAATCGTTAAAAACATGAATATAATCATCCTGAGCATCGGAAGAAATAGAATTTTTATCAAGTTCGGAAATAATCTCTAAAACCTGCTCATAGGCTTGAATAGCTAGGGTATAGTGAACTTCTAAATGTTCCCCAGCCCTGATCTGATCGCGGTAAATATTCCCTAATTGACGATAAGATTGATATAATGGATATAGGGCAGACTGTTGCTCAAATTGTTGAATTTGATTCAGGAGTTCTTGCACAGGATCAGATATTTGATCACTTTCAACAGGTTGGGAAACCGTGGTATAATCTAAGCAAATCGTCTCTGATTCCCGATCACTCGGAGTCGGATCACTCATCCATTCAAATACCCCAGTTCGTCGCTCCCAGAACTCCGGTGCAGATTGTTGAATACAATATAACCAAGGAGAAGAAATCCACAACACTAAACTAAATTCTAAGCCATCACAATAGTTTTCTAAAGTTCGCAAATACCTTAAAAATGACCATTGCTTCGCCGGAGGTTGACGGGTCAGATGTTCAACTCCTAAAATTTGAAATCCGATCATATCTTGATGACTAGAATCGGATTTATGTTGAGCATACCATTGAGTAATTACCTGAAATGGATTCGGATTACTCAAATCTAGTTTCAAACTAATTAAAGCTGGAGAAATCAGAGATTCTGAGACAATATCACTCTGATTTTTAAATAATAAATCCGCTTCTAACTGCGACGCCAGATAATTTCGCAAATTCAAATTATCACAAACCGCAATAAAAACCTGACGGCGAAGTTTTAAAGCCAGCGCCTGTTGTAAGCGATTATAGGTTAGCTGATCAGCCTGAGAAAGTAAAATAGAACAATTATTGCCCATCCCCATAATCAACCCTTAAACCATCAGCTAGAATATCTAATTATCTTCTTCCATCTAGCGATTCAGGTTCAGGAGACAGACAAGTTTTTAACCCTTATTCCTATTCTTTGTGTCTTCGTGTCTTTGTGGTTTACTTCAAATCCGGGGGGCTTTTTACCGAACGCAAAAAAACTAAAACCCGCCCGGACTGAATTATTGAGATCTTAGGATACGGTGAAGGCAAGGAATAATAAACCTCCGACTAGAAGCATCCCAGCAATACCACCAATAATATAATTGCGTTTTTGTGAATTGCTAGGGGGTTCGGCTGTATAAACTTTAGGTTCGACCGCGAAGTTATTCAGACGTCCACCTTCTTCATTGATATAAGGCATGATGAAAAATCCATAGGTTAATATCTGGGATCAACGATAACAAAAATTTAGACAAAAGGAAAATCTAACTGGTAATTGTCCCGGTCAGGGGAGAGGAGGCTTGGGCGTAGCTTTTGACCGGAATGCGTCCAGCTAGATAGGCCAAACGTCCGGCTTCTGCGGCCATTCCCATAGCTCTAGCCATAGCGGTTGAGTTTTGGGCCAAGGCGATCGCCGAATTAATTAATAACGCATCCGCCCCCATTTCCATCGCCAAGGCGGCTTCACTGGGCGCGCCAATTCCGGCATCCACAACCACCGGAATAGTGGCATTCTCAATAATAATGGCAATATTAGCGGCGTTTCTAATCCCCTGTCCAGAACCGATGGGAGAACCCAAAGGCATCACCGTGGCGCAGCCAACCTCCTCTAAACGTTTCGCCAGCAGGGGATCGGCGTTGATATAGGGTAAAACGGCAAAACCTTCTTTAACTAGCTGTTCTGCGGCTTCTAAGGTGCCAATGGGGTCAGGAAGCAAGTATTTACTATCGGGAATCACTTCTAATTTGACAAAATTATTGTCTTCCTGTCCTAATAATTTCGCCATTTCCCGTCCGAGTCTGGCCACCCTAATCGCTTCTTCTGCGGTTTGACATCCGGCGGTATTGGGTAACATCCAAATTTTACTCCAATCAATCGCCTCGGCCAATCCCTCATGTCCGGCGGCTTGGGTTTGGACTCGTCTGACGGCGACGGTGACAATGGAGCAGCCACTGGCTGTAATACTGTCCTGCATTTCTTCGAGGTTACGGTATTTCCCCGTCCCAGTCATTAACCGAGATTTAAAGGTTTTTCCCGCAATAATTAAGGGAGTATCGAGGAAAGATGAGTTAGTTTTTTCTAGGGTTTGCATAATTGAATAGGTAATAGGGATCACGGATTTAAGCGGATTTCACGGATTTCACGGATTTTAAACTGCCTTCTAATCAAGTTGAGGGCAGGGTTATCTGCGTAATTATCTTAAATCCTGGCTATGATTTTTGTCTTCTATCAAATAGGAACACCAATCACTCCAACTTCCTCCATATAATTTAGCTTGATTAATACCTGCCAATTCTAAAGACAATAAATTCACACAGGCGGTGACTCCCGAACCACAATAAACAATAATTTCTTCCGAGTCTTTAATATTTTGCCAGCGTTGGGATTGTTCGTTTATTTTAACAAAACCCGTGGGTTCTGTCACCTGTTGCCATGGATAATTCACCGCCCCTGGAATACATCCAGCGATGGGGTCAGTGGGTTCATGTTTTCCTAAATAGCGTTCGGGTTCCCGGGAGTCTATTAGCACCACTCCGGGCAAATCTTTTCGAGCTTTTACGGTTTCTATATTAACTAACATTTCTGACTGGATTTCTGGTATAAATCGTCCTAATTTTGCCGTAGGAATATTAGAACTAATCGGATAGTCTGAATTTTTCCATTGACTAAATCCTCCATCTAATAAAACCACTTGATTATGCCCAAAATAACGCAATAACCACCACAACCGAGAGGCAAAAGCTAATCGAGAATCATCATAAGCAACGACTAAGGTTTGGTGAGAAGTTATGCCAATTTCCGATAATTTTGCCGATAGTTTTTCCGGGTTAGGTAAGGGATGACGCCCGCCGTGTTTTTGAATCGGACTTGATAAATCTTGGTCTAAATCTAAATAAAAGGCTCCTGAAATATGACTTTCTTGATATTGTTGTTGTCCGAGTTGAGGATTGGCCAAGGAAAACCGACAATCTACGATCACAATATTCGGATCTTCGAGATGTTCTGCTAACCATTTTTGGGAAATAATCAATTGAGATTCAGTCATCATAATTTCAGTGATCAGTAATCAGTATTAGGGGCGGGTTGATCATTGATTTAGGGGATTAATAAAAATCTCACAAAACTCACTGATACCAGCCATCAGTTATCATGACAATTATCATATCTGATTATTGAACAAAATGTTATAACCTATTTAGGATTGCAGCTATTTTTTATTATAATAATATACCAGCAATACAAGCGGTCATAAAACAGGCAATAGAACCGGCGATCATAGCTCTAATTCCTAAGCGAGCGACATCGACTTGTCGTTCGGGAGCGATCGCAGAAATTCCCCCAATTTGTATGGCAACCGAACCAATATTGGCAAATCCACAAAGGGCATAGGTTGAAATAATTATCGCCCGGTCAGAAATTGTAGAAACGGTATTTTGTCCCCCCTTTCCTTGAGCGATTTGTTGAGAATTTTCGATCAATTGTTTTAAATCTAAATAGGCAATAAATTCATTTAAAACTATTTTTTTACCTAATAAAACTCCCACCTGTAAACAATCTGCCATGGGAATTCCCATTAACCAAGCGATCGGGGCAAATAAATAACCCAAAATTCCTTCTAAAGATAAAGAAGGCATCCCCAAAAAACTTCCTAAACCCTGTAAAATTCCATTAATTAAGGCTAATAATCCTAAAAAAGCAATTAACATCGCCGCCACATTTAAAGCTAATTTCATCCCCTCACTGGCTCCGGTAGCCGCCGCATCAATTCCATTAACAGAAGTTGGTTGAACTTCTATTTTAACTTTTCCTCTGGTTAAAGATATTTCTGTTTCAGGATAGAATAGTTTAGAAATTGCTAAAGCAGCAGGAGCAGACATCACAGAAGCAGCTAGAATATGTTCGGCGGGAATGCCAAAGGAAATATAAGCAGCCATCACCCCTCCCGCGATCGTAGCAAATCCCCCGGTCATCACCGCATGAAGTTCTGAGTTTGTTAAGGTAGAAATATAGGGTTTAATTAATAACGGAGCCTCGGTTTGTCCGATAAAAATATTCGCCGAACAGGATAAGGTTTCTGAGCCTGATGTTTTTAAAGTTCGCATCATCACCCAAGCCACGGCTTCCACCACTTTTTGTAAAATTCCATAGTGATATAAAATCGAAATAAAAGAGGAAAAGAAAATAATTGTAGGTAAAACTTTGAAAGCAATAAAATGGTCTTGAAAAGTTTCTCCAAAAACAAATTTAGCCCCCTGATCAGAAAAGTTTAGAAACTGACTGACAGCCTTTCCTAAAAACTCAAATACGGCAAAACCAGGCTTAGTTTTGAGGATGAGTACGGCTAAAATTAACTGTAATCCAATCCCCCATAAAACCGGATGCCAACGCACCGCTTGGCGATTCACAGAGCAAAGATAGGAAATTCCTACAAAAACAAATAATCCCAAAAGAGAAATCCCACGTTCCATAACTGTTTGATTTAATGTAAATTTTCAATGTACAATTAAAATGCTGTGCAAAAAGCGTCAGAATCCAAAATCAACCCTTTGCCCATGACTGTTAGCCTCAGCACACTGTAGGAGGAAAGCAATTATCCCCTACCGTCAATTACGTCTTACCAAACAGGTTTATGTCTCTACCTATTGTTGCTATTATTGGCCGTCCTAATGTGGGAAAATCCACTCTAGCCAATCGTTTGGCGGGAAATCCCGAAGCGATTGTGCATGATCAGCCCGGTATTACCCGCGATCGCACCTATCGTCCAGCCTTTTGGCAGGATCGAGAATTTCAAGTCGTCGATACCGGAGGTTTAGTCTTCGATGATGATACGGAATTTTTACCCCTGATTCGAGAACAAGCAATGGTCGCTTTAACTGAAGCCACCGCCGCGATTTTTGTGGTGGATGGTCAGGTGGGGTTAACGGGTGGGGATGAAGCGATCGCTGTCTGGTTACGGGAACAATCAATACCGATTTTATTAGCAGTAAATAAATGTGAATCTCCCACCACTGGAATGATTCAAGCCGCCGATTTTTGGGAACTGGGACTCGGAGAACCCTATCCGGTTTCTGGGATTCATGGATCGGGAACCGGGGAATTATTAGATGATTTAATTAAGCATTTACCCTCGATTGATGAAATCGAAACGGAAAAAGAAATTAAAGTAGCAATTATTGGTCGTCCTAATGTCGGAAAATCCAGTTTATTGAATGCCTTTTTAGGGGAAAATCGCGCCATTGTGAGTCCGATTTCTGGCACAACCCGAGATGCTATTGATACCGTGATTCAACGGGATGGAAAAACCTATCGCTTAATTGATACCGCCGGAATTCGACGGAAGAAAAACGTGGAATATGGGGCGGAATTTTTTGGGATTAATCGCGCTTTTAAAGCTATTAATCGGGCGGATGTGGTGTTACTTGTAATTGATGCGATTGATCAAGTTACGGATCAGGATCAAAAATTAGCCGATCGGATTATTGAAGAAGGTCGATCCTGTGTAATTGTGGTGAATAAATGGGATGCGATCGAGAAAGATACTTACACAATCCTAGAGTATGAAAAAGACGTTCGAGCCCGGCTCTATTTTATGGATTGGGCAGAATTAATTTTTATCAGTGCTAAAACCGGTCAACGGGTTGAAAAAATTCTCAATTTAGTTGACACCGCCGCCGAAGGTCACGAACGACGGGTATCAACGGCCGTAATTAATGAAGTAATTGAAGAAGCAGTCAGTTGGCATTCTCCCACCGTTACTCGCCAAGGGAAACAGGGGAAAATCTACTATGGAACCCAAGTCAGTAGTAAACCTCCAACGCTGGTTTTATTTGTTAATGATCCCAAACGATTTAATGACAATTACCGCCGTTATATTGATGGTCAATTCCGCAAACAATTAGGCTTTAAAGGCACACCGATTAAATTAATTTGGCGAGGCAAATCCGCCCGAGAAATTGAACGAAATCCCGCTAACCGAGCCACCCGCGTTAAATAATAGGAGCAAGGGGAGCAGGGGAGGCAGGGGAGGCAGGGGAGGCAGGGGGAGCCTCTGTTGACTGGCTTAAGTCTTAACTGACTATCTTATTTGGACAGGACTTACGCAAAACAACCATATCTAGTAGGGGCGAACAGCCGTTCGCCCCTACAGATGGTGTATAATTGGGTATTCTGCGTAAGTCCTATTGGAGGAAATTTTAGGTGATGAGGTAGATGGATAGAGAACCCTTTAAAGATCATAGGGACTTGGAGATATATAAGAAGGCGTTTGAAGTTGCTATGCAAATTTTTGAACTGTCTAAGAAATTTCCAGTCGAAGAACGATATTTACTCACAGATCAGATTCGTCGTTCATCACGTTCCGTTTGTGCAAATTTAGCCGAAGCCTGGCGAAAACGTCGGTATGAAGCTGCTTTTATTGCTAAACTTAACGATTGTGAATCTGAAGCATCAGAAACCCAAACTTGGATTGAATTTGCAGTGAGATGCCATTACATGAACACAGAAACAGGCAGAGAACTTTATGGAACCTACAACCAAGTTTTAGCGGGTCTTGTCACCATGATCAACAATCCCACACCCTGGCTAATAAAACACTAAATCTCCCCACCCTACTCCCTCTGCCCCCCTGCCTCCGGTGCTCCCCCTGCTCCCCCTGC
>MNYZ01000023.1 GCA_001873365.1 Oscillatoriales cyanobacterium CG2_30_40_61 | reverse complement strand
TTCATGTTATTCGTGCCCGTCACGGGTCTGTGGATGAGTTCCATCGGGATTGTTGGTTTAGCACTGAACCTACGGGCCTATGATTTCGTCTCCCAAGAGTTACGGGCGGCGGAAGATCCTGAATTTGAAACGTTCTATACCAAGAACATTCTGTTAAATGAAGGTCTGCGGGCTTGGATGGCTCCTGCGGATCAACCCCACGAAAACTTTATTTTCCCTGAAGAAGTGCTACCTCGCGGTAATGCTCTGTAATTAGAGATTCTAATGATTCAGAACTTTCTTAAAAAACTCTGATTCATTCAAAAACCTCCTACAAACTTTGTAGGGGGTTTTATTATTTGAATATCAACTTAGGATTCTTTATTTAATCGCAACACAGCCATAAATGCCTCCTGTGGAACATCCACAGACCCCAAGGATTTCATCCGTTTTTTACCTTTGGCTTGCTTCTGTAGGAGTTTTTTCTTCCGACTAATATCCCCCCCATAACATTTAGCTAAAACGTCTTTTCTTAAGGCGGGAATATGTTCACTAGCGATAACTTTAGAACCAATTGTGGCTTGAATCGGAACTTTAAATTGATGACGGGGAATCAATTCTTTTAGTTTTTCCACCATTGCCCGTCCCACACCATAAGCTTTATCTCGGTGAACAATCATTGCTAAAGAATCAATTGCATCTTTATTAATCATAATATCGAGTTTAACTAAGGCATTTTCTCGATATCCAATAATATGATATTCCATACTCGCGTAACCCCGAGAACGGGATTTCATCTGATCAAAAAAGTCCGTTACTACTTCCGCTAAGGGGACTTCATAAACTAAAGTTGTCCGTCCCTGGGCTAAATAGCGCATATCCTTAAATTCACCCCGACGACCCTGGGCTAATTCCATTAAACTACCTACATAAGCTTCAGGAGTAATCATTTCTACCCGCACATAGGGTTCTTCTATTTTTTCCCGGTGGTTGGGTTCGGGTAAATGACTGGGGTTATCAATCATCATAACTTCGCCTTTTTGAGTTGTGACTTGATAAACCACAGAAGGGGAGGTAATAATTAAGTCTAAATCATATTCCCGTTCTAAACGTTCTTGCACAATTTCCATGTGTAGTAACCCTAAAAATCCACACCGGAAACCAAACCCCATGGCGCTAGAAGTTTCCGGTTCATAGGATAACGCCGCGTCATTTAATTTGAGTTTTTCTAATGCTTCTTTTAGGCTGGGATATTCGTCAGAATCCGTGGGAAATAACCCACAAAATACCATCGGTTTAGCTTGTGTATAACCAGGAAGGGCTTGTTCTGCTGGGCTATTAGCTAAGGTAATTGTATCCCCAACCCGGGCATCTTCAACGGCTTTAATCGCAGCAGAAAAATATCCTACTTCTCCGGCGTGGAGTTCATCAACAGGAATTTGAGTCGGAGATAATACGCCAATTTCATCGATTTCGTATTCTTTTTCCGAGGCCATTAATCGGACGCGATCGCCTTTTTTCAATCTGCCGTCCATCACCCGAAAATAAACAACTACCCCGCGATAACTGTCATAATAACTATCAAAAATTAACGCGCGTAATTTTTGATCAACCGTATCCTGGGGAGGAGGAACTAAACGGACAATAGACTCTAAAATCTCATGAATTCCTACCCCTTCTTTAGCCGAAGCTAATACCGCCCCGGAACAGTCTAAGCCAATAATTTCTTCAATCTCACTTTTAATCCGATCGGGTTCGGCTCCGGGTAGATCAATTTTATTTAAAACTGGAATAATTTCTAAGTTATTTTCTAAGGCGAGATAAACGTTAGCTAGGGTCTGCGCCTCTACTCCTTGGGACGCATCCACCACTAATAACGCTCCTTCACAGGCGGCTAAAGACCGAGAAACTTCATAGGAAAAGTCAACGTGACCCGGAGTGTCGATTAAATTTAATACATATTCCTCACCGTCATTAGCTTTGTAGTTCATCCGGGCGGCTTGAAGTTTAATCGTAATTCCCCGTTCTCGCTCTAAGTCCATGGAGTCGAGAAATTGTTCTTTCATTTCTCGTTTTTGAACCGCACCCGTCGCTTCCAAAAGCCGATCCGCCAGGGTAGATTTGCCATGATCAATATGAGCAATAATAGAAAAATTACGAATTCGAGAAACTGGAACGTTAGTCATAAAATGATATTCACAGGCATAATAGGGGAGACTCCCGTTAAACTAACGAGGGTCTACTGGATGTATTTTAACAAAAGAAACCCCCAGACACGGATTTTTTCCAGGCAAGGGATAGGGTTTAGGGCTGTTTTTCTAATTCCGACTTCATCCGTTCTAGGGTAAGGTGCATTTGTTCAAACATTTGGTCGGGGGTAATTCCAAACTGACCGAGTTGGGTTCGTAACTGTTCAACCGTCATCTTAGCCATGAAGTCCTCGGAGAGTTCAAACCGCTTCATGAAAATCCGGTAACGATCCATGACCGCTTCCATTTGTTCAATATAGAGTTTTTTCCCCGCCCGATCAAACTTGCCATAATCACTGCCCAGTTTGACCATAGACTGATAATCTTCAAATAGCTGTTTAGCTTCTTGTTGAACGATATCTGAATCAAAGAATCCCATAGTTTCTCGAATTTTATACTAATAGGGGTTTGAGTTTAAGAGCTTTTATTAGACCTTTCCATATTTTAACCCCTGGGGAGAGGGTTGCTCACACTCTTACAAGTCGCAATTTCCGTACTTCTGGCTAATGTCCTAGGAGAATGACTAAGTTTGGGCGATCGCAAACATAACTTCTGATCAATTTTAGGGTTTTATAGTCTATTGTAGATGATAATTTTTATAATTATTTAACTGTTGAAACTGTTCATCTATTAAATTGCGTTTATGTTACAAGCTAATGGCTTATTTAATGAATCCTTTTATTTAGCACAAAACCCCGATGTGGCGGCGGCGGTTGCTAATGGAATTATTGCTAATGGATTTCAACACTTTATTGAGTCGGGTCAATTTCAAGTTCGCCAACCCAGTCCCCTTTATGATGAATCCTATTATTTAGCGGCCAATCCTGATGTTGCCCAACAGGTGAAAAGTGGGGCGTTTGTCAGTGGTTTTCAACATTATATTAATTTAGGACAATTTGAAAATCGCAACCCCAGTGTTTTATTTGATAGTACCTATTATTTAACCGAAAATCCGGCTCTAGTTCCGATTATTGCCCAGGGAAATATTACCGGAATTGAACATTTTGTTACCTTCGGACAATTTGAAGATCGCAGTCCTACCCCCCTTTATAACTCTAACTATTATTTAGCTCAAAATCCCGATGTTGCCGATGCTGTTGCTCGGGATGAACTGACTGGAATCCAACATTATATTAACTTTGGGGCTGCCCAAAATCGTCAATTTAGCCCCTTTATTCAACCCCAAGGTTCCAGTTTCCCAAATCGAGTCGCCACCGGGGATACAACCGCCACTTCCACGGTATTTTTAACCCGCAGTTCAGTCCCGGGAACAGTTAGCTTGGAATATGCCAATAATCTCAATTTTATTAATCCTTTGGGAATCCTTTATACTACGGTTACTGATATTACCGAACCCGTTAAATTAACAGCTAATAATTTAACGCCAAATACTCAATATTTTTATCGATTTACTAATGCAGAAGCCGGATCATCCGTGGGCAGTTTTCGCACTCCCGCCACCATTGAAACCCAACAGGGATTAAGATTTGGAGCCACCGCCGACGGACAAGGGGAATTAATGCCCTATATTTCGCTTAATAATGTTCCCGAACGTAATTTAGACTTTTTTGTTCCCCTAGGAAATACCATTTCTGCTGATACAATTTCCC
This sequence comes from Oscillatoriales cyanobacterium CG2_30_40_61, assembly GCA_001873365.1. Taxonomy (GTDB): domain Bacteria; phylum Cyanobacteriota; class Cyanobacteriia; order Cyanobacteriales; family Microcoleaceae; genus Planktothrix. The sequence continues at coordinate 26,525 of MNYZ01000023.1, read as the reverse complement.
CCGATTTACCTGGTGTTCAACAAGCAGTTACTCCCCTGGATTTTAGAACTAAATATAATGAGATTGTTTCCCCCCGTTTAAACCTAAATCCTTGGGCAAATTTACAAGCATCAACAACAGTTTATGGAACTTGGAATGATCAAAATTTAATTACGGGTTTTGCGGGGGGAGAAATTCCCGCTTTATCTGCTCAACAATTGTTTTTTGGAAATGACGGACAATTTATTAATAATACCGATCAATTTAACATCGGTTTGCAAGCATGGAAACAGTATAATCCCATCGGAAATCAAGTCTATGGAGAAACCGGAGATCCCCGCACTGCTAATCAAGAAAAACTCTATCGATATCAACAGTTTGGAAGTGATGGGGCGTTATTTGTTTTAGATGCACGTTCCTTTCGGGATGCTCCTTTACCTCAAGTTCCCGACCCGGCTTTAGACAGTCAAATTAATCAATTTTTAGCCACTTCTTTTGACCCGAACCGGACGTTATTAGGAAAAGCTCAATTAGAGGATTTAAAGATTAATTTATTAGATTCTCAAAATGCGGGAATTAACTGGAAATTTATTTTTTCGACCGTTCCAATTCAGAATTTAGGATTATATAATTCCGCTAACCGTTGGGAGGGATACGCCGCCGAACGTCGAGATTTATTACAATTTATTGATCAAAATAATATCAAAAATGTCGTATTTGTATCGGGAGGAGCGGGGGGAACTATTGTTAATGAGTTAACCTATCAATTGAATTTTGATCAGCCCCAAATTCTCACCGATGCGATTGAAATTACGGTGGGGCCCATCGGTGATCAGTTAGATTTGGGTGAAACTTTTATCCCCGGAACTTGGGGTTCAGAAATTATGAATTTTAGTTCTATTGATACTATTAGCCAAGATGCTAAGGATATTTACGCCGATTTAGATACGACTTCAGGTAAGGATCAATTTGTTCAAAATATTCTGAATAATCAACTAAATCAATTCGGGTATGATCCTATTGGTTTAGATGAAACCAAAGTCAATGCTGAGTTAATTAAAGGGTCTTATTTTGCGGTACATAACTTTGGTTGGACTGAATTTATTGTTGATCCACAAACTCAAAAATTGCAGGTAAATGTTTATGGAATTGACCCCTATACCCAAACCGATATCCAATCTATTCCGGCTGATATTATTAATCGTCAGCCGGAAATTATTAGTCAATTTGTGATTGATTCAATCTAGGAATTCCTATCCTTTTTCTTCATATAATTTAGTAATTCGAGATCAAATTACTGTTAGTTTTTGACACAGTTATTCATGCTTTTTGTTACCAGAAAAGGTTTTAAAATTATTGATTTGAATGATATTTTTTGGTTTGAATTTCTTTTTCGATAAAAAATTTTAAACTAGGATTATTTTGGTAATGTTTCATCAAAGTTTTATGTTCACTGTAAGGATCAGAAAGGGTTCTATAATAGTCAGGATTTTTAGCTTTTTCATCAATTGTAAATTTTTTTGTCTTATTAATAGCGTCATTTAATGCACGTAAACAACCTGTTATTTTCTGCTGCTTACTTTCTTCCTTATAGTAAAGAGGAAGTAACCAACATTCAATATAATGAACAGCTATAGCAAAAATAATTCTATGAGAATGCTCGCTATAAAAAGCTTCCCCGATTAAACTCTTGAATTTTTCTTTAACTTTTTCTATTAATTGTTCTGGACTCAATACTCCCTTTTCATCATGATAAGAAATACCCTCATATCCGTCTAAAACATCAGTATCAATTTGAATAATCACATAGTCATTAAATTGAAAAGCTTGTTGAAAATCTTGGGTCTGAACATATTTAATAACCAGTGTCCAACCTCCATGACCTGATTTATTATCATTATCCTTATTTCTTTCAGGTTGGAGAGGATGAACACTTAAATTATCTGTGTCAAAATATCCACTTAAAATATTTTCAATCACAATCTGATCTGTAAGTCCTTCAGTAATTAATCCAAAAGTAGTCATAACTAAAAATTTTTAGGTAGTCCACCAATATAACCGCGTAAAAATGCTTCTGATAATCTCACAGGTTCCTGTCCCTCCAGAGGTTTTGGAGGTAAAATCCTTGTTGCTTTAGTATAACCTAATCGATTACGGTAAATTACGAAAAGTCTTTGTTCATCATCTTCCAAATCTAATCCATCTAAAATAGCAGGATTATGAGTGGTAAAAATAACCTGTCGATCATATTTTTTTGCTAACTGTACTAATTCTTGAACTAACCGACGTCCCAATCTGGGGTTTAGGGTAACATCAATATTATCGACTGCAAAAAATTTAGGGGTGTTATCACTGATAAACAGACAAAAATAGAATAGTAAAAATAAAAATCCTTCATTAGAACTATTTTGATCAAAGTATTTTTGTTTTCGTGAAATAAGGTATCGATCAGCAATTTCAATGCTTTTTTGATTCAGCGATAATTCATCAGAAATCCTGAAATCCTTAAACCAATCTATAAGCTGCATTTTTTCTTTTATCTCTTGAATTTTTTCTGGATTTTTTTCTGCATTTAAAACCGTTAATAGTTTTAATAATCCTTCTCCATGAATTCCCAAAGGTTGAATTTGACCTTCTTCTTTAAAAATTCGTAAACTTGAGTTCTCTGGAGAAAAAATCAAAAATTTTTTTAAAGTTAAATTATCAGAATTTTCCATAATATGCCGTTTTACGGTTTGTTGAACATGATCTGCTTCTGATAAACCTGAAAAAATACCCTGCTTTTCAAAACCTTGATAAAATACCCTGTTTATTCTCTCAATTTCAGAGATTTCCTCTGAAATTCCCGAAATCTTACTAATCCAACTAGAGTAGGGTTTCCCATCATGTTGTAAATTATAGGTAATAATCTTATCGTTTTTAAACTGGAAAGATGTTTCAATTTCTTTGTTAATATCATCAGAATTAAAAGCGGATCGCATGAATTGAGGTTCGGTTATTCTAATTCCTCTGGATGCTAAAAACTCATGATCAAGTTTATCACTTGCTGCGGCTGAACTTAACGCGGTCGCTTCCAAAATATTCGTTTTTCCACAACCATTTTCACCAATCAAAACCGTTACCCTTCCTAGTTTAAGTTTCAACTGATCAATGGATTTAAAATTTTTAATAGTAATCTCTTGAATCATGGTTATCTTCTTGTTTCGGATTTAAAAGGTTTGTGAAAAATTGATTGTTAGCATTCCTTAGAGAAAGTTAATTTTTTAATCATTATATCATAATTCTTTGGGGTTGTCAATCGCTTTGAGACAAAATTAAGTTTAATATATTCATTTCTTTAGAGTGAAAAAGTTGATTTTCATTAAACAAGTTTTTACCTAGTTTATCCATGGAGTTAGTATTAAAAACTACATAGGGAAGATTTTTATAATTCCCATCGACAGGTAAAATATTATCCGCAGAAGCGAGAGCATAAACTAAGCGTCTGAGAATATCTTGAAAGGATGGATTTAAGTATTTGCGATCGCTTAAAAAATACTCCTCTAATTCAGAAAAGGTTAAAAAAGTTTGGATGGGAAAAGCATAATAGCGATCGCCACTTTTAGAGGTTTGGATTACTTGTTGCGATCGCTCTTTAACCTCAAATAAATTATAGACTAATTCCAAAGCAGAAGCAACCAGTGTCTTAATTTGTTTGGGGTAATTTCCCTTTGCTAAACCCCACAGTTGTTTCAGAAAATCGCTATTTTCTAAACCAATAATCCGAGATAAATCAATATAATTAATTTCCTTAACTGTTTTTTCTGATAAAGGAATAATCAATAAACTTCCTCGCACATAGGTTTTTTCTAAGGGAGGAAGATCCAAAAATTGATCTAAACTTTTTTCCAATTTAGATAAAATTTCCGATCCCAAAGATAAATAAGATACTTCCTGTTGAGTTTTAGATGTGACAGGAGGACGATAAATTTCTATTTTTTGAGCGGATAATAAATTTAATAACCCTTGGGAAATTTCCTTTAAGCGTTGATCTTGACGACGCTTTTTAGACTCTTTTTGTACTTCCTGATAGAGAGTTACCATTGACCCCAAAAAACTATCTCCTCCTTGTTTAATCCACTTTCCTCCAATTGGAATCATCACATAATGTTGAAATCCAATTTGACCCGATCCCACAATTCGAGTCATAATTGATGCTTTTAAAATAATCAGAATATTTAACGCACTTAAACAGGATTTTTGTAAAGAAATTTTGGCTAATTCCTGAGATTCTGCTAGAGATAAAGGGTGATTATCTTGATCAACTTTAGGGGTAAAATAGATCGCTTTATCTGATAGATAAAACTTAATCAATTTTTCTCCTTGATCTAAACTTCCTCCCCGACCTCTATAGATGACTTGAATAATTTCCATTAAATTTTGTTCGATTTGAAACCCTGGAATTTCTACTAAAATATATCGGGTATTCGGGAAGGATAAACCGCGAGATGCGGAAGCAGTCATAAAAATTACATTAACACTATCCTTATATTTTTGAATATTGGTGATTTCTTCCTCAGAAAGACTCGCATGGATTTCTAAATAATCTTTTTTTACTTCAAACGTAGAGAGTTGCTTGGTAATTAGATCAATTAGTTTTTTAAGTTTATCTTTATTCTGAATATAAACAATAATTTGACCTTGATTTTGCTTTAATTTTTGCAAAATATCGGTTTTAATGATATCGATCATTTGATTAATTAAGGTTGAATCATCTTCGTTATTTTCTTGGTCACTGACTGAGTGAATCAAAACCTGATAATCTATTGTTAATTGAGAAGCGGGATAGGAATTTGCATTAATTAAAGTTGCTGAATATTGATTTAAAAATTTAAACTGATCTACCCATAAACACTGTTGCTGGGTTGGGGAAACCTGTCGAACAAAAATTTTATCCCCTTGGACATTTTGATCTGATAAATGACTTTCAACCACATCTTTTAGGGTTAAAGAAGCATCCGCAGTAATCACTTTAATATTAAACCCATAATCAGGATTTAATAAGTCATATTTTTCTATAAAATCTTTAATTCCATGTAAAAAAGCTACCCCTTCCGATGATCCGGTAATTTCATCAATCATAATAAAAATATTTCTTAAACGTTGCGATAATGCTTTGATTTTTTCAGGAATAATACGACGGGTAGAGGAATTATAAACACTGCTAAAAATTCGCTTTAAATGTTTTAATGTATTTCCTGATCTTGTTTCTTTTAATGCTTGAATTGATGCGGTCGCAATAATATTATTGGGAAATTGATCAGGATGAATTAAACAAGTATGAATTGCTTCCGATAAACTCGCTAAAACTCCCGCTTGATTTCGCGGTTTTACTTCTGAAACTTCTTCCGAATTTCGCCAAACTCGTTGAGAAGATTTCAACTGATAATCTCGCTCTAAACTAGGATTTAAAAACTTAACTTTTCCGATTTCTACATCTTCCGAAAATCGATGATAATAAGATTCAACCGCACAACCTCCTTTTTGAGCATTTAAAATCATCGCATTGGTATTTAAACAAATAATATTATCGTTTAATTGCTGGGTAATAGGATCGTAAAATTTTTCGATAATATCCCGATTTACTTGAATCCGAGGACTGACATAAAATAATAGTGTTCCTGTTTCTAAATGCTGTAAAATATAGTTAGCAATAGCTGTGGTTTTACCTATTCCTGGGTTTCCAGTTAGGAATAAATAGGGGATTTTGGGGTCGGAGAGCGATCGCTGAATTAACTCAGCATGAGCGTCTCTTAGAGATAGGTTGGGTTGGGTTAAATAGAGCGATCGCTCTAAGGTTTCAGGAATATTATCAGCAGTATTAAAAAAGTCTGATTCCCTTACCTTTAAGACTTCTTGATGAGTGATTGATGTAATTTGATTTGGTTTTGCTTCAATAATTTTTCCCACAAAATCACCCGCATTTTTAAAACTTTTTGACGCATTACTTTTGATCACATTCAAAACCTTTTCGCGGTTTTCCTTAATATTGACTTTGACTTTACCCCGGTAGATATCATAACAGGTTTTTAAAATCTTTAATGATGATTCAGAATTCAGGGAAATTCCATTAATCAGGCGATCGCTATATCCAAAACAGTTAAATTTTACGATATCACTGGATTTTAAATGGCGACTTTGTAACAAAAAATTATAAAAACTCCAAGCATAACTACAAGATTGAATAACTTTTACCGCTTCTTTATCCTTGGTCGAAAAAGCATAAAAATATCGTTCTAATTTTTGAGAAAAAACCTCATAGTTATTCGTCTCTCCCGTATCAATTTCTAACCCACAAAATTGAGATTTTGAGCGAATATAATTTAACTCTTGTTTTAATAAATTTTTCAGAGTATCAATATTTTTAATATCCTGAATCGAATAGATCGCAGAAGTAGTAAAAGTCGATAAATCTACCACTAAAATTCGATATTGATCACGATAGCGAATCAATAACAACGTATCTGCTTTTAAAAACTCTCCCGTGTCTTTATAGCGAATAATATCAACATTATTAAACCCTTGAGTTTCTAAAATCTCTCGATAAGCATCATTTTCATTTTTTTCGATCAGATTCAGACAGTTATCATTATAAAAATCGCACTGAAAATAGACAATCTCAATTTCTAGATCATATTTCCATCCCGTTGCTTCCCTATATTCTCGGATAAAAGTCACCCCGGAAGTCCAACCTTTTTGTAAAAATAAGTTCACCCAGGTAGAAATCGTTTTGCGATCTGATGGGTCAAAATGATTACTTTCATTAGCTAGTTTTTCACTAATTTTATAGAGATAAATCTGACTTAGAGGAGTGACATAAACATCCTGATAGGATTGTTTAAATTGTCGTTGTTTAAAATAGGTTAAAATTCCCAAATTAAACCCAATTTCAAAGACTCGACCTAATTGTATTCCGAGTTGAGATATCATTAGTTATTCCTCAATTATTTATCGTTTATGAATCATAGATCGCACTTCTAACTATAGTTAAAAATGCTAAAGTATTAAAATTAATATTTTTGGGGGAGTAAGTAAAGTTTGAAAGTGTTCCTAATCCTTCATCTCCGATGAGTTTACTATAAGGATTTAACTTTAAGACGATATTAGTATTTTTATTATAGCTTTTTTCATAACGGGAAAAATGAAACAAGAGAATATAGTTTAAAATCGTTTTTTGGAGAGGAGAAGAATTATCTAATAGTCCTGAAATCACATCTCTTGTATGTTCATCATCATAGATATTTAACAGGGTGCTATAGCAAACTACACTATTAAAAAAGGTTCGGTTTTGATCAACCGTAACTCCGGTAAACAAATTTAAAAATACTTTAGTTCTTTGACTGAGATCATTAGAGAGTTTTTTCAATTCTTCTACATCGGGAATATAGAAAGATTCTTGATTTTTAGTGTTCAAATTTAAAGCGGGATAGGTATCCATAAAAATCGGATACAGTTTTAGATCTGGTTTTCCATCTTTGAGGTATTTAATCACCGTTTCCGACATAAAAAATAAGGAATCAGGGTCAGATTCTGAGCGAATTAATCCTAAACGTCTACTGTAGGGTGCTTTCGCAACATATAAGAAGTGTCGATATCCTTTTTCTTCATATAATTTAGTGATTTCATCTCGAATTACCGTTGGTTGTTGATACAATTGTTCATGCTTTTCGTTACTAGAAAAGGTTTTAAAGTTACTGATTTGAATGACATCGGGTTTATCGGGATCTCTTTCTATTAAAACAATCTCACCATAAATATTAGAAATCCGTTGATTTTTATCCGGTTGATTCCAAACCGCATCACTCACCCAACTGGAAACAACAATAATCGCTAATTTATCTAATTGTGGTTTAAAATCACTCTTAAATTTAAACCGTTTGGGAAGCAAGGAATAGAGGGAAGATAAAGCATTTCTAACTCGATAGTTAAAACCTTTCTTATCGCTAGTATTTAACCCTTGATCATTTGCTAAACAATCTCGTCTTAAAATATGTGCTAAAGATCGCGTTAAAGTCCTTAAGTATTTCTCATCTTCGCTATCATCAACCGTACTTTGTACATGAAATCGCAAGATAGGAATAAACAAATTTTGGTCTTTGAGGGGATTTTGACAAACGCTAATACACAAATAGGTTAATAAACTAAAAACTTGGCGATAAATTCTAGCTTCAGGAGATTGATTATCTTTAAATATAGTTGCTCTCAGGTCGGTAATATTATAATAAATTGCTATTAGCTTTTGCTGTTGAAAATGTTCCTCATAAAGAGGATGAGCTTTGATTTTTTTTCCTGTTTTTTTTATGTCTTCAGCATTTAATTTTCGGATCGGATAAAACACTACAGGTAGTGCTTTAATCCCATCAATATTATACCTGAGAGCGAATTTCTGTTCTTCCTCTACGGTAAAATAACGAACATCATCAAAGGTAAAAGTTACTTCTAAAGATGCTAAAGAGTCTTGACTTAGTTGATTTTCACCGACTTTTAAATACGCTAATGCTTCTCTCGCCGATGAGCGTGAACGACTGGTATCATCATCTTCTAGGTTGATTTTAAAAAAGTTTTGACTATTAATAATATCCATTGGTTTTTGGTGAAGAATATCCTTGTGTAAACGCAATTTAACTGTTTTTTGTTCATAATTTAAAACTGTTTTCTGGAGTAAGAAATCTTGCAAAAAAGATTTTAACCGATTGACTTTGCGATTAACTTCCCAAGCAGAATCAGCGATTTTATTTTTGATGGTTAATAAGAGTTGAGTAATTGCTTCTGGGTTGGTTTGATGGGACTGAAAACCTCTTAAAACTTCCTGTTCAAATTGCAGAATGGGGTTATATTCCTCGTCGGGTGTGTTTCCTGTTTCATCAATCGCAAAAATCAGATAATACAAACAAACGTTTTTTAAAACTCTAGTTTTAAAACTTTTTGCTTTGTTGAAATTTTGTAAATATTCTCGATGTCTGGGACTGGTGGGGTCGATTTCTGTGATATGATAATCTAAGGAAGATTTTTCATTATAAGCACTAACGGAACCATTCAGCTTTAAACGGATTCCTAAATTAAATTCTTTGAAATTATTACTATTGCGGTTATAACTTTCCCCAATTACTCCTTGATAATCAGGAATAATGGGTAAACTATCAAACACATCGGATTGAGAAAATGCAGTTCTGAGGTTAAGGGTTTCTCCTAAATAAGTAATGTCATAATGGGCGTTATCTAAATTGGGATCGTTGACATATTCAATCACTATTTTTAAGCGATTAATTAAGGTCTGTAATAGCGTTAAATCGGGAGAATTTGCGTTAGAGTGAGTTTTTTTCCATGCTTTTTTGAGATACTCTAAATAGTCGATTTTCAGATCGCGTAAAAGACGAGGTAATGCTTCTTGATCAATAATGCTTCTGAGGTTATTTAAACTGGAGTCGGGTCGAGCTAATAATTCATTGAATAACCCATTAAGATCCTGTCTTTCTGATGAATTTTCGTCGGTAATAGTATTAATATGATGTCGAATATATTCGGATAAATTGTCTTGAAAATCTGCTAATCCTGTAAACCGAATATTAAAATGATGTGCTTTAATATTTGCATCACTTCCATTGCTACGATTGGGGGTAAAACTATTTTCAAGGGTTAGGCGTTTGGAGGTAAATGGGGATTGTTTGTTGAAATCATAGTTAAAGGGAAGATCCTCTTTTTCCTGATTAAATTCTCCTAGGTCACTACAAATTTTAACTAGAATATTTTCAGAAGATTCGGGTTGACAAGCTAGATTTAATTTTTCTTTTAATAACTCTTGAATTTGTCTAATTTTATCACAGAATTTAGCAGCATCTTCAAAATTAACGGTGGCGGCGCGAATTCCGGTGGTTTGGGTTAAGGGATTGAGGTTTTTATTTTCAGTTGCTATTTTATAGGCGAAATCATAAGCACGAATTAGGAGACGATTTTGATCGGTAGAGAGTTGAAAAATGGGTGTAGTTGTTTTAAGTTCTTTGAGAATAGCATCTAATAAGGGAATATAATCTAATTTAGGCAGAGAATCAAAGGTTTCTTGTAGAATATGTTGATCAGTCATTGTCAAAATATGTCATAATTGTATGAGTCATATCCATAGTACAATCTGTTATGGTAACTGTAAAGTCTGAATTAACAACAAAACCCCTAAACCTAGCTGAATATCTCAATTACAACGATGGTACAGATACCCGCTATGAACTTGTTAACGGAGAACTAATTCCCATGAGTTTAGGAACAGGAAAACACGGTGCAATTATCAAATTTTTAGAGCGCACTTTTGATGCAGAAATCGAGCGTATGGGTTTAAGTTGGACTGCTATTCAAAGTGTTCTGGGTATTCAATCTCCCCGTGGGGGAAGATGGGATACAGTTAGAATTCCTGATGTTGTGATTTTACCACTAGAACAATGGCGAGAATTACAAAATAAAGAAGCGGTGATTACACTGAATCAACCCGTACCTTTATTAATTGTTGAAGTGGTGAGTGAGTCTACTAAAAGAACGGATTACCGGGCCAAAAAAGCAGAATATAGTGTTTTAGAAATTTCCGAATATTGGATAGTTGATCCTTTGGAAAATAAAGTCACAATTCTGACCTTAGTTGATGAATGGTATGATAGCTTAGAGTTTACTGGAGGTGATCAAATTCAATCAAAAACTTTTCCTAATCTGCAACTAACAGCCGAAAAAATATTACAAGATCAGATATAATATCCGATCTATTTCTGTCTAATTTTCCTATACTGGTTATTATTAATTGCTATGGTTACTGTCAATTCTGCATCAACTCCCCTACTAGGGTTATCTTTAGAACAACTCACCGACTGGGTACAACAGCAGGGACAACCCGCTTATCGAGGAAAACAATTATACGATTGGATTTATCACAAAGGCGCGAAATCCCTAGGGGAAATTACGGTATTTTCTAAACAATGGCGGGAGACTATTGGGGATGTTAATATGGGTCGCTCCACTATTCATTATAAGGCGATCGCTCCTGATAAAACCATTAAATATCTATTAAAATTAGCCGATGGTCAAATTATTGAAGCCGTGGGAATACCTAGCGAAAAACGCTTAACGGTTTGTGTTTCTTCCCAGGTAGGTTGTCCGATGGGATGTGATTTTTGTGCGACGGGAAAAGGCGGCTTTACTCGCAATTTAGAACCCCATGAAATTATAGACCAAGTGTTAACAGTTCAAGAAGATTTTCAACGCCGGGTTAGTAATATAGTATTTATGGGAATGGGAGAACCTTTATTAAATACAAAAAACGTGATTGCGGCGATTAAATCCCTGAATCAAGATGTGGGAATTGGACAACGAATGATCACGGTTTCTACGGTGGGTTTACGCGGGAAAATTCGGGAATTTGCCGAATATGATTTACAAGTAACTTTAGCGGTAAGTTTACACGCTTCCTACCAAAATATTAGAGAAGAATTAATTCCCAGCGCCAAGACTTATCCCCTATCCCAATTATTTGCAGAATGTCGAGAATATGTAAAATTAACCGGAAGAAGAATTAGTTTTGAATATATATTGTTAGCGGGATTAAATGATTTACCCGAACACGCCATAGAATTAGCCAGTCAGTTAAGGGGGTTTCAAAGTCATGTTAATTTGATTCCCTATAACCCGATTCAAGAAGTTGATTATAAACGACCGAATACCCAAGGAATTAATGAATTTATGGATATCTTAAAAGAGCGTCATATCGCCGTGAGTGTGAGATATTCCAGAGGGTTAGAAGCCGATGCAGCCTGTGGACAATTACGCGCTTCTCAGGCTTAGATTTTCAAGAATATATTTTGATTATAGTGGTATATTTTCCCCTATACCGCTATAATTAAAACCCAAAATATAATTTATAGATTGACAATGACCTCTGTACAATCTCCTCCCAACCAGCAACCGCCTGAAACCATTGCTTTAAGCACAAAAGAATGGTTGCAAACCAATCTATTTAATACTTGGTATAATACCCTAATTACGATTGGAATTAGTTCCCTGTTATTATCAATGTTAACAGGGTTTATCTCTTGGGCTTTTACTACTGCTAAATGGGCTGTAATTCCGGCTAACTTACCCCTATATTTTGTCGGACGTTTTCCCGTCGATCAATATTGGCGATTATGGATAATGTTAGGAATGATTGCTATTTTATCCGGTATAACCTGGGGATTTTTAGCTAGAAATACCCGAAATTTATTGAGTAAAAATATTTTAATTGGTATAGGCTGTACAGGATTTTTAGCATTTATTACTCCAACCCCAATTATTTTTCGTTTCCTATTAATTGGAATATTATTATTATTAGTAGCAGCAGCTTGGGGGGGTAAAACCATGGGAAATACCCAACCCCAAATGGGAAAATGGTTGCCCTTTTCTTGGTTTTTATTACTATTAATTTGTGTTTGGTTTATTGGCGGTGGACTGGGTTTAAAAGTAGTCGAAACCAACCTATGGGGAGGACTGATGTTGACATTGTTGATGTCAATTATTAGTATTTTATTATGTTTTCCCATCGGAATATTATTAGCATTGGGACGGCAAAGTAGTTTACCTGTGATCCGAATTTTATCTACGGTTTATATTGAAATAATTCGAGGATTACCCTTAATTACCATTCTATTTATGGGGCAAATTTTACTCCCATTATTTCTCCCTGAAGGAGCGCGACCGGATCGCATTTTACGCGCTATTATTGGATTAACTATGTTTAGTTCAGCCTATTTAGCAGAAAATATCCGAGGCGGGTTACAAGGGATTCCCAGAGGTCAAACCGAAGCCGCCAAAGCCTTGGGATTAAATACACCTTTAACGGTGAGTTTAATTGTTTTACCCCAAGCCTTAAAAGTGGCAATTCCTTCAATTGTAGGTCAGTTTATTAGCCTATTTCAAGATACAACTTTACTCTCAATTGTGGGATTAATGGAATTATTAGGAATGAGTCGATCTATTTTAGCCAACCCTAAGTTTTTAGGGCGACATTTAGAAGTTTATATTTTTGTGGGGATTTTGTATTGGCTATTTTGTTATGGGATGTCGATAGCAAGTCAAAAATTAGAACAACAATTGAATACGGAGCATAAATAAACCCTTTTTGTTTGGGGTGAATAGAATAGAATAGAATAGAATAGAATAGAATAGAATAGAATAGAATAGAATAGAATAGTTTTGGGCGAATAGAATTCGCAGCTACACAAACAAAGTCCGCCTGCGCGGACTAAATGATAATGCAGGTAATTCCAGCATATTTTGTATTTTATCCTTCTTTTTTTGGGTTAGATAATAATTCTTGTAAACCGGGAGTTTCTGAGTCTAATTTACTTGAGTTTAGTTGGTATACATTGACAGATAATTTTAATCTAATTTCCTTTGGTTGTGTTTCCATACTTTTGTTAGATTTGCAGATAGCTTGAGCAAGTATTCTATAATTTAGAGTGGGATTAAATCTCTATTAATATTAGTTATGACAGAACTATCTAAAAGTTTAACTCTGACTTGGGAAATTGCGGCTCAAGAGGCAATACAGTCCGGTGCCCAAGAAATTAGCCCCAGTCATTTACTACTGGGTTTGTGTAAACTGTGCGATCGCCCCATTCCTGAACTTGAAGCAGAAATTCAGGGACTTGTCCAGAGATTGCATGATGTTGATCCCAAACAGTTACGCCGTCAGTTGCGATCGCTCATAATCAACCCCAACCCCGTCACCCATCCTCGCTCAGAAATCCATCGTAGTGAAGAATCCAAACAAGCTTTTCAACCGAGGGTTGATTTTGTGGAGAGCTTGCCGCATTACCGATGATATTTTAGTCAAGGATTTGGAGAAGGTACGGGATGCCAATATTGGAAATTGGAACGCTCATTATCTGCTGGCGTTGGTGCATTTAGAACGGAATAATTGCGAGCAGGCTATTAAGTCTCTGAATCAGATTCCGGCAGAGCAGGTGCAGCAGCCTGAAGTACAATCCGCACTGCGTTTAGCTCAGGAAAGATTGCCAAACTCAAATCGATTTGAGAAGGATTTAATCGGTTGGGAAATTGATTCTTTTGCTATGTCTGTGTTCACCGTGACCTTAAACCCGGGAATATTCTCTGTGTTTCAGAAGGCGAAAAACCAACGGTTAAGATAACAGATTTTGGCTTGGCAAAGGCATTTGATTTAGCAGGTTTGAGTAGTGATACTTGTACACCCGATAATTCTAATTCAGAAAATCCATCGGTTTCTGGAACATACGTTTTTATGTGTAGACAGCAAGTATTAGATTTTAAATATGTTAAACCAGAGGTCGATGTTTGGGCTGTGGCAGCTTGTTTTTACAATATGCTTACAGGTTTGTACCCGCGTAACTTTTCTAAAGGTGAAAATTTCTTAAAAGTGGTATTAAATAGCCAGCCGATTCCTATTCGGAAGCGCAATACTTTAGTTCCCAAGCGTCTAGCAGAAGTGATTGATTTAGCACTAATTGATCAACATAATCTCTACTTCAGAACTGCTACTGAGTTAAAGCAAGCGTTACAGAGCGTGTTGTAGTGGAAATTATTTATGTTCTGTTTTTCTATATTCTTTTAATTTATATTAGACCTAGATCAATTAACTTTTACTCCAGTTTTATGATCAATATGACTACCTAACTTTTAATCATTTGTTGAATTAGGGCGATCGCTTCCACTTTCAAGGGACAAACACCGTACAATGGATGATAAACTTCATCAATCACTCACGCCACTTTAAAGCCATGACACAAATACAACCTAATACCAACCCAATTGAATCACTAACTGAAGATATTGCCATTATTGCCACCGATGTACATAAATGGTATGGCAATAATTTCCACGTCCTTAGAGGGGTTAGCCTTTCGGTGGGACGGGGGGAAGTTGTGGTGATTATGGGGCCGTCTGGTTCGGGAAAATCGACTTTTATTCGCACATTTAATGCCTTAGAAGAATTTCAACAGGGAAGTATTGTCATAGATGGTATTAACTTATCCCACGATTTAAAAAATATTGAAGAAATTCGCAAAGAAGTGGGAATGGTGTTTCAACAGTTTAATTTATTTCCCCATTTAAGTATTTTACAAAATGTGACTTTAGCACCGATTTGGGTGCGACGTTGGCCAAAGGCAAAAGCCGAAGAAGTGGCATTACAATTATTAGAAAGAGTTGGAATTTTAGAACAGGCAAAAAAATATCCGGGTCAATTATCCGGCGGTCAACAACAACGAGTTGCGATCGCTAGAGCCCTAGCCATGCAGCCTAAAATCATGTTATTTGATGAACCTACTTCTGCTTTAGACCCGGAAATGGTGCGGGAAGTTTTAGACGTGATGCGAACCTTAGCAGAGTCGGGAATGACGATGGTTTGTGTCACCCATGAAGTCGGATTTGCCCGGGAAGTAGCGGATCGAATTGTATTAATGGCCGATGGAATATTAGTCGAGGAAGCCACCCCGGAAGAATTTTTTACCAATCCTCAAGAAGAACGTACGCAAAAGTTTTTGTCTCAAATTCTTTAATTATCAAATAACGGTAGGGGAAATTTATCAACTTCCCCTACTTTTAATAATTTTAGACCTTGATGAAATCACTAAAAGTTTTCTACCTATTCACCCGTTTGAATATAAGTAGATAAACAACTATTAAACGCATTTTTAATTGCTGAATCTTGCTGAATTTGTTCTTCACTCAACCCTCCTAAAGCCTGTAATTTTTCATCAGGAAGTTTCAGCAAATTATTCAAGGTACAACGACAATACTGCTCACCTTTTTCGGGATCAAGACCAAATTGACTCACTCCTTGCAAACAGCCTTTCATGTATTCCGCACTAAAGGCTTGCGCTTGTTCATTGGTTAAGGATAATGCCCGATCAGCCGGAATCAAAAAACCAGCACCTAGCACTAACACAATTAAAGGCTGGAAACGACGGAAATCAAAAGAACTCAACATTGAGGTAAATGATTTTAGGGGTGGATTTAGCAATTAACTTCAATTCTAGCTTAAGTTGGAAAATGAACAATTAATAAAGAGGTTTGTTGATGCAGACGAGCAATCGTTTCTGGATCTTTTCCTAAAGTTGGTTGTCCTAAACCATAGGTACTTGCCATCACAATTACCAAATCATCAACTTTCAAAAACTGAGAAATTTTAGCTACGAAATTTCCTCGAATTTGTTCCACCCGAACCTGACCGTTAACCCCGGTTAATTCCAACCCCGAAGCCTGGGGGTTTTGATCCCAGAGAACTTGCAAAACCTGTAACCTAGCCTTCAACTCCTCAGATAGACTTTGAGCCAAACTAAAAGTTTCACGGAAAGCCCAAGAGGTCAGATCAATTTCCCCGACCACGAACAAAATGCGCTGGGTATTTTTCAGGGGTTGGGGAAAACGAGTAATTAACACCGGAATGGTTGCCAAGCGCACCACCATGTCAATCATCCCGCCAAAAAAGTTTTCCTGATAGGTCGAATATCCTTTCCAACCACAGACAATTAAACTGGCATTCCGTTCTTCTGCGGTGCGTACAATCCCCATACCAATAGAATTATCAACCCGACCAATGGTTTCTACTGGAGTCACCGCCGCATGGGCTACCATTTCCGCCTTCGCCAATAACTGTTCCTGTCGCACCTTGGCCCCCGATGGAATCGGTCGGGTTTGGTCGGAAATAATATGCAGGGGTAACAGCGTCCCACCCCCACTTTTTGCCAAAATTAGCGCCAGTTGCAATAGATTATCTTCGGTATTGGGGTTAGCCACAGGTACTAAAATCCGATCACTGACGGAGAAGGTATCACTAACGGCACTCAGCCGACTTTTTTCAACCTCCTTCACCTCGGTGTTCTCTAAGGCGACTTTTGACCCCCAACGGGCCGTAATTAAGGGGGAAGCCACACAAGTCACCAAAATCATCACGATAATGCCATTGACGGTTAATTCATCAACCAGATTAATTTTTAAGGCTACCGTAATCGCCGCCAGGGTTGAAGCTGCCTGGGCCATGGACATTCCAAACATCACCATCACACTCGGGAACTTCCAGCCAAATAGTTTACCCGGCCCCCAAGCCGCTAAAAATTTACTCACCAGTTCTGCGATCAGGATCACCACTGCTACCATAATCCCTCGGGGTTCCTTGACCAAAATCAAAGGATCAACTAGCATTCCCACGGAAATTAGGAAGAAGGGTACAAATAGGGTATTACCGATAAACTGAATCCGATTCATTAATGGACTCAATTGGGGGACGAGGGAGGTAATGGCGACCCCGGCTAAAAAAGCCCCGACAATGGGTTCAATTTCAATTAATCCGGCAATATAGGAGGCTACAAATAAGGCGGCTAACACAAATATAAACTCGGCACTCTCGTCATGTCCGAAGCGGCGGAAAAACCAACGGCCCAGTCTGGGAATTCCCCACAGGGTGGCAAAGGTATAGATGGCTAAAGACGGAATGAGGAGGAGCCAAAAACTGGCGGTGAGTCTCCCTTGATCGGCTTTGACGACGATCGCCAGTACCAATAATGCGAGAACGTTGGTAATTAGGGTTGCTCCTAAGGTTGCCATCACGGGCCGACTGCGCATAATTCCCAGTTTACTGAGAACGGGCAAGGCCACCAGGGTATGGGAGGCTAAACAGGAGGCGACGAGGATGGAGGCTAGGGGGCTAAATCCCACGGATAACATGGCTCCTGTGCCAATGATCATTGGTAGGAGGAAGGTGGCTAAACCAAAAACTACCGCTTTATCGGCGTTGCGTTTAAGGTCATCCAGGCTGGTTTCTAAACCCCCTAGAAACATCAGAAATAGCAGTCCGACTGTCCCGAGGAGTTCAATGGTGCGATCGCGGGCCAGTAACCCGAGTCCGTGGGGCCCCACCACCACCCCAGCTAAAATTAAACCGATAATTCCAGGCATTTTTAACCGTTCAAATAGTAACGGTGCGACTAACATAATCGCCAAAATGATTAGAAATACGGCAACGGGATCTCTAACGGGTTCGTTTAGCTGGGCCAGAATTGGCGCGAAAATCGGTGGGTTGAAGTTGTATTCTAAACGTCCCCAATATTGCCAAAAGTTTTCCATAATAGCTGTTTCCATGCGCTTTAACCAGTTGACATCCTAACCTTTTTAGAACGGGGAAGGATTCTATCTATAGACGAATTTTTAGGACTTGACATCTTAAATGAATTACAATACACTTACGATACAAACAAGTTAAAATTCAGCCTATCAACTGCTTTCATGCCCAAAAGAGGGCAGTTGATTTTTATAACTGTCTAAAAATTAATTATCAAAATTAACTCCTAATTATGACTCAAAATATTGCTATTATTGGAGGCGGTTTTAGTGGGGTGATAGTGGCAATTCATCTCCTGCAAAAAGCTACCTATCCTTTAAATATTTATTTAATAGAACCCAGAAATAAATTAGGGGAAGGAGTTGCCTATAGCACAGCTTCAGATTATCATTTACTCAATGTTCCGGCTGGAAAAATGAGTGCTTTTGCAGATCAGCATGATCATTTTTTACAATGGCTGAATATTCATTATCCAGATCAACTAATTACGTCAGATACCTTTGTTCCCAGAAAATTTTATGGTGAATATTTACGATCTATTTTGCAAGATGCCCAACAAAATGCCCGGGCTGGAGTTCTTTTATATCGGGTTTTGGATGAAGCGATCGCTATTAATAAAACAACCAACGATTTAATTATAACCTTAAAAAGTGGAGAACAACTATCTATTAATCAATCTGTTTTAGCCCTAGGCAATTTTCCACCTCAAAATCCTTCTATTGATAACCCTTCATTTTATCAGAGTTCCCGTTATGTTCCTTGGGCTTGGTCTGAACCTCAATTACCCTTAATCTCAACCCATGAACCCCTATTGTTAATTGGATCGGGATTAACCGCTATTGATATTATTGCTACCCTAAAATCACAAAATCATCAGGGTAAAATTTATGTTGTCTCTCGCCGGGGTTTATTCCCCCAACCCCACGAAAAAGTAGAACCATTCCCCCCATTTTTAACCCCAGAATCTGCCCCAAAAACCACACGAGAATTAGTTTATAAAATTAGAGAAGAAATTGAAAAGGCTGATCAAAAAGGGTATAATTGGAGGGCGGTAATTGATTCTTTAAGAGTTGAAACCCAATCAATTTGGAATCATCTTTCACCCCCAGAACAATCTCGATTTTTACGCCATGTTCAACCCTATTGGGAGGTTTTGCGCCATAGAATTGCACCCAATATTCACCAACAAATCCAAGAGTTATTCAATAATCAACAGTTAATTTTATATGCAGGTCGAATTTTAGAATATTCTGAAAATTACGATGGTGTAGATGTGATTATTCGTCAAAGACACAATCAAGAATTATTGAATTTACGAGTGAGTTTAGTCATTAACTGTACTAATTCAGTCGGTGATTATCAGAAACTTTCCTCTCCTCTACTGGTTAGCCTATTCAAAAGCGGTTTAATTCGTTCTGACCCGTTAAATTTAGGTTTAGATGTCACGAAAACTGGAGCATTAATTGATCAAAAAGGTGAAATTTCTCAGCACCTATATACTTTAGGTACAGTTTGTAAAGGATGTCGCTGGGAAACCACCGCAGTCCGAGAAATTCGAGAGCAAGCAGAAAATTTAGCAACGGAATTGTTAAACTGAATCTAACAATTTTATAGCGATCCTATTTGAGTTGTATCCAAGATTTAGGCTTAAAAGTAAACACCGGCTGTTCCATATATCAATCCGCGTCAAGATTGTAATATTTTAATACTGATATGAAACAGCCAGAAGTATTATCCGGTGTTCCGGTGTTCCCTTAAATACTATCAGAAAAAGAGACAAATTGAAGTTGTGCAGGAGAAACCCCTTTAACTAACCCTAAAACATTTCCTGTCTGGGCTATTGTAATTACTGTCACCGATGCAGATTCAATTTGAAAATCCAAAGTTCTGATCTGACCGAGGGGGAAAGGGCCACTGCTGTCATAATCTCGGCGATCGCCATAGGTAATGGTTTTTTGAGTTAACACAATATCATTAACCGTTAACCCCCCCGTCAACCCAATTTTATCCCCTTGGGTGCTATTATAATCAAGGATAAAATCCGAGGTAATCTCGTCAAGACCATCAAGGTTACCACAACCACAGTCCACTGGCGCCGGGGTAGCGGTATCGGTGCGTAGGACAAATACATCCGCCCCCTCACCGCCCCAAACACGATCAATTCCCAGATCACCGATCAGGGTATCATTTCCCGCCCCACCGACTAAGGCGTCCTCCCCTTGACCCCCCCGGAGTAAATCATTATCTGCATCCCCAAACAGATGATCATTGCCCAAATTCCCACTCAGCAGATTATCCCCCGTACCCCCATAAAGCACATCGGAGTCCTGACCGCCCCACAGGGTATCATTGCCGCCTTCACCCTCGAGGGTGTCATTTCCCCTGTTTCCCATTATTGCTTCTGAGTCCGTGGAGCCCCGAACATAATCATCTCCCCCCAGGGCGGCTAACCCTTTGGGATATCTCGAAACAAGCACTCCGGGGGCAATTTCCACGGTATCGGCATTTTCTGTTAATAAAAATAATCCCGATAGGAGATCCCCAGGGGTTAGGGGTTCGGAGATCACCGGGTTTTGTCTCGGTAACTGGATGCTCACGGGTTGTGTTTCTGATGAGATGGATTGCATATTGTTTGATTTGAGAGTATCAACTATATTACCCAATTTAGAAATTATTTTATCCCTTGTTTATTAAAGATTTTATCCCTTCTCCATTGTCTATTATCTATTTTTTATAACGGCACGAAAACCCCCTATAATTTAAAGTGGATTGAACAGATGAATATTAAAGGGTGATAAAAAATATGAGTTATGATTATGATTTGTTTGTGATTGGTGCGGGTTCCGGGGGATTAGCTTCTTCCAAACGGGCGGCATCCTATGGGGCAAAAGTGGCGATCGCAGAATATGATTTAGTCGGGGGAACTTGTGTAATTCGGGGTTGTGTTCCCAAAAAATTAATGGTTTATGCTTCCCAATTTTCCTATATGTACCAATATGCTCCGAGTTACGGATGGGGAGAAGTTGAACCTAAATTGGATTGGCATAAATTAATTACCGCCGTTGATACGGAAGTTAAACGGTTAAGTCAACTGCATATTAGTTTTTTACAAAAAGCTGGAGTTGAACTAATTTCTGGTTATGCTAAATTCATTGACACCCATACAGTAGAAGTAGGCGATAAAAAAATAACCGCCGATAAAATTTTAATTGCTGTTGGTGGAGAAGCAGTTAAACCTGATATTCCTGGTATTGAGCATAGTATTACTTCCCGAGAAATGTTTTTACTCCCAGAACAACCTCAAAAATTTGCCGTTTGGGGTGGGGGTTATATTGGGGTAGAATTTGCTAGTATTCTCAAGGGATTAGGGAGTGATGTCACCCAAATTATTCGCCGAGATTTGATTTTAAATGGGTTTGATCAGGATATTAGAAATAATATTCAAGCGGGGATGGCTAGTCATGGGATTAATTTTTTAACCCAAAAAGTGCTTAAAAAAATTGAAAAGACCGAGGCGGGATTAAAGTTATTTTTTAAGGGGAAAGAGTCCAAACCCATAACCGTTGATGCCCTACTTTGTGCCACTGGACGTAAACCTAATTTAGCCGGATTAAAGTTAGAAAATGCCGGGATAGCAATTAATGAAAAAGGGGCAATTGTAGTCACGGCTGATAGTTGTACGAATCAACCTAATATTTTTGCCGTGGGAGATTGTACCGATCGGATGAATTTAACCCCCGTAGCGATCGCCGAAGGACGAGCTTTTGCTGATACAGAATTTGGTCATCAACCCCGATTTATTACCCATGAAAATATTGCCACGGCGGTTTTTTCCTATCCCGAAGCTGCTACCGTGGGCTTAACAGAAACCCAAGCGAGGGAAAAATTTGGGGATAATATTAAATGTTACACGGCTGGTTTTCGTCCGATGTTCCATAGTTTTACCGGATCGGAAGATAAAATATTCATGAAATTAATTGTGGAAACTAATACCGATCGGGTTTTAGGTGCTCACATGGTGGGAAAAGATGCGGCGGAATTAATTCAAGGAGTGGCGATCGCGGTTAATATGGGAGCGACCAAAAAAGACTTTGATAATACTATGGGAATTCACCCGAGTAGTGGAGAGGAATTTGTTACCCTTTAAACAATTAAGAATTAAGAATTACCAACTACGAATTAGGAATTAAGAATTGACAACCCGTAACTCGCAATTCCTAAATTGTCATTTATTTCTATTTCTGCGATTTCGGTGCTAATATAGCTAAATCAGTTTCTCACCGTTGGGGAAGTTGCCCGTGCGTATTCCACTCGATTATTACCGAATATTAGGCTTACCGATTCAAGCAACCCCAGAACAACTCAAGCAAGCGCACCGCGATCGCACATTGCAACTTCCCAGACGGGAGTATTCTGATTTAGCGATCGCCGCGCGCAAACAGTTGATTGACGAGGCCTATGCTATTTTATCCGATGCCGATCAGCGAAATGCTTATGATATGGGGTTTCTAGCTAAAACCTACGAACCCGAATCAGAAGTTAAAACCCCCGCTTTTGGGAAACGGGCCACCCCCGAATCCACCGCCCTCGAACCCGCCATCGATGCCCATACCCCCAGTATTGAGATCGAAGATCAGCAATTTGTGGGGGCTTTATTACTCCTGCATGAATTAGGGGAATATGAATTAGTGGTGAAATTATGCCACCCCTACTTGAACACGGGCAGTATTGGGTTAAAAGATGGTCGTTTTGGGGAAGCCTCCCTAATAGTTCCCGATATTGTTTTAACCGTTACCAGTGCCTATTTAGAACTAGGTCGAGAACAATGGCAACAAGGACAATATGAAAATGCCGCTTCCTCCTTAGAAGCCGGACAAAATCTATTATTAAGAGAAAGCCTGTTTGCCAGTTTAAGAAATGAAATGCAAACCGATCTCTACAAACTCCGTCCCTATCGGATCCTAGAATTACTCCAACTCCCCCCAGAAAAAGCCACAGAACATCGCAAAGGCTTGCAACTGCTGCGAGAAATGCTCCACGAACGTAGCGGTATTGATGGTCAAGGGGATGACCAGTCAGGATTAGGTGTCGAAGACTTTCTGCGGTTTGTGCAGCAACTCCGTCGCCACATCACCACCACCGAACAACAGAAAATATTTGAAACCGAAGCCCGTCGCCCTTCCGCCGTTGCCACCTATTTAGCCGTTTACGCCCTAATTGCCCAGGGATTTGCCGAAGCCCAACCCGCCCTAATTCGCAAAGCCAAATTAATGCTAATGCAGTTAGGGCGGCGGCAGGATGTACATTTAGAAAAAGCCGTTTGTGCCTTACTGTTGGGGCAAACCGAAGAAGCTAGTCGTTCCCTAGAATTAAGTCAGGAACACGAACCGATCGCCTTTATCCGAGAAAATTCCCAGAATTCTCCCGACCTGTTACCCGGTTTATGTCTGTATGCCGAAAGTTGGTTACACAACGAAGTCTTTCCCCATTTTCGAGATTTGCTAGATAAATCAGCGTCCTTGAAAGATTATTTTGCCGATCCCCATGTCCAAGCCTACCTCGAAGCCCTACCCAACGAAACCGGTAGTCCTTCTAATCAGTGGGTAGTAGTGCAACCGAGGCGTCCCACAACCGCCCCAGGTTCCCCCTCAAAGTCCACCACCCCACCCCCCGGCGCAACGGAAACTCCACAACTCACCCAGGCTTCCTTAGACGCCTTAACCGCCACCTTAGCCACTAGAAATATAGCATCGAGTACCACCCTCCAAGAACCCTTAGCCCCATCCCAACCCCCCCCAGCCAGTGTTCGGACTCCAGCAGCAACAAGTTCTACGGCAACCTCCTGGCAGGGAAGTCGCAAAATTCCTGAATCTTCCCGTCGCAGTTCGTCGGAAACTTCCCCTGCACCGCTTCGAGACCCGGCCCCGTCAGCCCATGTTTCTGCAACTCCCGCCCCAAAAACCGCTTCTAGTTCTGCCAATAGTAGTAGCCTGCGTCGGATTC
This sequence comes from Oscillatoriales cyanobacterium CG2_30_40_61, assembly GCA_001873365.1. Classification (GTDB taxonomy): domain Bacteria; phylum Cyanobacteriota; class Cyanobacteriia; order Cyanobacteriales; family Microcoleaceae; genus Planktothrix. Next base: position 2,395 of record MNYZ01000023.1, on the reverse strand, counting down.
AACGAAAAAATGATTCTAGTCAATGGCGTCGATGGTTAATTTTGGGTCTGGGAGGGTTATTCGGACTTTGGTTGCTTTGGTTTTTACTCTCCAGGGCTTTTGGTGCCTTAGCCGATGTTTTAGGCTGGTCTGGGCCAACTTTGAAAGGGGAACAGGCTATGGTGCAGTTAAGCCAGCCTCCCTTACCAATTCCTGAACCGACGCCGGTTACCGCCGAACCCGAGAAAATCACTCCAGAAGTGGCTGAAGCCAAACTGAATCAATGGTTATCGGCAAAATCCGCCGCCCTAGGGCCAGAGTATCGAGTCGAGGGTCTGCGGGAAATATTAGTTGATCCAGCCCTGGCCCGTTGGGTGGCTATGGCACAAAACATGAAGCAAGAGGGTTCCCATCGCACTTATAAACACGACGTCAAAGTCAGTGAAGTCCAGATGGATCAGACTAATCCGAATCAAGCCCTCGCGATCGCTAATGTTCAGGAACAAACCCAATTTTTCAGCCGCGGTCAAGCCCAAAACACTGAAGATGCTTCTTTACAAATTCAGTATCGCTTAATTCGCAAGGATGGAGCTTGGCGAATAGAAGATTGGCAAGTAATTCGCTGATGGAAATTTCCCTCTTTGATCCCCAAAGAGGTTTTTTTTACCCCAAAATGTCAAGTTTTCATGACATAATGATCCCCACAATCCCGAAAACTGTGTATATTTACTCATCAATATTGATTTACCCCTTGACCAAACTTAATATTTTCTGCAATATGGTTAGTAATCAAGCGATCCCCATGATCCCGAATAATTCCTCCAGAGTTATCGAGAAATTGGGTCTAAAACCCCTAACTTCTAGTTAGGCTTGAATGAATTGGGGAAGAAACAGAAACCTAAGTCATGAGTCTTAGGAATCCCTGTAGGTTCACGTCGGGGAGGATGTTAACAATCTGCTGTTTAAGCCAATGGAGATCACTCTTTTATGCCAAAGGAACGCCCACCTTTAGAAAATATGACATTGCGACAACTCCGCAAGGTAGCAAGTGAATATGGGATTTCTCGCTATAGTCGAATGCGTAAATCTCAGCTTTTAGAAGCTATTGAAGAAATTGACAGTCAGAAGTTTGGAACCCCTAATCCATCTCGCGCATTGGAGGCACAAGAAGAAGTGGAAGCCGCAAAGTTTTCTCTAGTCGGTCAGAACTATCCGATCACTAATTCCCTCTCCTCCGTGGATGAGGGTTTAGCGGATTTACCCACCGGATATGGTGAAAGCCAGATTGTGATGATGCCTCGAGATCCTGAATGGGCCTATGCTTACTGGGAGGTTTCTAACGAGCACAAGGAAATGTTTCGCAGCCAAGGTGGACAACAGTTAGCCCTGCGGATCTATGATGTTACTGATATTGATTTAGACTATCAAACTCCCCACAGTATTCAAGAATATCCCTGTGATGAGTTAGCGCGGGAATGGTATTTACCGATTCCGGTCAGCGATCGAGATTATGTGGTTGAAATTGGTTATCGTTGTGTTGATGGTCGTTGGTTAGAATTAGCCCGTTCGGCGGCGACTCGGATTCCCCCAGTTTATCCCGCAGAATGGATTGACGATCAATTTATTACTGTTTCTTGGGAAGAAGAATTACAGGGTAAAACCTTCTATGAATTCCCTGTCCCCACAAAATCCTATGTCCTAGCCGGGGTTCACGACGATCTATTTGGGTTATCCAAGGAAGCGGAAGCCAAACGCATCGCGGGTTCTCTCTTTGGGTCAATGCACCAAGTCGTTAAACCGCAAGAAACCGTCAGTTCTTTTATCTTCCCATCGGGTGTGGGAATGTGGGCGTCCGGTGTCGGCGAAACAATGTCCGGTGTCGGACAAATTATGTCCGGCGCGGGTATCGGTCAAATTATGTCCGGTGTGGGGATGTCCGGCGCGGGTCTAGGTTATACGACTTCCGGTATCGGTTACACCACTTCGGGTGTGGGAATGTCCGGCGTGGGTATCGGTCAAATCATGTCCGGTGTGGGAATGTCCGGTGCGGGTATTGGTTACACCACTTCGGGCATTGGTTATACCACTTCGGGTGTGGGAATGTCCGGTGTGGGTATTGGTATCGGTTATACCACTTCGGGTGTGGGAATGTCTGGTGTGGGTATTGGTATCGGTTACACCACTTCGGGTGTGGGAATGTCTGGTGTCGGACAAATCATGTCCGGTGCGGGTATTGGTTACACCACTTCGGGTATCGGTTATACCACTTCGGGTGTGGGAATGTCCGGTGCGGGTATTGGTATCGGTTACACCACTTCGGGTATGGGAATGTCTGGTGTCGGACAAATCATGTCCGGTGCGGGTATTGGTTACACCACTTCGGGTATCGGTTATACCACTTCGGGTGTGGGAATGT
>MNYZ01000026.1 GCA_001873365.1 Oscillatoriales cyanobacterium CG2_30_40_61 | reverse complement strand
TGCCTCCCCTGCCTCCCCTGCTCCCCCTGCTCCCCCTGCTCATATCAGGAATCAATCTGGAGAACTCGCTTTAAAAAAGCAAATTGATCGGCAATTTCTTCAATTACTTTATCCGTGGGTTTTCCAGCGCCATGTCCGGCTTTTGTTTCAATTCTGATTAATACGGGATTTTCCCCAATATGGTGTTCCTGTAAAGCAGAAGCAAACTTAAAACTATGGGCGGGAACAACTCGATCATCATGATCTCCTGTGGTAATTAAAGTTGCAGGATAGGCAATTCCTGGCTTTAAATTATGTAGGGGAGAATAGGCGTATAAGGCTTGAAATTCTTCGGGATTTTCCGGGGAACCATAATCGGAACACCAGGCCCAACCGATAGTAAATTTATGGAACCGGAGCATATCTAAAACCCCCACCGCCGGTAAGGCCGCCGCGAATAAATCCGGGCGTTGAATCATACAAGCTCCTACTAATAACCCGCCGTTACTTCCCCCCATAATTGCTAATTTTTTAGTAGAAGTATAGCGTTTTTCTATTAACCATTCGGCGGCACTAATAAAGTCATCAAAGACATTTTGTTTCTTGAGTTTTGTTCCCGCTTGATGCCAATTTTCTCCATATTCTCCCCCACCTCGTAAATTTGCGATCGCATAAACACCACCCATTTCTAACCAGACTAAACGACTAATAGAAAACGACGGGGTGAGGGAAATATTAAATCCCCCATATCCATATAAAATAGTCGGGTTATTCCCATTTAATTCTACCCCTTTTTTAGCGGTAATAAACATCGGAATTAAGGTTCCGTCTTGACTCGGATAAAACACCTGTTGGGTTTCGTAGTCATCGGGATTAAAGTCAACCTGAGCTTGACGATAAATTGTACTTTCTCCCGTCAAAAGATTATATCGATAAATGGTATTCGGAGTGGTGAAACTGGTATAACTATAGAAGGTTTCCGGATCATATCGCTTACCCCCAAAACCTCCAACAGAACCAATTCCTGGTAATTCAATTTCTCGCACAAATGACCCATCTAAATTAAAGATTTTCATTTGAGTATGGGCATCTTTTAAATAATCCGCAATGAATTGATTATTTAAAATATTCACTCCCTCTAAGGTTTCGATCGCTTCGGGAATAATTTGTGTAGGAATTTTGCTATTAATATTAATAGCAATAACTCGACTTCGAGGCGCGTTTAAATCCGTCGTAAACCAAAATATATCCCCATCATGATCAATAAAACTATAACTGGCTTCAAACTCGGAAATGAGTTCTATTACCTCAGTATTCGGTTGAGTTAAATCTTGATAAAAAACCAGATTTTTAGAGTCCGTCCCTTTCCAAACAGAAATAATTAAATACTTGCCATCTTCCGTAACAAATCCATTAAATCCCCATTCTTTATGGTCGGGTCGTTCATAGATTAAGGTATCTTCAGACTGGTCAGTTCCTAACCGATGGTAATAGAGTTTTTGAAAATAATTGATTTCTTCTAAGGGTTTTCCCTCCTGGGGTTGATCATAACGACTATAATAAAATCCTTTATGATCATGTGTCCAAGATGCGCCGGAAAATTTCACCCATTTTAACTGATCTGATAAATCTTCTCTGGTATTAATATCTCTAACTTTCCATTCTTGCCAATCAGAACCGGAAGTCGATAGACCATAGGCCATTAAATTTCCATCTTCGCTAATCGACATTCCTGATAAAGCAATAGTTCCATCTTCAGATAAACTATTGGGATCTAATAAAACTTGAGGTTCGGCATCTAAAGACTCTAAAACATACAAAACGCTTTGATTTTGTAGTCCATCGTTTTTAAAATAAAAATAGCGATTTCCCTGCTTAAAAGGAATCCCATATTTTTCATAATCCCACAGTTGAGTCAGACGCTTTTTAATCGTTTCTTTAGCGGGAATTTGATTCAAATAACCGAAGGTTACTCGGTTTTGAGCTTCAACCCATAGAGCGGTTTCTTCTGAGTCTAAATCCTCTAGCCATCGATAGGGATCAGCAACGGTGACACCATGATACTGATCAACTTGATCACATTTACGAGTTGGAGGATAGCTGAAGATTGGATTTTGTTCAGACATGGGATTAAATAATAGAGGTTGAACTGTTTTTTCTCCTGTATAAGCGTAGCGTCACACACCACAAACGGCTTAACAGTGGATGAAATTGAGCATAGGGGCAACTTTTGATCAAGGATTTTTAGGGATGATCAAACTTGCCCCTACCAATTATATTATAATTCAAACTGATCATTCTGATTCTATTAAATTTATGATCAACAAACAAATTACTTATAGTCCAGCCTATACCCTGGTTCCGACCTATGATTGTTTTAATCGCTGTAGTTATTGTAACTTTAGAACCGATATCGGTACAAGTCCTTGGTTAACCTTAACCGCAGCCGCAGAAATCTTAAAAACCCTAGGAGATCAAGGAATTATTGAAATTTTAATTTTAAGTGGAGAAGTCCACCCCCATAGTTCTCAACGTTTGGCCTGGTTTAAACGGATTTATGAATTATGCGAATTAGCAATATCTTTAGGATTTTTACCCCATACCAATGTGGGGCTGTTAACTTTTGCCGAAATGAAACAATTAAAACAGGTGAATGTTTCCCTAGGGTTAATGTTAGAACAAATCAACCCTAAATTATTAGAAACCGTTCATCGTTACTCCCCTAGTAAAGTCCCAGGACTGCGGTTACAACAGTTAGAATGGGCAGGAGAATTAAAAATACCATTTACCACTGGTTTATTATTAGGAATTGGAGAAACCTCGGCAGACTGGCGAGATACTTTAAAGGCGATCGCAATTATTCATAAACGATGGGGGCATATTCAAGAAGTGATTTTACAACCCCACAGTTTAGGGAGTCAACAAAGCGATCCTAGAGACAGTTTTAATTTACAACAATTACCCGAAGTTGTCGCGATCGCCAGTTCTATTTTACCTGATGATATTACCTTACAAATACCCCCCAATTTAGTTACCAATCCTGATATTTTATTGGCTTGTTTGGAAGCCGGGGCGCGAGATCTCGGTGGAATTAGTCCCCGGGACGAAGTGAACCCCGATTATCCCCAGGATCAGGATCAAACCTTACAGACGATTCTAGCCCCCAAGGGCTGGGAATTGGTGCGACGGTTGCCCGTTTATCCGCAATACGACGCTTGGGTATTCCCTGACCTGCAAGGGATTGTGACTGAATGGCGAAAAAAACTTGCTATTTCAGAAACACCTGTGCTATATTAAATAACTGCATGGTCATGGCGGCATAGCCAAGTGGTAAGGCAGAGGTCTGCAAAATCTCCACCCCCAGTTCAAATCTGGGTGCCGCCTTTAAAAATAAATATAACTGTAAATTGTCTGTTGTTTCGCCCTACGAAGCCATGCGGTATCAAGAGATCATCACGATAGAACCTGGAAAGCGAGGCGGTAAACCTTGTATTCGTGGAATGCGAATCACCGTTTATGATGTGCTGTCATACCTGGCTTCAGGTATGACGTATAAGGAAATTCTGGATGATTTTCCTTATCTCACTCAGGAAGATATTCTTGCTTGCTTAAGTTATGCGGCTGACCGAGAACGACAAACATTAATGATTCAAGCATGAAGCTACTGTTTGATCAAAATCTGTCACCTCGATTGGTCAATCGTCTTGCTGATTTTTATCCTGACTCTCAACACGCTTCCTTTATTGGTTTAGATCAAGCAGATGATCGCCTACTGTGGGAGTATGCAAATCAACATGGCTTTACTGTTGTAACCAGAGACTCTGATTTTAGTGAGTTGAATGTCTTGCGAGGATTTCCACCAAAAGTGATCTGGATTCGACGGGGTAATTGTTCAACAAATCAGATTGAAGAGATTTTGCGATCGCATTATCAAGACATCATCCAGTTTTACGAAGATCCTGCTCTCGGAGTGTTAGCGCTATATTAGTATAGTTTTACCCGTCCTAAAGACTGAAACGAAAAGGGTAATGAGCAAGAAGCGGAGAATGAGTGATCGCGGAACAATGATTGCAGTCTTCGAGATCTCACAGCAAATTCCCTCCGATCATTTGCGATCTAGATACCCCAGCATTCCACATCTGCAAAAAAATTCAGATACTTCAAATAGGCAGATGATTTGATAGTGTTTTAGCAGGCAGTTCTAAAACTTTCTTCTATATATTTTCTATATAGAATTAAGTTGAAGCATAGATATGCGAGTGCCTTTGTCGAGACCCCATAGTACCCCAACGATGACTTTTGCAAGAGGTCTAATATCTAGCACCAGCTATTGAGCTTACGAAAATTCAGTAAATCTACTGAGTGCGGAGCAGTACCTTTTTTGTTACCATCAAGGAAGACTATCTCGAAGGCACTCTCGATATGCCTGTAACTAAATAGCAATCAACTGCAACCCTAGTTCAAGAAACCGGAAAGCGCTTGCAACCTAATCAGATTAGCTGCAAATAGGCTCAAACAGACTCCCATAAATTCTCTTAAATAATTTGCTATGCCAATGATTGTTCCTTTTGTATTTCAGGCTGTTTTACCTGTCCTGACCAGTATTTTTACTCTTTTACTTCCCGTATTAGCTGCTGTTATTAAATTCACTTTGATTCGTATCCCTAAAATTCCTTCGTATATTCGCCTCATAAAAATTTTGTATTCTGATATTGATTCATCTGCCAAAGAACGCAAAATTATTACTGGGGGACTCTTGGTAATTGGCAGTATTTTAACTTTTATGGCTTATTCTCTTATACCTTGGACGGGTATACCCTTAATTGGTGCTGTTACCAGTCCTATTGCAGGTGCTATAGCTCTTGTGGTTGCGCTGGCAATATTAGATACAATTTTTACTATGAATAAAGGCTATTACCTTGAGCGACTGAGAAAAGAAGGTTTTGCTGGGCTAGATGACCTAGAAGCTGATATTAAGAGTTTAAAAGAGATTTTTGGCAAGTCATGGCAGAAAGTTGCAACGAATATTAATGAGTCTACTCAGAAAATCTATGAAGAAGGCAGTAAAAAGGGAGTCAACTTCCAGGATAAATCTTTTCATGACTATCTCAATCACGAATTAGAGGGATTGAAGGTATATGTCGGTCAAGCCTTAGTTACCAAGCATCAAGGTCTAAATACAGCTTTATTAAATCAAACTAAAGACGCGGATTGGACAACAGATGCACTTTCTTTTGGTACAGGTGCAACTGTAGGGACATTAGCAGGTGTCGGGACTTCAACCGTTGCTTCATCAGTATTTGTACAAGCTGGTCTTTGGACAAGTATCCAAGGCTTTTTTGGGGTATCAACGGGTGTTGTTGTCAGTGCATCAACCTATTCATTACTGACGCTTGCTGCTCCTGTGGGGCTGGGAGTATTGGCAACTGTCGGGATTTACAGTGGCTTGACGAACTGGAAGAATAAAGAAGAAGCTGCCAAGATGAGTAAGTTTTTAGCAGAAATTATTATTGCTGCTTTACCGATGGCTTGGATAGACGGTGAATTAGCCGACCAGGAACAAGATACTGTAGAGAGGTTGATAACTACCTCCGGTATCAGAAAGGAAGAGCGAGAGCTGATTTGGAAAGCTATAAAAGAACATCAAACTTTTGACGAAATTATGCGAACAAGTATTCTTTTCGATGATGAACATCGGGAGAAAACTTGTAGTCAAAGCGATAACGAGCGGTTGAAGCATCGCCTACTCTTGTGTGCAGCTTGGGAGATTGCGATCGCTGATGGCAAAATCGAGGGGTCAGAATTGCAACTTCATGGCCGCATGGCGGATAAGCTAGGTATTTCTCGTGACGAGGTGAAGGAAATTCGTCGGGTGCTCAGCCTGAAGCACGAGCGAGAGCTTTGGCAAGTGGGGGAAGAACTGGGACCAAATGGTTCAAAGACCAAAATATTAGAAAGTGTCCGCGAGCAATATTATCTGCAACCAGCAGCTGATCATCTCTGGTTAAACGCAATTGCTTGTGAATCAGTAGGTAACGTGAAACCCAAGATGACTCTATTAGGCGATCGCATTAAGTTGAAGGATACAATGCGATCGCGGAACGTTCTGGTGCAGCGCGATTGTTAGGTAGTGACCTTAATAAGCGCGACCATCTTTGTGCGTTAAAGCCCATTCACCTTTTTTTGTTGTTCATGCCTTTTAATGTTTGGAAACATAATTTAAAACTAAAACCTCATCTATTTTACCTCGTTTGAGAGCATTAGAGTTAATACTGCGGGTTGCAGAAACAATTTTTGTTGTATCTTTATAATCTTTATACAAATCTAAAATAAAATCTGTGGCTGAATTACTCAACATTACATAACATCCTTTTTCTGTTAATTCATCAACAACTTGTTTTAAACGTCTTTGTTCATTCTGATTAAACCCATTAATATCATATCCGGTGAAAGAAGCGGTATTAGAAACCGGATCATAGGGAGGATCAAAATAGATAAAATCGCCTTTTTGAGCATCTTTAACGGCTTCGGCGAAATCAGTATTTAAAAAAGTTACTGTATTTTGATTAAAATAATCATTAACTCCTCTTAATACCGCCTCGTCTAATATATTGGGATTTTTATAACGACCAAAGGGAACATTAAAATATCCTTTAGAATTAACTCTAAATAATCCATTATAACAAGTTTTGTTGAGATAAATAATTCTAGCAGCTTTTTGAATATCAGAAAATTTACTATACTGTTTTAAACGATCCATTTCCCGCAGATCATCATAATATTCTTTTGAATTTCTGGCTTTGTGAACTTTTAAAATTTCAATGAGTTCTTCAATATCATCTTTAATCACTCGATAACAATTAATTAATTCGCCGTTACTATCATTAACAATTGCTTGTTTAGGCTGTAACTCAAATAAAAGTGCACCTCCTCCCAAAAAAGGTTCAAAATATGTAGTCTTACCGATATTTTTAGGAAGATATTTTAGGATTTCAGGTAATAATTGCCGTTTCCCTCCTGCCCATTTCAAAAAAGGTTTAACCAGGGGATTTTTTTTCGCCGTCACAGAGCAGTAATTCCTTTAAATTTTATTAACATATTTCATTTTAGTTTAAATTGAAATTTTAGTCAGTATTTTGATTTAAATAAAATATTTATTTATTCTATCAATTAGAGTTATAATAAGTTATTAGGCCGTCAGACATCTAAATCGTCAACCTCATACCGTACCAGTATCTGTAGCCTTTGGCATACTGGAAATACTGCCTAGAGCATAGAAGTGACCAATAATAACAGATGAATACCCAAATTTCTAACTATCAAATTATTGAGCAAATTTATCAAAGTGCTGATTCAGTGGTCTATTTTAAGCAGTCGTGGCTATAATGTGCGACTTTCAAGGGATGGCAACTTTGCCATTAAATCAGCTATAGAAGACCCCCCGGATCTAATTTTACTTGATATTATGATGCCGGCACCGGATGGGTATGAAATTTGCTCACAATTAAAAAGCCATGAACAAACTTGTCAAATTCCGATTATTTTTATTAGTGCCAAAGATCAAACTCTTGATAAAGTTAAGGCTTTTTCCGTCGGAGGTAATGACTATATTACTAAACCTTTTGAGTTAGAAGAATTGGCTATACGAGTTGAAAATCAGCTAAAAATATGGAAACTTTCTCAAGCATTAACTCAACAAAATTCCTTACTTAAAGCAGAAAAAGCGATCGCGGTGCAACAATCCACTCTATTTGAACAAGCAAAAGCCGAAATTATCGAGCGTAAAAAAGCAGAAGTAGCCCTACAGAAAGCCGTGAAGGCTGCGGATATTGCCAACCGAGCTAAAAGTGCATTTCTGGCGAATATGAGCCATGAATTAAGAACGCCCCTGAATGCGATTTTAGGTTTTGCCCAATTAATGAATCATGATTTATCTCTCAAACCTGACTATCAACGTTATATAGAAATTATTAACCGGGCCGGGAGTCATCTTTTAGAATTAATTAATGATATTTTAGAAATGTCTAAAATTGAAGCGGGTAGAGTCACCTTAAATAAAACTGACTTTAATCTTATTTCTTTCCTGAATAACTTACAAAATATTCTCCAAATTCAAGCAGTAAAAAAAGGATTAAACCTAATTGTGGAATATATTTATCAAGAGGGAGAAAATAGAGAACTTATAAATTCACAAAAATCACCAACTTTACCGACTGAAGACATCAAGTTACACCTAGGAAAAATGCCACCAAAATGGATCAAACAACTCCATGAATATGCTTGCCAATGTAGTGATACTGGTATTCTAGTTTTACTCAAAGAAATCCCTCCTGAAAATATAGTTTTAACCCAGGCTCTAACCCATTTAGTCTATAACTTTGAGTTTGATAAAATTTTAGCCTTGCTGGTTATTGATAAATAGGTAAGGGGTAAGGGGTAAGGGGTAAGGGGTAAGGGGTAAGGGGTAAGGGGTAA
>MNYZ01000019.1 GCA_001873365.1 Oscillatoriales cyanobacterium CG2_30_40_61 | reverse complement strand
TACCTATTACCTATTACCTATTACCTATTACCTATTACCTATTACCTATTACCTATTACCTATTACCTATTACCTATTACCTATTACCTATTACCTATTACCTATTACCTATTACCTATTACCACCTCTGAATTACTGTAGATTTTGCTTCAAATCTTGTAATGCAGCCCAGCGTTGATCAATAATAGGCTGGGATTCGGTTGATATCGGTTGGGGAAGTTCACAGGGCCCCTCACAGAGTTGGCGTAGGGGTAGGGCTAGGCATAATTGCTGATAGAGCCAATCCCCAGGTAAAAAATTACCCTGGGGGTGTAAACTTTCCACAGGTTCATCTAAAGAAATTTCTACTTCAGCTTTAGAAGTATCAACTTTATCTGCCGAAACGTCCAACCAAATCAACTCGGAAGTATCAACCTTCAACCGATGGTTATATTGTTTTAAACATCGGTCACAGGTCAAAGTAACAATGGTTTCCGCCTGAACCACCGCCTCGATATAAGTGGTTTTGTGACTGACGCGCATCCGACCTCGAACCGGAGTCAGAGTTTCTAAGTCAGGGAAAAACTCCTGAAACTCAAATTCTAAAGAGCGGTTTTGTGTCCTGAGTAAATCTGGGATATAGATGGAGTCCATAATTATTTTCCCACCTGCTTGAGATCAGCCAGGCTAAACAAGTTTTCCCTGTCTAGCCTTTCATTTTAATCACTAAACGGCGATCAGGTTCCTGTCCGCGACTATAGGTTTCTAAATCATCGCTTTCTTGGAGAAAGGAATGAATCAGACGTCGTTCTGGCGAAGACAGGGATTTAATTTCCACCTCTCCCCCAGTCTCACGGACACGACTAGCCGCATGGTCAGCTAAAGCCCGCAGTTCCAAATGACGTTTGGTTCGATATCCGTTGAGTTCTACGGTGTAAGAGGTTCGATTTTCGTCTTCTTTACCGAGGTTATGAATAGCGTTGAGTAAATATTGAATCGCATCCAAAACCTCCCCGTCCTGGCCGATTAAAGTTGCCACCTGTTCGGGAGTGAGATTAACTTGATCAATGGTTAACCAACAGGAATCCGCTTCTAAACTGGGTTTCACCTGGGATGGAACTGCCCCTAATTTGAGCAATTTCTCTAACCATTCTTGCCCCTGTTGTATATCGCTATTGTTCATTTCTACGATTGCGCCTTTTTCTTAGAACGTCCCGGCTCAAAGGGTAATGCTTCTCGTTCCCCATCAACCGTTGCTAATTTAGCAGTTTTACTGGATTCTTCCACAATTTTTTGCAAGTGTTCGGGCAGAGGTTCCCGAGACAAAATAAAGGCTTGAACCGTTTGGAAGATATTGGCAATCAGCATATACAGCAATACACCCGCCGGAAGGGGGAAGAAGAAAAACATCCCACTAAACAGCACAGGTGTAATTTTATTAACTGTATCTTGCTGAGGATTACCACTACTCGAACCTTGTCCAGATAGAACTTGGTTCAGGTATAAAGATACCCCAAAGGCCAGAATCATGCCCACAATATCCCAATGAATCTTACCATCGGGATCAACGGCCCCGACCCGACCCAAAGCATCAATAAACAAGAATCCTTTATCTGAAGCTAATCCCCTCAGACCCACTTGAATTGTGGCATCTCCAGGAGCTAGGGCCAGGATTTGACCATTTTCACCGACTTGGATCTTATCTTCCCCTTTCAGAATTTTCCAGGTGGGGATTAAATTCACATCTGGATATTTCTCCAATTCCGATTTTAAGGGTTTACCATCAACGGTTTGCAGTTCTACCTGTACCTTCTCATTCAGCCCTAAACGATTACCACTGGGAATCATGGCGACAACGGAAGTATGAATTCCATCGGCGAAATAATAGTTTTGAGCTTTAGTGGCGTAGGCTTGGGGCTGAACTTGTGCAATTTGTTCTGGGGGTAAAATCTGTAGGTCTACGCTGTAGTTGACATCAGAAAAGGGTGAACCCCGCAAAGTGGCAAACAGAGCAAAAAGAATCGGCATTTGAATCAAAAGCGGGAAACATCCGGCTAAGGGGTTTCCCAGTTCTTTGTAGACTCTGCTCATTTCTTCCCGTTGTTTTACGGGATCGTCTTTATGCAGTTGTTGAATTTGATCAACCCGTTCTTTCATCAACGGTTGGGTAACTTTCATTCGCCGCATATTGCGAATGGAACCCGCATTCAATGGGTAAAGCGCGAAGCGAACCACTAAGGTTAACGCCACAATTGCTAAACCGTAACTAGGCACGATCCCGTAGAAAAAATCTAGGATCGGCAACATTACATTATTGGAAAGAAACCCGATACCAAAGTCCATTCTTTTGAGTTTATTGAACTGCTTGCATCAAATATATATATTTTTAAGAACCATTAGCCGACGCTGGATTAATAGGTTAGCGATAACCCATACCATCCGTCAGCCTTCAGGTTCAACACCGAAAAAACTGCATCCTTGAACCCGATCATCGGCTAGTTGTCGCACTAGCTTTTTGGGCTTGGGGTGAGATTTTATTGAGGATAAACTCATAGGTTTCTCTAAATCGAGGTACAGCCCGAAGTTCCAGGCGAGAACCATTTTTCAGAGTTACAACCATATCTCCCCAAGTCCCTAGTCCTCTGGGAACCTTAACGATTTTGATAATTTCCGAATAGACAATATCGGTACGATCCTGTCCCATCCATCCACCAATTACAGATATCCGGCGGTTCGTGATCCGATAGCGCAGCCATAACGCCCGCACAATCGCCCCAATCGCTAGAGGGATGCCGATCACCGTCAGTCCTATTAATAGATTGATAATCAGGTCGCCGATCGCTGGGCCTCCTTCATAAAAACTTTCCTCCCGTATACCCATTTAAAACCTCTGCTTCTACCAACAACTTTTCTAATTCTTGCAGAATTTCTGAATAATTGCACTGATCGGCCGTTGGTTTAACGACGATCACAACGTCCCAACCCGGTGAGAGCAATGGTAAAAACTGATGCCAAACTGCTCTAATTTGACGTTTGATCCGATTCCGAACTACCGCGCGCTTACTGACTTTTTGACTGATGGAAATTCCCATCCGAGTCGGCTGAACACAGGACGAGTCGGTTAAATTCCGTTCTGTTCTAAGGGGTTGACCTCGTAAGGCCCTCAAGGTTAAATGAGGGGTTTTGCGATGCAGTCCTTTGCTGTAGACGGCTTTGAAGTCTTGGGGATGTCGGAGTCGATTGATTTTGGGTAACATTAATTAGGTACTGCCACCCACAAATTCAAGATTTCCTTTCGCTTAACCGTCGGGATGGCAATGAGTTCGTGGGAATAGCAATAGGTTTTCTTGAATTGGGATCAAGGAATTAAAAAGTTAAACGCGCCCGTCCTTTACTGCGACGAGCTTTGATAACTGCTTGACCGTTTTTTGTCCGCATTCGTACTCTGAAGCCAGAAACTCTTTTCTTTTTGCGGTTCGTTCCTTGCAGGGTTTGTTGAGCCATTGCTTACCTCCGGTGCCCTTTTGTTAATTTGTTAATTAAAAGTCACAATTTTTCAGTGTATCACATCTTTGGGACTTTGGATGTCGGGGGCAAAAAGCTGATCTGCAACTACAATATTAATCAATTGTTAAAACCCAGGTTCCTACATAACGCAACATCGGCACATCTCCTGGGGAGCGAATATTGGCGTTAAAGTTGAAAACTCCCCCAAAGGTGGGATTTTTGACGTTAGAGAGAACAATTTCTACCTTAGTCCCGGCGGGAATTGGTTCTTGGGGGTAAATTTGGATAATATGGTTTTCTTGATCCCAAATCACATCTTCTAAGGGAATGGGTTTATCTTTGAGTCGAATTTCTACTGATTTAGGATCAATTTTGCCTTTATAGTATTCGGGATACGTAATGGAAACTTCGGCGATCGCTAAATTTAACTTATCAGCCGGAAGTCTTAGTTTATAACGATCCCATTCTCCTGACCGTCCGCTTTGGAGAAAATAATTTAAGATATTGGTTTTGTCAGGGCCACTCAACAGGGTCATCCCAGGTAAACCCTGGGCTTGGGCGATTTTAGCTAAACTTGTCAGGGCTAAACCCGTTATTAATAGTGCAGAAAATAGTCGTCGCATATCGGCTCCTGTAAAAAAATTAAATTTTGTTTAAATTTTAGCAACTATATCAAAGATCAACTTAGAGAATTAAAAATCTAACCGACCAAATCCGGGGGATATTATAACATTTTTCGGTTTTGTTTGCAACAATTACTCTATTTTTTACTAATTGTGGCACGACTTGGGAGAATATAAAAAATAATAAAAGTGAAGCGATCGCCCAAACAAAAAAACCAGGAAAGGCTAAACAAATGTTATCAATACTCAGTATTAAGCAAGAGTTATTAAATTTAATAGAACAGTTACCTGATCATTCTTTAGCTAACAGGGGCAAGATTTTCAGCCAAATAGTTTTCTAAAAAGGTTTGGGGAGAAATGCCCTGTTTTTGAGCTTCGGCTTCTAGTTGGCGAATCATCCACAGGGGTAAATTGAGTTCTATTTTTTGTTTTTCTCGGTTGGGTCGTCTGGCAGTCGAGAAATCCATAAATTCGGTGAGGTCTTCACCTGCATCAAATTTTGCGTCAAATTCTTCGGCTTTCATACCATATAACCTCATTGGGACGGGAACGGCGGACGGAAATAATTCGGATATTTTCTAATCTGTAAGTAATAACGGCTGTCCAGTGTTTTTCCTTAACTTTGCCAATGGCTAAAAAACGCGATTCTGTTTCGCTTGTAGCCTGAATTTCCAACAAGTCATCGTCTTGCCAAAGTTGTTGGGCTTCGATGAAGTCTATGCCGTGTTTTTGTTGGTTGGTTTGACTTTTATTGTCGTCATATTCAAAGCTATACATGGTTAGCCTTGGGGAATGGTCTCTAGGATGTTGGAAAATCCTTGTTTATTAAGGGTTTCGGTCAGGGTGTAACTGTTCATTTCCTGAGCTTTTTGACTGTTTTGTACATTTTAGCAGTTTTATTAGGTGAGTTGACCTGTACAGGCTTTTTGTAATTGTAACAGCAATTTTTCACAGTCGCAGAGATCCGAAATCTTAGAAAATAAGAACATAATCAATACTTGCATTTTTTTATCAATTGAGATAAAAAAAATAATAAAAGTTAAGCGATCGCGCAAACAAAAAAACCAGGAAAAGCCAAACAAATGTTATCAATAATGGAACAATGGTAATTTACCTAATAACAATAACTTCAATTATTATCCGTATGATTATTACCAATATTCTCATCAATATTACAATCTTGTATAGATAACTCAGTAATTTCTGATGTCGGAATTGTTAGATGAAACTGAAAAACGATTTGATCTTGTTCAATATTAACAGTAGTGATATTAATAACGCTTTGTTTAGGTAATAAATTTTTAACAGGAACTTTGTTATCCAGCTTGCATTTATAACCGGATTCATCAAGCCATTCATAAATCTTGCGCCAGTTTTCTACTTTTTCAGCTTTATCTAACAAAGACTTTACATATTTATAAACCGTTGCACATAAGTCTGATTCTACGCCCCTGGGAATTTTATCTAATTTTTCAGCAATTTCCGAGGGACTACAGCCAGACAATAACCCCCTTAAGTGAGCTTTTTCAATGGGAGTAAGATGCTTTCCTTTCGCAGATGCCAAGTCAGCATAAAGACTATCTAAATCCCATTCCTGGGCAGCTTAGCCGAACATTTTGTCCACTTGAGCCATATTTCGGGTATAAAAAACAGCTAACACGATTCTAACATTAATTCTAACGTTAATCAGTAGACAACTAGAAATTAGTTAATTTATTATCAGTCATAGAGAAGTTTGACAAACCAGGGAAAAATAGGAAACCTATGCCAACAGGGGATCTAGCTGATTTTGCAATTAACCAGGAACCACGCTGTCCAGTTGTTCTGTTACTGGATAACTCAGGTTCAATGTCCGGTCAACCCATCCAACAGTTAAATCAAGGGGTTGCCGTGTTTAAGCAATTCGTAGATCAATAGTAGAGATAACAAAATAATAACAGATTAATCTGAAAATCTGTTATTAAACTGTAATATAACATTTAAGGATTGAGAACACATGGCTAACTATATTATTTCCGAACAAGATTTAGATCAATTCGGTCAATTTTCTGGCAGTATTGATAACGATACTATTACAATAGAAAATTTTCAAGATACAATCTCTTACACAATATTAGGTTTGTCAGGACAAGATTCTATTATTGGAGCTAATGGGAAAGACATTTTGTTTGGAATGGAGGAAAATGATACAATATTAGGTAGCGATAATAATGATATTTTATATGGTAATGAAGGCAACGATTCGTTAGAAGGTGGCTCTGGACATGATACAATTTATGGAGGTCAAGGCAATGATATTATCAAAGATATTGGTGATTATTTTAATAGTGATGGTATCAACCTTTTATTTGGTAATTTAGGAGATGACTCAATTACTGTATCCCGTTCTGAAAATGCTGATCTATTTGGAGGGCAAGGTAAAGATATATTAACAGGAAATGAAGGGAGCAATAGGATTTCTGGAGATAGAGGTCAAGATCTATTAAGAGGTGATCTTGATTACAAAGGTGGAGCAGATACTTTTATTATCAGTAAAACTGCTGATCTTAATGAAATTCCAACGGGTACTGAAAATGCCGACTTAATTTTAGACTTTATTAATGTTGAGGATAAAATTGGTTTAGTTGGAGTTACCTTTGAACAATTAGTAATTAGTGATATTCAACTGCAACAGATTGATAGTATTTTTGGGCAAGGAAGCGTTGAGGAAAACTTTGAAAGTAATATCACTAAGTTTTTGAAAATTGAGTCCGGTGGTGAGTTACTGGCAGTGCTAGGACGAGATCGAGATAACTTTACTTTAACTGCTAATGATTTTGTGATTATTTAGCTTAACTTTTCTGATTTGATTTTAGAGCTATCATTCATTCCCTTATTTTATTGGTGTCGAACTATGAACGACAAAGAAAAGCAAAACTTGGTTGCTAGTCAAGTTAAATCAACGCTCAATGATGCTATTCAAGGATTAAAAATTTTTTTAGTTAATCCGGTGGGAGGTCTACCTATATTTTTTCAAGGGTTAGGAGAAAAAAGAGCATTAGGAGTGGGAATTACTTTTGGCGTAGCTTACGTTATTTGTATAATCTTAGCATTTAATAAATTTGAAAGTCAGGGCTGGATTTCTGAAATATCACTTTTTAGCTTAGTTGCTCTGAGCATTACCAGTTTTTTAAGTATTGCAGGGGCGAGTTTTGTAACTCGTAAAGTATTTCGAGGTGCTGGGAGTATAAAAGCAGATATATTTATCGCAGGTACAGCTTTAATCCCCATATCCTTATTTATTTTAATTTCTTACTTTTTGGGGCTGGTAAATTTAGAAATTATTGCTGTTTTTTCTGTAATAGCTATAACTTATACAATTTTAATGATTTACACAGGTTGTAATCAAATTTCAAAAATACCTGAAAATGGCTCGGCTTTAGCTGTATCAGTTATGTTAATTATTAGTGGGTGGCTATTTAAAATTTTAGTTTTTTCTAATTTAATCTCAAAATAGACTTAATATTTGAGATAGAAGAAGGGCGGGTTTAGTGAAATCTTTGATAGCTATTCAATATCTGGGTGAACCCGCCCCTACGGAAATTTTTTGGATTTAACCGGATATCATATCAATATTATCCTTTCCATGAGTAAATTTCAATGCTGAACAATTTTGGTAAATTTTTAATTGTATCAATCATTCCTTTGATTGAACTAATTGGTAATTGTACATCAGTCTTAGCACAGTCTACCGCAGTTCCCATGAGGTTACAACATGGCGAAGGGATTTATACGATGACTGTTCCTGACCGAGATACAACTCGTGCTGCTTATGGTGGAAAATTGAGGCTTTATGATGTGCATATCGCTAAAATGTTTGAAGTGACTTATTACGATTGTAATAATCGAGGTAGTTCAAGAACTTGGTTATATTATGCTGGTAATGGTCAAATTAATATGGGGGAATTCTTTATTAGTTGTGACCTAGCAACTCGAATTGTTAACCGTTATGGTTTAGGTCAAGCTGAATCAACAGTGATTGAATACTCTCAAGAAGAAGCTGGGCCACCTATTCCTAGAACTCGTTCTATTCAGATTTTAGATATTACAGGTTCAAAGGTCGATTCATGGATTGATTTTGTACAGAACTTTAAGCCTGTTCGTTAAATTGGTATTATGCTGATAGCTAGAATTCAATTTCACTTAATAAAAAGATGGGGCGGGTTTATTAAGATTGGGGTGATGTGATAGAGGTTAACTCGAACCCGCCCCTACAGTTGGGGAATTTAATCATACGGGAAAGTGCGATCGCCGCCCAGAAATCGGGTTTCTGAACAAATCTGGATGGGATATAATTAAGCTTAATTAGAAACCCGATTTCTTCTTGAGATTTTGCGATCGCCGCCCAGAAATCGGGTTTCTGAACAAATC
>MNYZ01000070.1 GCA_001873365.1 Oscillatoriales cyanobacterium CG2_30_40_61 | reverse complement strand
AGAGAATTTTTATCAGAAATAAATGGTGATAAAGAACCTGATGATTTTTTAATTACTTGTATTTTATTTGCTCCTAATGCTCCGCAACAAAATCCGGTTGAAGATATTTGGTTACAAGCGAAAAACTTTTTGAGGAAGTATTGGTATTTATGCAGGTCGTTTAAGATTATCAAATTTTTGTTCGAGTTTTTTACTAAGGAACATAAATTTGATTTTCCCAAAATTCATCAGTATACTTATATATAGAAAATCATTTAGGATTGCTATATTACCTATTACCTATTACCTATTCCCTATTCCCTCTTAATCTATTTAGGGAAATAACGAGGGTTTAAGCGGGCTCCGGTGCCGCCATCTTTGGGGTCGAGGAATTGACGGAGGGGAATACCAGTAGAACGGGTTCTCGGACGTCCTAAAGCCCCTCGAATCATGTCCCCGGTACTTTTTTCATTTACCAGGGTTAGAACACCTTGGGTGCTTTGACCGCTATCGGCAATCACCAGGTTTTGGAAAATGCGATCGCGCACAAATAGGGGATCTTCCCCAGGGGGCACGGTTAACACGATCCGACATTGGGGAATATCTTCGGTGGTGGCGCAGAGGGTATTGTAACCATTCTCAATCGCTGTACTGATTTCTGCTAATCCATCGGGACGATAGGATTCTAAACGGCGACTAATTTCTCCACAGCGCCGTTCTGGTGTCCAGCCGCCCCCCATATTACTCGGAACTGCCCACGCATAGCCTTGACTGGGTTGACTAACGGGATAATACATAACGGTATATTCACCGCCAATCACTTCACATCGAAACCGAGCAATTGCCGTGTCCCCGGTTTCCACTTCCACTTGAGGAATTAGGGGGCCTTGATCGGTGGGTTGGGGGGCTGGGGATTGGGTGGGATTAGGGGCTGGAGCCGGAAAGGTTTGGGGCGGTTGGGGTTGGGTCGTGTTGCGCGGGAGTTGCAGCAGGTCGGTCAAACTGGGTAAAGATGGCCACCGAGGTTGAGCATTGGCCCCGGTAGCCGAACCCAGGATTGATAGGGTCATGGATAAACCAACCAGTCCGACTAAGGATGTACGCAGCAGTGAGTTAGACATAAATATTTTCTCCTGGGGATAAAATCGTGGTATTTTAGGCAATTACGTTCGGGTTTAGGGATTTTATAAATCTTTACAATTTGTTACTTTTCTCATAAAATACTCAGGTGTGAAACTTCAAGGAGTGCAAACTGTAATGTCGGAGGCAAGCAAGCCACTGACAGTCCCCAAGGAATACCTCACCGCAGAAGGTGGTTTTAACACCACAATACTGATGTTTTTCGGTGCGGTAGTCATGGTGATCTGTTCCACATTGGGATACTGGCTTTGGGGTTGGCCAGACTGGTGTTGTTTTTTGATTAATGTTTTGGCGCTGCACCTTTCGGGGACAGTGATCCATGACGCATCCCATAATTCTGCCCACAAAAACCGCATTTTGAATTCGGTATTAGGACATGGTAGTGCTTTAATGTTGGGGTTTGCTTTTCCGGTATTTACGCGGGTGCATATCCAACATCATTGCCACGTTAATGATCCAGACAAAGATCCGGATCATTTTGTTTCCACAGGTGGGCCTCTGTGGTTGATTGCGGCGCGTTTTTTCTACCATGAATTGTTTTTCTTTAAGCGCCGACTCTGGAAAAAATATGAACTTCTGGAATGGTTTTTAAGCCGTTTGTTTGTAGCGACAATTGTTGCTATTTCAATTCATTATGATTTCCTCGGCTATATTCTCAACTTCTGGTTTTGTCCGGCGTTAGTGGTGGGAATAGCCTTGGGTTTATTCTTTGATTATTTACCCCATCGTCCTTTTCAAGAACGCGGTCGCTGGAAAAATGCTAGGGTGTATCCGGGTTCGGTTTTAAACCTGTTAATTTTGGGGCAAAATTACCATCTAATTCATCATTTGTGGCCGTCTATTCCTTGGTATTATTACAAGCCCACCTATGAATTTATGAAGCCCCTGTTAGATGAGAAAGGTTCCCCCCAAACCTTGGGAATATTGGAGGGAAAAAAAGACTTTTGGGGTTTTCTCTATGATGTCTTTTTGGGAATTCGTTTGCATCATCGCCAATCTTCCCATGAGAATTAACAATTTATCCTTTAAATTTAAAGGGTTAATTATTGAGAATCAAGAATCATAGCTTAATTGCGATTCTTAATTCTCAATTTATTTTTATAGATAATAATATTAGGTAAAAAAACCATGAAATCCGAAGAAAAACAAGCAACTCAAAAGCCCCAACCTGCCATCCCCCCAAAAAGTATTTGGGATCAAATTCGAGAGAATATTGTAATTTTAGCGATCGCCCTGGGATTATCATTATTAATTAGAACTTTTGTTGCTGAACCTCGGTTTATTCCTTCAGATTCGATGTTTCCTACTTTAGAAATTGGCGATCGCTTAGTCATAGAAAAGGTATCCTATTATTTAAAATCTCCCCAATTCCGTGATATTATTGTTTTTACTCCTCCCTCCCAATTACAAGAGATTGGCTATGGAGCAGATCAAGCCTTTATTAAGCGAATTATTGGTAAACCTGGTCAAACCATTGAAGTTAAAAACGGTCGGGTTTATATTGATAATCAGCCCCAATTTGAACGGTATATTGCTGAAGAACCCCATTATCAATTACCCCCAGTAAAAGTCCCAGAAAATTCCTATTTTGTTATGGGAGATAATCGCAATGATAGTAATGATTCCCATGTTTGGGGTTTTCTTCCTAAAGAAAATATTATTGGTCGGGCTGTCTTTCGCTTTTGGCCGATTGAACGATTTGGAGGGGTTTAGACTAGGATTAGGGTAAATATTTAACAACAAGAATTGCAGAGACTAATCAACTTTTTGATGATTTACTGGAAATTGAAGAACAACTATGAGGATAAATTTTTTTGACTCTTTCTCCCTTGACAAAACTTGAAATCTTAAATATGATTTAAAGAGAATATAGACATGATTCTGGCGTTTAGCCAACGTTAATTCAGGAGATACCAAAAAAGAGGATGGAAATCTTTTAATTATAATTATTGCTTGACTTCTCGGCTATTTCATCAAGTAAGTATCGAGTTCCGAATATTGAGAGAACACACTATCAATACTGGCTAAATTTGCTTGATAAACTAACGCTGTAGCTATAATAATTCGATCAAAAGGATCTTTATGAATCGGTGACAAATTGACGGCGCGAGAGGCAATTTCAAAACAAGATACAGGAGAAATCCCCACCTGATTAGCGGTTTCTATTTCTTCTCGCCATTTGTCGGAAAAGCGATCAAATTCCCGATTAACCCACCAAAACCAAATGTGAGTATCGAGAACAATTATTTCAGACATTCCCAATCCTGCTCATGGATAATAGGGCTAATAATATCTCCTAAAGTTTTGGCTTTACCAGCTATCAAAGCTGAAGGAACCCGACGCTTTGAGGCTATTTTTGTTTCTTCTAAGACGGTCACAATAATACGCGCTGAACTAACTTGAGGTTGTTCTGATAACCATTTCACCTGACCGTTTTCATAAATTGCTTCATAACTTTTCAACACAATAATCTCCTTTGGCTATATTTTAACACAAACAAGTTAGATAAAGCAACCCCAATCAACGATGCCAAATCGTTTGATTTCCAGGTTGATCAATTAAGCTAATTCCTAACTCTTTTAACTGATCTCGAATCCGATCGCCTTCAGCATAATTTTTAGCTTTCTTCGCCTCTAAACGTTGTTGAACTAAGGCTTCAATTTCACTATCACTTAATCCTAAATCCTGACTTTCCTCTGGTTGTGCTTCTAACCCAAAAACCGTAGCTAATTCCATTAGAGTTTGCCAGGTTTTTTGTAAGTGTTCTGTAGAGGTATTAATATCACCCCCATGGATTAATATATTGCGATCGCGTCTTAATTCCTTGGCTAATTCAAACAAAATTACTAATCCTTCAGGAGTATTAAAATCATCATCCATTGCCTCTTTAAACCGCGCAATAGCATCCATATCAATTAAGGCTTTTTCATCGGGTTTAAAGCCTAATATCTCGCCGTATTCCTTACCAAATAATAAACCCTCTTTTAACGTATTCCATCCATTTTCAGCCGAAGCGATCGCCTCATCGGTAAAATCTAAAGGTTTGCGATAATGGGCTTGTAAAATGAATAAACGAATTACCATGGCATCCAAAGGACTATCCAATAAACCACGAATTGTGGTAAAATTTCCCAAGGATTTAGACATCTTTTCACCACTAACTCTAACCATGCCATTGTGCATCCAATAATTGGCTAAAGGTTGATGGGTTGCGGCTTCAGATTGAGCAATTTCATTTTCATGGTGAGGGAAAACTAAATCCCCGCCGCCACCGTGAATATCGATAGTATTTCCTAATAGCGATCGCACCATAGCAGAACACTCAATATGCCATCCAGGGCGACCTTTTCCCCAAGGTGAATCCCAGGCAGGTTCCCCCAGTTTTGCTGCTTTCCAGAGGGCAAAATCCGAGGGATCTTTCTTCTTAATTACATCGGGATCAGATGCAGAAATTCGACCACTCGCACCCGCTTGTAATTGTTCCTGTTGACGACCGGATAATTTGCCATAATCGGCAAAATCTTTGACACTATAATAAACATCTCCATCCACGGCATAAGCAATACCTTGATCTGCTAATTCTTGGATTAATTGAATAATTTGGGGAAGATGTTCGGTCACCCTAGGATAAGAATTTGCATCCTTAATATTCAAGCGCCGGATATCTTCAAAATAGGCTTGAATATATTTATTAGAAACCTCATCCATGGTCGTGCCTTCCAATTTAGCACGGTTGAGAATCTTATCATCAATATCGGTAAAATTCTGAATATAATTAACCGTATAGCCACTATATTCCAAATAGCGTCTCACAATATCCCAAGCAATATAGGATCTCGCATGACCCAAATGGCAATAGTCATAAACTGTCACCCCGCAACAATACATTTTGACCTTTCCTGCTTCTAGGGGTTGAAAATCTTCTTTTTGGCGAGTTGGAGTATGATAAATTTTGATAACCATGTTTAAATTTTTATTTTGATAGTTTGTTTAGAATTTTGAAGTAACACTATTAGCGAAAATAACACCGATTTCGGTGTTTTTTTAAACGGTGACACTCCCTACTTTAGATCCCCCCTAACCCCCCTTATTAAGGGGGGAACAAGAATTTAGGGAATTCTCATAAAAATGGGTAAAACTGACTCTCAAAGTCCCCCTTGGGAAGGGGGATTTAGGGGGATCATATCCATCGCTGAATCAAGGATTTTTCCCAATCTAATCAATTAATTTTAACTTCCTGAAAAAAACAACTTCTCGCCCCGGTATGACAAGCGATATTGCCAATTTGTTCTATTTTTAATAATAGAGTATCGGCATCACAATCATAATATAATGATTTCAGTTTTTGAAGATGTCCTGATGTGGCTCCTTTGTGCCATAATTCAGAACGAGAACGACTCCAATAATGAACTTCCTTAGTTTCTAGGGTTTTTTGAATAGATTCTTTATTCATCCAAGCCATCATTAAAATCGTACCATCTTTTGCATCTTGAGCGATCGCGGGAATTAAACCTTGCTCATTAAATTTTAATGCTTCTATCCACAAATAATCTTGATTCATAGTCAGTTAATATTTGAAGTTAATTAATCCCTTAAACTTCAAGATCAAGGTTAGGATCAAAGTTTTTAGCTTTTTTCTTGAAGGTTTGAAAAATATTATAAAAACCGTTAGCGCGAGAAGGGGTTAAACTCGCTTGTAACCCAGTTTCCTGAATAAAATCGGGGTTAAGTCCAATAACTTCCGTCGGAGTCATGCCATTAATTCCCATAATTAAAAAAGCAACTAATCCTTTAGTTAATTGAGAATCAGAATCGCCCTGAAACTGAACTTTTCCCTGTTCATCTAAGTTAGCAATCACATAAACCTGTGACACACAACCCGGAACTTTATTATCAGGAATTTTCTGATCTTCTGGAAAGGTAGGAAGTTTTTGGGCGATGGTAATTAATTGTTCATAACGCAATTTATTAGAAGAAGCCCGTTTAAAACGCTGTACAATCCGTTCCAAAGTTGGGGGTAAGGGAGTTGTGGTGGAAGACATAATCCAAAACCATAAAATTTCTACCTAAGTTTAGCAGGTGTTCGGAAATAAATTTCGGTAGAGAGACGCGCCATGGCACGTCTCTACGCTCAAACCCGTTAAAACGGGTGAAGAAAGACCAGTCTTGGGTCATCCTTTCAAACAGCGAATAGCTTCTAATAACCCCCGGGCTTTATTCAGGGTTTCCTCATATTCTTTTTGAGGTTGGGAGTCAGCAACGACCCCCGCCCCCGCTTGTACACTAACTTGATGTTGGTCTTGACCTTGGTTTTGAACAATCATGGTGCGGATAGTAATAGCCGTATTGAGTTGTCCTTCAAAATCATAGTAACCATAAACCCCGGAATAGGGGCCACGACGACACCCTTCTAATTCGTGGATAATTTCCATCGCCCGAATTTTCGGCGCGCCGCTAACAGTCCCGGCGGGAAAACAAGCTTTTAAAAGATCCCAGGCGGTTTTATTTTCTGCTAATTCCCCAATCACATTACTAACAATGTGCATCACATGGGAATAGCGTTCAATTACCATTAATTCATCAACTTTAACTGTTCCCATCCGACAAACTCGGCCTAAATCATTGCGTCCCAAATCGACTAACATAATATGTTCCGCGACTTCTTTAGGGTCTTTTAATAAATCTTCCCCTAGGGCTTGATCTTCTTGATGGGTTTGACCTCGGGGACGAGTTCCCGCAATCGGACGGACGGTGGTGATCAATTTTCCTTCGGGGTTTTTGTCCGCTTTCACCATAACTTCTGGACTAGATCCGATTAATTGCCAGTTTCCAAAGTTAAAATAAGCCATATAAGGAGAAGGATTAATTAACCTTAAAGAGCGATAAAGGGAAAAGGGATCGCCGGAATATTCAGCCGTTAATCTTTGGGATAAAACTACTTGAAAGATATCCCCGGCTTTAATATATTGTTTGCCTTTTTCTATATTGGTGCAAAATTGCTCCTGGGAAACATTACTAATATAATTTAGAGGCGGTTGTTGATCGGGGGGAGTCCATTCTAAAAGGGTATTTTGGGGAGATAGGGGGGATTGTAATTTAGTAACTAATTGTTTGACGCGATCGCCAGCCTGTTGATAGGCTGTTTCTAAATCCGTATGGCGAGTATCGGCGTAGGCGATCGCCCAAATTTTCCGTTTAACCTGATCAAAGATTAATAAATTATCAACCTGCATCCATAACCCATCGGGTAAATCATCGGAATTGGGGGAATATACAGGGACACGGGACTCGATCCACTGAATTAATTCATAACCCCAAAACCCAAATAATCCCCCAATTCCGGCGGGTAACTGGGGCAATTTTACCGGATGATAGGGTTGTAAACAGTCTTGTAGGGCTTGGAAGGGATCGCCGGTAAATTCTTGAATTGTGCCATCTCGCCATTTTTGTACCGTGTGATCGCCTTTTGCTTCTAAAATCCAAACCGGATCACAACCCAAAAAACTATAACGCCCGATGGTTTCTCCACCTTCAACAGATTCCAAGAGAAAATTATAGGGTTGATTAGCACAAACCCGATACCAAGCCGAAACCGGGGTATCTAAATCAGCCACCCATTCTTGATAGACCGGAATAAAATTTCCTGTGGAAGCCAGTTGAGCAAATTGGGAAAAATCTGGAAAAATCATAGAGGCGAACAGTAAAAAACAAAGGATGAAGGTTAGAATAAACTATCCTCCATCCTAATATGTTTAGGGCATTGCCCCAGTTAATTGCACCTGATCAGTCTAAACGTCAGAGGTGGTTTTAGTTGTGAATTTGACTTTAACTGGATCAACATTGCTACCAATATTGTGAGCAACGCTATTGACAATTTCACGTCCTTCGTTGACTTTTTCAGGGAAAACGCCATCTTTAGGATGCAGGTATTGGGTTTCGCCGTTAGGGAAAACCCGATAGATTTTATAGTTGTCGATTTTGGGTTTGAATTTCGACCGCAGTTGAGTCCCTAAAGCCAGACACTGTTCTTTGCGGGCTAAATACAAAAGGTTTTCACCTTCGTTCATAATAGCTGCGCCACCTGTGGGCATTTCAAACACCTGTTCTTTACTGCTAGTCCAGGTGATTGCATATTTTTCTTCAACTAGGGCTTTTGTTAATAGGCCACCAGTGCTGCCACCAAACTTTGGTGGTGTTCCAGTCAGTGCTTCTGCCATAGGAATATCACTCAAATTATGTTTTTAGGGCATCCTAACACTGATGTTACCCTTGTCTATAGCAGTCGTAAAGAACCGTTACAGAAATTAGCGATCGCCAATTCAAGAAACCGGGTTTCTGAACCAAAAATCTGGGTTTAATCCCATAAATCCAGGTCAGAAACCGGGTTTCTCCCGACCATCAATACCCTTTCTGGGTATAGATGTCAAAGAAGGTATCATCAAGGTCATAGCCGAGCATTTGAGCCATAGCCATGAGCCGGGATTTGCTGGGAAGCTGGTTTTGGGTGAGCCAGTGGTCGAGGATAAAGATCTTTTGCATTAAGAAAATTTCTAGGGCTTCTGGGTTATATTGGATGCCTTCGGTACGATGGAATTGATGGGGGACGAGCATTGCCACATAACGGGCTAATTCTCCAGATTTCCAGTCCAGAAACAAGGGTAGCCAAGGATATTGGGCATCTAGGCGAATAAACCATAGGCGAATTTCAGGAACTTCTGAAATTTCTCTGGGGTCTTCTGGCTCACGGGAATAGTCGATCTCGAAGCCAATCTGCTGTTCATAAGCTGTAATATCGGTATTTTTAGATAGGGAATCGATCACCGTTTGCACCGGGGACAGATCTAAACGATTTACTTGCTCAGAATTCAGCTTGATGATAATTGCCATTCAATGTCAACCTTTTTTGAAGTAGATTTTAGATTAATTTTAGATTTTGGTAGGGTTAACCTAATTTCGTTAAAATTCCTAAGATACAATAGAAAGTATAGTCTGACTATGGGCTATGTTATCCCAAAACTATTGAAATTTGATCAATAAACTGAGGCGAGAATAGTGAAAAAAATTCGTTCTTTAGAAGATGCAATCAATTATTGTCAAGCTAAAGGAATGCGGCTGAGTCGTCAGCGCCGTTTAGTTTTGGAATTGCTTTGGCAAGTTCAAGAACATTTATCCGCCCGGGACATTTATGATCGATTAAATCAACAGGGGAAAGCTATTGGTCATACATCAGTCTATCAAAACTTAGAAGCCTTATCCCGGGAAAATGTGATTGAGTGCGTAGAACGTTCCGACGGCCGTTTATATGGACATATTAGTGATTCCCATTCCCATGTTAATTGTTTGGATACCGATAAAATTTTAGATATTCATATCGAATTACCTCCAGAATTATTAGCCCAAGTTGAACAACAAACAGGGGTTAAAATTACAGATTATCAAATTACTTTTTATGGTTATTCTGTTAATATTAACAAACCCATCTCCCACCCTACTGATATTATTTCCTTTTTTTAGTAATCACCCAAGTAATAAAACCTGCGATCGCAGCTATTCCAACACTTAATAAAAATGCTAGAATAAAAGGAGGAACGGATTGAGATTTTTCCAGATAGGATAGGGTTAGGGGTTTTTCAATGTATGCTGAGGTAATCGATGAAGCAATACCTCCCGCGGCTAAACCAACGCCTAAAGTTGAAATAGTACGCTCTAAAGATTTATCGCGCTCTTCTTCGGCTTTTTCGGTTATGCTTAATGCTTTGGTATTTTCTTGATCAATTTTCGCTTGTTCAATTTCAACTAAACCGCGAATAGTATTAATTAGTTGTTCTAGTAAATCTTGACCAGGAGATAAATAATTGAGATTAATTAATTTCAATTTGGGTTTGATATTGTTTACAGGTGCGATCGCCCAACTCTTGCCAAAATTTCACCTGATCTTCAGGGGTTAAAATATTTATAAGGCAAGTTTTATAATTTGTGATATTAGTAGATAAAGAGGTAGAAAGGGTTTTTAAATCGCGTAAAGAACGGCTATAATTGAGC
Organism: Oscillatoriales cyanobacterium CG2_30_40_61; assembly: GCA_001873365.1. GTDB lineage: Bacteria > Cyanobacteriota > Cyanobacteriia > Cyanobacteriales > Microcoleaceae > Planktothrix. The sequence continues at coordinate 69,550 of MNYZ01000070.1, read as the reverse complement.
AGATCAATAGGAATAGAATTGAGCATTTCTTTAAAGGTTTCAAGGCGAGTTTCTGAATTGGCGATCGCCTGAGAAAATTCCTCTATTTTTTTCTCAATTTCGACGTATTGTTTTCGCGCCGTTTGGTTTGCTTTTTCAGCTTTTTGATAGATATATAAAAGATGATTATAATAGATTTAAGTTGGGAAAGGAACCACAAAGACACGAAGACACGAAGGAAGGGAGAAGGATGATTAAGGAGGTATGGGTATTGTTATTAGTGTCAACTTAACCCTAAAAGTAGGCGCTCAAACCAGAATTTCTTTGATCTGATCCTAAGTCAATGATCCCCCCTAACCCCTCTTAACCAGCAGGGAACAGGAGATCCAAGTCCCCTCTTAACCAGCAGGGAACAGGAGATCCAAGTCCCCTCTTAACCAGCAGGGAAAAGGAGATCCAAGTCCCCCTTGGGAAGGGGGATTTAGGGGGATCTGATCTCGGCTGTAATCACGGGTTTTCGGCTTGAGTTGACACTAATGGGGTATTGTTCCCCAACCCAGAAACCGGGTTTCTGCATAAACTTTGTTTTTAGTAAATAATTTCCAATAGAAACCCGGTTTCTCTATCTCCCACCCCAACCCCAGTTGAATTGGGTATAATTAAAAAATCTCTCAAACATCTGATGTTATGGATACTCTTAAATACAAGACAATTATTAAAAATGGTAAACTCGATTTACTCTGCCTCGATTTGCCAGAAGGAACTATTGTTGAGGCAATTTTATTAATTGGGAAATCAACCGAAACCGATGAAACAGATTATCTATTATCTACAGAAGCTAATCGCCACCATCTAAAAGAAGCAGTATTTTGAGCAATTTATATTAAAAATTTGATTAATCATAAACCCGGTTTTTTGGGGTTGGGGAAGCGATCGCTTTGATGATGGTTTGATCATTTAATTGGGTTGGGGATGGTGCGTGCGCTTCGATTACGCACCCTACTGGGACAGAAGGTATAGTGGAACAGAATACAACTCTTTTCAATTCAGTGGGTAGTCTGCGACAATAGCGCCTATGGAAACATCATCTTTTCAAATTACCCTGTTAATGGTGATTACGGTCATGGCAGGGATTTCGGCTCAAGTCTTGGCAGACTACCTGAAAGTTCCTGCCATCGTGTTTCTGCTATTATTCGGGATTCTGGCTGGGAATGATGGCTTGAGTTTAGTACAGCCCAACCTTTTGGGAAGTGGTTTAGAAGTCATTGTCTCCCTATCAGTCGCCTTAATTCTGTTTGAGGGGGGATTAAGTTTAGACCTGCGGGCGCTGGGTCAAGTCTCTGGGAGTATTCGTAATTTAGTTACCTTTGGCACTTTAATTACCCTGATGGGGGCGGGAATGGCTGCCCATTGGTTAGGGGAATTTCCTTGGCCGATTGCCTTTCTGTATGCGGCTTTAGTAGTTGTCACTGGCCCAACGGTAATCGGGCCATTGCTGAAACAGGTTTCCGTAGACCGTCAAGTTTCCGCCCTATTAGAAGGTGAAGGGGTGTTAATTGACCCTGTGGGGGCGATTTTAGCGGTTTTAGTCCTTAACGTTGTCCTGAATGGCAACACTGACCCCCTAGAAATTATGGGGCAATTGCTATTGCGTTTAAGTATTGGCGCAGGAATTGGGTTAATTGGGGGTGGAATTTTGGGATGGTTATTAAAAACTGCCCAATTTATGTCGGAAGAATTAAAGAATTTAGTGGTATTAGCGGCTTTGTGGGGATTATTTGATACGGCTGAATTACTAATGAGTGAATCGGGGTTAATGACCACGGTTGTTACCGGAATGATGGTGCGTTATGTCGATGTTCCTGATATGCGTCAGTTACTCCGATTTAAAGGTCAGTTAACTATGTTGGCGGTGTCGGTTTTATTTATTTTATTAGCGGCGGATTTATCTTTAGATAGTATTGTAGCTTTGGGATGGGGCAGTGTATTTACGGTTTTGGCTTTAATGTGGGTGGTGCGTCCGATTAATATTTGGCTTTGTACTTTAAATAGTAACCTGAATTGGCGACAAAAATTATTTGCTTCTTGGGTTTCACCCAGGGGAATTGTTTCGGCTTCGGTTGCTTCTTTATTTGCGATTTTACTCACCCAACGGGGAATTAATGGGGGAGACTCAATTAAGGCTTTAGTCTTTTTAACTATTATTATGACGGTGGTAATTCAAGGATTAACTGCTCGATGGATGGCGGAAAAATTAGGAGTAACTTCCCAGTCCGTAACCGGGGCGGTAATTGTGGGTTCAAATCCTTTGAGTCGATTAATTGGTAGATTGTTCCAAGAACGGGATGAGTTAGTGGTGATGATTGATACTGATTCTGAAGCCTGCGAAACAGCCAGAGAGCAAGGGTTACGGGTTTATCAAAGTAGTGCTTTAGATCATAATGTTTTGGAGGAAGCGGGATTAGAATTAATGGGAACATTCCTAGCAATGACGAGTAATGGGGAAGTTAATCTGGTACTCGCTGAACGTGCAGATGCCGAATTTAAACCGCCCCGGGTATTAGCTTTATTTCCCCGGGAATCTCAAACTACAATAACTGTTAATCGTGATAAAATTCAACAGGCTTTTATTCCCGATGTTTCTTTGAAACAGTGGAATACTTATCTCGAAGACAAGGAAGTAAAATTAGGTGAAACAGTTTTACGTCAACCCGGATTAGAATTTCAAATAGCCCATCTACAAGCGTTAATTCGCTCTGGGGAATTAATTCCTTTATTAATAGAAAGGGATGGCAATTTCCAAGTTTTAGCCGCTTCAGAATCTTGGCAAGTCGGAGACCAAATTATTTATCTGCTTCATGATCCTAAACCAACTTTACTCAAGCTTTTATCCGGTTCTCAAAAATCAAATTTAACCCTAGAAAAACATCCCGCTGTTGAAGAAGTTCCTGTATCAGTGAGCAGTAATCAGTTATCAGTTATCAGTTATCAGTGATTTCGGAAACTTCAGGAATATCTGGGGATTCCTCATCCTCAACTTCTATGGAATTGATGGTTTCTGGGGGATTTTCTAGGGTTTCGGGTTCAATTGTCCTAATTTCAATTTGATCTAAACGAGGACCATCTGTTGATAAAACGGTGAAATTAAAAGTTTGATAATTTAAGGTTTCTCCCACCACAGGAATTTTTTGAAATTGATAGATTAAAAACCCTCCTAGGGTTTGATATTCTTCGGTTAAAGGTAGGTTTAAATCTAAACGTTCATTCAGTTCTTCTAAGTCTAATTGAGCTTGAACTAAAAAAGTGTGATCGTCAACAAATTGAATCGTATCATCTTGGGATTCTGTGGAATTAAAATGATCTCCAATAATTTCAGCAATCACATCTTGAATGGTAACTAATCCGGCTGTCCCTCCAAATTCATCAACCACAATCACTAATTGTAATTGCGATCGCTGCATTAAAGATAATACCTCATTCAAGGGCATTTGTTCAGAAATAAATCGCGCCGGACGTACCCAAGGTTTAATTAAACTACTCTGAGATAGTAACCTATCCCCTAGGGGTTTAGCTAAATCTCTAAAGTCAATTGTTCCTAAAATATCATCTAAAGATTCTCCCATAATCGGATAACGAGAGTGCTCGGAATTTGCCATTTCATCCAACAACATTTGGAAGGTAGCGTTATTAGTAATAGCCACAATACTGGTACGGGGAACCATGATTTCTTCCGCGATCACATCCCCAAATTCAAACACATTATTGAGTAATTCTCTTTCTTCCGCTTGTAAGCCAATAGATTCACTGGAGGTGGTAATCATTAATTGCAATTCTTCCGAGGTGACTCGGGTATAGGGATGACCCGTAAACTGAATTCCACATAATTGCAATAACCAACGGGTCGATTGATTTAAACTCCAAACGAAGGGTTTGAAAAAACGAGCGATCGCTAAACTAGGAGGTGCTAAAAACCTAGATAGTTGTTCAGGATAGACTAAGGCCAGGGACTTAGGATATAATTCTCCTAGGACAATTTGTAAATAAGCAATTAGAAAAAAGGAAAAAATCGGAATTACTATAGAATGAGAGATAGCATTCTGGAAATAAATCGGTAGGGGTAAAGGAGTCAGAATTTCCTTTAAGGTCATCGCTACGGTTGCTTCTCCAATCCAACCCAATGCTAGACTAGAAAGGGTAATTCCTAATTGAGTTGTGGATAAAAATAAATCAATTCGTCGTTGTAGTTTTTGAACGCTCTGCGCCGGAGCATCCCCTTCATCAACTAATTGATTAATTCGCGATCGCCGTACCGAAACCATAGAGAATTCGGCCGTCACAAAGAAGGCATTAATCGTAATTAAAAATAGCACTGAGAACAATCGCCACAGCACATCTTGAGTCGTGAGTGTCATGATTACCTTTACACAAATCCAGATGTCTATTGCGCCACAGGAATTCCTGACATCTGCAATTGCATTTTTTGGTCAGGATAATCGGTTAAACTCATGGTTAATTCCTTGGAATTTTCGACTAATGCCGTCGGAATTGTAACCGTTCCCTGATATATTTTGCCACTAGGAGGCAATTGACCGGGTAATTCTTCCACACTGGCGCTCAAAGCACGACCCTGATCATCGGTAACATTTAAAAAACTATAGAGAAATCTAACAGATTCTTTGCCTTCATTTTTCAGGTTGACGTTTAAAACCAAAGAATTCCCTTGACGAGTTGCTTCTACAACTTCTAAGCTCACCCCCCTATCCTTGCTAACCATGGGAAACACTGATTTATTATTCGCAGCCTTGGTGGCGGGGGTTTCGGTTTTCGGTTTCTGGGTTGGAGCCGAGGTAGCCTTATTGGGTGTTTTAGCCGAAGCAGTGGCATTTGTGGCAACATCCCCTTCCATGCGCTTCTTAATCGTTACTAGAATATCTTTTTCTTTGAGCAACATTACCCCGTCATGGCGGTTTCCATTTTTGTTTTTATTGGCTAAGTTGTTTGGACGCACATCCGGTTGGGTAATTTCTTTGAGCGCCGAGCGACCCAAAGCATAGCCCCAAACCGAACTGGTAAAGCCCGCACCAAACATCATGGTTAGTAAAACGACAGTCAGAACAACAGTTGAATTTAGTCCCATCTCAAGATTTAGATATGATTTAACTCGCCATTTTAACGGCTAATACCGACTGATATGGTATCACCTATAGAGCTTACTCGGAATTTTTCTGGGATTAGCGATCGCTATTAACAATTTTGTCTGTGAATATGGTATTGTATTATTGGAAGTGCCCTTGGCCGATTGGGGAGGCAGCGAACTCATAATTCGCCTTCAGACTGGTTCGATTCCAGTAGGGCGCACTGATTGATTAAAAAATTTATCTTGATAGTTGGCTGTATTATATTTTGGTTAAGCTGTCGCGGCATTTAAACCATTCATATTGCCTTTTTATGAGTAAAAAATTTCGTCCCCCGGGCTATCATCCGATGCGAAAGTTTAAAATTATCTTATCGGGACTCTATTTTGCCGTCGTGTCTGATTTTAGTGTCGCCTATAAGGTGGTTTTATCTATCTTGGTATTAGGTCTGGCTTTCGTTTTTCGTCAATGGATAGATTTTACCCTAATTCTGTTAGGAACAGGACTAATGGTAATTGCTGAATTGTTTAATAGCTGTATCGAAGCTTTATGCGATTTTATGAAAGAACAGCTAGATGAGCGAATTCGGATTATTAAAGATATTGCGGCGGCGGCGGCGGGAATCAGTATATTGGTTTGGGCGACTATTTTAATTATCGAAATTAGTCATATCTGGCAGTCATTAAAATATTAACTCCTAGTTTTCATGGTGCGTAAGCTGAAAGCGCACGCACCATATTTGTCTCTAAATAATACTCCGCAATTGCGTTTAAATCTCGACTGGCTGACGGGGAAATACGATAATGAACTTTGTTGTACATTAACAAATTACAAATTATTGTCGTCATATATAAAATTTTGGTTGATTAAACTTGACAGTTTTTGGTTTATGTGCTAAATGGTTTTTTTGATGATCAGGGTATAAGTAAAAATTAATTATTTAAAGTTTTAGATTAAATGTTTGTATGGATAGGAAAAAAGTAATCTATCCAAAATCCTTTGGTTTATCGTGGAATTGGATAGATTTTGGATATCATCCCCTGCCACACCTACTTTGGGGTTGTAGGAGAGCGGGTGAGATGTCTGTTGCGTAAAGGTTTATAGTTACCGACTTAGAATCGGAGCGACAGGATTTGAACCTGCGACCCCTACCACCCCAAGGTAGTGCGCTACCAAGCTGCGCTACGCCCCGACACAGTTAACTAACTTAGCATAGTAAACAGAAACTTGTCAAGGCTTTTTCAAAAGATTTTTAAGGTTTTTGTCGCTTGTACCAATTCCGCTACCACTTCCACGGGCCAACTACCTTCCGCCCGGCGTCCGGTATGCAAAATCAACTGCACGCTATAAGCGGCTTCATAGCCTTCTACCTGCATCCACAAGCGGTCAGTTTCGGCTTCACAGGCTATTTTTTCTTCATCCATCAACTCAAGGCTCATTTGGGTCATGGTATCGGCTAATTCACCCAACAACCGACAAAAATCATCAAACTCCGCCTGGGTCAATTCCAACGCCCAGGTATCGCCCCCGACCAACCCTTGAAATTCCGCGGCTTGGGGATTCCAACCTAAACGCCATCCGCTTCCAGTTTTTAGAATTTTTTCCATATTCCCTTAGATTATTTTAAACCTTGGGCACCTCCGGACTCAGGGGAATTACCGGAGGGGGTTGGGGGTTTAGGGGTGGGTGTAGAGGGAATCGGGTCAATATTAACCGAATTAGGATTAAATAAACTTACCAACGTATTAACTAACGCATCCCGTTGGTCTCGGTTTAACTGTTGAATGGCTTTTTGATCTCCGACTAAAGGATTTTCTTTTAATACTTCCCGACCCGGATAAGCTAATACTAACATCGGTTCATTCACCCCGAGATAATCGGCTAAGGTGAGTTTCCAATCAAAACGATATTGAGTGGGTCGAGCTTTCACATAAATATGATAACGAATTAACCGACCAATTAAGGTATTATCTTCGGCAACTTTTCCCGTTTCCTGGGAAATATATTGATTTTCCTTGGGTAAATTTGGTAACTTTTCATAGACTTTTTTCCACAAATCCGAAACTCGGACTCGTCCCGATGGGGAGGTAATTTCGGGCGGGGGAGTTTGGGCGAGTCCGGGAATTTCCAGACCCTCGATAAACCCACCCAAAACAATAAATAGAGTAATCGTAACGGCGAGTAATAGAAAACTTAAACTAACGGATTTTTGGGGATTTCGAGATTTAAACATCAACCTATAATTAAGATATTCTGGGGTCTTGATCACCTCGGTGAATGAGGTTTTAAAGACACCCAATACCGCCATTTATCAATCTAACGATCCGCGATAATTTGCGGTTGATTTAGTTCATCGGACATTTCAATAATTGCGCGTAAAACAGGTTTAATCGTGTTCTCATCCCCATGATCAAAGTCTTCATACCGACACCGTTTAGCCCGATTGGCGACTTGTACTGTAATCCGATAGCGATTAGAGGCAGCACTGACGAGATCGGCAGCCCGGCGGGTAATCTCTGTTGAGTCTATTTGTTGATAGGGACGCTTATACATGAAGTTTATGATTTCCTAATCCTAGAGTTGTGTCTCTATCTTATCAAAACTCCAGGAAGTAGGGAATGGCCCCTAAATAAGCTGCGAAAGCTCCCAGTCCCTGCTCCTTACCGTTTAGCTTGAACATAAGGATTGGGATCTTCTGCAATCCATCCTAAATCGGAGTTATAACGAATTTCAAAATGAAGATGGGGTTGATCGGTATCCGGTTGTCCGGTTGTCCCCACTGTTCCTAATATATCCCCTAACTTTACCGATTGACCCAGTTTCACCCCAATACTGTCCAAATGGGCATAACGGGTTTGTTTTCCTGACCCATGATTAACTACAACTAATTTTCCGTAACCCTCCCGCTCTCCGGCGAAGGCAATTTTTCCCACGCCAACCGATAAAACCGGAGTGCCCACCGTCGCTGTCAAGTCTAAACCACTATGAAATATTACCCGACCTGAAACCGGATTAAGTTGCCAACCATAACCCATTTGTATGGTTGTGGGTTGGGGTAAGGGATAACCGGGTAACACCAAGACCGCCACGGTCGGGGGCCCCTTCGGTGCCCAGTTGACACCGGGTAAAAATAGGGCTATCGGTTGAGTTTGACAACCATTCATTTCAAAAACCACGTCAGGACGGGCATTATAAGCTCTGACCACTTCCTGCCAACTCCGACCCGGGGGAATATCTACCCGAATCCCATTATGGGGCGGAATCAAAATCTCCTGTCCGATGGGAATCGGCCGCCGTTGTAAAATTGGATTCATCCCCAATAGGGTTGCCGGAATTAGCTTATACTGGCGGGCAATACTTTCGAGGGTGTCTCCGGGGGCAATCCGATGGGGTTTTAAACGGGATAATACCGGGGTTGGACAAACTTCTTGAGCTTCTGGGTTAAAAGGTTGATTAGCCTCTACAGAATCTATCCAAGCCCTAGGACTTGTTAGTATCCCGATTGCCATTGACCCCAATAATAATATTCTTAAACGTTCAAACGACATGATCAATAATTAATCAAATTTAACTTAAAATAAACGGATTAAGGGATAATTCCCTCGTCAGTGATAGTAAACAGTAATCACCCCAATAGGTAGTTTACAGTTATAATCGGATCGTGAAGTCTTGCTTTGATTTCTTTCACTGATTACTAATAACTGATTACTGATTTCCACCACAGCAACACAGATGGATTTATCATTCAAACAGTTTACGATATACCTGGCCTTAGTTTCATTAGGTGGCGGTGGTGGATGGCTGGGAAGTCGCTATGTCCAAACCAATAACCCAGACCAGTTATCGGCGACGGTAGCCATAGTTAAACCTATGCCTGCGGTTTCTCCTCCTAGAGTTACAGAAGATCAGGTGATTGACCGTAGTGGTTCTAATTTTATTGCCGCCGCCGCCGAAATTGTTGGCCCGACGGTGGTGAGAATTGATGCGACCCGCAAATCAGCACAAGATGTACCCGATGCCTTGAAAAACCCCTTATTTAAACGCTTTTTTGGTGGTCAAATCCCCACGCCCGAAGATCGAGTCCGTCGGGGGACAGGTTCGGGATTTATTCTACATTCCGATGGTCGGGTAATTACTAATGCCCATGTTGTGGATGGGGCGGATACGGTGCAAGTTACCCTGAAAGATGGTCGGGTATTTGAAGGTAAAGTTAAAGGAGTTGACCCGATAACCGATGTGGCGGCGGTGAAAATTGACGGGAAACAGTTACCGACCGCCCCCATTGGTTTCTCGGATAATTTGGTTCCCGGTCAGTGGGCGATCGCCATTGGCAATCCCCTAGGATTAGATAATACCGTCACCATTGGGATTATTAGCGCTACAAATCGTTCCAGTACCCAGGTGGGAATTCCTGATAAACGGGTTCGTTTTATTCAAACCGATGCGGCGATTAATCCTGGGAATTCGGGAGGGCCATTATTAAATGATCAAGGTCATGTGATTGGGATTAATACGGCAATTCGGGCTAATGCTCAGGGGCTAGGGTTTGCCATTCCCATCGAAACGGCTATCCGCATCGCCAGTCAACTGTTTGCCAAAGGGAAAGCCGATCATCCCTATCTGGGTGTACAGATGGTGGAACTCAGCCCGGCGGTGAAAGCAGAAATGAGTCAACAACTGGAAGTTAATCTAACCCAAGATACCGGGGTGGTCGTGGTGCGGGTGGTGGAGGATTCCCCCGCCGCCCAAATGGGAATTCTCAAAGGAGATATCCTCACAAATATTGACGGCATGGCCGTGAGCACCCCGTCCCAAGTCCAAGAAGAAATTCAGACCAAAGCGGTTGGGGAGGAACTCTCCATCGAAATTAACCGCCAGGGTCAACGACAAACCCTAATGGTTAAAACTGCGGTGTTCCCAGAATCCGCCTTAGCAGGCGAATTCAATAATTAATCTGGTGTTTTAGGATCAATCGCAGCGGTGCGGGATAGGTTTTCTTCTAGGTGCATCCGTTGTTCCATTTGACGTAAAAAGTACCCGGTCATCATTGCTGATGCTAACAGACCCGCCAAGTTTTCGCGGTTGGTTGTAATCTGCACATCAAAGTGATCGGAGGGGAGTACCCCGACTAATCCTTGGACGTTTTTACTAATGATTTCTTTAATTTCCAAACTCGCAGACTGAGCAACTGTCGCCAAAACATCGGGATGTTGACTTTGCAGGTAGGTCAACAACGGGTTGTCGGCGGTCTCTTGAACATCAGATTTAAGGAAGTCAGAGTTAAAAACCATGATCTGCGTCTCTATATCATGCTTATGCTATCTATAGTTTATCTTATTGTAAAGGGGTATCGAGGGGTAAATCATCACTAAAATTTAGGGAGAGTTGTTGGGGAAGCTGATCAACTTGGAAATACTGATGGAATTTTTTAGTCACTTGTAACCAATGGGAGCGGGCTGTGGCCTGTTTGCGTTTCTGAACAAATCCTAGTTCTACAAGTTCTTGAACCTGTTGATAGGCTCCCGATCCTCTTAATTCTACTAAATCGGTTTGGGTAATACCACCCTTGAGGGCGATGGCGGCTAAAGTTCTCAGGGCGCCTACCCCTAACTCCGGTGCAACTAAGCTTTGCATTAATGATCTATAGGCTTCTCGCAGTTGTAAGCTATATCCAGAATCGGTTTCTACGACTTCTAAGGCCCCCTCGCGATGGGCATAGTCGGACATCAGTTGAATTAGTGCTTCTTCGACTTCTGTGCGATCGCATCCGGCTAATTCTGCTAGTCCGGTAATGGAAAGGGGTTGACCTTTTAAATACAAAATTGCTTCAATTTTCGCCAATAAACTCATTTTTAATAACAGATGAAAGATCACGGTTTAGAGTTCGTAACTGTTGACTGTACACATTTGTCCGTCAAGCGTCAACTTTTAGCCGGGGATTGGTATTAAAATCTACAGTTAACCAAATTTTTGTATATTTTTTCAAGAAATATTATTTAATTGTTTCTCCACGTTAAAGAATATTTTTGTCAACTAGCTGGAGAAATACTTTCCCTTGAGTCCCTAGCTTCATTAAACTTAACAAAAATACAGGTGAACTGTAAGTTAGATAACAAAGTTAAAAGAATTAATCATAAATAATTGGATTTATATAATTATTGATTTGGGAGAATTCAAAATGAACAGGGAAAATTCATTTCCCTCGAATTGCCGTAATTGTCTCCACTACAAACCAGAAGGCAGACGGGGGGGAATCTGTCAGATGTTTCAGGCTCCAGTTCAAAGTCATTGGAAATCCTGTTCCCTAGCCGCCTTACCTTTTATTTACTTATTGGATCGAGTAGATGCGGAATTTTATGGCATACCCGAGGAAACAGAGCATAAAGTTTCCTGAACAAAACCATAACAGACTTGACTATCAATCATGAATAAAATTACAGGAAAATCCATGAATAAAAACAAAAGTTGTTGGGGCTTAAACTTATTTAATCTTGACAAAATTTCTTAAACCTTTTTAAAATTTATGTTTAAATAGAATCTCAGAAATTTTTTTAAGATCAATCAATGACCAGAAGTTTAAAACCTGTAGGACTTCCGCAAAGAAACCGGATTTCTCCGAAAAAGATCAAGGTTTATGGCTAGATATCTAAGAAGAAATCCGGTTTCTGACCTCCCGTGGGTAAGTCCTGACCTGAATTAACCGAGCATTTACAAAAAATTATTAGAGAAAGTGACCCTTATTTGGCTTCTGAGGGTCATTTTTTTGATTGAGGATATTCAACAATTATGCTGAGAGATCCGGCAAATTTAAGGAATCCTAACTATTTTTCCTAGCTATCAATTAGGGGTTAGGGAATTATTCCGGGGGGAGTTGTTATACTAAACAAGAATAATTTCACAATTAACCTGAAAACCTATGCGAGAAATGTTAGCGGATGCCCTGGAGATCTTCGACCGACACAGTGGTTGGATTATTTGGAATCTGTTTCTGGCATTTATTCCCTGGGCTTTGAGTTTTTGGTTATTTCGCCGAAAAATAATGGCTCGAAATTGGGGTTGGTGGATTATTTATATTGTTTTTATTGCCTTCTTACCGAATGCGCCCTATCTGCTCACGGATATTATTCATTTAATTCGGATCATTCGGGCAAATTATTCGGTTTGGATCATTACTTTAGTTTTTATTCCGCTCCATGTTTTTGCGATTATGGCGGGTTTACAAGCCTATGTTTTATCGTTAATTAATCAAGGGCATTATTTAAAAAGGCAAGGAGTGAAACAATATATTTTTGCCTCGGAAATTATGACTCATCTTTTGTGTGCTATTGGAGTTTATTTAGGAAGATTTAGACGATTTAATAGTTGGGATTTAGTCACTCAACCCGATGTTGTTTTTCTGAAGACTATAGATGATTTAACCGACAAAAAACCTTTGATTGTCATAATTATCACTTTTGTTGTGATTACAATATCCTATACATTAATGAAGCAAATCACCCTGGGATTAATCCTTCAGTTAAGACGAATTTATTCAGGATTAGATGAATTAGACCCCGATGAATTTCCCCAAAGATAAATCGATATTAAGTATCAAAGCGACAAATATATTTTGGGTTAACTGGGCATTCTGTTGATGTCAAGGGATTACTTTGAACAAATAGGAAACGAAGTTTGGTTAAAGGTTTTAAGGCACTTAGATCAACGATTTGATTATAATTGAGATTGACTTCATTTAAAACTTTTAAACTCTGAAGGGGGGAAACATCAGAAATTTGATTATAACTGAGATTAATTCGGACTAATTTAGTTAAGGATTGCAACGGACTTAAATCGCTGATTTTATTATAACTTAAATCCAAATCTTCTAAATTAGTTAAATTTTGTAATGGGGTTAGATCGGAAATGTGATTATTTCTTAGTTTTAATCCTGTAATATGGGTTAGTCCTTGTAAGGGACTTAAATCAGACAGCAAAAAGGTACTTAAATCTAAGGTTTGTAGTTCAGCTAACATTTGATTAGCGCGATCGCAATTGGAAGTTCCCACTTTTTGTAATAAAACATCGAGGGTTCTTTTAGCATCGGCGGACAATTGCTGACGATTTGAACACCAATCTTGAAAGGTTTTCAAGCTCGAGGAATTAGGTGGCAATTGGGCTAAACTAGCCTGGGGTAAACCCAGAGTTATTAAGATTAATAAAAAACCCCCTAATTTCTGTGGAATTGTCCTTTTTGTTAAGGGTTTGTTCATGGTAATCAATCCTCGCGGAATAGTTGTGATAAGATAGTGTAAGTTACTTTTGAATTTTAGTTTTGACGGCGCGATCGCTCTGTTTTCATTGTTCCTAAACTTCTAAACTAATGAGTATTCGGGGTATTGACGTTTCAGATTACCAGCCCAAAGTAGATTGGCAAGCCGTGGCCTGTTCTGGTATTTCTTTTGCCGTGATTAAATCAACAGAAGGAGAAAGCTTTGTTTCTCAAGTTTTTGCCCCCTATTGGGAACAAGCAAAAGCTAATGGTTTAATTCGAGGAGCCTATCATTTTTTTCGACCCGATAGTGATCCGATTAAACAAGCCTATCATTTTCTGAAAATTGTTAAACTTCAAGATGGGGATCTGCCTCCGGTCTTGGATATTGAAACGATGGGAACCGTAGATACTAAAACCCTTGGCGATCGAGCGGCCCAATGGATCGATGTGATGGAGAAAGAAACGGGTTTTCGCCCGATTATCTACACCTATCCGGGGTTTTGGCAAAAACTCAATACCACTCGTTTTTCCGATTATCCTCTATGGATTGCCCATTATACCACAGGCGAACAACCGATTATTCCGGGTGGCTGGAAAACCTGGGTATTTTGGCAATTTACCGATCAAGGTCAGGTGGATGGAATTAGTGGCGGTGTGGATGTTAATTTATTTGAAAGTATTCGCAGAGGGGATAAGGGCGGCAAAGTTGAAAAGATTCAAACCCTGCTAAAAAATCAAGGTCATGACCCAGGAATTATTGATGGGAGTTTTGGCAATGGTACGGAAACCGCTTTAATTAAATTTCAACAAAAAAAACAGTTACAAGCGGATGGAGTCGCCGGGTTAAAAACCTGGACGGCGTTGATGGGCCCTTCAGATTCTTTTGTCTTACCGGTAAGCAATGTTGAACCCACTCCTACACCCACTCCTACACCCACTCCTACACCCACTCCTACACCCACTCCTACCCCTGCACCGATTCCGAGTATTGCACTGATTGATATTTGTAAAGTTTATAAAGGAACTTCCAATCAGGATCAAGTCTTAACTTGGTTTGGTCAACAAATTCCCCCTACTATTCTATTAGAATTTTCTCAACTCTGGCGCAACCAAACTGTGGTGCAAACCGTTCCAGTGAGGTTAATTGATGTGTGTAAATATTATCGAAGTTTACCCAATCAAGATCTAGCATTATTGTGGTTACAAGAGAAAATTTCAGCGAATCTCTTGGGTGAATTGGCTCAAAAATGGAATCAACAAACCTTACCACCACCGAGTATTAAATTAGAGGATGTCTGTAAATATTATAAAGGTTTACCCGGCCAGGTCAAGGCATTAGAATGGTTACAAAGTCAAATTCCGGCGGCTACTTTAGATGAATTTGTCAGACAGTGGAGAAAACCTTAAATCAGTTATCAGTTATCAGTTAACAGTTATCAGTTAGGAGTTGTCAGTTAGGAGTTGTCAGTAGAGACGTGCCATGGCGCGTCTGTACCAGTTGTTAGTCAATAAATTAACTTTTACACTGTTAACTGATAACTGTTTACTGATAACTGTTTAGACGCCAAGCAATTAAAGGTTTGACTTTTCCTTTGACAAAAATTGGATCACAAGGTTGAACATTTAGTTTATGATTTAAGGCTTGATACATGGGATCAGAAAGGGTGATTTCTCCGGCCGGAGTAATTCCTTCTAAACGTTTACCCGTATTTACTACGTCTCCAATAACTGTATAAGTTCTAACGTCCTTCCCGCCAAATAATCCCTCAATTACTGCGCCACAGTGAACACTGCAACCTGCCCCTAAACCATAGGGAGTTAGAACAGTCCTAGCCGCCTCTTGCATCGCTTGAGCCGCTTGGATACCCTGTTGGGGGGTGGAATAAATTGCCATAATTTCATCGCCAGCTAGGGTAATTTTTAAGGGATGATATCGTGAAGATTCTGGTTCTACTGTTTGATAATAATGGTTTAAAACTTGGGCTGCTATATCAGGTGTTGTTTGTTCACACCATTGGGTAAAACCTCGAATATCCATAAATAAAATAGTGCGATCGCATTTTTGAAACGCCAAAGCTTCAGGATTATTTAAAGCCATTTTCACCATATAACTTCCCATCCCCCATTCTGCCATATTTCCTAATAGTCTTGCCGTCTGTTGGAGTTGAATTCGCTGTTGTGAGAGTTGAAATGCTTGTAAACCGAGAAGTAACCCAATTAAAATCAGACTTAAGGTTAAAAATGAATGGGTTTTACTTTGAAGAAAATGTAGAAAAGTTTTACCATATAATCTATTAGAATCTTTGGAAATTTCAACGACAATATAAAAAGCAATAATCATTAAAGTTCTGGTGATGCTTTCCAGAGGAAAAAATAACCAATCAGCATTTAATTTTCCATGAAATCTTAATCCCTGGAGGATAGCAATTAGTAAAGAAAATATTAAGAATACCAGATGAATAGGTTCTTTAAAAAAACTGACTCCATCAATGGGTAAATCCATTGCGGTGTACAAACCCACGCCAACTAAATTTCCCCAAAACCGATTAGAATTGGGACGAGAAAGAACCCATGCTTGGAAGAACATGGCTACAATTAATAAATATTCTGTGGGGTTAGTAAAATATTCAATCCAACTTTTAGAAATAATAGTAGAGAGACTTTTTAAGATCAAAAAATAACCACTGTTACTCAAAACCTCACCCCAAAAAGCGCTCCGGCGATTTCCTATGAATACAGATTCTAAAAGGGGTTTGAAAGAATTAGATGATTTATACATGAGTTCATAGTTGAATGCAAATATCAGTTTTTAGATTTATTCTTTCACACAGAATGCTTTACACCCATTCTTTTAACTTCAGATTTATTCACATCAACAATTTATATTTTATAGACTCTGAATATAGATTTTTTTAAATCCTTAGCACCCTTAACCGTCAATAGTTGTATTAGAAATGCAGACGATTGTATTGTAGCATACATTCTGGTGCTTGATATCAGTGATTAATTGCTGAACTCCATTCCTGGTGATTCCTGTGTCAATTAACTCAGTTTGACTAAAAACCGACCAAACTCAACCCGCTTAAAAGAGTTACAGTGACTAGACTAGCGGTTTGACGAAATAGGGGGCGAAATTTCAAAGAATAGTTCATTAGATGGGGTTTCCTTAGTCAGTATTGAACAGGTGAATTTTCTATTACTTAACTTCAAGGTAAACTGAAAAAGTGACAATCTAGTGACAAAAAAAAGTTACAAAAAAAGAGACCCAAAAAAAAAGAGACTCAAAAAAAAGAGAGACGCGCCGTGGCCCGTCTCTACGGGAATGGTATTTAATTGGTGAATCCTTCCAAATTAAATACTTTTTCTTCGGAATTAACCTCTAAATCGGGGGTTTCTTCTGGGAGCAAATTAGGACTTTCTTCAGTTAACTTAGTGGGGGTTTCTTGAAGCAATGAGTCACTATTTAAAGCCTTCCAAGTCTGTTGATTGACTTGATTACTGGTTTCTAAACCTTGGGCAATTTGAAACTCATGTAATGCGCTCAGGGTGCGAGAACCCAAAATCCCATCAATTCGGCCAGGATTATATCCTTTTGCCTCCAAACGTTCCTGTAGCAGTTGCACATCGCTTCCCCGGGAACCCCTTGATAAAACGCTATCTTCCTTGACTGTAACAGGACTAGCAACTTGAGGTTCTGCCGATAGAGCTTGCCAGGTGTCGCGGTCTACAGCCCCGGTGACTTCTAATCCTTTAGCCTGCTGAAACGCCCGAACCGAGGCGGTTGTCCGGGGGCCAAAAACACTGTCAATTTTACCTGGGGTGAACCCATGGGCTTTTAAGCGCTGTTGTAACCCCGTGACTTGGGAGCCTTCGGTTCCCTGGGACAAGACCCGTTCCCGACGCCGGGGAGCTTGAGTTTCAGATTGATAGAAGGGTTGAGAAAACAGTTCTCGTCTGGCATCTTCTGTGTCTGTAATGCTGGAGTTTAGCCCGGAGTTGCCGTTTTCCTGCCAGGATTCTGTAATTCCTGAACTATAACCTGATGTGGCAAAGGCAACGGGAGCAAAGACAGGAAGAACCAAAGAAAACAAGCCAGCAATAATAGCAGTTTTAATACCCATAACTTTTAATCCTATTTTAATAAAGTTTATCTTACTAAATTTAAGTTTCTGAATTGAATTTTATCATCAGGATGCCAGGCAGAAAAGGGATCATTTATTAAATTTTCACAAAAAATTAACCCTCTTGAGACTCAAGGGGGTTAATAATATAGAAAAATCCGCTCAAATTCAGATTAGACTGTTGCTAACTCAGGAGTAGGACGTTTACTATGGCGAATACCCTCAATCGCCTTAGCATAATCAGGAGCATTGAACACTGCTGAACCCGCCACAATAGCGTTAGCTCCGGCTTCTAGGACTTGCCAAGTATTATCTACTTTCAGACCGCCATCGACTTCAATCCAGGGATTTAAGCCCCGTTCGTCGCACATTTGACGCAGGGCGCGAATTTTCGGCACCATTCCGGGGATAAATTTCTGACCGCCAAAACCGGGGTTAACACTCATAATTAACACCAAGTCACACAGTTCTAAGACATATTCAATTAATTCTAAGGGAGTAGAAGGATTCAGAACCACACCCGCTTGTTTACCCAGTTCTCGAATTTGACCCAGGGTTCGGTGTAAGTGGGGAGAAGCGTTGTGTTCGGCGTGAACCGAAATAATATCAGCGCCAGCTTTAGCAAACCCTTCAACATATTTCTCGGGTTCGACAATCATTAAGTGAACATCTAGGGGTTTTTTAGTCACGGGACGAATAGCTTCCACAATTAATGGCCCAATGGTAATATTGGGAACGAAGCGACCATCCATCACATCAACATGAATCCAATCGGCGCCAGCTTCATCCACCGCCCGAATTTCTTCACCAAGACGACTAAAATCTGCTGATAATATGGAGGGGGAAATAACAATCGATTTCTGGGTTGCGGTCATGGGGTAATCTGTTCTCCTGCATCTCAAGTTATTACCATTGTATCAGAATCGGGGTATGGAGTTGGCTGGTTTTGGGTGTTCACGCCAGATTTTATGTTTTCGCTGCTTACTTGATTTTTTGTTTTATGAAAACCAATCCCCTGCATGATACTCCTGAACATGAACGGTTACAGTTGTTTATTTATTTAATCCCTATATTGGGTTTTTTCCCAGCCTTGTGGACATTATATCGACGGTCAGGAACAAAACAACAACAGGCCGTTAGTCGATTAGTAATTGTGTTAGCGTTCAGTTGGTTAACAGCACTGATATTGTTAGAAACTGGAGCCTATAGTGCGGAATCGATCGCCCTGCCGATGTTATTAACCAGTAGTCTGTTGACAAGCAGTTATTTTATTGTCAGTTTAGGCTTAATGATTAAAGTCTGGAAACGTCAACCAATATGGCTCCCGGGGATTAGTCGAATTTCTGAACAAGTATTAGGCAAACATCTGCCATAATAAGTTGGTTCTTAAACAATCCCTGGTTTTGCCATCAGTGTATTATAGCAACCGCCAAGGCAGTTAGGACACCAGACGGACGTTGGAACCTAGACGGTGAAGTCTTTTCCCCCCTGTTCCCTGTTCCCTATTCCCTGTTCCCTGCTATATCTCTAAAAATTATTTATTAAGTGTGTGAGGAAGTCTGTGTCAGCACCAAGATATCAGAGTCAAAAACCATTGCCCAACCCCTCAAAACCTAATCTCAGGAAATTAGCTCAATCTAGTCCCGGACGTTGGTTAGGACTGGGTTTAGGTCTAGCTGGAGTTGCGATGATTTCAGCCACCGCCGGAGCTTTATTAGCCGTGTCCCTATCGACCACACCCCTGTTACAGCAAAAACTAACCCCCGAAGAAGCGGCGGTGTTTTCCCAGGGTCAAATGGCTACCACCAATATGAAACTCCCAGAATTAACCCGCCCGGTGAATATTCTGGTGATGGGGGTGAAGGTTTTAACCTCAGATTTGGAAGATGATTCCCACCCGGATTTGGGATACCATGCCTTAGTGGATTCCTTTAAAGGATTATCGGATACAATGCTATTAATTCGCTTTGATCCGGCTAACAAACAATTAAAAGTATTATCAATTCCCCGGGACACTCGCACGTATGTGGAAGGTCGGGGAATGACTAAAATTAATGATGCTAACTATTATGGCGGCCCAGCTTTAAGTGCAAAAGCCACCAGTGAGTTATTAGGCGGTGTGGGCATAGACCGTTATGTGCGGGTGAATGTGCAAGGGGTAGAAAAATTAATTGATGCTATGGGAGGCGTGAGTATTTACGTCCCCAAAGATATGCACTATCAAGATGATAGTCAGCATCTCTATATTAATTTAAAACAAGGGGAACAACACCTGAATGGAGCGCAAGCCTTACAGTTTTTACGCTTCCGTTATGATGCTTTAGGAGATATCGGACGGGTACAACGTCAACAAATGCTAATTCGGGAGTTCATGGAACAAGCATTAAATGTGAGTACCATTTCCAAACTGCCTCAAGTTATGTCTATTGTTCAGTCCCATATTGATACCAATTTAAGTTTAGAAGAATTAGTGGCTTTAGTTAGTTTTGCCACGAATATTAAGCGCGAAAATGTACAAATGTTGATGGTGCCGGGGGAATTCAGTGACCCGAAAGAATATCGAGCCAGCTATTGGTTACCCGATGCAGCCCGCTTAGAAAATGTAGTGGCTCAACATTTTGATTTTGGTCAGGATGTTTGGAAATTTGAGAATATTGACCCTAAAGATCTAAGAATTGCGATTCAAGATAGTAATGATAGTTCTGATGCTATTGATAAATTAGTGGGGACTTTAAATGATGGGGGTTTTTGGAATGTAAAAATTTCTAAACCCTGGACAGAACCCTTAGAAGAAACTAAAATTGTGGCTCAGGATGGGGATATTAAGAGTGCTGAAGCCCTGCAAAAATCCCTAGGTTTTGGTAAGGTTGTTGTTGAAAGTACGGGATTTTTAGAATCGGATCTGACCATTCAAGTCGGAAAAGATTGGTTAAAAAAATACAATCAACCGACTCCGGCTGAGTCCCCAGCAGTTGAATTAACTCCTAGTTCAAGACAATAAAGATTGTGACCTCTCCCCCAGCCCCTCTCCTGCAAGGAGAAGGGAGAATTTTTGTTATAGCAGTCGCCATAACGCTGAGGAAATGGATTACCGCACTAAGGCGGTAATGACAGCCGATAAGTAGTCCTAATAGCTAGGCGCGGTTGCTATACTCTTAAATCAGAAATGGTATTTAGTAATATTAATTTCTCCCCCTTACCTTCCAGGGAATGGGGCTGGGGGGTTAGGTCATACAAATTTTGGGAGAAAATGAAACAGCCCTGAGATTAAGGTGGGAAAAACCCACCTCAATATTGATATTAAGAATTAGGAATAGTCACATCAATGGTAGTGACTTTTGACTGCTCATCTAAACTGTTTAAATCTGGTTTAATCAACTGCTTATTTCCCACTACTAAAATCACTAACTTGTCAAAGTTAAGATATTGTTTGGCGACTCGTTGCACATCTTCAATGGTTGTGGCTTGAACTTGACGTTGATAATCAAAGATGAAATCCTGGGGATAACCATAATATTCATACTGCATTAAACGGGATAAAGTTTGAGCCGGATCTTCAAACTTGAAGATAAACGAATTGAGGGTAGATTCCTTAGCATAGGCTAATTCTTGTGGCTTAATCGGTTCTTTTTGTAGCTGTTGAATTTCATTTTTTAGTCCTTGAATTAAGGCAACAGTTGATTCAGAACGAGTTTGTCCTCCAGCATTAAAAACCCCCGGATAATCATAATCTGCACCCCAATATCCATAAACAGAATAGGCTAATCCTTGGCGCGATCGCAAATTATTAAATAACCGTCCACCAAACCCATTTAACACCCCATTCATTACCGTTAATTCAGGATAATTAGGATCATTTAATATACCCCCTAGATGACCCATTTCCACATAACTTTGAGTCAGTTGAGGTTGATCAACCAAGAAAATCCCCCCAGAATTGGCTTGAGAAACTTCAGGAAGGGGGGGAATAACGGCTTTTTGACTCGGTTGCCAATTTCCTAATTTTTCCTTAATTAACGCCTTAATTTTTGCGGGCTCAAAATCTCCCACAATCCCCAAAATCATAGTTTCAGGATGAAAATATTTTTCATAAAAATCCACTAAATTCTCACGGTTGATATTATCTAAAGTGGAATATTCTACAATCCGAGCATAGGGACTATCCGCACCATAAATTAGTTTAGCAAACTCCCGACCAGCAATTCCCCCGGGGTTATCATTTCGACGAGCAATTCCGCCTTTAGTTTGAGTTTTAGCTAAGTCTAATTTATCTTGAGGAAACATAGGATTCCGAATCACATCCGTAAACAATCCAAATACTAAATCTAAATCTTCTGTTAATCCTGAAAATCCCACCCGACCGGAAGTGGTATAAATTCCCGCTTCTACGGAGGCGGCTTTTTGTTCTAATAATTGATTCAATTCATCGGCGGAATGTTGACGAGTTCCCCCATTCCGCATCACTGCACCAGTCAGACCAGCTAAACCTACTTGATCGCCAGATTCAAACCGATCTCCAGTGCGAAATAAGGCACTTCCTCCAACTAAGGGAAGTTCATGATCTTCAACTAAATAAACCGTGATCCCATTCTCTAATTGATAGCGTTCATAATCGGGAAGTTGAATGGCGGGTAAGGGGGGAAAGGTTAAATCCGTGTAATGTTTGGGGGTGGAAGCGATCGCCGGAATATGGCTAAAAGCGGTAAAAAAGCAGGTCGTCAGCAACAATCCTACCCAAAAAAGTGTGGATTTTTTCCAGTTTAAGGTTTTCAAATTCAACATAGTAAATCAAAAGGTTAATCAGCAATAAAATCGGGTCAATTTAACGTTTGTTCATCGGATAATAGGCGACCAATGGTACGTTTTTGAGGCTGAAATGCTTCTTGAGCCACCCGTTGAATATCTTGGGGTGTAATTGCTTCAATTTTTTCTAATTCCTCAAATAAGTTGAGCCAAGATCCGGTTTTAACTTCATATTCAACTAAGGCTGATGCCATGCCCATATTAGAATCTAAGGAGCGTAATAAATTGGCTTTAGCTTGAGTTTTAACTCGCTCTAATTCGGTTTCTGAAACCAATTCTGTTTTGAGTCGGTCAATTTCTTGGCGGAGGGCGATCGCCACTTGATCAACAGTATGACCGGGGGCGGGCATGGCATAAAATAACATTAAATTGGAGTATTTATTCCCCGGATATCCACTTGATCCTTGAGCAGTTAAGGCAATTTGTTGTTCTTCAACTAAGGATTTATACAAGCGAGAAGTTCGACCATAACTCAGAAGACTAGAAATCATATCATAGATTACAGAATCAGGATGATTTGCAGCCGGACTAGGATAACCTTCTAAATACCAAGGTTGAGTTTTTAAGGTTAAGGTAACTTCCCGGGTTTCGGTTTGTGCAGGTTCGACAATATTTAATTTCGGGGGTTGGGGTTTAGCCGGATAACGACCAAAATAAATTTCTGCTAAACGTTTGACTTCCATGGGGTTCACATCCCCAACAATAGCCACGGTTAAATTATTAGGAACATAGTAGGTTTCAAAGAAATTTTGCACATTTTCCCGGGTTAAATTTTCCAAGTCTTCTACATAGCCAATTACCGGGCGACGGTAGGGATGGGTGGTAAATGCTGTGGCGGAAAATGCCTCGATCATTTGACCAATAGGAGAATTATCTGTGCGCAGGCGACGTTCTTCTAAAATCACTTGTTTCTCTTTATAAAATTCTCTAAATACGGGTTCTAAAAATCGTTCAGATTCTAAGGACATCCAAAGTTCTAATTTATTAGCAGGAAGGCTATAAAAATAGGAGGTAGCATCGGCGGATGTTGTGGCATTTAGTCCTACACCTCCCGCTTGGGCAACAATTCTACCAAATTCATTTTGTTGAATATATTGATCCGCTTCCAGACTTAATGTTTCTAAATCACTGATTAATTGTTTGATTTTTTCATTATTTCCTTCCGTTTTAGCTTGTTTAAGTTGTTCAAAAATCCGATCTTGCTTTTCTAAAATTTTTTCTTCGGCTTGATAATTGGTTGTGCCAATACGCTGAGTTCCTTTAAATGCTAAATGTTCTAAATAATGGGCAACCCCAGTTTGTCCATTGGGTTCATCCACTCCCCCCACATCGGCATAAATTAAAAAAGAAATTACCGGGGCTCGATGTCTTTCTAAGACAATAAATCTCATGCCATTATCAAGGGTAAATTCCGTAATTTCCCGCTTAACTCGTTTTAAATAGGGTTGAATTGAAGAATTTGAAGGAGTAATTTCATCCGCCCAAACTGCTTGAAATCCCATCACCCAGAATAAACATAGACTTAACAGTGCAACACACAAACGTTGGCTGATCCGGGATAGTTTATTTGTTGTTTGTTTGCCTCGGAAAAAGTAATTCCAAACCATAGATTTTTAGCGGTATAACTTGACAAAAATAGGAGAAGTAATCAAGATCTAATCTATATTAAAATATCACAAAATCAGAATTTTAACCGTAAAAGAGATAGGACTTACCCAGGTCGCCCGAGAAACGGGGTTTTTTAGAGAATATCTGGGTCACACGAAGTATTTTCGGAAAAAAACCCGGTTTCTGTGCATAAGTCCGCAGAGATCAAAGCATTAAGAGTTATATCGTTTCTGAACTATCTTCTTTGACAAATGATAGGCTCAAACCAGAGCCACATAAGATGAGAAAGTTATGTCGCATCTCCATTATTCCACAGCATCGGAATTAGAAAACCAGATTCTACGGGCTGCCAGGGGGTTATTTGCCCAGAAAGGCTATGAGAGCACCACCACTCACCATTTAGCGACGGCGGCTGGAGTTGCTGAGGCCACTTTGTTTCGACATTTTGCCAATAAAAAAGCGATTTTAATTGCCATTGTAATTGAGGGATGGGTGGAAATTTTAACGGATTTATTAACAGAATTAAGTGAGATCAGTAACTATAAAGCCGTGGCACAATTGTTACATCGACGCCTAATCAATCTCCATGATAATGCGGATATGATGCGAATTTGTTTTTTAGAAGCTCAAGTGCATCCTGAATTACGCGATCGCATTCAATCAGAATTTATCAACAAAATGATCGATGTCACCGAGGCTTTTTTTGAAACAGCTATCCAAAAAGGGGTTTATCGTCCCATGAATCCTAAAATTATTGCCCAAGTTTTTTTAGGGATGTTTGCAATTGCTGGATTTAGTTATAATACCATTCTTGAACCCAATACGTCCCCCCAAGAGATCAAAGAAATGGCGGAAGGATTAGCCGATATTTTCTTGAATGGAGTGTTAGTAAAAGAATGAAAAAACCCTATAAAAATCTAGCCTGTTGTACCCATTGTTGAATTTGATCAACGGACGGACATAAATCTCGACGCTGTAAATTAACTACATAAAAACGTAGGATTTGTTGATGTAAACGATGGACAGATAACTGAGTTAAATGGTGGACTGAACTCACCCCCGCATGGAGCAAAAGTCCACAATATTCACAACCCACCCCAGGAATCCTCGCTAAGTCCGCCATAGCAATCCATTTGTTAATATCTCTAATATTAATTTGGAGCAGATTTGCTAAAATCATTTTTTCGGCGGGAGTTTTGCCTTTTTTTAACAGTTGACTGGTGGTTTTAATGCCATAATTGTCTAATCGGGTTTGATTATCCGAATTCAAGCCCGGTAGTTGAGAAATCGGCCAATCAACCGCTTGGATATAGTGATGATCGTTGGGTTTAAAAGATGCCATGGTCTTGATTCCCTGGGTTTGAGGTTGAGGCGGTCTAATCCTCCTCAATTTGTGCCGTTTGATTCTAACCTATTTTACCCTAAAATTCAGGGTGGGCTATTCAGGACTTAAACCCTACAATCGTTTAAATTAAATTAAAATTACCTAGATTTCCATTTAATTATGTTATTTAATTCTTCTCAATTACTGATTGATACCCTCCGCCATCGGCGTCAAAAACTCAGCTATTTAATTGATTTTCCGGCAATTTTGTGGTCAGGTTGTGCCAGTCCTCGCAATTTTCCTGCTAATATTTATCCCTTTCGTGCCAGTAGTCATTTTCTTTATTTTGCCGGATTTCCCTTAGAAAATGCAGCGATTCGTTTGTGGGAAGGTCGCTTAGAATTATTTATGGATGATGCCTCCCCAGGGAGTGCCCTTTGGCATGGAGAAATCCCCCAAAGAAATCAGATTGCAGAACTCATGGGTGCGGATTTTTCCTATCCCTTATCAGAATTATCTAATTATCTGGAAGATGCCGCGACTATTGTGGTACAAAATCCGATAACAGCCAACGAACAACGTCAATTATTAAACTGTCCTTTACGTTTGGCAAAAGAGCCCGAAGGCATTGATTTAGAATTAACCCAGGCCATTATTTATTTGCGTTTAACCCATGATGAACTAGGGTTACAGGAGTTACGTCAAGCCGTAGAAGTTAGTATTCAAGCCCATAAACAGGGAATGAAAGTAACAAAAATAGCCCAATTAGAAGCAGAGATTCGCGGAGCCATGGAAGGGGTAATTATTAGTCATAATATGACCTGTTCCTATAATAGTATTGTCACGGTACAAGGAGAAGTTTTACATAATCAACACTATCATCATGCTTTACAAACCGGGGATTTACTATTAGCAGATGTGGGAGCAGAAACAGCCATGGGATGGGCGGCGGATATCACCCGAACCTGGCCAGTTTCCGGGCAGTTTTCTCCGACTCAACGGGAGATTTATCAGGTGGTTTTAAAGGCCCATGATACCTGTATTAATTCGATCAAACCGGGAATAGAATATCAAGAAATTCATCAAATTGCAGCCATAATAATTGCTGAAGGATTAGGAGATTTAGGAATATTAAAAGGCAATCCCGAGGATTTAGTAGAACAGGATGCCCACGCCTTATTTTTTCCCCACGGAATCGGGCATTTATTAGGGTTAGATGTCCATGATATGGAAGATTTAGGGGATTTAGCCGGATATGAACCTGGACGGGTCAGAAGTGAACGGTTTGGCTGGTGTTTTCTGCGCTTAAATCGTCCCTTAAAACCCAGAATGTTAGTAACTATAGAACCTGGTTTTTATCAAGTTCCGGCTATTTTAAATGATCCTAAAAATCGGGAAACCTATCAACAAATAGTCAATTGGGAACGTTTAGAACAGTTTGCTGATGTCAGAGGAATTAGAATAGAAGATGATGTGTTAGTCACGGAAACCGGAACGGAAATTTTAACCCAAAGTTTACCCACATCTATTCAGGATATAGAAGCATTAGTTAACAATTAATCGGGTAAGTTTATGCTAAGTCAACAACGAATTAAACGGTTTATCATCTTTTTCCTGGGAACAGTAATTGTCCTGGGGGTAACGGTAACGGGTTATGCCTTTACTACCCTATTTTTATCCCATAGTTCGACAATAGAATCTTCCATGAATTTAGCTAAATGTGGGAGTCCCCAGGGGGGAGAAACGGATAATGCGATCGCTACTTTCTATGGAAATAATACCTATTCTTGGACTAACAAAATTCAATGGAATTGTGTTTATAATATCAAAGATTTCTCCGGTTCAACTTTAGTAGAACAGTTTAATGCCGCGAGAGATGCAGCCTTTAATCAGGGCGGTGGAGTTGTTTATTTTCCCTCGGGAACCTATGTTTTTAATGATAGCATTAAACTGAAATCGGGTGTGGTAATTCGGGGGGAAACTCCGGCGATAAAATCCGCGAAAAATAATAATTATTATCCTCCTGCAAAATTAGTTTTTCCTAAATATGAACCCCAACTATCAGGAGAGGGAACCCCCAATGAAACCGCGTTTAAAAGTATTCAAACCCTGACACCGGATCAAGATAGTAATATGGGGATTATTAACCTTGATATTAACCGTGCTGCTATTAATATTGTGGGTAATATAGATACCCATAAAAATAGTAATATGATCATTTTTGGAGTTCGGAGTAATAACGTTGCTAAACCCGATCCTCAAGTACCCAAACTGGAATTTCAGAACCCTTGGCAACGCTATAGTCATCGGTTTGCGTCTAATATTGAACTTACTGGTTATGAAAATATTTTAGTAGCAAACAATCGAATTAATGATCAGATTACGGATAATTATGAACAACCGGGATATAAGTTACAGTCCCGAGATAAAAAGACTATTTTAACCTATGAAGACGGCGGTAAAGTGCCCTTTCATTATGGAAATCATTATGGAATTGTTGTTAACCGAGGCGGAAAAAAAGGCGGGTTTAAATTAGCAGGAACTCCCACCACTGAGCCCGGACTTTTTAGAACAGGAATTGTGATTAGAGATAATTGGGTTTACCATACCATGCGAGTTGCTATTCATGCGGCTGGAGACGGTTTAATTATTCAAAATAATCAGATTCAAGACCAACCGAATAAACAATGGTGGACAGACTCCACGGGGACAAGGGAAGCAACGGGGGCAGTTACCTTAGAAAATCGGGCAATTGACTTTTCAGGATGGAATGTGGTAGTTGAGGGGAATAACTATCAAGTTTATCGACACAAAATTGGGGATACTCAGTATTTAAGTGTGGATGGAGAAGGGATTTTAATGCAAGAATGTTGTGGCGGAACAACGGTTAAAAATGTTAAAATAACGAATAATCAAGGAAATGCTTATATTGGACTTTATAAGGTTCAAGAAATTAATTATGCTACTATTGAAAACAATCAAATTCTCAACTCAGATATTTTTGTGATGGCAGATACGAATAATCAACCCTATAAAATGAATCAGGTTAAAATTATTAATAATCAAGTTTCTGGGAATATTATTGCTAAGGGAAGTTTAGGGGGTCAGGGGAATGAAATCTCAGGAAATCAAGGAAACCAAAGCGGAAAAATAGAGTATTCTTGTGGAGTTGAAGTTAATAATAACTCGGGATTTAATATCCAACCCTGTTCTAGTTGATCAATCGGAAATTTAATCTAGCCCTGGGGGTGGGTTTAGACCCACCTATTTCGGTTAAACTTTGCAAATCCAATGATCGGGATCGGGTGTTTTTCCGGTTTTAATCGCTTCCAATTGTTCTAAAATTAATGGGGCATATTTACGTTCAGAAATCGGAGGTAAAACTAAATCCCGTCCTTGATATCCAATTTTAGAAACCTGGGCAATAGTCGCCGCCGTCCCCATGCCAAAAGCCTCTTGTAAAATCCCTTGATCATGGGCTTTTGCCACTTCTTCTATAGAAATCAACCGTTCTTCTACTTTAACTCCTTGATCTCGCAATAACCTTAACACACTATCACGGGTAATTCCTTCTAAAATAGTTCCGGTTAATTTAGGCGTAACCACCACATCATCAATCACAAATGCTAAATTCATCGTCCCGCATTCTTCCACATATTTTTTGTGGACAGAATCAAGCCAAATCACACTATCATAGCCTAATAGTTTGGCTTCTTGATCAGCTAATAAACTAGCGGCATAATTTCCGGCACATTTTGCCACCCCGGTTCCGCCTTCACAAGCTCTAATATATTTATCCGTGACGATTAATTTAACCGGTTCAGAATAATAGGCTCCTACGGGACAACTCATAATAATAAAAGTATAGTGAGTTGAAGGTTTTAAACCAATAAATTCCTCGGTGGCAAAATACAAAGGACGGATATATAAACTTCCTTCTGATTCAGGAATCCAACCGGAATCTAAACGAATTAATTCCGTTAATCCGGTCATAAAAATTTCTTCAGGAATTGGGGGCATACATAATCGATGAGCCGATTGATTAATCCTTCTAAAATTAGCATCGGGTCTGAAAATTAAAGTTTCTCCTATGGCACTTTTATAGGCTTTCATCCCTTCAAAAACAGCCTGACCATAGTGGAGCACTGCCATGGCTGGAGCCAGGGTTAAATTACCGTAGGGCATGATTTTCAGGTCTTGCCAATTCCCTTGATCATAGGTGGCAATAAAAATATGATCACTGAAGATTCGACCAAAGGGAATATTATCTAAGGTTTCCGAAGAAAGACGGGAGTTTTCGGTTTTTTGAATTAGAATTTTTGGAGTTAGTGTTTCCATTACAGCTTAGGTGTTCAGGGTTTTATTGTTTTTCATCAGAATAACATGAATGACTGATAACTGATAATCAAGATACTTGATAACTGATTAATAAAACTCCCTCCCATTTTTAGAATAAGGATAAAAACAGGAGGAGTTTAGGCAGATCTAGGTTAAATTTTGATCGTTTTTGGCAATGACCCAAACGGCGTGAATAATCCCAGGAATGAATCCCAGTAGGGTTAGGAGAATATTTATCCAAAATGCGCCCCCAAAACCAACGGTCAAAAAAACGCCCAAGGGCGGTAAAACAACAGCGGCAATTAAACGAATAATGTTCATATCACATGATTAAAACTTCTCTATCTATTTTAGCAATTTTTTCAATTACAATGGGAAAATATCTCTAATATCTGCAATTTTATGTCCATGCTGTTCGATATTTTCCCTTTCCATTTTGACCCCAAATTGATTGCTGGAGCTACCCTCTGGTCTTTAGCATTATATTGGGGATTTTCTCCGGTGAGTGCATGGGTTATCCATCAATTAAATCGTTGGTTTAATTATGCGGAAAAAATGTTATATACCTCGGAGGCGGAATATGAACGAACTCGCCCAGCCCGAGAATCTCAAAATGCTTTTTATGCCTCTTTATTTAGTATTGTTCCGTTTTTAATTATGGGAGCTTTATGTAATTGGGGAATTGAGATTGGCTTAGATAAAAGTTGGTCAATTAGTGTGGGAATTATTGCTTGTATTAGTGGCGGAATTTATGAGTTAGGACGACAGGATGGCAAAAAAGGAATTAATTCCTAATTATTAATCATGAATTTCACCATTGGGCATAATTGCCCCATGTAAAATTGCTCCCGCCGTATTCGCACTACTAATTTCCACGCGAGTTAAATAGGTATAACTTAAATTAGCATTTCTGAGATTAGTTCGAGCCACGGAAGCATCGGTTAAATCCGCTTGGGTAAGATTGGCTCCAGTCATATTAGTTCGGGTTAAATCGGCGCGAACTAAATTAGCTCGACTCAAATCCGTATTACTTAAATTAGCATTACTCAGTTGAGCGTCGGGGAGAATGGCATCACACAATTGCACCCCGGGTAATTGGGCATCAATTAAAATTGCCCGTTCCAGTTTAACTTTTTTTAAATTGGCTCCAATTAAGTTGGCTCCGGTGAGATTGGCTTCCGTTAAAAAGGCTGATTGCAAGTTAGCTTGGCTAAAATTAGCTTGAGTCAAAATTGCTCCTTTTAAGACGGTTTCTGTTAAATTAGCTCCGCTTAAATTCGCCCGAGTTAAATCGGCTCCGGTGAGATTTACCCCTTGTAAATCCGTTCCCCGTAAATCCGCCCCCCGTAAATTTACACTCTCATAAATTCTGGGTTCATAGCGAAGATTTGCTCCTCTTAAACAGGCTCCTCTTAGGTCAGCCCCTTGTAAATTTGCTCCTCTTAAATCCGCTTGAATTAGGTTGGCATCTAATAAAGTTGCCAGGGCTAAATTAGCTTTGCGAAAATCGGCCCCTTGTAAATTTGTGCCATGAAATTCGGCATCATTTAGATTAGCACTGCTCAAATTCGCTTTATTTAAAATTGCACCATTAAACCTAACTCCTCTGAGATTAGCTCGGGAAAAGTTAGTCCCATTCAAATAGGCTAAAACAAAATTAGATCCTTGCAAATCTGCACCAGTTAAGTTAGCACCAATTAAGTCCGCACGACTCAGTTCAGCACCGCGTAAATTCAGCCCTTTAAAATTCTTTTGTCCGGCTCGATACTGTTCGAGTAATGTTTCCTCATCCATGATTAATTATTTATGAGTTCCCGTATAGGTAAATTCTTGAACCCAAGCCATTGACTTACTACTAGGAGTTCGAGCGTAAACTTTAACTTTCTGAATTGATTGAATTTTCAAATCTAGCAATTTTTGATGGACAAATTGACTCATAGAGGCTTGATTTGGCACTTGATCTGACTCTAGTATAATGTGCAAACAACCCTCTTTTGACTTCGCGAGAGTGTTAATTCCTTGGGATTTGAGAGATTGACTAATCACCGTGGCGATCGCTTTTGCATGGCCTTGTTTAGCCAGTTCTAACAATTGGGATTGGCTGAGTCGGGGTTCTAGGTGCTCTGGGTCTTCCCCCCCAGGGGCTATTGTTGTCTTATTCTGAGATAATCGTTGCTGTTCTTCTACTTCCGATTGATGAATCACCGCCGCCAAATCTCCAACTTTTCCTTGTAGAACATAAATAAACCGTCTTAAAGATTTATATTTAATCTCTAATTGAATTTCAGGAGGATGACTTTTTAATTGTTGATTCAGAGCTAGTTCCAGATGTTTCAAAATAGTGGTTAATGGCACTAAGGTATCTGCCACACTATACCCCACAATCTGCTCAACTTCTTGCTCTAGGATGAGTTTTTTTCTGAGATCAGCACTCATTTCTGCTGAATCCGTGGGCGGGATATCAATATTACTAAAAGCCGTGGCGGAAGTGAAATCAGAAAAACTACTTTCACTAATGGTAAAATGTTGAGAGTTTTGTACATTTAACCCCAAGTTTTGGGAATTAGGAGTTGATAAATGTACGGTTTCACTTTCATTAATATCAATAGCATGATTAGTTAAAAAATGTTGCTGCAAAATTGAAGATCGGGGGACAGATGTATTTGCCACCGGGACATTTCCCCCCCCATCCCAAGCGGATTTATTTTTGGGTTCATAATAGGGGGTCAAGGCGTCTAAAATCACCGTCACGACTTGAATATTTTCGTCCGTATCTTCTAAATATTCTGCCATCTTATAAAGATGGGATTTGAGCCGCTCTAAGTTAGGAAAGGTTTGTAAAAGTTCGTGGAGTAAATCATCTAAACTTTGATTTTTGAGTTGTGACCAGTCTTCCTCTCTATAGTTAAATTCCCGTTCTAAACTCGAAAAAATTACCAGTTTTGCCCGCAAAGGATTGGTGTGCTGCATGATTTTAAACCGCACATCAAACAAATTCGAGATCTGGCGAATCTGATTCACTGGCACACCCTGACTTGAATAGGCTGAAGATAGAGAATTTAACTCCTCTGGACTGATTTTTAGGGTTTCTGAAGCAGTAATTGAGAGTTGATTGAGTTGAGCAAAGTCCCTAGGATTAGACTGTACATAGAGTTGACTAATTTGATTTTCAATCGTATTTAAAACCAGATTATATTCATTTTTTTTATTCAGACGAGATAAAATATTATTGAGAATAATTTGAAGCGGTTCAAACTGGGGATGTTTTTGATAAATATTTTGCAGTAAAATAGTCAAATTGATGCTATCTAGGATATGGGAATCATTCTCCCACTTTCCACTATAAGCACATAACAGAACTTTCTTAATCCGAGTGATATTCGGATCGGTTTCTAAATTTTGAGCAATCTCATTTAGGCGCGATGGGGTCGGCATTTGGGTCTCCAATACAGAAAGTCAACACTTTGGGAAGTGACTTAGGGGTATTCGGCACGCGGGTCTTAGAAATAACGGAATACATCCGGTTAAAGGACTATTCAAAATAAAATGCAAAATCCCTGATGATCCGCTCAAACATATCTCAATTCTAAAAACTAAAATAGAAATTTTAGTTTGACCATTTTTGATTCTCCCATCTTAGAATACAATTTTAATCCGTAGCAGCCTAATATATTATTTTACGCTATTTTTTATTGAAATAGCTTGAGGATTTTTTGTAACTCCCTTAACCCCGAATTTATACGGATGCAAAGTTTTGATGTGATTGTGATTGGTAGTGGCATCGGTGGCCTAGTTGCGGGCGGGCTTTTGGCTGATTCTGGCAAACAAGTGATCATTTTAGAAAGTCACAGCCTACCCGGTGGAGCCGCCCAGGGTTTTTGTCGTCAGGGGTTTAATTTTGACTCGGGGCCATCCTTTTATTGTGGGCTGAGTGATTCCCAGGGTTTAAACCCTTTGCGGCAAGTTCTCACACGGCTGGGAGAGTCCCTGGAAACCGTGGTTTATCACCCCCTAGGACACTATCATTTTCCTGAAGGTCGTTTAGCGGTTTCTGGGGGTAGCAAAGATTACCAGAGGGCGATCGCCCAATTTTCACCTCTAGGAGCCCCGGAATTTGCTGAGTTTGAACAACGGCTACTCAAAGTTTATCAAGGATTAAAAGAAATTCCGGCTATTGAGTTACGGGCGGACTGGAAAGTGATTCCTAAATTAATTACTAATTATGGCTTTTCTGTATTAAAATTGCTGCCATTATTGGGGGATATTTCGAGTTCTGTGGGGCAAATTGTTGATCAAACGGTTCGAGATCCTTGGGTAAGAAGATTAATAGATTTAGAATGTTTTTTATTATCAGGATTAAAAGCGGAAGCAACGATCACTCCAGAAGTGGCTTTTATGTTCGGAGAACGGATTAACTCCGTAATTGAATATCCCATCGGTGGCAGTCAAGCAATTGTTCAAGCTCTAGTTAGAGGATTAACTAAATTTGGGGGCAAGATGCAGTTAGGAACCCACGTTAATCAAATTTTAGTCAAATCAGGAAAGGTCTATGGTGTTAAAACTCGAAAAGGAGAAGAATTTCATGCCCCAATTGTCATTTCTAATGCCACAATTTGGGATACCTATAACCATTTATTAGCTGCCAATGATTTACCAGAAACCTATAGAAATAAATGTTTAAATACTCCAGCCCTTAATAGTTTCATGCACTTACATCTGGGGATTAAATCAGAAGGATTAGATGGGTTAACGGGGCATCATGTTGTGGTACATGATAGTAATATTGATATTACAATTCCGGGCAATACCTGTATGATTTCGATTCCTTCAGTTTGGGATCAAAACTTAGCTCCCGCCGGATATCATGGGATTCATGCTTATACTTTAGAACCTTTTGTGGGATGGTCAAAGGATCAGTTTTATCCTGAAAAGAAACGCCAAAAAGCCGAACCTCTTTATCAAGCTTTAGAAAAAATTATTCCCGATTTACGTCAACGGATTACCCTAGAATTAATTGGAACTCCCCTCACCCATGCTCGGTTTTTACGCAGGTATCAAGGGACTTATGGCCCCGCTATTCAAGCAGGAAAAGGTAGATTTCCGGGGCCGTTTACCCCAATTCAAGGCTTATATTTAGTTGGAGATAGTACCCAACCTGGTATCGGAGTTCCTGCGGTTGCTGCCTCGGGAATTCTTTGTGCTAATTGTTTATAGATTCGTTTTCTTCAAATAGTTTGAGTTGAATATAAACTAAAACTAAGGCGATCGCTAATAAAATACTAGCTGCGGCTGCTGCATAACCAAAATCAAATTGAGAAAAGGCTTGTTCATAAATATAATAGACTAAAACATTGGTTGAATTTAGGGGGCCACCCCCGGTAATTACATAAACTTGTTCAAAACTTTTTAAGGTAAAAATTGCCGTGGTTACTGTTACAAAAACCATCGTCGGTTGTAACCCGGGTAAGGTAATATATAAAAATTGCTGCCAAGGATTGGCTCCATCTAATTGAGCCGCCTCATATCGACTTTGGGGAATGGTTTGTAACCCAGCTAAAAACACCACTAAATTAAAGCCTAATTGTTTCCAAATACTCAGTAAAATTAACACTGGCATAGCCCAGGTGGTACTACTTAACCAAGGAATCGGATCAAGTCCTAATTGGGTTAGGAGGTGATTAACTGGCCCCTGGGTTTGAAATAACCAACGCCATCCTAATCCGACCGCTACTAAAGAAGTAATTGAGGGGATAAAATAGGCAGTTCTAAGAATATCTCGGAGGGCAAAAGTCCGATCTAAAAGTACCGCTAAAACCAAAGGAATGATTAAACTGGGTATCACCGTGGCGATCGTAAAATAGGCGGTATTGAATAAAATTTGCCAAAAATCGGGGCTCAGAAATAGACGAAAATAATTATTCAGTCCCACCCCATAAATTCCTGAGCGAGTAAAACTTCCTTGGGTGAAACTCAGGTAAAATAAATAGAGAATTGGCCCTAAAATAAATACTCCCATCAGCAATAAAGCCGGGGCGAGAAAAATCCAAGCCATGATCGCATCTTGATCCAAAAGCTGTTTCCGAGAACCGGGTGAAGAAGCCATAATCTGAATCAATTTTGATAAAGTTTCATCAAAGTATTTTACAATAGTTGGGTTAATTTATATCGGGGTCAAAAACTCAATGGATAAAAATATGAGCGCAATTGATTCTACTCGTTGTTTAATTTCTCCAGCAATTCCCTCG
Organism: Oscillatoriales cyanobacterium CG2_30_40_61; assembly: GCA_001873365.1. Classification (GTDB taxonomy): domain Bacteria; phylum Cyanobacteriota; class Cyanobacteriia; order Cyanobacteriales; family Microcoleaceae; genus Planktothrix. Next base: position 33,746 of record MNYZ01000070.1, on the reverse strand, counting down.
CCTTTATTTGTGGAGGGATCTCCGGTAAAAATTGGGGTTTTGGCTTCTGGAAGTGGAACTAACTTTGAGGCGATCGCTCAAGCGATAAAAGACCGACAACTTAATGCTCAAATTCAAGTTTTAATTTATAATAATCCTGATGCTAAAGTCATAGAACGAGCGGAAAAGTTCGGAGTTAAAACTATTCTTTTAAACCATCGTCACTATAAAAAACGAGAAGATTTAGATCAAGCTATTGTTCAAACCTTGCAAGAACATGATGTTGATTGGATTGTATTTGCGGGGTGGATGCGGATTGTAACTCAAGTTTTAGTGGATGCTTTTCCGCATAAAATTATTAATTTACATCCGAGTTTATTACCCAGTTTTCCGGGTATTAGGGGGGTAGAACAGGCCCTAGAAGCTCAAGTAAAAATTACAGGTTGTAGCGTTCATTTAGTTGAATTAGAAGTCGATAGCGGCCCAATTTTGATGCAAGCGGCGGTTCCAATTTTACCCGATGATACCCCCGAAACTTTACACGCGCGGATTCAAATTCAAGAGCATAAAATTTTGATTGGGGCAATTTCTTTAGTCAGTCAGTGGCAAAATGGAGGTAAGGGGTAAGGGGTAAGGGGTAAGGGGTAATAGGTAATAGGTAAGGGGTTTTGGGTTATTGTGATTAAGTGGGATATAATCTCAAAACCTGTTGAATTAAATCAAACTATCATGGAGCCAAATTCACTACTAACGGAATTGATCCTAACACAATCTGATCAATCCCTTGGACGTATTTGTTTAGATTGGACACCTCAACCGGGAAACGATCTAAATTTCCAGGGTCAAACCTATAGGATTTTAGAGCGTCGTCATCGCTATCAACTCAAATCCGGTCGTTACCGACTGCATAAAATTTCTTTGTATGTGCAGTCGGTAGAACGATCTGAAGATAGAATATTAATAGATGGACATTGGGTTATAGGAGATGTAAACTGTCGTTTTAATGCCCATTCTGAACTGATACGCTGTGCGGTGAATCCCCTTGGCCCCTGTCAAGATTGTGATTTTTTTGAATCGATTTTAGCCGATTAAAAATTGAACTGATCAAATCATTTCGGCTCTATATTCTTGGCTAGAAAGCAGACGCCATTTTTGATCTCCCATGAGTTCTAAAACATTGTTATGGTAGCGTAATAAACTGATGCGATGCCCAACACTAATATAAGTTGTTCCGGTTTCATGTAGTTTTTTATAAAGTAGTTCTTCATTTTTTAAATCTAAGGCACTGGTAGCTTCATCTAAAATCGCGTAGCGAGGTTTACTAATTAATAATCGGGCAAAAGCTAACCGTTGTTGTTCTCCCACAGAAAGCACATTAGCCCAATCTAATTCCGTATCAAAACCACTAACTCGTTCTGGTAAATCGGCTAAATTTACTAACTGCAATATTTGACGTAATTCCGTTTCACTTACCTCTCGATTACTATTAGGATAGAGTAATTGTTGACGCAGGGTTCCGAGAATCATATAGGGACGTTGAGGTAAGAATAACATTGATGATAATTCAGGACGAATTAAGCGCCCGGTTCCCGATGTCCATAACCCGGCAATTGTGCGTAATAAAGAACTTTTTCCGACTCCACTTTGACCCATAATTAATAATCCTTGACCTTCCGGTAAGCTCAGAGATAGGTCTTTAACCAGGATTTGTTGATAGTTGGGTGTGTTAACAGTAACGTGTTCTAAGGCTAGGGAATCATCAACTTTCATATTAATTTGTGTGTGACCTTCGGCCAGGGATTTAGGAGAGTCTAAGAATTCCGAGAAGGTTGATAAACGGTTAATTCCGGCGGCAAAAGCACTTAATATTTCAATCTGACTAACTACAATTGAAAAAGCCCCTAAAACTTGACTAAAGGCAAAACCAGCTTGGCTAATATCCCCATATTTAATCGTTCCAGCAAAATAAATAGGAGCTAAGATTAGGGAAGGAATAATAATTACAGCATATCCATAGCTGGTAGTAAAATAATCAACATTTCTCTGCCAACCAATTAATAAATTAAAGTTTGTAAAGGCTCTGAAAAATCGTTGTTTGACTTGGATGAGTTCCTGTTCTTCCCCTTGATAAAAAGCAATGGATTCAGCATTATCTCGGACATGAATTAATCCATAACGAAAATCCGCTTCTCGTTTTAATTGATTGAAGTTTAGAGGAATTAAACGCTGTCCAATAAAAACCGTGATTATCGTACCAATAGAAGCATAAATTAATAGAAATATGGAAAGAGATTTAGAAATAGACCAGAGGATTCCGGTAAAAGAAATTACATCAATAATTGAACTTAGAATAATGAGTAAAAATCTTAAACTTGTAATCGTAAATGCTTTAATATCCTCGGTAATTCGTTGATCTGGGTTATCAAGTTTATTTTCCGATTCTATTTGATAAAATGCTCGCTGACTTAAATATTGGTCTAAAAATTTATCCGTTAACCATTTCCGCCAATAGTTTCCCAAGCGATCGCGGGTATAGGAATAGATGACAACAATGGGAGTTCCCACCACAAACACACTGGCATAAACATACAGAAAACGCCAAAAATCATCCTGATTTCTTTCAGCTAAAGCGGTTGAAAAAAAGTTGCCCACATAGCTAATAATTACATTCAAGCCACTAACAGATAGGGATAAAAATAGCAGTACGCTCAAAAATGCCCAAGGTTGCCAACGAGTTTTAATTTGGTTTCTGTATACTAAAAATGTTCCGATGGGAACGATCACCATGAAAATAACGATAATAATATAGCGAGAATAAATAATACTTGCGATCAATTCATACAACCCCGGAGCAATGCTATTAAAAAATTCGGGAAAAATAGATTGACTGATAACAGTAACAATACTCACTAAAACAAAGACAGTCGCCGCTAGAAAAATTAACAATAACAATAACAAACTTAGAAAAATCTTACTACTTCCGGGTTCTACAGGATAAAAAAATGGTTGGGCAATTCTTAAAAAACGTTGCCAAAGTTGAGTATCAAATTTATTCATATTTTCTATGACGTTTAGCACAGGTCTTTTATCCTATCAAAGTTATGTATTTCCTAGGGGGTTTCCACAGACTAACTCTGTGAAAAGGGTTAAATTTTTTGGCAATTAGTCAGGACTTATGCACAGAAACCGGGTTTTTTTGGCGAAAATACTTGCTTGTGACCCACATATTCTCTAAAAAACCCGGTTTCTCGGGGTTTTTTTTGGCGAAAATACTTGCTTGTGACCCACATATTCTCTAAAAAACCCGGTTTCTCGGGCGACCTACGTAAGTCCTAGTAGTTACAAAATCGGCACAATCGCATGAGGAGATTAACAGCCATAGACTAGAGAAATATAACCCTAGTCACTCTAACATATTAATTTTAACTCTTAGCAGCCACCCTGAAATTTTTATGCCCAGACTCAATTTAATTTTGCTGAGTTGATTATTCTGACATTATATAATATATCTTAAGATAGATGACAAAAATTGATTCAGTTTATCTGATTAATTTGAACATCCTGTGAACAACCAGGAAAGCTCAATACTCAGATCGGCTGCACTCAACGATACAATGGTTCAGGGTCTAACAAGAATACAATGTCTCAAACCTATACAGTTGAATTTCACGATCAAGGGAACATCCAAACAGTCGAAGTTCCAGAGGATAAACAAATCCTCCAAGCTGCCTTGGATGCCGGAATTAAGTTGCCCAATTCTTGCAATGCTGGGGTTTGTACTACCTGTGCAGCTAAAATTATAGAAGGTAAAGTTGATCAAAGTGAGGGCATGGGATTAGGTCTTGAGATTCAAGCAGAGGGTTATGTCCTGCTTTGTATTGCCTATCCCCGCTCTAATTTAAAATTGATCCCAGGGAAAGAGGAAGAAGTCTATGATCGCCAATTTGGTCAAAGATCTTAGTCAGGACTGACGCACAGAAACCGGGTTTTTTTTGTGAAAATACTTCGTGTGACCCACATATTCTCTAAAAAACCCGGTTTCTAGGTTTTTTTGGGAAAATGCTTGGTTGTGACCCACATCTGCTCTAAAAACCCGGTTGATCGGGCGACCTGGGTAATTCCTATTAGTTAGAAGTAGTGCCAGCTTCCTGCCTCGCCAGGTAACAACAGTTAAATATTATAACCCTAAAAAATATCGAGGATTAAACAAAAACATGACAACCCATTTTATTACGGCTGAAATTGATCTTCAGGAATCTCCAACCCAGTTAAATCAAGCCATTGAAGCAGAATTAAAAAAACGGGGAGAACCCCTACGCTGGGCAATTACCAGTATTGATTCTGAACAACAAAAAGCCCACATGGAAGCCGTTGTAACTGTTGAAGAAACCTCTAAGGTTTGATGGTTGATAGTTAACTTTTCTGGTGGGTATTTCCCCTGATCTTCTATGCCTCGTGCTTATACGGTTGTTTTAATTATTCCAACGGGAATTGGTGCGGCTATTGGTGGGTATGCGGGGGACGGTTTACCTGTGGCGCGGGCGATCGCTCAAGTGGCAGATACTCTAATTACCCATCCTAACGTTCTCAATGGTGCCCAACTCTATTGGCCGATGCCGAATACCCTCTATGTGGAAGGGTTTGCCCTGGATCAATGGGCCGCCGGACAGTGGGGACTGCAACCTGTCCACCAAAACCGGGTGGGGTTGCTCCTAGATCAAGCCATTGAGCCGGAATTGCGCCTCAGACATTTACAGGTGGCGGACGCAGCTAGGGCAACCCTGGGCCTAACTTTAACCGACTATGTGGTCACAGATGCCCCCCTGAACGTGGCTATACGAACCTCGACATCGGGGGCTTCCTGGGGAACTATTGGCAACCCAGACAGCCTGCTACGGGCCGCAGAACGCTTAATTAAGGAGGCTAAGGCCGAGGCGATCGCGGTGGTAGCCCGTTTTCCTGAACCGGAAAATAGTGGGGTTTTAGAAGCCTATCGTCACGGACAGGGAGTTGATCCCTTAGCCGGAGCCGAAGCGGTGATCAGCCATTTAATTGTCCGCACCTTTCAAATTCCGGCCGCCCATGCTCCGGCCCTTTCTCCCCTAGCCGTTGACCCGCAATTATCCCCCCGTTCGGCGGCGGAGGAATTGGGCTATACCTTCCTACCCTGTGTGTTAGTGGGGTTGAGTCGCGCCCCCCAATTCGTCACAACTGCCACTTCTGGGACAATTTGGGCTGACCAAGTGGATGCAATTGTGGTTCCAGCCACGGCCTGTGGCGGTGCGGCTGTGCTTAGTTTTAGCCAAACTCCGACTCAAATTATTACCGTCGGGGAAAATCAAACCCGAATGCAAGTTACCCCGGAACAGTTAGGAATTAAGGCAATACAGGTAAACTCTTATTTAGAGGCTTTAGGGGTTTTAGTGGCGCATAAAGCTGGACTAGATCCTAACTCCCTGCGTCCGAATATATTATCTTTGAATCAACTTAAATCCTATTAATTTTTAACTAGCGTGGTAGAACAAAAAACACCCAACAATTTTGAACTCGAACCTTTAACCCGGACTCAGGTTTTGGTCGCCCTGGGAGGGACGGCTATTATATTATTAGCGATCGCAAAAGCTTGGTTATATTTGAGTCATGTTACCCTTTTACCGATTAACTTAACTTGGGTTAGTTTGGGGTTGGGGTTAGGTACGGGATTAATAATTACAATGGCTAGTTTTGTCATGTATAGAATTTGGCCTGCCTATAGTCGCAGTGCGAATACCTATTTAAAATTAATCTTAACTCCTTTATTATGGCCTGATTTAATTTGGTTAGGCCTATTACCCGGACTGAGTGAGGAATTATTATTTAGAGGAGTAATGTTATCGGATTTAGGATTAGGAACTCTGGCTTTAGTGGTTTCTAGTATTGCCTTTGGGGTGCTACATTTTAGCGGTTCTCAACAATGGCCCTATGTAATTTGGGCGATCGTTGTCGGGTTTATTTTAGGGTATAGTGCGATCGCTACAGATAATTTATTAGTTCCGATTATAGCTCATATTTTTACTAATTTTATGTCCGGTTGTTTATGGAAATTAAAATATATTGGGGCTAAACTCCCATAAATCCCCCTTTAAATCCCCCTGATATCCTGCTGCATTTCTTTGTGACAAGAGTGCCTTTGTGTTTACTTCAAATTGTCAAATTCTCAATCTTCACGCCATACCCCATGCTTATTTTCCCACAAAAACAAACTTCAAAACAAAAATAACGGCTAAAATCCATATAGCAATATTGGTTTCATTAAACTTGCCTTGACAGGATTTAATCACCGGATAAGTAATTAAACCAACGGCTAAACCATCGGCGATAGAATAACTTAAAGGCATCATAAATATAGTTAAAAATGCCGGAATAGATTCGGCTAGGTCATCCCAGCGAATATATTTAACACTTCCCATGATTAAGCCATGGTCATAAAAGTCGTGACCCCAGCTATAATTTCAATCCTAAAATTAGTCTGAAGTTCTCGAAAGTTGAAAAAACGGGCAATTGCTTCTAAAGTGGAAGAATTAGAGTTCATATTATCCCTTAAAACCAACGATCAATTATGGATATTAAAGCTGCTGTTGCTTGGGAAGCTGGAAAACCTTTAACCTTGGAAACTGTTCAACTTGAAGGCCCAAAAGAGGGAGAAGTCTTAGTTGAAATTAAAGCGACAGGTATTTGTCATACCGACGCCTATACCCTTTCCGGTGCTGACCCAGAAGGATTATTTCCTACTATTTTAGGTCATGAAGGCGCCGGAGTTGTAGTTGAAGTTGGTTCTGGGGTAAAAAGTCTTAAACCAGGAGATCATGTTATTCCTTTATATATTCCAGAATGTCGTCAATGTCAATATTGTTTAAGTTTTAAGACGAATTTATGTCAAGCTATTCGCGGGACTCAGGGCCAAGGTTTAATGCCCGATGGTAGTAGTCGTTTTTCTAAAAATGGTCGAATGATTTATCATTATATGGGAACTTCTACCTTTGCTAATTATACGGTTTTACCCGAAATTTCTTTGGCAAAAATTCGAGAAGATGCTCCCTTTGAGAAGGTTTGTTATATTGGTTGTGGGGTGACAACGGGCATCGGTGCGGTGATTAATACGGCTAAAGTCGAACCGGGATCAAATGTGGTGGTTTTTGGCTTAGGAGGGATTGGATTAAATGTGATTCAAGGGGCAAAAATGGTCGGGGCTAATAAAATTATTGGGGTGGATTTGAATACCAATAAAAAAGCTATTGCTGAGAAATTTGGCATGACTCATTTTGTCAATCCTCAAGAAATTCAAGGGGATTTAGTATCCTATTTAGTAGAATTAACTGACGGTGGTGCTGATTATAGTTTTGAATGTATTGGCAATGTTAAAGTCATGCGTCAAGCCCTAGAATGTTGTCATAAAGGTTGGGGAGTTAGTGTGATTATTGGGGTAGCTGGGGCGGGGGAAGAAATTAGTACCCGTCCGTTTCAATTAGTGACGGGAAGGGTTTGGAAAGGTACAGCTTTTGGCGGGGCAAAAAGTCGGACGGATGTGCCTAAAATTGTGGATTGGTATAGGGATGGAAAAATTAATATTGATGATTTAATTACCCATGTGATGCCGATTGAAAAAATTAATGAAGCATTTGATTTGATGCAAAAAGGAGAATCAATTCGGACGGTGGTAACTTTTTAAATAGGACAGGATTAAAAAGTATTTCGATGGGGAGCAAATAGAATTACAATTGTACCCACCAGACAAATTATTACCCCCAGTAAGTCCCATCGGTCAGGTTTTACTCCTTCAACTATCCATAACCAAAAGATAGATGAAAGAATATAAATTCCACCATAAGCTGCATAGGTTCTCCCCGCATAGGAGGCATCAACCCTAGTCAAAGCTGAAGCAAAAATAATCAGTGCTATTACGCCGGGAATCAGCCATAAAATGCTTTTTCCCAAGCGTAGCCATGCCCAAAAAGTATAGCAGCCAGAGATTTCTCCCAAGGCTGCTACTAAAAAGAAAACAAGTGATTGCATTCAATATTACCAAATTTTTGTTATTCTCAAGTGTACTTAAAATTTGAAGTACAAATGATAGATTGATATTTAGAATCTGATATTTTAGGAGCAGAAAATACAGGTTGATTTTGAGGTCGATTTTTGAGAAGGACAGGTTAAATGATTCGAGCCAAACCAAGGATAAAAGTTAGCATCCCAATCGGCTTTGGGGACAAATTCAATAAATAAATCCATCAGAATTTGATTAACAACCTGAGCGATAAATTGATTCGCTAACCAATTATAGGTTTTCTCAAAATCTCGCTCCCACTCTAAATAAATTGCACCCACTAAGGCTTCAAACATTTCTGACAATATTTTTTGTTGTTCAAAATCGGGTTTTAAAGGATAGTTTTGTCCTAAATCACTCCCTAGATCCATCTTGATTTTTAACGCTAATTTTGCTAGAATAATAGGACTGACTAAATCACTTTTTAAAAGTGTCCGAGTTGCCTCGCCTAAATGGGAACAGTGCAGATATAAATAATCACTCACCATCTGGCTAAACAAGTTAGAACCTAAATGAGTAATGCCCCAATATTCCAAGGTTCGGAGTTTCCTTTCCTTGGGAGTTAAATCTAGGTTGTCTGCAATCGCATCGGGATGAGTTAAGGCAATTTCTAATAACTCGTGATGAGTAAAAGAATGAATTCCTATTTGGGTTTTGATTAAATTTGGATTAATCATGATTTTAAAAGATTTTAAGGTTTAATTAAAAGGGTTCTACAGGATATTAAAAGGAGATTACGGAAAACCAGAGATTGCTTTTCCAATTGATAAAATAAGTTAATAAATTGAAAGTTTACAGAGAATCTCTGCTTTGAACCTAATTAGTGAAAATTTCTGCTTTGGCGGGAAAGTCGGCTTTTATCGCCATTTTTGCTGCAAGTTGTCCTAGCGAGATGGGATTTTCCGTCCATCAACCGCCCCAAGCTCAATCTCACCTTCCGTACTTTACTACCTTTCGGGATTAATCTGTAGGTCAGAAAACTTTATGATTAAAACTGGAGTCCAACGGTTAGCCGCCCCATAGGGTTTGATGGGGGTTGCACCCGATACAAGTCCCCGCCCTACCAGAATTTTAGGGGAAAATGACGACGGGGACTTAGGAAATAGAGAGAATCTCTGAATATTATCGACAACTGAATACCGCTTTCGGATAAGCGATCCGTTTATGATTGACTTGTTCCCAAACTCGGACAAAGATTTCAGCAATTTTTGCCATTTCTGCCCGGGTTAAACCCGAATCTATTAATTGATTATCTTGCCATCTAGCTTTTAATATTTTATTCACCATATTTAATGCTTCTTCGTGGGTAGCATCCTTGAGCGATCGCAATGCCGCCTCACAGGAATCGGCTAACATGACAATACCCGTCTCCCTAGATTGGGGAATCGGCCCATCATAGCGAAAATCATCTTCCCGAACTTCCAATTCTGGATTTTCCTTAGCCATTTGTTGGGCTTGATAATAGAAATAAGCAATCTGCATAGTTCCTTGATGTTCAGGAATAAACGATTGAATCGCTTTTGGTAAACGATATTTTTTCGCCATTACTAACCCTTCCTCAACGTGCTTTTTAATAATTTTGGCACTTTCCCAAGGGTCATCAATCGTATCATGTTTATTCGTTCCCCCCATTTGATTTTCAATAAATCCTAAAGGGTCGTGCATTTTTCCAATATCATGATATAAAGTTCCAGTTCTCACCAATTCCACATTACAGCCCAATTCTTGAGCGGCGGCTTCGGCTAAAGTTGCCACAAACATAGTATGTTGAAATGTTCCCGGTGCTAGGGTGGCTAATTTTTTTAATAAGGGTCGATTAGGATTGGCTAACTCAGCTAATCGAATCGGAGTAATTAAATCAAATAGATGTTCTAAATAGGGACTTAACCCCAAGGCGACAATACTCCAGGCTACTCCTTCTAATACTTGTAATCCCACAATCTTGAGCAGAACATACCAAATTGATCCCGCCGTGGCACTCGCCATTAAATTAAAAATTAAGTAAATAGCGCCTTGAGCTATGCCCACCTCTAAGCCTAGTAATGCTAATTCCTCCCGACTCCGAGATTGTCCAGCCAACAGACTGGCGACCAATCCTCCCACCGCACTAGCCAGCAAATGAAAACTATCAATTTCCATCCCAATTGGTAAGAGCAGAGAAAGCAGACCCACAACCGTTACACCCACGGCCGAGCCATAAAAACTTCCGACTAATAAACCCACCGCCGGTAAATTAATCAGAGGTAATTTTAACAGAATAATAATCGGTGTACTCAAGGTCAGGAGTAATAATAAAAGCCGATCTCGACGACGTAAACCGCGATGAAATCTCCATTCCACCAATAAAACCATTCCAACTCCTAGGCTGACTAACCCCACTAACTTCATCAACCCATTAGAATTAATTCCCCGTTCACTTAAACCAAAATAATCCAGCAAGACAAAATCCCGTTGACTAATTTTTTGTCCTTTGTTAACAATAACTTCTCCCTGATTAATATTTACTAAAACCGGTTCAATTTTCTGTGCAACTAACTCTGCCTGGTGTCGAGTTGCTTCGAGATCTTTGACTAAATTGACTTTTAAAACCTGATTCAACAAATCCGTAGCAAAGAATCGAGTTTCTGAAGGAATCGTATATCTAACATGAACTGCTATGGCTTTTTTCAAGATTTCATCCGGTACACCCGGAGCAATCCCCTGGGTTAACATCTCCTGAATAATTTGATCAATTCCCTGTTGGGTTTGTAACCAAATTGGCTCAGACCAACTAAAAATCGACTCATTATAAAAGACTTTTTGATCAGTAGATAAGTCCTGATCAAAAACATTCAATGATGCCACATAGCGCCAACGGGCTTGGGTGACATTAGACAACAACTCCGAAAACTCAACCGGGGTTGTGCGCTGACGATAGACTTGTAATTGTTTGAGGGTATTTTGGCGAATTTCAGCTAAGTTAGCTTCTTGCCAATCGGTAAATTTTGTCGGATTTTTTTTATTAGGGGTTTTTGGTGTGGGGGTTGAGGGAATTTGTACACTTACCTGTTCGACTTGGGCGATTAAATCTTGCCATTCTCGTTCTGGAATCCCGCGCAGATAACCCTGAACTTCCGTCGATAAAATTCCCGTATTCACAAAAGGAAAGGGTTCGGCAATTTTTCGGATTAACCTGCCCTGGGCTAATACTTTTTGAATAGTTTGCTCAATCTCTTGATTAACAGCATGATCAATTACTAGAACCGGAATTGATCCAATTTCCGCCGCTTTGCGCTTTTCATCGGTGGTTTTCAAGTCACGGACAGTAGCATCCCAGGGGGCGTTAATGGTTTCCTGGGCAATGCGACCGACATTTAATTTGGGTTGGTTGTAAAATCGAACGCCGATAACGCTGGTTAAGGAAACCACACTCACCAAGAAAAAGGTCGGACTAGCCAAGGAACTCAATTTTTTGTTGACTTTTCGGGGTTTAGGATTGGATAAAAATGAAGAGTTAGAACCAGATAGTTTTGGGGTTGAAGGCTTTATGGGAGACGAGGCGGAATGGGCGCGGCTACAAAGCCGTTCAATCTGTTGCGTCAGAGTAGGTCGCGTATTCATCTGCTTGGAAACTAGATCAAGGGGTTGAGCAGCCGTTTGAATTTAATTGTATAGTATTGTTTTGAGTTTTTCAGGAAAGCCAATCACCACTGGTTTTCCAGATATACCCCTGACCAAAGGGCAAACAGGTTCTGAGCTAACTGTAGCAGTTCTCCCTGGATGGGGTTGGGTTTTACATAATTATTTTCAATTTCTGGATGAGTTAAAGGCCAAACACAGGGGTCTGAAAGCTCTAAACGCCATGGGACTGGAATTGCGATTAAGCCTTGATAGGCACCGGATAGGGCTCCACTAATGGCGGCGGTGATTTCAGGGTGATATCGGGTTTGTCGCGATCGCAAAACCGTTAAGGAGTAGTCTTCAGGAGTGCTGAGGAAACAATAGAAGCCCAGGGCCAAAGCCGTCCAATTTTCCGGCTCCAAATCTGCCAGAACCCTCTGTTGTGGCTTTGGGGTCTGGGTCAGTTGACGAACCGCCGTTTCTAAACTGGCTTTTTGCTGTAATAGGGTTTGAACCTGTTCTAATTTAGCGCTCAAGACCGATTCGGTCGGTAATTGCTGCAACAAGTTCGGAATCAGTTGATCGAGTTCGGGATTTTGAGTTAGGATCTGGGCGATCGCCCTAGCCATGGCCAACACCCCATCCCAAACCGGGGCCACCGGTTCCGGTTGATTAGCTCCCAACTGTTGCAAAGCATTCAAATTATCGTGAAAAAATAAAGCCAGGGGGAAGCCAAGAATAGCCACCTCACTCCCTGAATTTAACCCCTGGGGGAATGAGACCGCGGGTTTTTGAGATATTTCCCATTTTTGAGGTTCTTCCCTGTGGTTCGCCACTAATAGCCAGTAATCAATCGGATTAAATCCTTGATGTTTGATTAAGCTTTGAGTTAGTCGGGGAATCAGTTCCCCCCAATTTAGGGAAGAACCCGGAGATGGGATTTCCGAGCTGAGTTTCAGTTGACCCAACTGATAACCGAGGACTATTCCCAGAAAAGCCCCCTGAAATTGGTTATCTAGTGGAACTGGGTTCATGGAGAGGATTCTAAAGGGTTTTGCCCTTGCAAATGATCAAACAAAGCCCGTAGTCCCAGACGGTAACTTTCCGGCCCAAATCCACTAATTTGTCCAATCGCCACTGCCGCGATCAAAGAATGATGCCGGAAGGCTTCTCGACGGTAGATATTGCTTAGATGTACCTCAACGGTCGGAATTCCGACTCCTGAGATCGCATCTCGCAGGGCAATACTGGTGTGAGTATAGGCTCCGGCATTAATTAGCAAGCCTTGGTGTTGCCCGAATGCGGAGTGTATTGCATCCACCAAAACCCCTTCGTGGTTAGACTGGATGATCGAGAGTTTAACCGGGAATAACTGGGCTTCCTGTTCCAACAATCGATTAATTCCTTCTAACGTGGTTTTCCCGTAAATTTCGGGTTCTCGCTGACCCAATAGATTCAAATTGGGGCCATGCAATACTAAAAGACTTAGCAAAGGAGTAACCTTAATCAAATGTTAAATCAACTACCTCCGACGGCGGGGCTCATCCACGGGTACAGGAATTGGCTCCGCTTCCGGCCCGGTCGCCGGGCCCAATAGGGCATCAATTAGCTCCCGCGCCCATTCTTTTAATTTTTCCAGTATTCTATCAATGTATTCCATTGAACAAAAGGCTCCTCGCTGTAAACTAGGTACGCAACTGGACTGGGGGTTAAGACCAACCGAATAATCAGCCAAATCACCGCATAAAGCTCAAAACTTAGGCTTGCTATCGGTTAGCAAGTTTGATCTTTAACAGATATCTCCTATCTATTTCTTATTCTATTATGTTACCCCATTATGGCTCAAAATTCTATAAAAGTTTCTAAAATTTTAAGTATTTGGTAATAGGACAACTGAGAATAATCCCATTAATTTAGGGAGTTTTACAGCCCGGAACCCTCTCCTTTCGCCATCACATTTCGGATGAATTTAAAAAGGGTAGGATCAGGGTTGCTGATGGGAAACTGTTGTACTTAAACCAACGTCCAGAGAAACTGTAATAGATTAATCTTAACAATTTTTCCCGGGATGTTTAGGTATTGAATTGCACAATACCACTTTCAGCATAACGAATCTTTACAAATTTAGGCAATAGCTTGACAATTTTCTGTTTTTCCTCAAAGCTCAACCCTGACGAATAGGACTTAGGCATGGGGCCGAGAAACCGGGTTTGGTGAACGAGAAATCTCGATTTCATCCGCAAAATCACCGGCCAGAAACCCGGTTTCTTTGGTTAGGTGCGTAAGTCCTGACCAAGCAGATGACGACGCAGGAGGTCAAGGGCCGTACTAGCCGCAACTCGCCGTATCCAATCCCGACCTCGTTTTTCCCCAAACCGACATTCCCGACTCTCTACTGAGCCCTGGGGTGTGGCTAAACCAATATAAACCAGTCCCACAGGTTTGGTCGGAGTCCCTCCCCCTGGCCCAGCAATGCCGGTAATACTTAAACCCCAAGTGGTTTGTAAGAGATTTTTTACCCCCAGGGCCATTTGTTCAGCGACGACCGCACTCACGGCCCCGTATTGGTCTAAATCCTCGGGGTTGACCTGGAGGATAGCAGTCTTCACCCGATTATTATAGGCAATTACACCGCCGAGAAAATATTCAGAACTGCCGGGAATTTGGGTCAGGATTTGTCCTAAACCCCCTCCTGTACAGGATTCGGCTACACTCAAGGTAGCTTGATGTTGTTGTAATAATTCCCCCACCACCGAGGCTAGGGTTTGACCATTGGCCCCATAACAATCGAGTCCGGCAATTTCTCGGAGTTGGGTTTCAATGGGAGTAATTAATTGTTGGGCAATTTCTGGAGATTCTGCTCGGGCAGAAATTCTTAATTTCACCTCTCCATGATTAGCATAGGGGGCAACGGTGGGATTTTTTAGATCTAGGAAATCAGCCACTTTTTCGGCTAAAGTCGATTCGGCTATCCCCCAAAACTTCAAGGTACAACTGTGAATAATTCCTTGACACCAACCGTTATTTTTAAGATAGGGAATTGCCACATCTAACCACATTTGATACAGTTCGGCGGGAACCCCAGGAAAGGTTAAAATTGTCAATTGATCTCCTCTGGGTTTCCAGATAATACCCGGTGCAGTTCCAGTTAAGTTAGCGAGGATTTCTGCCCCTTGAGGAATTAAGGCTTGTTTGCGATTACTCGCCGACATCACCCGTCCCCGTTGACTAAATTTTTCAGTGATATCTTCAATAATTTCGGTTTTTTCTATTAGGGGAACTCCAAAAAAATCAGCGATAGTTTCCACGGTTAAATCATCGGGAGTCGGCCCTAAACCTCCGGTAAAAATTAATAATTGAGAGCGTTCAGAGGCAATCGCAATTACTTTTTTTAGGCGTTCTCGATTATCTCCAACTACACTTTGATAATAATGGGGAATGCCTAATTGAGCCAATTGTTGTCCCAAAAACTGAGCATTGCTATTGAGGATATCACCTAAAAGCAGTTCCGTCCCCACACAAATAATTTCAGCAACCATATTTTCTCTAAGAATTGTAGGATTCAAAAGGGAGTTGGGATTTAATCTCAAGGCGAGGTTTTCTCACCCCAATAAACCCTGAATCATTCAGGATTTAAGCGTTTTCGTTTAGCTTGATAACTGCGAACGGTGGTGATGATTAAGGTAAAAATGGTAATCGGAATTACAAAACTGATCATCACCAAATTAAACAGGGGAAGTTGAGAATGTTTTGAAGAATCGAGGATTAAATAGGTAGCATAAGCACAATAGTAAGCTAAAAAAAGTACACCTTCCCAACGGTCAATAGATTTGCCCGTATAAAATATAGGGAAACAGGAAACTGCCACTGCAATCATAACCGGAATATCAAAATTTAACGCTGCTGGGGAAACATTAATTCCTTCTGGGGATACGGCGGAGGAGAGTCCTAATACCGCTAGAATATTAAAGATATTGCTG
This sequence comes from Oscillatoriales cyanobacterium CG2_30_40_61, assembly GCA_001873365.1. Lineage (GTDB taxonomy): Bacteria > Cyanobacteriota > Cyanobacteriia > Cyanobacteriales > Microcoleaceae > Planktothrix. The sequence continues at coordinate 18,104 of MNYZ01000070.1, read as the reverse complement.
CCGATGACATTACCCACAGCAATATCCCGTTCTCCTCTAATTGTAGCCACAACAGAACTGGCTAATTCTGGCAGGGAAGTGCCTGCGGATATAATAGTTAATCCGATGACTAATTCACTAACTCCAATGGCTCTAGCGATGGAAATTGAACTTTCAACTAACCAATTAGATCCTTGAACTAATAATACCAATCCTATCCCAATAAAACCGATATTAATAATCCAATTTTTCGGGGTATTTTCAACTACATTCAGGGATTCATCTTCCTGGGATTCCTGATTTTTGTGTTTTTTTGCTTGATAAATTAAAAACAGAGTATAAACAATGGCTCCAGTAAATAAAATCGTGCCATCAACCCGGCTAATTTTGCCATCACTGCCAAACATTAAGGTTAAAACAGATACCCCAATCATAATCGGAACATCTAACCGAATTAACTGATTAGCTACCATTAAAGGAGCAATTAAAGCCGAAATTCCTAATATGATTAACACATTAAAAATATTACTACCTACCACATTTCCTAAGGCGATATCTGGTTGACCAGCAAAAGCTGATTGAATACTAACTGACATTTCTGGAGAACTGGTTCCATAAGCAACAATTGTTAGCCCCACAAGCAAGGAAGGAATTCCCAAAATTGAAGCAATAGTTGAAGCGCCACGAACTAATAGTTCTGCTCCCAAAACCAGTAAGACTAAACCCCCTATCAGTAACAAAATCACGCTCAAGCTCATACAATAAAAATCCTTAACCGTTAAAATTAGGCATCTTTGTTTACAATGAAAGATCACAACCCCTTTTGTCAATCTATCATGGTTTTAATCGACTTTGTTATTGGGGGTGTGGTAAGGTATAGGGGGTTAGAATTGCGACCCCTATAGACCTAATTTGTTTAAACCATAAATTTTGAGGAATAAAACATGACTTATGCAGAAGATTTAACTACTTTAGTTGTTGTCGCTTACCCTGAGCAAGAAAAAGCCAAAGAAGTTTTAAAAGAACTCAAGGAATTGCAAGCACAAGGGATTATTTCCATTATCAATGCTGCGGTTATGGTTAAGAATGAAAAAGGGAAAGTTGCGATTAGTGAAACTGGAGATACGGACGCGAAAGGAGGAGCGATTATTGGCGGAATTACGGCGGGATTAATTGCCCTATTTAACCCGATTGGAGCATTAGGAGTAATTGCTTTAACCGCAGGTGGAGCAGGGGTTGGAGCTTTAATTACTCATTTTATGGATTTGGGATTTCCCCAAGAAGATCTTAAAGAACTATCTGAATCTTTAACCCCTGGAAGTTCGGCAATTATTGCCTTAGTTGAGCATACCTGGGTGGATAAATTAACGGAAACTTTAGAAGAGTATGCCGGAAAACTGTATAAACGTTCGATTAAATCCGATATTGCTTCTCAACTGGAAACAACGGCAAAAACCATTAGTGCTGACCTTGAATCTACGCCCCCAGAAGCCTAATTAATTTAACTAAAAATAGGTGGAGGTTTCCACCTATTTGATTTTTTGGTTTAGAGCATTCTGGGAAATTTTAGTGATATAAATTGTAACAATTACCGTCGCAATTAACCCTATTCCATAGAATAACCATTCTACCGACGTACGCGATCGCCCTCCCATTCCTAACTGAGCTAAACTTCCGATTAAAGATCCCAGATAAACATATAAAATTGTACCCGGTAACATCCCAATCCAAGAAGCTAAAAAATAATCTTTTAAGGAAACATTAGTTAGTCCAAAAGCATAATTAAGTAAATTAAACGGAAAAATTGGCGAAAGACGAGTTAAACCGACAATTTTCCATCCCTCTTGAGCCACAGCTTGATCAATTGCTTGAAATTGTGCATAATTTTCGAGTTTTTTAGTTACCCACTCCCGGGCAAAATATCGTCCAATTAAAAAAGCAAAGGTAGCTCCAATCACCGAACCAATAGAAACATAAATTGAACCCCAAACCACCCCAAAAATAACGCCTGCGCCCAAAGTTAATAGAGAACCAGGGACAAATAATATTGTAGCTAAATTGTAGATAATAATGAAAGCAACTGGCCCCCAAAAGCCTAAATTAGCAACCCAATCTAAAATATGTTTCAGTAACTCTTGAACGCCCATTTTATTCTCCCAAGTGTTTAAAATTATATCCCTAATCAGGTTAGTCTGGAAAAATTTCTTTGTGTCTTTGTATCTTTGTGGTTAAATTTGGCTTAACCCTTGTCAAGATCACCTATAATTTTAAACTAAAGATCCCCCACAACTAGAACCACATCCGGCGGTACAGCCATAACAATAGGAAGCTGTTTTTACGGTATTAATTAAATCTAAATTATTAGCATCTAATAAATCACTAACTGTTAATAATTTTCCCGCAGCATTGCGGGCGGGAATATTTTCCATTTGGTTAAAGTCACAATCATAAATATAGCCCTGATAATCAATTGATAATTGATTTCGACACATTAAATTAGATACTGTTTCAGGATTATAATTAGATTCTAAAAACTCTAAATAGGAAGATTCTAATTTTTTCTGTTGTAAATAAGACTTTGTGCGCCCAATAGGTAAATTTGTAATCGTTAATAACTGATTAAAATTAATATCAAAATGTTGTTTTAAATAATCTTTATACCCCTGTTCTAGTTGAGATTGTTCGGGAGGTAAGGTAAACTTTTCGGCGGTTGGTAAGGCGGGGTTATAAACAAAATCTAAGATTAATTCCGGTGTTTTACCATAGCCTAAACGGTTTAACCATTGAATCGCTTGAATGGAATCCTGATAGACTCCTTTTCCTCGCATTTTATCAACATTATTTTCTAAATAACAGGGTAAAGATGCAACAATTCTTAATTGATTATCAGCACAATATTCGGGTATATCTTCATAACCAGGGACAAAATAAATGGTTAAGTTAGACCTAACAATAACTTGTTTTTTGCTTTTTATGGCTGCTTCTACTAAAGGTTTAAATCCATAATTCATTTCTGGAGCTCCTCCGGTTAAATCCACGGTTTGAATTTGGGGAAAACGATTAATTAATTCAATCAGTTGTAAACTAATCCCTAGGTCTAGTTCTTCGCTGCGTTTGGGCCCAGCTTCGACATGACAATGGTTACACGCTAGATTACACCGTTTTCCTAAATTAATTTGTAAGACTGTAATTGGTTGTTTTGTGAGGGGAAAACCGATTTTTTGAAAAAACGGGGTCAACGTTGTTTGAATCATGAGTTAAATTTGGATTAACTGTAATATTTAGCTGGTGCTAATTTTAGCATAGGAATAGGGATACAATCTAATTGAAGAATCAATTTTTAATTTCAATGGGATCTTTTCTCCGCCAAATCTTGCCTTTACACCCGGAATCAAAATTTCTGACTGTCTGGGAGTCTTTACTGGTTATTGTCACCCTATATAACTGTTTTATTATTCCCTTTCGCATGGCGTTTAATGCGATAATTTTTGATTTTTGGTTTCTGATAGATTCCCTGGCAGATTTTATTTTAATTTCAGATATTTTCTTGAGATTTCATGTTGGTTATATTGATGGGGGAGAAGTTGTTAAAGATAGGCAAAAAATTAGTTATTATTATCAAAATACGGACTTTAAATCTAATTTATTAGCGAGTTTACCCATAGATATTTTACTTTATTTATTTTTACCCAACACTTCTTTGTTTTTAATCGGTTTATGTAGAATCCCAAGACTTTTGAGATTTCCTCAATGTTTATTGATATTTAGAAAATGGGATAATAATGTTTATTTTAATTCGGCTGTGATTCGGATGTTTGAATTATTAATTATTGTATTTCTAATTGACCATTGGATAGCCTGTTTGTGGTTTTTTATTGGCAATATAACCGGAAAATCGGGAGAATCTTGGCTACAAGTTAATGATTTATATTTAGAAAATACAACAACACAATATTTACATTCCTTATATTGGTCAATTACAACTTTAACAACCGTGGGTTATGGTGATATTACGCCTCAAAATAATGTCGAACTTATCTTTACATTTACAGTCATGTTTTTGGGGGTATCACTGTATGCCTTCATTATTGGTAATGTAGCAGCAATAATTTCTAATTTAGATGCCAGTAAAAACCGATTTCGAGATAAATTAGGTCAAGTTCAATCCTATATGGGGGAAAGAAAAATCCCCCGTAATTTACAAAAAAATGTCTTAGATTATTACCAATATATGTGGGAATATAATCGGGATATTTCTATGGATTTTGAATTGTTAGATGAACTTCCCCACTCCCTAAAAACCCAAATCTATTGTTATCTCTATCAAGAACTATTAGAAAAAGTTCCTATTTTCCAAGATGCTGAACCCTGTTTTATTGAAGACTTAGTGATTAAATTAAAACCGAGAATTCTTCCCCCTAATGACTATGTAATTCGGGAAGAACAAATGGGTCATGAAATGTACTTTATCAAACGAGGAAAATTACAAGCCTTTTCTGAAAAAACCGGAAAAGTTTATACCGTTATGGCGGCGGGTTCCTTTTTTGGTGAAATTGCCTTACTTTATGATAGTCGTCGCACAGCTTCAGTAAAAACCTTAACTTACTGTGAGTTATTTGTTCTGTATAAGGAAGATTTTGATAAAGTCCTAGAAAATTATCCAAAATTCTCAGAAAAAGTAAAAGAAATTGCTAAAAAAAGGTATCAGTCCCGGGAATAATTTTTGTATATTTATCCAGTGATTAGCCCAATTAATTAGAGAAAAAATGCTAATCACTGATAATTTATCGATTAATCGGCTGTTCCAATTGTGCCGGACGTCCGGTAATATTAAATCTCTGCATCAAATACAAAACCCCCGCCGCCATAAACACCCCAAAAACCAACCCAATCACCGTTAAAATAATAAACGAACGTTGAATAATTTCTACGGTTCTTGGGTCATTTACTTTAATTTTTACATCTTCAATTTCTTCAGAAACTTCACTGGGTTCTGGTTGGGGAAAGTGCAATTTATTGGCGTTGCCATTTTGATTAAACGGGTCAGGATTATTGGAGGGAAAATTCATAATAAAATCCAAAATGATTTAAACCGTTAACTAATTCTATTATAGAGATACTCGAACTTGCTGAATTTGTTCCCTTGTCACCATGATTGTTCTTTCCCCCGAACTCAAACAACGTTTATCCACACCCCTGAAAATTGGCAGTGTAGAAGTCAACAGTCGCGTCCTCCAATCCCCCCTATCCGGTGTCACAGATTTGGTCTTTCGGCGTTTAGTGCGTCGCTACGCCCCCGACTCGATGATGTACACCGAAATGGTTCACGCCAGCGAGGTCTGTCATGTGCGCGGACTCCCAAAAATCATGGAAGTTGACCCCAACGAACGGCCAATTAGTATTCAATTATTCGACTGTCGCCCCGATTTTTTAGCCGACGCCGCCCAAAAAGCCGTCCAGGAAGGAGCCGATACTATTGATATTAATATGGGTTGTCCTGTTAATAAAATTACCAAAAACGGCGGCGGGTCTTCGTTATTGCGACAACCGGAAATGGCGGAAACTATTATTCGGTCAGTGGTGGCGGCCGTGGATGTGCCTGTCACCGTAAAAACACGGATTGGTTGGAGTGATAAAGAAATCACAATTTTAGATTTTGCCCGTAGAATGCAGGATGGGGGGGCAAAAATGATCACCATTCACGCCCGCACCCGTGCCCAAGGGTACAACGGTCAGGCAAAATGGGACTGGATTCGACAGGTTAAGGAACAGTTAAGGATTCCAGTGATTGCCAATGGCGATATTTTTTCCGTGGAAACGGCGATTCAATGTTTACAAGAAACGGGCGCTGATGGGGTGATGTGTTCCCGGGGAACCCTGGGTTATCCGTTTTTAGTGGGAGAAATTGACTATTTTTTGAAGACGGGAGAATTTAAAACACCCCCTTCCGTAATTGAACGGTTGCAATGTGCAAAAGAACACCTACAAGCGTTATGGGAATATAAGGGTGAACGGGGGATTTATCAATCTCGAAAACATTTAACCTGGTATGCAAAAGGGTTTCCTGGGGCCCACGAATTACGGGACCATTTGGCCAGAATTGAAACTGTTGCTCAAGGATGGGAATTATTAGATGATGCAATAAATCAGTTATCTCAGAACAGTTTTGTGGCTTAGAAAACTTTAGAATTAGAATAGCGTTGATCCCTTTCAATCTTTGACTTGGGTTTGAGATCCCCCTAAATCCTCCTTAAAAAAGGATAACTTTTAACTCCGGTTCCCCCCTTCTCAAGGGGGACTTTTAACTCCGGTTCCCCCCTTCTCAAGGGGGGTTAGGGGGGATCGACTAGAAAAAAATCAACAAACTTTCAGTTTTCTAGCTAACTTTTAGCCTAAAGTTGTCATTAATCGGTCAATCCTTAGCGTTAAATTAAGCGGAAAATCCCTAATCATAGCGGAGATTAGATCCCCCTAAATCCCCCTTCCCAAGGGGGACTTCAAAGTCCGGTTTCCCCCTTAAAAATGGGAGCTTTTAATTCCGGTTCCCCCCTTATTAAGGGGGGTTAGGGGGGATCAACATAATTGTTAGTAATTTAGGAAGAATCATGGAAACATTAAAAGGACGGGATTTTTTAAGTTTGGCGGATGTGAGTATTGAGGAACTCTATTTTTTATTAGATTTGGCGACTAAATTAAAATCAGGAATGGTCAAATTGCGTCGCAATAAAGTCTTAGGATTAATATTTTCTAAAGCTTCAACTCGAACCAGGGTGAGTTTTACAGTTGCCATGTATCAATTGGGGGGTCAAGTGATTGATTTAAACCCCAATGTTACCCAGGTGAGTCGGGGGGAACCTTTAGTGGATACTGCTAGGGTTTTAGATCGATATTTGGATATTACCGCTATTCGTACTTTTGAACAAAAGGATTTAGAAACCTTTGCTAATTATGCGAAAATTCCGGTAATTAATGCGTTAACAGATCGGGAACATCCCTGTCAAGTTTTAGCGGATTTAATGACGGTGCAAGAATGTTTTGGAACCTTAGAAGGTTTAACTTTAAGTTATTTTGGCGATGGGGCTAATAATATGGCTCATTCCTTATTATTAGGCTGTGCTATGGTGGGAATGAATGTTAGAATTGCGACTCCAGCTAACTATTTACCCGACGCTGATATTGTTGAACAAGCAAAAAATATTGCTCAAGGAAAAACAGAAGTTATGATCACAGATGATCCCTTAGAAGCTGCTCACGGATCTGATGTTGTTTATACTGATGTGTGGGCAAGTATGGGACAGGAAGAAGAAGCCAGGGCTAGAATTCCTCTATTTCAACCCTATCAAGTCAATGCTAAATTAATGGAAAAAACCGCGGAGAATTCGATTGTTTTACATTGTTTACCCGCCCACCGAGATGAGGAAATTACCGATGAAGTTATCGAGGGATCTCGTTCAAAAGTTTGGGATGAAGCGGAAAACAGAATGCACGTTCAAAAAGCATTATTAGCCGTATTATTAGGAGATGATTAATCTTTAGATCCTAAGAAATAAGCGAGCGCATTTTCTCAAAGCCCCCCTTCTCAAGGGGGGTTTGGGGGGATCTCCACCCTTATTACCCGAAGAAGATCCCCCCTAGCCCCCCTTAATAAGGGGGGGATAAGAGGTTATTAGGACTTAAATAGGGAGAGTTGGATGTAATTAGGACTAAATCGAAAAGGGTCGGGAGTGGGGGTATTTTCAGATACAATCCTATCTAATTTACCGGGATATTGACCTTCTAATTTTAACCAATGTTCAAGAATTTCTTCTCGGTGATCTTGGGGGTCAACCAGACGATAAACCCGGACTCGTTTTTTAGCTTCTGTTTGGGATCGAACACAGGTTAAACCATAGCCAATTTTATCTAAAAAACGCCGTAAAATTGTAATCGGACTCGAATTTTTAGCCAGCCCAATGCCAATAATTGTTTTAATGGCATTGCGATCTTTGAGGGCAATTTCCGCAATGGTTTGTAAGTCAGTATCGGTATTTTTTAAATCCCGGTTTGGATTTTTCAGTAAAGCAGGAATCCCCAATAATTCCATAATTCCAATGATTGACCCTAACTGAGAACGGTTAAAATCAGGAGCAAAAATATTTCCCTGTCCCTGCTCCATTAACCGTCTAGCAATCAGAGCATCTCGACCGATTAAATAGGGACGACCCAGAGTTAAGAAATAATGAATTCTGAGTTGCTCATACCATCCCTGATCATCTTTATTAATGACATCGGAAGTAACGGTAATACCATAACGTAATTTTAACTCATATTTACGGATAGCCCGGCGTTCTTCGGGGGTTTTGGTTAACTTTTGTTGAAGATAGTAATATTGGCTATAGCTCAGATCTGGGGAGTTAATCACCGCTACAGATTCCGCTTGATAATTCTGATCTTTTACCGCTAGAATAAGTTCATTTAAGCTGGGACGCTCTGAACATTCGGGTTTAAATTTTTGAGTGGACTTAATTGAGTTTTTTGGTATTTTTTTGGCTTGTGGAATCTCAATAATTTGATGACCCTCTGCCCTTAATGTGGCTAAAATTGTCTCTCGATAACGCGCCATTCCCGCATTAAATCGGACTGCCATTTTTGCCCAAGCGATTAAGGATTCCGCTTGAAATCCCATTTCTAAATCATCTAATGTTTCAAAATCCGATTGTTGTAATAGACGAATATTTAAACGGGTTAATTTTTGTCCACTACTAAGTAAAGAACTCATAGAGGTTGTGCCATTTCCTACCTGATTAAATCCTCGGTTTGCCATCCAAATAAATCTAGGAATATTCTGTCTAATTCTTCCCAAGGCTTGACGAACAGAATTTTCCGCTTGAATCCCTTGAAATATTCCCCAAACTGAGGTAAAATGGTTATTAATTTCAATACTAACTCCTGTTTCAATTGAGGGCGACGCTAATACAATATCATAGCGTTTTAGTACCTGATTCAAGTCAGAAATTGCCCCATAAGCCGAATGACCAGGATCAGCTAAGGATTCGGAATCTATTCTTAAAATAGAGCGATCGGGAAATTGGGTTTGTAAATAGGTTTCTAGGGTGCGAGTCCCCCATTGACTGGCTAATTTTTGAGCAGATAAACACACAAAAGGTTTCCCCCCTTCAGCAATATGTTGTTCTAGGTCTTTTACCAGTTGGTCAGGGGTATTTCCTAAATAGTTATGAATTTTCCCGGCTTGATTCTTTGAGGGTTGCCACTGATTTTGAATAATAAAAGGTTGCAAATGTACCCCGGATAGGCTAGTTAAGTAATCAATAGAAATATCACTTAAATCAGCATCGGAAATCACTACTTGACCCTTTCCACCTAAAACATTTTGCATTAGGGTTTTAAAGGATTTAAGGATAGAAACTCGATGGTTTTGACAGGTTTCTGAGTTTAATCCATGCCATAATACTTGTTCAACTTCATCCAAAATCACTAACCCATTTGACCAGTCTTGGGCTTGAAATTTAACCCCGGAATTAGGATGGAGAGAGTCCATACATAATCCATATCCTAGGGCAGAATTAGGGGTATCCACGGGGGATTTCATGTATTGCAATCCAAACCGTTGACAGAGGGATTCAATTAATCTAATTCGATGACCAATGACTAAGACCCACTTACCTTTTTTAATTGCTTCCTTAACTATAGTTTCTATAACTTGAGTTTTTCCGGTTCCTTTAGGCGATTTAATCGCAATTAATTTAGCAGATTCAGGTATTTTTAGATCGGATAAATAGCGGCTATTGAGATCAATATCTGCCGGATAGGTTAACCGATTAAAGGAAAAAGCTTTCCAGGTTTCTAAAGGAGTTGCATTTTGATACGCCTGATCAAATATTGTTTGACCTTGTTCGGCAATTAAATCATCAACTCCTTTGCCTAACTGTGGATTCCAATTGACAACATACACAGAACATTCTGCTTTTTTGAATAAATATCCCGTTTGCTGAATCGCTGAATTAACGGCTTTAATAGTTCTAGGTTTGGTATCTTGATCAAATACCATATAAATTTTACGATTAGCATTTGCAAATGTCTGTAACTGCTTAATTAAAGCAGTTTTAGCAATTCTATTTCCATATTGATCTCGCGGAACTCGATACCCACTATGAATCCCAGGAAGGGCGATCGCAATATATCCGGCTGTTAGTAATGCTCCGGCTTTTTTCGCTCCTTCTGTAATACATAAAGGCAGTTCGGGATGAGCAATTACCCAGCGCCAAAATCCTAAATCTGGCTGATGAAGTTGCAGGTCAGAAGGATTAATTTTAACGCCATATTTTTTAGAAATTTTTTCCCAAATTCCGCGAGAAATTCTTAATGCAAAAATCCCCATCGGTGTGTTAGGGGGATGTTCATATTTAATTAATTTTTCCCGGTCTGAAGTTAGCCGGGGTTTTACGGGCTTAAAACACCCCCATAAATCAGGATTTCCGGTCAAAATATTTATCCCAGAACACCACCAGCCTCCTTCATAAAGATGCTGATAACGGTTAAGAATAGGCTGGGATATCCGACCCGTATTTAATCTAGGAATAGTATCAGAATAGAGGAGATAATCCAACGGGCGATACCCCTCCAAAGGAATCACATTCAGTTGGGTTAGTTCTGCATCTACGCCGCTTTTTGTCCACTCTGTCAAATAGTCCATTTCTCTCCCGTTTCAACTCCGAATTTTTAAGCGTAACCCTAGGATGAAACTCTGAGTATAAATTTTTGTAAACGTTTTGACGTCAAAGTGAATTTTTATCGACAAATAGGTACAATTTATGCTAGATCAAACTAAAAATCATATTCCACTTCCAAAATTTCCGTATATTCAAATTCATTGGGACTTTGATGGACTAAAGGATAACGATTTCCAGCTAATTCTATCCAGTCTTCCTCACAATCGGTTTTAGGAGAATTGTAGGATAAAACATACTCTCGTCCGATGCGTTTTTCCATCTCTTGCGCCACTTCTCCGCGCCATTGAGTTTTAGTTACTAAAACAATTAATTGATTCGCTAATTGAGGAATAATACTCGCAATTTGTCGCCGATAAATTTCATCTAAACTGCCAAAAGGAGAGTCCATAACAATCGGAAATGTACTACTATCGGGGCCAATTAAAGTATTTTTTTGACTCCATTCCCTCACGCCTTCAATTACGCCCCCAATAAACGATAAACTTAAAATCTGATTTTCCCCCGTGGAAGCGGCGACTTCTGCTTCCTCTCCGGCGGTGCTTTCTACTAATTTTAATTCATATTTTTCGGTTAATTTGGGTAAATAAGGGGTAAAGGAAATTTGACTAAATAGATTCTGAACTCGTTTTTCTAATTGATAGCGAAATTGCTGGTCTAAATGCTGTTTAACCTCACTCAAACGCAGTATGGCATCCTGAGTCACAGCAATTCTTCTTTGAACTAAAAGTTGTTTCATTTCATTCATTTGTTGCTTATCAATCTGTCGAGATAAACTCTCAACGGTCTGCTTAAAAGTTTCAATTTGCTGCTGATTTGAGCCAGTTTCTCGATTCATTTCATTAATTTTTAGTTCAATTTCATCTAAACGTTTTTGTAACTCTTGAATATCCTCATTTGGAAACTTTCTTAGCTTATTCGTAATACTATCGAGTTCATTTTCAATCCGTTGTAATTCTTCTCTATTCGTTTGAATATTTAGTTGTTGATGATCAATTTCTTGCCAAAATTCAATCCCTTGTTTATCTAATTCATCGACTTGGGTACTCAAACGAATTGCTGTTTCATCAATATCCGCAGTCCCAGCTCGATTTAACAGGTGTTCAACCTGTTCACATTCAGTTTTTCCTGAGATTAACTCCGCCCCACAAATACATCGTTTTTGCTCTAATAAATTTTGAACAAACTGTTTTGTGATTCCGGTATTTAACTCCCCCCGTTCTCTCATGTCTGAAAATAAACTTCTAAATTTCGCCGTTAATTCTGGGATTAAAACCGTATAGGCTTTAGTAGAAATAGCCCGATTAATAGCAATATGAGCTTGATGGAGTTGTTCTCTTAATAATTGTTTTTTGCGTTCTAATTCATCTCGCAATTTTTGTAATTCCGCCGCCCCACTTAATTCCATTAACTGTTCATTTAGGGTGGATTTTATCTGTTTTAAATTCTCTAACTCTTGGTTGATTTCTGTCTGTCTTTGGGATAATCTATCAATTTCCTGTTCCGCTTTTTTCTTGTCTTGTAAATATTTTTTAGTTTCCGGATTTCCAATAATTGCTAAATCCGTTTCTAGGGATTTTTTAGCTTCCCCTAAATGTTTGATAGAGCGATTTAAAACTTCCACACCCAATAATTCTTTAGTCGCTTCAGCAATTTCTAGTTTGCGTTCATCCCTAACAATTTGCTCAATTCTTTCTCCATCAAAAAAGAAATATTGATGTAAACTTAATGGTAAAATTCGATTAATAATTTCTTCGGCTGGGTGAGGTGGTATTACCCAGCGACCATCATCTCCAGCCACCTGCATTGATAATTCACTGCGACTCTGTTCTATCTCAGTCCCATTTTTATACGCTCGACAAATCCGTTTAACTGAATATTTTTTATGATCATGATCAAACACTAATTCAACCCAACATCCTATGGCTTTTGTGGGTTCAGCTTCATTTAAAGCTCGTTTATTTACGAGATGTTCAGAAATAGAAAATGCTGCACTAAACTTTTCATATAAAACCCAAGTAAAAGCATTCATTAAAGTGGTTTTTCCGGCTCCATTATTACCATGAATAACCGTTGTATTCCGTTCTCCAAACCCTAAATGAATTTCTGGAGTTTTCCCATAGAATTGTCGAAAGTTGCAGAGTTGAATCGAAATTAATCTCATTTCACCACATCCTTAATAATTTTGAGAATATCATCATTAATATTCCGAGGATTTTTCATATATAGTTTATCTCGTTCTGCTTGTAATACCCGTTCAATAATTTCTCGCACTTCCGGGGAAGCATTGATAATTGGGTCTTGAGCTTCTTTAGGATTAATATTATCCCCATAGGTGGATTTTTTCTCAGAGAAAACATTGGCAATGGTGCTAATAATACTTTCAGAATATTTAAACATTTTAATAGACGTAAAATGGCAATTGTGATCATTTTAATCTGAAATTGACAAAAAAATGCGACAAAGCTGAGTTTTAAACCATAAGAGTTGATTGGTCTTAACAAAAATTTATCTTTGGTTGTTGTCATATAAAATACCATGCTTGTCACCTAATGACTGTTACGGATCAAAAATATGTTGACAATGTGTATACAAATCTGTTAATCTGGAATCAAGCAACAAATCAGCAATTTAGTTTAGCTCTCACAGAGGTATCATTTATGTGTGGGTCAGAATCTCAAGAATTAGTCAGTCAAACCCGCGAGGTAACGATCAATATCCGAGCCAAGCAGAATCAACGGGATTTTATCGATCAAGCTGCTAAAATACAAGGCAAAAGCCGATCAGAGTTCATGCTTCAAACAGCTTACGAAAAAGCCCAGGATGTGATTTTAAGTCACTGTTTTTTTGGGCTAGATGAGGATAAATTTCAGAAATTCGTGGCGCTGTTAGATACACCGCCTATGCAAAATGAGAAATTACAGGCATTGTTAACCACTAAATCGCCGTGGGATTAGATCGAGATCGAGATAAACTCAGCCCTCCTGAAAAACTAAATCCGTCACATCAAATTGACAACTTTGATTCGGGTAACAGTCAGTTAGATGACTGGCTGAAGCGTCGCGCTTGGAAAAATGAGTTAGAAGGTGCTTCCCGTACTTATGTTCTTTGTGTGGGTGAAGTCGTCGTTGCCTACTACTGTCTTGCCAACGGCGCAGTAGCTCAAACTATTGCTACAGGACGAGTTGGGCGTAATATGCCCGATCCAATTCCGGTTATGGTGATCGGAAGATTGGCCGTTGATCGCCAGTGGCAAAACCAAGGTATCGGGCGTGCTATGCTACGAGATGCGATTCTTCGCACGCTACAAGCCGCTGAAATTGCGGGAATACGAGCAATTCTCGTCCATGCTATCTCAGAAGATGCAAAGCTCTTTTATCAGAAGTATGGGTTTACCGCCTCAGAGATCGATCCGATGATATTGATGGTAAAAGTTAGTGATGCTATTATTTCACTTAAGTTAGGGTGAAAGCTAGGGTTTGCTATAAATCTAATAACCCATATCGTTTTTGTAACTGAAGTAATTTTAATCTCGCTTCCCCGGCATTATCAGCTAAATTGGCAAATTCCAAAAACCTTTTTAACTCTTTTCTTAACAAATTCCGTTCAACTTCTAAGGTATTTCTATCTAAATCCGGTGGTAATACAATCATATCAAATAAAGTTGCCCGTTCTTTCCCCGGATGGGGTCTTAATATTCTCCCCCGTCGCTGAATAAATTGTCGAGGATTACAACTACTAGCTAATATTACCGCATTTTGAATCGCTGGAATATCAACTCCTTCATCTAAACACCGAATTGCCACTAACCCTTGTAATTCTCCCTGTTCAAATTGTTGGCGTAATTTTTCCCGTTCAATTAAAGGGGTTTCGGCGGTATAAGTATTCACCCGATAACCCAATTCTGACCCCAATAATTCAACCGTTGCTTCCAATTGCCTAGGGGAATAATCCTCTAGGGTTTCTACACTTCCATCCCCACAATAAAATAAAGTATGGGTTGTATGTAACCGGGTTTTCATTAACTGGCGTAACGCATCTAACTTATTACTAGCGGAGGCAATTAACCGAGATCTTTGGATTAATAAAGCGGTGATAGTTTCGTTCTGTTCCCAGTCTTTATCCGCCATCAATGCCCAGCCGATACGAGTAGTTAATCGATGGTAAGCTCGACTTTCAGCTTCGGTTAATTCCACTAAAATCGGATAATATAAATACCGGACTAATGCCCCTTGACTAATGGCTTGCGCTAAGGTTAATTCCGGTTGTAAAACAGGCCCAAAATAGTCTAAAATAGCATCAGTTCCACTCTGATCAAAATGTCGTTCCGGCGTGGCAGAAAGTGCTAATCTCAAGCCAATATTTCGTGGTAAACTTTCTTCTAATCTGGGACTTCCTAAATTATGGGCTTCATCCCCAATAATCAAGGTTTTTTCCGGAAAATAACGGATTTGAGATTGCAAACCTTCAGAAATTAGGGTAGAATTAGTGGTAATAACTGTTAAAAAAGACTGAGTTTCGGCTCTTAATTGATATAATTCCGTTGATAACTTTCTTTGCCAATGACGCACACTTTCAAAGGCTAAAATCGGTTGTAATCCAAATTTTTTAGCCTCCTTTTCCCATTGAATGACTAAATGGCAATAGGGACAAATAATGATAACTGCTTGTAATCCAATTTGATCATATAATTGAGTAGCGATCGCTAAAGCTGTAATAGTTTTACCGCTTCCAGTTGCCATTTTCAATGTTCCCCGTCCCCGATTTGCAAACCAGTTATTTACCGCTTGCTGTTGATAGGTTCGTAGATGCAAAGATGGGGGAATTTGAGGACAAAATAAGCCATTACCCATTATACAATTATTATATATCAGTTATTGGTGGGCTATAAGTACCAAGCGCGTCTGTAAATTTATTAACTATAGCAAGTCTAAATCAGTTGCACAAAAGCATCATAACCATTTTGGGTAGACTTTGGGTAGTATCCCCTGCCACACCTACCTTGGGGTGGTAGGGGTAGCAGAACAAAACCCTGTTCCTGTATAGGTTATATAGTTAAAATTTGAAATCGGGATGATAGGATTTGAACCTACGACCCCCTCGTCCCGAACGAGGTGCGCTACCAAGCTGCGCTACATCCCGATGCCTGAATTAGACATCTTTATTAGTATAACACAGAAAAGATCAGTTAGGATCTATAAAGATGTGAATTTATTAGGAAAAGGTAGCCCGTGGTAGTCAAGCCAGACTGGTTAAGAGTCAAAGCCCCTCAATGGGAGCGTGTTGGCAACGTTAAAGGAATTTTACGCGATTTAAGCCTAAACACCGTCTGTGAGGAAGCCTCCTGTCCCAATATTGGGGAATGTTTCAATGCTGGAACCGCTACATTTTTAATTATGGGGCCAGCTTGTACCCGGGCTTGTCCCTACTGTGATATTGATTTTGAGAAAAAACCCCAACCCCTAGACCTAACTGAACCGGAAAGACTAGCGGAAGCGGTACGACGCATGAATTTGAATCATGTTGTGATCACTTCCGTTAACCGGGATGACCTACCCGATGGCGGTGCGTCCCAGTTTGTTCGGTGTATTCAGGGGGTGCGATCGCTCTCTCCCCAAACCACTATTGAGGTGTTAATTCCTGATTTGTGTGGTAACTGGGACGCCTTGGAAATAATTTTGCAGGCTAAACCGGAAGTTCTCAACCACAATACCGAAACCATCAAACGGTTGTATCGGCGGGTTCGTCCCCAAGGAGATTATCAGCGCAGTTTGGAGTTATTAAAGCGATCGCGCCAACTCAGACCCGAAGTTTATACTAAATCTGGGTTAATGGTGGGACTGGGTGAAACCGATGCCGAAGTTCGGGAAGCCATGCAGGACTTACGGGCCGTTGACTGTGATATTTTAACCTTGGGTCAATATCTCCAACCCACACCTAAACATTTAGCCGTTGAGGGATTTATCACACCCGAACAATTTGATACTTGGCAGCAGTTTGGTGAGTCAATCGGTTTCTTACAAGTGGTGGCTTCTCCCCTAACCCGCAGTTCCTACCATGCAGAACAGGTTAGAGCCTTAATCCAGCGATATCCCCGTTGATACCGTAGTGAGTCCTTTAGGACTCCCTCTCAGGGTTCGAGCCTTAATGCAGCAATACCCCCGTTAATACCGTAGTGAGTCCTTTAGGACTCCCTCTCCGGGTTCGAGCCTTAATCCAGCAATATCCCCGTTGATACTCCAGTTTCCCAAAATTGAGACACAATAGAGATAATATTCTAACCCTTGAGAACGATGAAATGTTGCATCAACCCCCAATGTCCGAACCCAGACAACCCCGATAATACGGTTTACTGTCAAAGCTGCGGTGTCCCCATACCCGACTTCCTGCGGGGACGGTTTCGGATGATCAAACTGTTAGGACAAGGGGGGTTTGGTCGGACTTATTTAGCGGAAGATCGGGATAAACTGAATGAGCAATGTGTAGTTAAACAGTTTGTTCCCATGATCCAAGGAACAGCAGGACTACAAAAAGCTTTAGAATTATTTGAACGAGAAGCCAGACAACTGCAACAACTGGGACACCATTCACAAATTCCGGCGTTATGGGCTTATTTTTCAGAAAACAATCAACTCTATTTAATTCAGCAATATATTGAAGGGGAAACTTTAGATAAGATTTTACAAAAACAAGGGGTTTGGACAGAACAGCAAGTTAAGGAATTATTAATCAGTTTGTTACCTGTTCTCGAATTTATTCACCAGCAAAAGGTGATTCACCGTGACCTCAAACCCGATAATATTATGCGTCGTGGAAATGGGGAATATGTGTTAATTGATTTTGGGGTAGCGAAAGATTTATCAGGAACGGTGGTATATACCCAAGTGGGAACCCGTGTTGGTTCTGATGGATATGCAAGTCGGGAACAAATGCAAGGGGGAGAAGCCTACCCCGCAAGTGATTTATATAGTTTAGGGGTGACTTGTTTTTATCTATTGACTAAAATTTCACCTCTGGAATTATGGTTAGATGACGGTTACAGTTGGACGAAAAATTGGCAACAATATGTCAAGCAAAATCTTAGTCCAGAATTAAATAAAGTTCTTGATCAGCTATTAAAAAAAGATATTGGAGATCGTTACTCCTCTGCTGATCAGGTGTTACAGAATTTACAGATAATACGACCACCACAACCACCGCCACAGTCATCAACGCCAGCACCGCCACCGTCAACACCACGACCGACACCATCACCCCAAGTACCCTGGCAAAATGCTGCTTTAGTTGCCACTCTCACCGGACATTCAGATCCTGTCTACTCTGTAGCCTTCAGTCCCGATGGTCGGACGTTAGCTAGTGGGAGTTATGACAACACGATTAAATTGTGGGATGTGCAGA
>MNYZ01000027.1 GCA_001873365.1 Oscillatoriales cyanobacterium CG2_30_40_61 | reverse complement strand
ACAGGGAACGCCGGATCTGGGAACGCCGGATCTGGGAACAGGGAACGCCGGATCTGGGAACAGGGAACGCCGGATCTGGGAACGCCGGATCTGGGAACAGGGAACGCCGGATCTGGGAACGCCGGATCTGGGAACAGGGAACGCCGGATCTGGGAACGCCGGAACATTACGCATTGAATGAGTTTGCTGGATTTAGAAGTGTCCTAACTGTAATGCGTAGCACTATAGGATTTAGTGAAATTGGGAGTAGAGTAGTTCTTTATGAACTTTTGCCCGATCCACAAAAAACTCAATTTTTCCCTGGGAAAAGGGTTGATTATTAGCATAACAATCAATCCAGATTTTACTGATTAAGTTAGGATCTTCTGGGAGTTGATCAATTTCCCATCCGGGTAATTCTAATTCTTCCATTAAACGGCTAACTTTAGGATCATAACTTAACGCAAAACAGCGACATTGTTCCGTGGCTGCCATAATTAAACTATGAAATCGCATTCCAATCAGAAATTCTACCCCCCGAAAAACACCTTTTAATTGTCGCGGATCTTCTAAGATTAGAACTTGACTATTTTCGGGTAGGGCTTGATGTAGAATTTGGGCGATCGCTAAATCTTGAATAGGCTGAAACGGAATTAATAAAATAAAGGTTTGGGTCGCTTTTTGAAACGAGACTAAAGCCCTGGCAATTAATGATAACCGTTGGGGGGTCAATTGGGGGTGAGGTCGCAAGGTCAGGGCAACTCGTGGCGCGGGTAAATCCCACAACCCGGCCACAGGTCGAGATTCCAAGGCCCAAACCGGGTCAGGGGCGAGGGTAAAGGGAATATTCCAGTCAGATAATAACCTCGCAGAACCCACATCCCTCACGCTCACGGCACTACAGCCCGAAAAGGTCTTTTTTGCCAACCATCGAGAAACAGAACGCTTCAAGGGGCCAATACCCTGGGCCCAGGCGATAGTTGTGAGTTCCATCCGTTGCGCTAATCCCATCAATCCACCATAATAAAAAGGACTGATAGCGCCAGTCACATCTTGGATTAGGCTACCCCCGCCCCAAATCAAAGCATCGGCGCGACGTAGGGCGTTGAGGACGTCTATTCCATTCATGCGATCACAGGTTTCCACCTGATAATGGGTTTGGGTTTGGCTAGGGTTTCCCGACAAAACCACGGGCTCCACCGTCGGCGGTAGCATTTGTAGCAGCGACGCCAACAAAGCCTCATCCCCCCCATTACCCTTTCCATAATATCCACTACAAATTACCCGTTGCATGGCCTCCCGTTTCCCCAGTTTCCAATATTAATATCAGATTGTATGCTAATTAAATTAACATGAATATCAGACTGAAATATTAACTAACTTTCTGTTATCGATTATCAAATTATGCACGCTTTATCGATTCCGACTTGGGTAATTCATATTTCGAGTGTGATTGAGTGGATTGTGGCGATTTGGTTCATTTGGATTTATGGAGAAGTAACTCAAAATCGAGCTTGGTGGGGTCTTTCCTTCGCCATGTTACCCGCTTTAGTCAGCGCCATGTGTGCTTGTACTTGGCATTATTTTGATAATCCGGCTTCCCTAGAATGGTTAGTTACCTTACAAGCAACCATGACTGTGGTAGGAAATACGACCCTTTGTATAGCAGCTTGGTGGATTTGGCATCATGCAAATTCCGTTAAAAGTTAAGGTTTTTACCTTGATTTTACCAACAACTTAATTCCCTTTAACTCAAAAAATCATGTTTTCAAAAGATACTTTATTTGCGGTTTCTCTATTTCCCTATTTAGGGTTTTTATGGTTTTTAACTCGTTCGGGACAAATGCCGCGTTTAGCGTTAATTGGATTCTATGGAACATTAGTTTTTGTAGCGGTAACTATTCCGGCGGCAATTTACGCTAAAGTTGCCTATGGGGAATCTTTAGCTAATATTGATTGGTTACATGGCGGGGCGGAAGTCTTTTTAACCTTGGCTAATATTTTACTGGTTTTGGGATTTCGCCAAGCGATCATTGAAAAACAATCTGCGCCAGAATAAAAAATGAGTTCTCCTAAAACTAACCAAGCTGTTATTTTAACCCTAAGTGCCATCTTGAGTTTATCTTTATTTGGGATTATGGTTTATCTTTTTGTCAATCCTAAAACGGGTTTAATTCCCTTAGTATTTTCAGAAATAAAACAACCAATAAACCGTTTACAGACAAATTCTCTAACTATTGGAATTTTAGGAAAAACGGAGGATTATACCCCATTAGTTGAGTATTTAAAACAACAGTTTGGTGATCAAATTACCATTACTATTGATAGTAAACTTAGGGAATCTTATCAAGAGGTAAAAAACCAACTTGCTACTAAACAATGGGATATTGCTTTTACCCTTTCCCCGATGATTTCTGTAGCGGCTAAAGATAATGGATATGTTTGGGTAGCGCGAATGTTTCCCCAGTCTCCACCCTATTATCAATCAGCATTATTTGTGCAAAAAAATAGTTCAATTCAGTCTATTTCTGATTTCAAAAATACTACCGTTATCGCTTTAGGAGATGTTAATTCTGCTTCTAGTTTTTATATGCCTAGTTATGATTTATTTGGTAAATCTCTACGGGTAACGATGGGACATAGGGGGGAAGTGATTCAAGAATTAGTTAAAACCGGGAAAGCGGATGTCGGTGCGGCATCCTATGCAGCAGTTAAAAATGATCCTAATTTTAGGGTAATTCAGATTAGTAGAAATATTCCGGGGTCAGGGGTATATCTTTCTCCTAATTTGTCAGATAATGATCAAAAAGCGATTACCCAAGCATTAGTTAATGCTCCGGCAAATATTCAGAAAAAAGCCAATTATGGTCTGGATAAAGAACCGGATTTCTCCTACTTTATCCAAATTAGCAAAAGAGCAGAAGAAGTATTACAATGTGCGAATTTTAATCAAAATCCGGTTAACTTTTTCTGTTCTCCAACAACTGCTACTATTCCAAAATATAATCAAATTATCGGAATTGTTAATGGTTTAAGCATAGTAGAAAATCAAATAACTCGGTTAACATTACAAGCAAAAGATCAAAAGATTTATTATATTTTCCTGAATCATGAAATTTTGAATCAAATTCCTAATGCTGGTAGTGGGTTGAATCTACAAAATAAAACCCTAGTGATTACGGGGGTTATTGCAGATCGAAAATCTAATCAAATTGTGATTAATGACCCCAATCAAATCCAGGTTTTAAATTAAAATGATCGGAGAGGAGGTTAACTATTATTTTTAAATTATTATTAACAGGTTTATTACCTATTGTTTTATGGGTTGAACGTTTTGATGTACCCATTTGTAGTTTTTATTTAGGAGAAATTCAACCGCTTTTAGCCCGAATTATTCCTGATTTTTCACTCCCTACTATTACTCCTAACCAACCTTCAAACATAGACCTTGACCAATGCAATGAACTCCCGTCTGGCTACGGAATTCCAGGGTTTAGACCGGGGATTGATCAAAATCAAATCTTTCAGATGTTTGGGACTCCTAGAGTTATGGAAACCGGATATTGGCCGAATACCCAAGCTGTTTTTTATCATTTAATTCCTAACCGGGTTAGTTTGGGATTTTTGTTTGATAAAACATCCCGTAAATTACGACAAACCGAGGCTGCATTTTCCCAAGAAGTTGAGTTACAAACTATTCTAATTACCTTGAATAGTATGTCGGGTTGTCGCCTAAATTCTACCCTGGAATCTGGGTTAAAAAGTGTTTATAACCGCCAAGCTCAGGATTATTTTTTTACCATTGATTCGCTAAAAGGTATTATTGAACGGGAACCCTCCGACCGAATTTATATTGGGATTTGGGAATCGGATTTACATTAGCTTGCTTAAATCAAAAACTAAATTATTATTAAGATTGGGATTAATTTTAATAGGTTGGGCTATTCTGATAAAATACCTCAAAACCATCCCTATATAGGGCTATGTATTACAGTTAAGATACTTCCAAATCTAGCAAAGTTATTCCTTATTTCCTAGGAAGCATTGCTATATTTTTTTAAAAAAATTTAACTTTAAATAATCCCCATGAAGCTGATTGAATTATTTATTTATCCGATTAAATCCTGTGGTAAAATTACCCTAAACCAAGGGGAAGTAAATCTAAAAGGATTAGACTGGGATCGGGAATTTATGTGGGTTGATGAATCCGGTCAGTTTGTCACCCAGAGAACTTATCCTGAATTAGCAAAAGTTCAAGTTAAACTGTTAGCAGACTCGATAGAATTATCTATTGATGATCAGAAGATTAAACCTTTTCAGTTGCAGCCTAAATTAATAGGAAATCCTAAAACTGTACAAGTTTGGAGAGATGAAACTATGGCAATTGATCAAGGAGATGAGGTGGCGAATTGGCTAAAAAATGCTTTGAAACAGGATAATCAACCTAATTTCAGGTTAGTGCGTCAATCTCCTAATTTTATTCGACCTGTTGACCCTAATTATGCTGTTAATACCGATAATCAGGTGAGTTTTGCCGACGGTTATCCCTGTTTATTAACTAATACTGCTTCTTTAGCAGAATTGAACCGAAAACTTCAAGAAACCTATCCAAAATCATCAGAAGAAGTTCCCATGAATCGATTTAGACCTAATCTGGTAATTGATACAGATCAACCTTTTCTTGAAGATCAATGGAAAGTAATTTTAATTGGAGAGATTTATTTTGATTTAGTTAAACCCTGTAGTCGCTGTATTGTAACAACAACCGATCAAGAAAGTGGGGAACGTAACCCCTTAAAAGAACCTTTAAAAACCCTCGCTACCTTTCGACAACAACCCGGTGGAGTTATGTTTGGGATAAATATTATTCCTCGGAATACCGGGACAATTCGGGTGGGAGATGTTGTTGAAGTTATGGAAACCTATTAAAGTCAGGACTTACGCACAGAAACCGGGTTTTTTTGTGAAAATACTTCGTGTGACCCAGATATTATCTAAAAAACCCGGTTTCTCGGGGTTTTTCTAAAATACTTGGTTGTGACCCAGATATTATCTAAAAAACCCGGTTTCTGGGTTGACCTGCGTAATTCCTCAAAGTCTTAAAGTGAATTTTTGTTACAAGCGCGAGTCGCAATTACGGAGACTTATCACCTACAAACCCCTAATAATAAAGGATTTAACACCGAATCCAACTTGAAGGTATGAAAAAAATTGAGTAAAATTTAATACTATAAAGAATATTGCGTTGTGGGGTGCAGCCCAAATGACCTATAGCCTGAGAATTGCTGATTTACCCAGTGATGAGCGTCCCCGGGAACGGTTAATGGCCATCGGTTCCAGAAATTTAGCCACGGCTGAATTAATTGCAATTTTACTAGGAACGGGTCAGGGAAAGGGGAAATTATCGGCGGTTGGTTTAGGACAATATCTATTAAATCAGTTAGGTCAACATCAACGCGATCCTTTAGGGGTATTGCGAGATATTGGGGTTCACGAATTAACTGAAATTCATGGTATTGGGCCAGCGAAAGCTACCACAATTTTAGCAGCCGTTGAGTTAGGAAAACGGGTTTTTCAGTCCAAACCCCCCGATTTAGCCGTAATTGAGACTCCCCAAGCCGCCGCCGATGCCCTAAGCCATGATTTGATGTGGCAACCCCAAGAACGCTTTGCGGTGTTGCTATTAGACGTGAAACACCGTCTGTTAGGGACTCAAGTAATTACCATTGGAAGTGCAACCGAAACCATCGCCCATCCCCGGGATATTTTCAAAGAAGTATTGAAAAGTGGCGCAACCCGGGTGATTGTTTCCCATAACCACCCATCGGGGAATGTTGAACCCAGTGCAGAAGATATTAATTTAACTCGTCAATTGTTGCAAGGGGCGCAATTTTTATCTATCCCGATTTTAGATCATATTATTTTAGGAAATGGCAATTATTTAAGTTTAAGGACTACCACATCTTTATGGGAAGAATATCCCCAAGCTGAGTAAATTTTTACTACTTTTAGGATTTAATGTGCTTAATTAAAAGTTGAGCGATCGCTTGTAATTGTTGTTTATTAAAGGTTTTTAAGAGAACTTTAACTACCTCTTTCGGATCAGCCGGAATTGTGATTTCTTGAGTAGCAGGTTTGGCTGCGGCCTTTGCACCCGCCAGGGACGATAAAGCCGCACTGGGGGCAATGGTACTAGCTTTTCCCGCCTGTAAAAGTTCCGCCCCTTGCTTTAACTCATTAATAATTGGGTTAGCTAAAACTTTAAAAGAATTTTTAGGATTGGCGATCGCACCATGGGCCGTTTTTACTAATGTTTGCCAAGACTCAATTCCTACTCCAATTTTCGTTAACCGAGCGCATAAACCCGCCAATTGTTTACGAGCTTCTGGAGATTCTGCTTGTTTAAATCCTTGTAACATGGGTTTGAGAACCGTCATCACCTGATTAACGGCATTAGCCACCCCAGGTGTTGCTGTAGCTGTTGGTGTTGCCGCTTTGGCGGGGGCTGTGGCTACCTTACCACTCATTAAATCCTTCAAGTGGTTTTCCAACTTGTCATACAAAGGGAGGGCAGCCTGGAGAATTTTTTCCCCCATTTCTTCAGAAAGTCCAGCCGGACTCGCTGCCCGATCAATTAAATTTTTTAATACTTCAAACCCCTTACTATAAAGGTTTTGAGTTGTAGCATCAATTTTTAAAGGCGTATCCTTGACCAGCTTAAAACAATCTTCTAGGCGTTTGGACACCTTATTAATACTTGCCAGACTAGGCATATTCTCCATCAACATCGCCGCAGCCCCCTTAATGGAGTGAGCCGCCCGATAGATAGATGCCACTTCCTCCCGGTCAGAATCAGCCATAATCGCGGGGAGCTTTGTCACCCCCATTTTTAGGGTTTCGAGACGCTCCTCCGCTTCTTCCATGAAGATAGCAAAGATCTTTTGGTCTTGGTTTGTTGGCACAGCAGCCCTCCTAAACCCTTGAATCAGTTATTAGTGTAGAGACGTGCCATGGCGCGTCTCTAGCAGTTATCAGTTATCAGTGTAAGAGTTGATCTGTGATTGGTCAACCGGAATTTCTGAAGGGGGGAGTTTTTCCAGATGAATAAGCGCTTCCATCACCGATTTCACAATCGGTGCCGCCACAATTCCCCCGGCGCGACCTTCTAAGGGTTCATCCACCACCGCCACCACCACATAACGGGGATGGTCAACACTCAAAATCCCGACAAAACTGGTAATTAGGGCGTTGGCAGAATAGCCTCCATCAGCCGATGCTTTTTGGGCTGTCCCAGTTTTGCCAGCAATTCGATAACCGTCTATGGCGGCTCGAGTTCCGGTTCCGCCTTCTTTGACAACGGTTTCCATCATTTTTAAAACAGCATTGGCCGTTTCCGACGAGAACACCTGTTCTGGCTCCCCCAGGGGTAATTTCCAATACAGTTGGCTTTTGCTGTTATATAATCCTTGCACAACATGGGGAGTTACCAGTTTACCGCCATTGGCTAAAAGACTATGCAGTTGGGCTAACTGAATGGGAGTAATGGAAAATCCTTGGCCAAAAGCTGTGGTAGCGGGTTCAATGGCGGCGGAAACAAATTGTTCTTTAGATTTTAGGGTACTGGTGGCAGCAAAGGGTAAATCAATGCCCATGGTTGTTCCTAACCCCAAACGTTTTAAGCCTTCATAAAATACCTCTGGCTCCATCCGTTGGACAATTCGCACCATGCCCACGTTACTAGAATATTTCACCACATCGGTAATATTAATTCCCCCTCTAGCGGAACCATCGGCATTTTGAATTGGCCAACCTCCAACTTGAATTCGACCTTCATCATTAACAACAGTATCCGGTTTAATTACTCCCGCTTCTAAAGCCAAAGCAACGTTAATGGGTTTGAAGGTTGAACCGGGTTCATAAAGATCCGTTAAGGCCCAATTTTTAAACCGTTCTAGGTCAAATTTATAGTATTGATTCGGATTATAGGTCGGTTCATTGGCTAGGGTGATAATGGAGCCATCGGTGGCATCCATGACAATGACTGTTCCCCGTTTGGCTTTGTATTCTTTCAGGCTTTTCTGGAGAGCTTGATGGGCAACTCGTTGCAAGGAGGAGTCAATTGTTAGCCTTAATTCTAAATCATCAATCGGGATAAATCCCGTGGCGATTTGTTCTGGAACCCAAGCCCCATTTGCTGCCCGTTGAAAGGACAATGAAGGCATGGTACGTTCTAATAAATTTTCCTGACTATATTCAATTCCGGCTTGACCTTTGCCTTCAAGATTGACATGACCCACAATATCGGCGGTATTCTCTTGTTGAGGATAAAGTCGTTGACGACTTTCTAATAGTTCTAATCCGTCTAAGCCTAAATTATTAATTCGATTTGCGACTTGTTCGGAGATTGAATCTGCAACTTTAATTCCACTAGGAGATGTACCAAATAGTGTTAAAAGTTCGCTCTTGAGTGGGGTAGTCGAATCTTCTCGCAATAATACAGGGGCTAACTTTTCGGCAATTTCACTGGGATTTTGTTTAAAGAGTTTAGGGTGAACATAAAGGGTATAAACTCGCTGATCTAAAGCCAGAATATTTCCTTGGCGATCGGTAATTGAACGTCGAGGAACAAAAGGTAGAATTTTTTGTTGTTGTTGAGATAAAGCTTGTTCTTTGAGGAAGGAAGATTCTTGACCTATTTGTAAACGAAATAAATTCAGGGATAGACCAACAATTCCCCCTAGTATTACTAACCAAACTAATATTAAACGCCTGCGATCGGCTCTTACCGGGGCAGAGCGATCGCGCTTTTTGGTATAGGCGACAAAGGGAAGATTAACCAAGCTTGTTGCTAAGGGAGAAGAGCCTGAATTCCGAGATCGGGCATTTTGACCTTTACCTCCCCGGGTGGTTCTTTTTCGCCCACGCTGACCAGGAGAAGAACGTTGTCGTTGAGAACGAAAACCCGAAGAATAGTCTGAAGAAGCCATAGAGTGACGGGGGCAGGGGGCAGGGGGCAGGG
>MNYZ01000115.1 GCA_001873365.1 Oscillatoriales cyanobacterium CG2_30_40_61 | reverse complement strand
TATGAACCATTGCGCTTTCAACCCTATCCGCGCTTGAGTTGTTGCCAATTTAATCTTTCAGATTAAAAGGATTTTGGTTAATTAACCAGACACTTTTGACACTCTCGGCGCGTAAACGGGCGGAGATTCTTAATTCAGCGACTGACCTTTAAGCACCGTATCTCTTTCAAGCAATACTCAAACCTTTCAATGGTGAAAAGTCACCAATTGACGAGCCTGACTTACGGCAACCCCAGAGGGTCTATCTCCAAAAGCGTACTAGGATACGACCTAGAGTTCGGGCGTGTCCCGCCCTACCTTAATTGATCAAACCAAATTATGTGTTTTCTGGTAATGAGAATGCGTTGAT
Source organism: Oscillatoriales cyanobacterium CG2_30_40_61 (assembly GCA_001873365.1). GTDB lineage: Bacteria > Cyanobacteriota > Cyanobacteriia > Cyanobacteriales > Microcoleaceae > Planktothrix. The sequence continues at coordinate 31,680 of MNYZ01000115.1, read as the reverse complement.
TCTCTAGCTCTGTTTTACAAGGTTTTCGCTACCCTTATTGTTACTCTCAAGGAGTTTTCAGGTTCGAGGGTGCCGACTAAAAGCCGCTTCACAACCGCCCACCTTGGGGATTCCAACCATCTGTATCTTAATCCAAAGCCGTGCTAGAAGCACGGGGTTTTAGACCCAAATTCTCGATAAAAAATCGTACCGACAATTAAATTATTGTATAGACTTGAGTGTAGTTATCTGAGAAAAAAGAATAAGTTTTATTACGTTGGGGGCTGGTTCAGGTTTGACCGTTGGCAGTTGACCCCCAACTGCAAGTAAACTTTGATCTCTTGATCTACTGTACAGCAATCAATCCCTAAATTTTTAATCGGTTACAACGATGGAAGAAGTGAGTTCTGCGGTTAAACGGCTTTATGACACCTATCCCTTTCCCCCTGACCCCCTGTTGGATGAACCGCCCCCCGGTTATAACTGGCGATGGTCTTGGCCGGTAGCCTATAGTTTTTGTACGGGTCAGAAGCCCCAAAACCAACCTATCTCTATTTTAGATGCGGGTTGTGGCACGGGTTCGAGTACGGAGTATTTAATTCAACTCAACCCAGAAGCTTCGGTGATCGGGATCGACCTGAGTCAAGGAGCCATCCAAACGGCCATAGAACGCTGTCGTCGGTCGGGAATTTCTACCCCCGGTACTCCCTCCCCAGAATTTCGCTGTTTGAGTCTCTATGATGCGGGACAGTTACCCGGACAGTTTGATTTTATTAACTGTGTTGGTGTTCTTCACCATTTACCCGATCCAATTCGCGGGATTCAAACCTTGGCCTTAAAGTTGGCCCCCGGTGGGTTAATGCACATTTTTGTCTATGCTGAATTGGGACGCTGGGAAATTCAGTTGATGCAAAAAGCGATCGCCCTTTTACAAGGTGAAAAACAAGGGGATTATAAAGACGGGGTAAAAATTGGTCGTCAGATTTTTGAGGCTTTACCGGAAACTAATCGATTAGTCAGTTATGAATCTAAACGTTGGGGATGGGAAAATCAGCGAGATGAATGTTTTGCTGATATGTATGTTCATCCTCAAGAAGTTGACTACAATATTGACAATTTGTTTGAGTTAATTGATGCTTCTGGTTTGGAATTTCTGGGTTTTTCTAATCCCAATTATTGGAATTTGGAGCGCTTAATTGGAGACTCACCGGAGTTACTAGAACGGGCTAGTCAATTGAGCGATCGCCAACGCTATCGTTTAATTGAACTTCTCGATCCTGAGATCAGTCACTATGAATTTTTCCTCGGACGTTCCCCTTTACCCAGGAATAATTGGTCAAGTGATCAGGCTTTATTAGCGGCTATTCCTGAACGTAGTCCTTGTATGAATGGCTGGCCGAGTCAGAGTTTATTTGACTATAATTATCAAATTATCAGTTTATCTGATCCGGAATTTGAGTTTCTCCAAGCCTGTGACCTAAGTTCAGAATCTCCTCGGACAGTTGGGGAAATTTTAACTCAAGTATCTTTTGATTTAGCGGGGGTGCGATCGCTAATTAATCGACAGTTAATTTTGTTATCCCTACCTGAAAATTAAACCAAAAGTTAACAGCAATTTTCCCAGAGTTTCCCAACCTAATTTGAGATTTGGTTGAGAAACTCTGCGAATTTATGCCCTATTACGACTATCTTAAATATCTGTCTAAAGGAAGACTCTTTTCCCTGTGTTTACTATTATTATTGGTACAGATGAGTAAGCCAAGTGTAAAAAAATCACTGTGGTTCAATTCGGTTTATTTAACTGTCATCAAGCCAATAGGGAGAAGATCATGAGTTTAGAAAATCGCATTAAAGCAACCGCTAAAAATATTGAAGGTAAAGTTCAAGAAGCAGTGGGAGAGGTGACTGGCGATCCCCAAACTCAAGCAGAAGGAAAAGCCAAGCAAGCCGAAGCAAAAATCATTCATACGGTTGAAGATGTCAAGGATGCAACTAAAAAAGCTATTGACTAATCGGTGATCAGTTACTCAGTTATCAGTTATCAGTCTGTTATTTTTGATGTCAATATTTTCAGGGCAATTATAGTATTATTATTTTTAGCACTGGCTCGGTTTATCCCTAGTCAGGTTTTTCAGTGTTATAAAATATAAAATATAAAATCAATGGAAGATCCCCAAAAGACACGTATTATTCCCCTTGGAATTATGGCAGGAATTGCCGCCGGATTAATTGCTGTGGGCGCGGGGTTAAGCTGGTGGACATTAAGCTCCCGTTCTCCTAAACAACCCGTTGTTTCCTCCCCAACCCCAACCTTACCCCAGCCCACCCCCTCGCCATCGGAAATCGTTGAGAAAACCCTCAACCTCTATTGGGTAGAAGACAAAAACGGTCAATTGGCGATTGTTTCCCAACCGATAAAAATTCAAGCCCAAAACGACCCAACGGTATTTTTAAATATCGCCCTGGATCAATTATTGGCCGGGGCTTCCGACCCAAATCAATTGAGTGAAATTCCCAAAGGAACAAAACTCCTGAACTTAACCACCAACAACGATGACATTTATGTAGACCTATCCCCGGAATTCACCCAAGGAGGAGGTAGTGCATCGATGATCGGACGCTTAGGACAAATCGTTTATACCTCTACGACCCTTAACCCGAATGGCAAAGTTTGGCTATCGGTTGGCGGCAAACCTTTAACCCTATTGGGGGGAGAAGGCTTAGAAATTCCACAACCGATCACGCGCTCAACTTTTGATCAGGAATTTCCGTTTTAGGGAAATTTGGGGAATAGACCCAGGGATTTAATCGGGTTTAATTCTAATTAACGGCTGGCCATATTCAACGGGAGAACCATTCTGAATTAAAATTTCCATCACTTGGCCAGAAAATTCGGCCTCAATTTCATTCATCAACTTCATGGCTTCAATAATGCAAACGCTCTGACCCGTAGAAATGCGATCGCCAATTGCCACAAATGGCGGTTCATCCGGGGCCGGAGAACGATAAAAAGTTCCCACCATCGGGGAAGTAATTTCGACCCATTTCGATTCTGGCGAAAGGGGTGGAGGAGTCGCCACCGAGGGCGTTGCTGGGGTCGCTGTAGTGAGATTTCCTCCAACCGGAGCGACAACCGCAGTGGGTATCACCGGAGACGACACCAACTGTGAACTAACCCCCGCAGCCGTTAATAGGGTTTCCACCGGGGACAAAGTTTGAGATCCCGGCGAAACTTCTTTACGAACAGTCAGTTCAAAATCTGCGCTTTTGAGTGTTAGCTCTGAAATGTTAGTTTTATCGAGATCAGCCAGCAATTCACGAAGCTGGTTCAAATCTAGTTGCACAGTTGGTATGTCTCCCCTAAATTTGCAGTCTATACTGATTCAGTCCGTTGGGTGTGTGTTTAACCCATCGCCCAACAGCCTAAACCGCTAAAATATGAAATCGTTCGGCGAGTTTTCACTCTCGACCTTGGTAGCTATCGGTACGGGTATCAATCCGAATCCGTTCCCCCTTAGTAATAAATAAGGGAACCATCACCTGAGCACCTGTTTCCACAATAGCGGGTTTTGTCCCTCCTGTGGCGGTGTCTCCTTTGACTCCAGGATCGGTTTCGACCACTTCTAAGGTGACAGAGTTCGGGAGTTCTACTTCCAGAACCTGCTCTCCCCAACGAACCACGTTAACGGTCATGCCATCTTTAAGATATTTAACCCGATCGCCAATTTCAGATTCCTTCAAATGGGCTTCTTCATAGGTTTCCATATCCATAAAAACGAAGTCTTCCCCATCTTTATAGGTATGTTGCATTTCGCTTTTTTCCAGGGTCGCTTGAGGAACAGTCTCTCCCGCCCTGAAAGTGCGTTCTACCACACTGCCTGTCTGTGAGTTTTTGAGCTTTGTTCGCACAAAAGCAGAACCTTTTCCGGGCTTAACGTGCAGAAATTCTATTACACGCCAGACTGAACCATCTAATACAATTGTGACACCTGTGCGAAAGTCGTTACTGGAAATCATGCAAGCTAATACCTGGGCAGAATAATCGGCATCCTATTCTACCCCGGAAGGGGAACAGAGGATTAATTTTTTTCCCGTACCAACGGCCTAAATAGTGGCAAGATCAGTATAGAAAACAAAAGTTAAGATTTATGTTGCATTTGTCCAATTCCATGAGAAACACCTATAAACATTGGTTGAGAACAGGTTTAATGGTTGTGTTGCTGTTTACCCTGTCCGTGGGTCTGAGTGCCGCCTGGTGGGAGGGTGACAGTTCCCCAAAACGGGAAAGTGTCCTCCCTCAAGGAAACGCGATCACCGATGGTCAAGCCCTCTTACGCTATGCTCTACCCATTGATAACGAAGCGGCCAGAAAAATTCAAGCTAGTTTGGAGGGGATTAAGTCCCAACTTCGAGGAAAACGCTGGAGTAATATTAGCGGAAATATCACCACCGCCTCCAGAATTTTGACCACCAAGGAGGCAGAATTATTGGGGAATATTCCCGAAGAACGTCAACCCCAAGCTCAAGTTTTAGTTGAACAAATGAAACAGGATATTGAGAGCTTGCGGGCAGCAGTTGAGGTTAAAAATGCGGAAACCCTGCTATTAACCCGGGGTAAAATATTAGATAGTATTGGCACATTAGAAGAATTAATGGTTAAGGAATTTCCCTTTGAAGTTCCCGCCGAATATTCTAATTTACCACAATTGAAAGGTCGGGCTACCATTGACATCCAAACCAATAAAGGTAACTTAACTGTTGTCGTGGATGGTTATAGTGCCCCGGTGACGGCGGGTAATTTTGTGGATTTAGTGCAACGGGGATTTTATGATGGTTTAGAATTTATTCGTTCGGAAGAATCCTATGCCTTACAAGTCGGAGATCCTGAAGGCGCGGACGATGGTTTTATTGATCCTGAAACCGGAAAATATCGGGGAATTCCTTTAGAAATTTTAGCCCAGGGAGATCAAGTACCCATTTATAATACCACCTTTGAAGAAATCGGTCGTTATCAAGATCATCCAGTTTTACCCTTTTCTGCTTTTGGAACTTTAGCCTTAGCCCGTCCAGAAGCCATTCCTGACGGCGGATCTTCTCAAATTTTCTTCTTTCTATTTGAACCGGAATTAACTCCGGCTGGACTTAATTTATTAGATGGTCGTTATGCTGTCTTTGGTTATGTTACCGAAGGAAAAGAAGTTTTAGAAGAACTGCGAAAAGGTGATGTAATTGAATCAGCAAAAGTGATTCGAGGGGCGGAAAATCTCGTTCAACCTTCTTAATTTATGATGGATTAACAATTAACAGTAAACCATAAACTGTTGATTGTTAATCCTGGGTTTTCTGTAATTTATCTATTATTAATTATGGCTATTTTAGAGTTAATTTCTGTTGCTGGTTTGGGTGTATTGGTGACTTTATTGATTGTCAATTTAGGAAATAATCGAGAACAACAACATCAATTAGATTCGGCATTTTATCGATTAGTTGCAGCCCAAGGAGGGAAAGTGTCTTTGATTCAACTATCAGCATTAGCCGGAGTTAGCCCGGAATTTGCCCAAAAATATTTAGATCATCAAGTCCAAGTCTTTGCAGCATTTCCTGAAATTGATGATGAAGGAAATACCTTTTATCAGTTTCCTAAATTGCGTTTACCCCCTCGTTTAGAAAGGGAATGGTAATAATAATTACAGATTAACACAGATTAAAATCCGTGAAATCCTCTTAAATCGGTGATCCCTATTCCCTATTATCTTGATTAAATTTTTCGCGGAAACTTTTTTCCTGGTGTTTAACGGCTGCTAAAAGTTCAGCATTTTGTAATATTACCCCAACTTGATTATTAAAAACTTGCATATATTTCTGATCATTGCTATCAAAACTGACTCGAAATGCTTCGGGAACTTCCGTATCATAACTTAATGCTTGATCATTATCTTCAAGGGGTTTATTTTTATTAACTAATTGAGTTACACCAATTAACTCGCCATCGGGGTTCCAAACAGGCATACACAATAAACTACAGGTACGATATCCGGTTTTTTGATCGGTTTTTTGCGATATTTCCGAGTCAGGATAATCATATAAATCAAAGGGAATATTTAAAGAAACTCCCATTTCCGCAACTTTTCCCGCATATCCTTGTCCGATTTTTAATCGCAATTCTCGAATTGAGCCATCTTCAAAGGGAATTTGTGTCCAAAGTTCCTGGGTAATTTTATCTAATAACCATAGGGTACTTCGATCCGCATTCATCAATTTTTTAGCTGCTTTCATCACCCGTTGAATAATTTCTTCACAGTCTAAACTACTTTGATGAACCGTTCTAGTGGCTTCTGTTAGGGCTTCAGATGCTTGTATTTTTTGGGTTAGTTTATAACTTTCATAACAGCTTGTTAAAATGCGTTGTAAACCGGGAACATATTGTAAAAATTGCTGAGTTTCGATTTCAGTAAATCCAGTTTTATCAATTTTATCTGGAAAAGAATCGGCTGAAAAATGAGTTTTTTTAAGTTTATTCACTAAATGAACAAAAGCAAAAATTGTTTGATGATCTTCTCCCAGAGGAAGGGTTAACTGATTATAGATTTGATACCCAATTCTAGGATTTTGGGTTTCGGCAAAAATCGAATACCAATCCCCAGAATAATTTGAAGTCGTGGGAATTGCTTTTTTATAAATCGTGACTCGTCCGGCGGTTTGATTATTAGCTAAAATTGAAATTTTTGTGGTTTGATTTCCGGTAAATCTGGTACTAATTGACCAAATTTCGTTTTTATCTTGATCAATAAAATAAATCGTCATCCGATCTACACACATTAATTCTACCAGTTTTAAGGCAATTAAACCTAAAATTTTACTTAAAATATCATCAAATTCTTTTCCTTCCATTTCTCGCAACATGGACGGGAGTTTTTGTTCTTTTTCCGCAATAATTTGATTAAAATTTGGCTCTTGACTGGCTAAGGTTTTTTGTAACCAATTTTCGTTAAAAACCGTTTCATAAATTCGGTTATAGACTTTTAAATCGGTTCCCTGTTTAACCACTAATCCCGATAATCGCAGTTCCATTTGTTCCACAGTAATATCCGTAGGAATACTACCTTTTTGCAAAATATTTTGATATAAAGTTAAGCGAGATGTAATCCGATTATCGGCTTTTAGAATCCGATCTCGAATGGTTTTTAAATGGGGAGGTTCATCTTGAGATTCCCAATTTTCAATAAAACGGGTATGGATTAACTGTTCAACCCAACTCTGGACTTGAGAACTAGGAATATCCAAAAATTGAGTATTTTCAATCACTTTTTGATGAATTAGATAACACAGTTTTTGAGTTAAAAAAGCTTGTCCCCCTGTCCAGTCTAAAATAGTTTTTAGGACTAATTCAGGCTGACTAATTTTCCCGATTAATCCATTAATTAAGGGTTGTACTTCTTGATAACAAAATCCATTCAGTTGAATGGGACGACCGACATTAAAAGGATTACAGCTTTTATCCTGCATTAAATCATTGGGTGTGGCGACCCCTAATAAAGCAAAGGTTAATAAGGGATATTCGTCACAAGTTCTAATAAATGCAAAAAAATCATCCGCACAGAAATTAAGGCTAAGAATACTATCAACTTCATCAATAAAAATAATAATCGGTTGTTGAATACAGTCTAATAATACCTGTTCAATTAACTCGCTTAACCGTTGAATGGGGGGTAAAAATTCTCGTTCTTGTAACCAAGCTTTTAAATGAATCGGAAGCCGAAAACTGGTGACTAAACGCCTCATAATTCCCGCATACCATTGGTCGGGTGTAATATCTTGGGAACCAATTTTGGTTAAATCTACCGCCGCACAAGCAAAGCCTTCATCTTGTAGTTGATGTAAAGTTCTGACTCGTAAACTGGTTTTTCCCATTTGACGCGCATTCAAAACATAACAAAATTCTCCCGCTTTTAAGGCTTCATACAAGTCTCGATCTGCTTGTCTAATCACATAGCTAGGAGTATCTAAAGATAGATGTCCACCGACTTTATAATGATAGCTGAAAGTAGAGGTTAAATTCATATAATTTAGGTTAATTATTAGGTTTTAATCATTAAACGATGACCAAAATAGTTTTGATAAAGTTCAAAGCGAGGAGTGACTTCATTTCCTTGTAAATGAACTAAACCTAAACTATGTAATTTAAACGCTAAAATTGATTCTAATTCCACAGGTTGAGAAGAACAAACCACCTGATAAAAAGCTTGTGCTAATTCAGGATGTTGTTGTAAATTCCATAAATGTTGGCGGAGATGGTCGCCATAAATTCCAGCTTCTGTTGGTGCTATTTCTGCAAATTGTTCTAAACTCATGGAATACTGATAAATACTCGATAACAATGGGGAGAGAGTTGCAGTAGTTCCCCAGGAATTTGACTCAAATGAACAAAATTATCTTGGTTTTGATAGCGTTCTACTGCGCCTCTAATTGTTTTTTTTGTGACTTTTTATCCGAAGGTTTGAGAGATTTTCTGCCAAAGTTTATATCCCACATATTTTTCAATATAGCTAGGATTTAAAGGATAAATTTCATGGTAACTTTTTCCTTCCCAAGAGCCAATAAAAACCTCCCTTTTTAAATCATTGAAATGCTTACCCTGATGTTCAAAAATCAATTGATCAATCAATTCTAATGCTGCTTTAGCATCCATAGTCTAGTTCTAATATATTTAGTTTATTCATAAAAAATACTGTGATCAAACTGATGATGTTACAATTTTAATCAAGATTTTTGCACAAACCTCTCCCATCCGTGACCATTATACCTTTTACGCACAGGCAGATTTTAATTATAAGTATTAATTTTTATCCCTGTGTGAGTGAAATCACTGAAAGTGTATAGAGAATTGTGATAAAAGTCAATCAAATCTTGGTAATTCCTGAATATTTCTGAGGTTTTATGAGGTTTTAAGGAGACAATTCAGGATACAATATCAACTTGGCCTGGGAGGATTTTAGCGGTCGGTAAAAATTTGTCAAAACTAATGAGCTTTTCTGGTTTTCATTCGGTTCAAATTGAATCAAAATATAAGTAAATCCATTCTTGATCACAATTGAATGGAAAATCCCCTCTACCTTTAAGGAAAACCCTCTATATGTGCCACCGAACTCAAACTCTGATGATTCAAGACTGCATTCATCGTTTATACAGAGGTTACTATCAAGTTTACAGCCAGCAACAACTTGATTATGCAGACTTGATAGTTGAAGTAGCGAACTTTACTTTGCATCGAATTTTACAAAGTAATGCTCCCTACCACAACGTTGAACATACTATTTTAGTCACTTTAACCGGACAAGCAATTTTGCGAGGAAAATATCTGAGTGAAAAAAATGTTTCCCCTCAAGAGTGGCTGCATACGATTATTGCTTTATTGTGTCACGATATTGGCTATGTTAAAAGCATTTGTCGTGAAGATAGAATTGAAGACAGAATCTATACAACGGGAAAAAATAGAGAAGTGATTCAACTTCCACCGGATGCAACCGATGCCAGTTTAACACCCTATCATGTTGATCGGGGAAAACAGTTTATTCGAGAATATTTTGAGCAATATTCCTTAATTGATATTAACACAATTCAACACTATATTGAGTTAACTCGTTTTCCTGTTCCTAATGATGAAGAACATCGAGATACCAGTGATTATCCGGGTTTAATTCGGGCGGCGGATTTAATTGGTCAATTAGCCGATCCCAAGTATCTCCATAAAATGCCCGATTTATTTCAAGAGTTTGAAGAAACCGGATCAAATCGACAGTTTGGCTATCACCATCCTGATCATATTAGACAAGCCTATCCCAATTTCTTTAAAAATATTGTAGCCCAATATATTCAAACTGGATTGCATTATTTAACTTTTACTATAGAGGGAAACCAAATGATCAGTCACTTGTATCAAAATGTTGAATTTGCCAAAAACTATCCCGAAGATAAACCGATTAACTATTGCCCTATTCCTCCTCAAAGTTCTTCCATTGCTTAAAATTATGAAATCTAATCTCTAAGCCAGGAAGGAAACTCTATCAACCGAAAAAATCTATGTTAAAATCATCAATAGTATTTCCTGCCGGATTAGGAGCAGGATTATTTTTTACCCTCTGTTTTATAGCTTTAGGGGATTCATTATTAACCAGTGTAGAGTTAGGGATAATTTCGGGATGGTCTGTATGCTGTTTGGTCAAATGGTGGCAAATGGATCAGAAACCCGAATCAACGGAAACTTTTGAAATTGAAGCCATTACCAATAATCTTTCCGATATTCTAACTAAATCCCAGCTATTATCACCTGAATCTAAATCAAATCCCCGTCCCACCCAAGCTACAACCCTTTTAGGTTGGATTTTTAAACGGAATAAAAATTGATTTTTTACCATGTTTCTATTTTTATCTAAACTTTTACCTTTATTTATTTATCCCTTAGGATTGAGTTGTTTATTAATGTTTGTAGCTCTATTTACCCTGTGGAAATATCCTCGATGGACAGGAGCTGTGATCAGTTGCGCCCTAGTAATTTTATTATTAGCAAGTAGTCGAGGAGTTGCTCAATTATTAGTCGGATATCTTGAATCTCAAAATATTCCTAAGACTGAAATTCCTAATGCGGCGGCGATTGTTGTTTTAGGAGGTGGGACTAAACCCGCTTTACCCCCGCGTCCTTGGGTGGATGTCTCAGAAGCTGGCGATCGCATTTTATATGGATCATTATTACATCGTCAGAAAAAAGCCCCTTGGTTAATCTTAAGTGGGGGGAGAATTAATTGGCAAGGAGGGGGTGATCCCGAATCTCAAGATATGGCTAAAATTGCCGAAGTAATGGGTGTTCCTTCCTCGGCAATTTTACAAGATCCGACTTCATTAAATACATATCAAAATGCTGTTAATGTGCAGAGTATTTTAAAAGAAAATAACATACAAGGGCAGATTTTATTAGTTACTTCTGCTTTACATACTCCGCGATCGCTATTGATTTTTAAACGTCTAGGAATGGATGTGATCCCAGCACCTACGGATTTTTTAATGATTCCTTCTGAAATTAATCAAGCTCAAAAAACTTGGCAAGGAATTTTACTCAGTTGGATACCCGATACCCTCTCCCTACATCAAACTACCCAAGCTTTAAAAGAATATATTGGATTAGGGGTTTATCGGTTTCGAGGTTGGTTATAGTAAAGATGGGTAATGGGTAATAGGTAATAGGTAATAGGTAATAGGTAATAGGTAATAGGTAATATTTTACTTCCCCTGCTCCCCCTGCTCCCCCTGCCTCCCGGTGCTCCCCCTGCCTCCCCTGCCTCCCGGTGCTCCCCCTGCTCCCTGTTCCCTTGACTAATTACTGTGTTAAGGTAAAAGCATTCCTTAATCTAGGATTGTGTGATCATGCCATTTGAATGGGAACAGAAGGTTAAACAACCCGATCAAGCTGTGGTAGAAGCGCTGCAAGTCCATCAACTTACCCGTGAATTTCACCAAGAAGTTGAATATCGGGATGAATTTGCTCAATATTGTTCCTGGTATTATCAAACAGCAGCACGCCACCGTCAAGAACTGGAAAAAATGCGCAGAGATATTAATATTCTCGGTTGGTTTTTAGGTAAAAAATAGGAGACAGGGAGAAATTATTGCTCAAAATTCTCCGGTCTCCTGTCTTCTCAAACTATTGTATCAATTCTAACTCATCTTCTCGGAAATGGGCCTTGAATTTATTACCAAAATCCACAACGATAGGCAAATTCGGGCTAAGGGGTCTTCCCTGCCAATCGGTAATCACAGATACAACATTTCCTTCCAATCCCTTAGCATCAAATTCCTGGTTTCGGTGTTCGGGATGGACATAAACGACAACAGATGTTTTAACAGAAACGCGATCGCCAACCTTCATAAATTTTAACCTAGTATTTCCTCTCTAACTCCCCGGTAAGAGTACCTGTAAGTGTTACTGGTAATCTGATCAGACAGTCTTTCTATATTTGCACAAAATCGCCACAAAACTCCCAGTAGGCCAAGAAAATTTTGATGAGGATTTAGGCGGATAGTCCGATCTTGATAGTGAAGAATCAAGCATACACCCTTCAAATCCAGTCTTCTTGATCATTTTTTTTGCCTCGATAAATTTCACCAGTGGCGTGAATTTGACGAGTTTTCTCAAATAAAGTTTCGTCGGTATATCCCCAAGTTTGTAAGATTATTTCTAAATTGCTTTGAATATCTTTTGCACCTGGAAAACCTCGATAGCGAATTTTTAGACGAGCTAATTCTACGAGATTATAGTCCGTTGCTTCTTGCTCTAAAAGACTAAGAACAATCTTTCGGTCAGTATTGTATTGAGGATGTTTTTGTTCTTGAGTTGTCATAACTAGCGATCGCTTACCCAATTCCTAATCACAAGATTTATCCCTTTAATTTAACACTATTAGAGGAATCAAAAGCAATCCCGGAAAAGTTTATCTTTTTTACCGGATCAATTTGATTCAACTTGTATTAGAGAATGGACACTCTAATACGGACAACTCTTATGCGAATCTACAGCACTATTTTATTATCTACTTTGTTAGTCGCTGCCATGACTCGTCAACATCTTAATCCTGTTAACTTTACCTCAGTTTCAAAAGCAGAAAAAGTGGCGTTTATTGCGACTCAAACCAGTACAGAAATTGATAATCAAGGCATTCCTCATCGGGGAAGTGGACGTTAATTATCATGATCAAAAATATGGAGGAGTGATTTAAAACCCCACAGGATAATCCCGATAGGTTTTTTAGTATCTGACACTTACTCCATTTTTTTTATATTTGATCAGGGGATGATCGATCAGGATTTAATTAACGATCCGGATCAGGAATTAAAACACTGGTATTCACAGGTAGTTATCCTAATCTCTGAACTTAAAATGTTTAACCTGCTTACAGTCTTAATCATCCTTCCTCTGGTGGGTTTACCTCAGAGTTTTGATCCTCAACCTCAAACAACACAACAGGGTGATTCACAAGAAATGCAGTCCTTCGAGTCCAGAGAATTCCTTGTGTCTCTGAACTCGGATCAAATAGAAATTGCCAATCACAACTACGACGATGAAAATACCGAGGATATTGCTCCTAAACGTGGTGATGGACGACGGGAAAACTAATCACAGATTAAAATAAATTAATCTGGTTGTGGTTTTTTTATTCTATTGCTTCTCCTCCGACAACGACATTAGGAATTTCCCCTAATTTTCCTGCGGTTTCACGGGAATGAAGGCGACCTACTAAAGCCCCATCTTGGATCAGTTGGGTGGTAGTCGCCGGAGTTCCTTGATCATCATATTTATAGCTTCCCCGATGTCCGCCAGGGGCTGCACCATCAAAGATTTGTAGATTTTTTGGGCCAAATTGACGGATCAAGGTCATGACTTATAATAAGTCGGGATTTTGTTATGTCATATCCGCTTCAGACAAATGACCGAAGGCTTCATGGACAAATAAACCCGACAAAATAGGGTCAATGACAACGGTATAAACATTCCCTTTCACCGGGGGAAGGGCTAGGGAGTTAACCGCCCGCCCCGCCGCACTATGAACCTGGTGATCGAGATTTGTCAGGTCTTCGTATGCTTTGCGGGAGCCCGTGGTTTCTCGTCCGGTTTGTACGGTTTCCCCATTTCTGGCCGTGGCTGCAAAGCGCATTTCGTTAGAGTCGATAGGAGCGTTACCACTCCCCTAACCCTTACCGGGGAAACTCCACCCCTAGGGGGTTCGGTTCTACCAATGTACGAATTGGGCAAATGTCGCTATGGTGAAAGCATAACAAACCGTATTTGTCGGGGAGTGAGTCTTGATTTATTTCTAAAAGTTATTGCTAAATTCTATAATTCGTTTTAGGTTAGGGGGATAATGAACCAAATATTATTACCAACACTCAGTCAGATTTTGGCGGAAGATGAAACCCATAAATTAGGTTATTCCTATTCGTCTAAATCCTTGTATCATTCCGAAAGTAATTCTAATATTTGTTCCGAAGTTAAACAATATTTAAAAGCAGAAAAAGAATGGTATAGTGGAGTTAAATCTATGAATTTTTTATTAGAAGAACTCCAATCCAATATTAATATATTAGCAGAAAATTCTATTCCAAATTCCAATCCCTTATTCCATTTAGGATTAATTATTTCTGGGCCAGTTCCAGTTTTAATTCATCCCCACTTAGCGATTCATTTTGCTACCCAAATCTTTACCCATGACCTGTCAAAATTAGCAGATGAATTAGTTTTAAAATACTGCCATCCTAAAGCATTACTTCCGGCATCGGAGGAATTTTATAACTCTGTACCTGAAACAGAAGCCTGTCCTTTGCATGGGAAAGATCCTCTAGTTAAAGAACAGTTTTGTTTAGTTTTAACAAGTCAGTTTAGTTTAGTTATGGTATTTGGTCAAGATTTAACTGGAAGTCCAGCTTTTCTATTTTCCTTTGATCCTGATATTGTGGAAAAATCATTATTAATATTGCGCGATCGCATGGAATTAATTAAATCCACAGCAAACCCTGATTTACGGGTAGAAGTATCCAGACAAAAAGCTAAATTAGAAGAGAGCATTGCCCAGTTTACACCCATTGAACCCAATTATAAAACGGTGATGCAATTTAGTCGTTTATTATTAAATAATTTACCCTTAGAAATAGAAAAAAAACCAGAAATTGAACCCTTAAAAAATAAGTTAAAAACCGTTGGAATTGCCACCAGAAAAAATTTTAAATTAGATAAAAATAAGAATTCAAAATCTTCTCCTCCCGATCCAGAAACAACCATTCTGGAAAATGCAATCCCAACAGCAGAAGTCGAATTATTACAAGCGATCGCCCATGAAGTTCGGACACCCTTAGCAACTATTCGCACCTTAACACGGTTACTATTAAAACGACCTAATCTACCACCAGAAGTAATTCATAAACGTTTAGAAATGATTGATCAAGAATGTACAACCCAAATTGATCGGTTTAACTTAATTTTCCGGGCCGTTGAATTAGAAATAGAACAAAGCCGACAAAATAGTCGAGGAAATAGTAATGATCAACCCCTACCATTAACAGCAATGTCCTTAGGAGATGTATTTCAAAGTAGTCTATCTCAATGGCAAAAAAAAGCGAGTCAGCGTAACCAAACCTTAGAGGTGATTTTGCCACATAAACTACCGACAGTAATCAGCGATCCGACTATGCTTGATCAAGTATTAACTGGAGTTATTGATAATTTTACCCGCAGTCTTCCCTGTGGTAGCCATATTAAAGTCGGGGTGAGATTAGCAGGACATCAGTTAAAATTACAATTAGAATCCCAACCCGGAAAAGAAGTTAATTCCCCCTTTGCCGTGTCTCCCCAATCTCCATTAAAATCAATAGGGCCGTTATTAATGTTCCAACCGGAAACGGGAAGTTTAAGCCTAAATATGGCGGTAACAAAAAATCTATTTCATGCGTTAGGTGGGAAACTGGTAATTAAACAGCGCCCGCAACAAAGGAACATAATGACGATTTATTTACCCTTACAAAATACCTCGGAAACCGAATGAAAAAAAATTGGATCAAACAACATTTTCTATTAATTAGTGCTTCTGTTATCGTCCTTGAAAGTTTAATCGCCGGGGTCGCCCTAGCTCAACCCGATCATTATGGAGCGATCGCCACCTCCATATCAGGGGGTTGGGGTTATGGTTACGATTATCCGACTAGAAAAGAAGCCGAACAAAAGGCATTGAAAGAATGCGGTAAATCCGATTGTAAAGTCCAGGTTTGGTTTAAAAATGCCTGTGGTGCAGTTGCTAAGAATCCAGAAGGAATTATCGGCTGGGGTTGGGCGATCACTCCCGAACAAGCCCAAGGTAATGCTCTAATTGAATGTGGTACAGGGACTTGCAAAATTGAAACCTGGGCTTGTACAACCCGACAATCAGTTCAATAGTATTTATTGGTTCATGTATTAACAACAACTGCGAGAGTATAATAGGGGCATTGCCCACCTAACTAAATTATAAGGAGGACAATGCCAGCAAAAGATGTTTACCATGAAGCAGTTAAAAATGCTTTAATTAAGGATGGTTGGACAATCACAGCCGATCCCTATACAATTGAATATGAAGATGATAACCTTTATGCTGATTTATTAGCAGAAAAGAGTTTATTGCCAGAACAACAAAAGCGTATAATTGTAGTCGAAATCAAAAGTTTTATTAATCCTTCGCCAATGAATGATTTTCAAAACGCTTTAGGGCAATATCTTCTATATCGTGATTTTCTTGAATTTTCTCGTAAGGATTATGAACTTTATTTAGCCGTAAGAAGTGCTGTTTTTAATTCTTTCTTTCAAAGAAAATCAATTCAACCTGTAATTAAACGTCATCAACTTAACTTGATTGTTTTTAATGATAAAAAAGAGGAAATTATATCATGGATAAAATCATAAAATATCGAGAGTTAATTAAAAGTATTTTAACAGCTTATGATCAGTTAGTTCATAAATCACCTGATTATAATACTGAAACTTGTTTAGTTTTTGATGAAACTCACGATCATTATCTTTGGTTAACAGTTGATTGGAAAGAGGATAAACGACTAAAATCAACTCATGTTCATATTCGTATTAAAAATGAGAAAATTTATATTGAGGAAGATTGGACAGAGGAAGGTATTGCTAATGAATTATTAACCGAAGGTGTACCAAAATCAGATATTGTATTAGCTTTTTATGATCCTGAAACTCGTAAATTTACAGAGTTTGCTATTGCTTAAATTACTATCAATCTTTACAGCAATTTCTTACATATTCCCTAAAAACTGGAGACAATATAAACATAATTTTGTCTTCTGTAATTTTCATTAGTAAATATCTATTTTGTAAAGATTCTAAACTATTAATTAAATCTGTTGAAGACAAGTCTAAACTTGTTTTTAATTCTTCTCTGGATAAAAATTGTTCAGAATTACTTAATTTGATCACAATTTTTTGTTCTATGAGTGATAATCCCTTAAATAATAATTGTAAATTAGTTTGTATATCCTTAGTAATAATTAATTCATTTTCCGCTAAAAAATCACTGACATAACCATTAAAAACACTTCTAATTGAGTTAGCAATGGTTTTAAGATAAAAAGGATTACCTTCATATAAATTGATTAAATTTGACCAACGATCCTCATCCTTTAATCCGGTATTTTTGAGAATATTGACATCAGATAATCCTGATAAATCCAAACACTTAATCGGATATAATTCTTCATCTAAACTTTCCATGTCTTGGCATTTTTCTTGACTAATTACAATAACATGACTGTGGTGTTCAGTTGTCATGATTTTCTTAAAAAAGTCTTGGTAATCTTGATATTCTGGTTTATACTGTCCGGCAAATGCACCGCTCATAAAAATATTTTGTAGATCATCAAAAATAATCAGGCATCGTTGCTCTGTGAAAATTTCAAATAACTGTTTTTGTTTATGATTGGTATTAGTCTTAATTTCTTTTTCATGAATATTGAGTATGTCATCAATCAATAATTCTAAGGGTTCAGAATATTTTAAACTTCTCCAAATAATTACTTGAAACTGATCTGAGTTTAAATCAATAAATTTTCTAACTAAGTGGCTTTTACCTATGCCTGATAAACCTAAAACGGAGATTAAACGAGTATTTTGATCGAAAATCCAGTTAGAGAGTTTTTCTAATTCAGGTTCTCTATTGTAAAACTGAAGTATTGTGGGAGCAAGGATTAAATCGTAATAGGATGATCCAGATTGAGTTTTATTGGGAGTTGATTTTTCTCGATTATCTTTTGGTGTATTAGAAAAAGTTTGTGAACCAAAATTTAAAATGCTACAATTATTCTGAAAAAATTCAGAAGACTTAATATACATTCTTTCTAATGTTGAACGAAAATTAGATTTATGGACATCTTCACCTAATCTTTCTGATAAAATTTGCCATAATTTATAACCTATATCTCTAACATGACGCTCGCTACGATTAGATTCATCAGCTATTGCCTCGTATGTTTTACCATCCCAAACACCCTTGATGACTATTTCCTGGGAATCATCTAAATGTTTACCTGTTTGCTCAAAAAACAACTGATCTGCAAATTGTAGAACTTCTGTTACATTCATATAATTCAGCTAGACTAATAGATTGGGCAATTATAACATAGTTTATCTTCGTCATTTTCCGTCATTATCTGATCTTTTGTAAATTTTCTGTAATAAAAGTCCAGTCATTATCTGATTTTTTCGTATAGATCGCTTATAGTTTTAGGATTAGAATAAAAAAAGTTTTTTCAAAGAGGTTAATTATTATGGGTTGCTAAAACAGAAGTTAAAACAACTAAGCAAGAGTAAGATTTATCTTTCGTGAATCGTGCTACTTGTCAAGGTTGTAGTTAGTATTTCAATAAAAATCACAGCTATGATTAATTCAATATTTTTTGAAGATCATAGTTGTGATTCAAAAAATAATCACTGAAAATTAGGAATATTTTTTATGAAAAATTAAACCTATCAAGGAATATTGTCAGATTGAATAATTGCTATTATTGATCAAATTAATTAATTTAGTTTTTAAATCGTCCAATCTTCGGTATTTAATTCCTCAATTTGACCAAAATCTTTCAGGTTACGAGTTAATAACAATGCTTGATGAGTGATACAAATTGAAGCTATTTTTAAGTCCATTGAACCAAGTTTTTTATAAATTTTTCTTAATTCTTGAAATTTAAGAGCAGAATTTTGATCATAACCAATGACAGGAATAGAGCGATAATTATTAAGGTGTTTTTCCAATTCTTGATAAGCAATAATTTGACTATCTATAGAAGATTGTTTTGCAATATAACTTAGCCATCCTCTTGTTTGTTCTTCATAAGTGATAATTGTCGTAAATACTTGGTTAGGATCAAGATCAGCAAGTTTATACTTTAATTGCTGTGCTAATTGTCCACCTCTTTGTAAAATAGTTAGATGATCTGTATCTAAAATATACATATATTAATACTTAATTGGATTTATCTGATTGACGATATTGATTACCTAATTCTATCGCTTCCTCAAACGCTAAATTATCAGCAAATGTCCCCGTTATTTCTTCCCACCAAGGAACAGATTTTTTAACGTTAATAGATAATATTTTTTTTACTTGATTCATTTCTTGTTCTAAAGAAATAACCTTTTCTTCTAATTGTTGTTGCGATAAAGACATTTTAGTTTTACTCCTGTAAAATTAACTGATTAGAACTATTATAACATTTTTACTCAAAAATAACCTTGATTTTTCTTAAATCTTTTTCAAATCTTGATTCAAATTTGATTTTCATTAATTTTCACTATCTAATAAAGCAAATATTTTTTCTTCAGAAACAAAATCATCTTGTCTTCCTTCTTTAATCGCATTAGCTAGAGAAATTTCCTCCAATGCTTCTAGGATAAGATCATAAAATAAATCTTTTCTGGTTTTAATAATTTCTACCATTATTTCTGTCAGCATTTCTTTTGTAGTTTCGTCATCAATTGATAATTTCATGGTTTTACAATGTCAAATTTAGTTTTTAAAATTATAGCATATTTTAATGGATTTGGACATGAGATTTTAAAGATAGTTTATTGATATCAAGGAATAGTCTATTTAATTCAATCATTATTAAATTAGTCCTTTATCTGTTAACATTTCTTTTTTTACCTGCTTAATTAAATCAAGTATTTTTTCTTTAGAATCATAACCTTTTTCCCTAGCAAGTTTACGCATTAATTCAAGTTCATCAGGTTCATTTTCAGCTACAATTACTAAATCAACTTCTCCATTACTAAAATCAGTGGGGATTGTAGCCGTTACTATCCCATCATTGACTATTCCTTTTGTTTGGATAATTCTCATTGCACATTCCTTTTGAATAATAAACTTCAGATCATTATAACATTTTTCCCAAAATAATAATTTAATAATCATAACTCTACCCAATTCTCTAAACTTAAACCCTCAACTTGATAACTTTAGGGGGGATGGTAGTGCGATCGCTTTTTGGGGATGGGAGGTTGAGGTGCGATCGCTTATTATAAGGTATTTTTGGTTAGTATTATTATTGTATGGCTCACCTACTCAATGCTAAATCAGATAGAATAGGGTGATATCTCTATTGCCTGGAATCATGACTGAACTACTGCTCCATTCCTAAAATTAGTGGGGATTGTAGCCATTTATTTATTGAATATTGAATTTTTATAAATTTTATGAAAAAATATCAATGGTTATGGCTATGTTTATTTTTTATAGGACTTTTATCAGCCTGTGGTATTGCTAATCAAAAAACTTCTATAGAAACTATTTCCTCGCCACCTCCCCCCATCAATCTCACGGTTTCTGCTGCTGCCGATCTCAATTATGTTTTTCCCGAAATTGGTAAGTTATGGGAACAGGAAACCGGAAATCAGGTGACATTTAATCTGGGTTCCACTGGGCAATTGGCCCAACAGATTGATAGGGGGGCGGCGGTTGATTTATTTGCCGCGGCTAATAAACAATTTGTAGAAGATTTAGACGCCAAGGGACTGATTATTTCTAATACTAAAGCCCTCTATGGTGTGGGGCGAATTACACTCTGGCAAAGACCGGAAGCAACCCTGGAAATTAAACAACTTCAAGATTTACTCAAACCAGAAGTTAAACGAATTGCGATCGCTAATCCTGACCACGCCCCCTATGGAATTGCCGCCAAAGAAGCCTTACAATCGGTAGGGATTTGGGAAACCCTCGAGCCCAAACTAATTTTAGGTGAAAATGTCCGACAAACTCAGCAATATGCAGAAACGGGTAATGTGGATGTGGCGATTGTGGCTTTGTCTATTAGTGTGAATAAACCCGGTAGATGGACTTTAATTAATAGCGATTTACATAAACCCCTGGAACAAATGTTAGCCGTCCCCAAAAATGCGCCCTACCCCGAAGCTGCTAAACAGTTTGCTAGTTTTATTAATAGTGAAAAGGGTCGCCCTCTGATGCGCAAATATGGTTTTGTTTTGCCGGGAGAGGAGCCTATTAAGTGATCTTGCCCCCTCTAATTTTGTCATTGAAAGTTACGATCGCCGCCAGTATTGCCGTATTGTTTATCGGTTTGAGTTTGGGCCTGTGGCTGGCAAAAAATAACTTCCCAGGCCAAATTTTTCTCTCAACTTTGCTGAATTTGCCCCTGGTTTTACCGCCCAGTGTGGTGGGTTATTTCCTACTGTTGACCTTGGGACGGGGTAGCCCGATCAAAGAATGGCTAGGAATTGATCTGTTATTTACTTGGCAAGCCGGGGCGATCGCGGCGGCGGTTGTGGCCATGCCCCTGATGGTGGAATCAACTAGAGTGGCGATCTCTGAGGTTGACTCTGAGATAGAAGATGCAGCCCGGATCTGCGGTTGCTCTCGATTAGAGTTGCTATGGTGCATCACCCTGCCCCTGGCCTATCGCGGTATTTTGGCAGGTTTTGGATTGAGTGTAGCCCGAGGTTTAGGAGAGTTTGGGGCGACGATGATGGTCTGTGGTAGCATCCCCGGACGGACTCAAACTTTGCCTCTGGCTATCTATGATGCGGTGCAGAGGCAAGATTATAGACTAGCGAATGTGATGGTATTGATCATGACGGCGATCGCTTTTATATTATTGTTTTGGGTGAGAATGTTGGAACGGAAAAATTCAGCCCATCGTTAAATCATTCCTGATATCGCGCTAGGGAACAGGGAACAGGGAACAGGGAACAGGGAACAGGGAACAGGGAACAGGGAACAGGGAACAGGGAACAGGGAATAGGGAACAGGGAACAGGGAACAGGGAATAGGGAACAGGGAACAGGGAACAGGAAACAGGAAACAGTAAGCAGTGAAAGGGTTTCATAACTCAAAAGTGTCCTAACTGTAATGCGTGGCGCTATATCGCACCGGAACACCGCAACAGAGAAAGACAAGAGTTTACCCGGGTGGGTTTGAGCATTCGTTTTCGGGTAAGATTAGCTGTGATCCACAATCACTTATCAACAATTGCAATGGCACCAACCCTACTTTTTAACGCCCTCAAACAAGCAACCGATGAAGAAATGGCCCGTGACCCCAGAGTGTTCGTGTTGGGGGAAGATGTGGGTCAATATGGCGGTTCCTATAAAGTTACAAAAGATCTTTATGAAAAATATGGGGAATTGCGGGTTTTAGATACTCCGATCGCCGAAAATAGTTTTACAGGAATGGCCGTTGGTGCTGCCATGACTGGGTTACGGCCCATTATTGAAGGCATGAATATGGGATTTTTGTTACTCGCCTTCAACCAAATTGCTAACAACGGCGGAATGCTACGCTATACTTCCGGGGGTAATTTTAAAATGCCTCTGGTGATTCGTGGCCCTGGAGGTGTGGGCCGTCAACTGGGGGCGGAACATTCTCAACGCTTAGAATCCTATTTTCAGTCGGTTCCGGGCTTGAAAATGGTCGCCTGTTCGACGCCTTATAATGCTAAGGGATTACTCAAAGCCGCGATTAGAGATGATAACCCGGTGCTATTTTTTGAGCACGTTCTGTTATACAACCTCAAGGAAGAAATCCCCGACGAGGAATATATTGTCCCCATCGATAAGGCGGAAATAGTCAGACAGGGGAAAGATGTGACAATTCTGACCTATTCTCGGATGCGCCACCACGTCATGCAGGCGGTTCCTAACTTGGTCAAACAGGGTTATGATCCAGAAGTAATTGATTTGATTTCCCTTAAACCCCTCGATTTTGACACGATTGGGGCATCGATTCGCAAAACCCATCGGGTGGTTATCGTGGAAGAATGTATGAAAACCGGGGGACTGGGGGCAGAAATTACGGCTTCAATTAATGATCGTCTTTTTGATGAATTGGATGCACCTGTATTAAGATTGGCGTCTCAGGATATTCCTACACCTTATAACGGTGCTTTAGAACGACTGACTATTGTGCAACCGGAACAAATTGTTGAGGGAGTTAAATCAATTATCAGTTATCAGTAATTAGTTATCAGTGTAAGAGTTAAGAGTCAATCAACTTTTCACTGTTCACTGATTACTGTTACTGGCGAGGATACCCATCGGTGTCAACTTAAGACTAAATAAAAGCAGGCTAGTTCCTTGATCTTGATCTTCAGTTCAAGATCCCCCCTAGCCCCCCTTAAAAAGGGGAGAACTGGACTTCAAAGCCCCCCTTAAAAAGGGGGGAACTGGACTTCAAAGCCCCCCTTAAAAAGGGGGGAACTGGACTTCAAAGCCCCCCTTAAAAAGCGGGGAACTGGACTTCAAAGTCCCCCTTTTAAAGGGGGATTTAGGGGGATCAAATCTAGGATGTAATCGGGGGTTTTTGGCGGTCGTTGACACCGAGGGATGACCTCGCCCATAGAACTGATTACTATTCATTTTTAACTAATTATTGATTACTGATAAAAATGCGAAAACAACGTTCGGCTTTAATTCTGATTTTGGTGATGGTAATTGCCTCTATTATTGTGTTAACTAATGTTCCTTTTAGGTTGGGTTTAGATTTACGGGGAGGTTCCCAACTTACTGTTCAATTGAAACCCTCGGAAGCAGTTCCTGTGATTGATGAACGGGTTCTGACCTCGGTTCAAAGTGTAATTGAAAACCGGGTGAATGAACTGGGGGTATCGGAAGCATTGGTGCAAACCGTAGGAGAAAATCAGATTTTGGTGCAGTTACCTGGAGTGAATGACCCCGAAGAAGCTGAAAGGGTTTTAGGAGGAACCGCACAGTTAGATTTTCGGGAACAAAAATCGGGAACTGAACAACAATTAGCGGTAGAATTTCAAGTCCAACAGGGAATTAAACAACAAATTGAGGAGGCGAAAAAAAAGGGGGATTCTCAAGCTTTAGCAGCCGCTATTGAATCTTTGAATAAGAGTAATGATGCGATCGCCCAACTCTATAATACTCCTCTTTTGAGAGGTCAAGATTTAAAAGACGCCTATCCTGAACCCTTACAAGGAGGAGGAAACTGGAATATTGGTTTAGTGTTTAGTTCCGAAGGTGGGGAAAGGTTCACCCA
Source organism: Oscillatoriales cyanobacterium CG2_30_40_61 (assembly GCA_001873365.1). GTDB lineage: Bacteria > Cyanobacteriota > Cyanobacteriia > Cyanobacteriales > Microcoleaceae > Planktothrix. The sequence continues at coordinate 7,603 of MNYZ01000115.1, read as the reverse complement.
ACTGACTAAAAATTTAGCGGGAACCGGTCGAACTATTGGGATTTTTCTGGATAATAGTTTATTAAGTTCTCCCTCGGTTCCGGTGGAGTTTGCGGATACGGGAATTGTCGGGGGTCGGGCGGTAATTACGGGTCGATTTAGCGCCGAAAATGCTAGTTCTTTGGCTGTACAATTGCGTGGAGGAGCTTTACCTGTTCCGGTGGAAATTGTGGAAAACCGCACCGTTGGGGCTACCCTGGGACGGGATAGTATTCAACGCAGTATTTATGCCGGGGTGACGGGTTTAATTTTAGTTCTGATTTTCATGATCGTTTATTATCGATTACCCGGATTAATTGCTGATTTTTCTTTAATTATTTACGCCCTATTAAGTTTAGCCCTGTTTAATTTATTGGGTGTAACTTTAACCTTACCTGGAATTGCGGGATTTATTCTGAGTATTGGCATGGCTGTAGATGCTAATGTTCTGATTTTTGAACGCACTCGGGAGGAATTGAGAGCGGGAAAAACCCTATATCGTTCTGTGGAATCGGGTTTTTATCGAGCATTTGGTAGTATTTTAGATGGTAACGTCACAACGGTGATTGCTTGTGTGGCTCTGTTTTGGTTTGGAACAGGATTAGTTAAAGGTTTTGCTCTTACCTTGGGATTAGGGGTGGTGGTGAGTATGTTTACTGCTATTACTTGTAGTCGCAGTTTCCTATTCATAGCTATTGATTTCCCAGAGTTAAGAAAACCGGAATTATTCTGTCCTAATTTGAAAAAAAATCTCTCGGTAGTCAGTAGTCAGTAATCTGATAACTGATTACTGTTACGGGCGAGGAGACCTCGCCCCTACAACTGATAACTGATGATGCGGATACTTGATTTATGGCTTTTAGTGTTATTAAACAACGCAACTTATGGTGGGCGATTTCCGGTGCGATTATTCTGGCGGGAATTGTCGCTATGGGAATTTCTTGGAGTCGGCCAGATATTGGCGCTCCCTTACGCCCAGCCTTGGATTTTGTGGGTGGAACTCGTCTACAATTAGAGTTAGATTGTTCGGTGGCTAATAATTGTGACAGCCCAATTGAGATTACTCAAGTGCGGGAAGTTTTAGCAAGTCAGGGTTTAGCAAATAGTTCGATTCAACTATTAGATAAAGATTCGGCTAAACAAGATAAACAAATTGTTTCGATTCGCACGAAAACTTTAAACGTTGATGAAAGAAGCAATTTGCAATCAGCTTTAAGTCAAAAAATCGGAGCCTTTGACCCGAAAGGGATTCAAATTGATACCGTTGGCCCCACCGTTGGCCGTCAAATTTTTATATCGGGATTAACGGCTTTATTATTAGCTTTTGCTGGAATTACGGTTTATTTAACCTTTCGGTTTAAGTTTGATTATGCCTTTTTTGCCTTTGTGGCTTTATTCCATGATGTTTTTGTCACCCTGGGAGTTTTCTCAATTTTGGGCTTAGTTTTGGGGGTAGAAGTTGATAGTTTATTTCTAGTTTCTCTGTTGACAATTGTGGGATTTTCTGTTAATGATACGGTGGTAATTTATGACCGGGTTCGGGAAGTGATTGCCCGAAATCCTGATCTCCATATTAATCAAGTAGTTGATGATGCGGTAGGACAAACTTTAACCCGGTCTATCAATACCACTTTAACAACTTTATTGCCCCTAATTTGTATTTTCCTATTTGGCGGTGAAACCCTGAAATATTTTGCTTTAGCATTATTAGTGGGATTCACCGCCGGAGCCTATTCTAGTATTTTTATTGCTAGTACAATGTTAGCTTGGTGGCGCGATCGCCAATCTGATTCGGTGACTTTAGCCACGGAAAAAGAGTAAGTTAGTTGTTGGTTTTCCGGTTTCAACTTAGGCTGAAAATCCCGGTTTTTATCCCAGACTAGATCCCCCTAAATCCCCATTAAAAAGGGGGACTTTGACAGTCTTCCGCCGTTCTAAGGGTGACTAAGAAATCCGGTTCCCCCCCTTGTTAAGGGGGGTTAGGGGGGATCTATAACTAGAAAAAAATCAACTAACTTTTAGCTTGAAGTTGACTGATTTTTATGAAGAATGAACTGGGCTTAAATTCCAGTCGGGACGGAGATTTTCTGCTGCTCTTAAATAGGGGTGATAAACTTGGGTTTTATCCCTGGGTAAGTTAACATGAACTAAGAAGCGAATACATTTTTCTAAACTCCCGGCGACGTGCATTTGTTGAACATCTAATAAAGGAACATTCTGCCAAAAGAGACGTTCACGGGCGATCGCGGCGGGAAAAATAGCATCTAAATCTTTGGTAACAGAAAAGGTCATACTAATAATTTCATTAGGATCAAGTTGATTCCGGGTTTCCAATTCATCTAATAATTCTATAACTGCTTCTCGAATGGCTGCAACCGAATTTTCTGAAACCGTTGTTGCGCCACGAATAGCTCGAACTCGCCAGTCCACAAATAGAATCCTCCGCGATTAAAATATTGATTATTCCCAGTTTAGCAATACCCGGAGACAAGGTAAAAAATTATAATTGAGATTGTTGGGCATAACAAGTATTTCTTCCTAGGGCTTTAGCTTGGTATAGACATTGATCCGCCCGATCAAAAATATCCTCAATTCGAGTATCCTGGGGTCTAAAAACTGCGACTCCAATACTAACTGTGATGTTTAGATTCCCTTTTTCCGTGGGAATAGAAAGGTGAGCAATTAAATCACAAATATCCTGGGCAATTTTCAGAGCATCGGCTTGATCGGTTTCTGGGAGTAAAATCACGAATTCTTCTCCGCCATAGCGCCCAAAATAATCACTGGATCGGAGATAATTCTGAATAGCTAAAGTAAAATTGATTAAAATTTTATCCCCGGTTAAATGACCATAATTATCATTAATTTGTTTAAAATGGTCTAAATCTAAGATCAGTAAAGAAAATAAACTTTGATCCTGAATTGCTCGATTAAATTGGTTTTCAATATATTCAAAAAAGCTACGACGGTTTAAAATTTGGGTCAGGGGATCGAGTTGAGATAATTGTTGAAGTTTTAACAGGGCTTTTTTTAAGTTATCTGTTGTTTGTTTCAGGGTTAAATGGGTTTTAACTCGTGCTAGGAGTTCATTTTTAATAAAAGGTTTAGTAATATAATCTACAGCCCCTAATTCAAACGCCTGAATCAATTTTTCTTCTTCATAACTAGCGGTGAGAAAAATAATTGGAATTTCTGGTAATTCTGGATCATTTTTAATAACTTGACAAACCTCTAATCCATCCATTTCGGGCATCATTAAATCCAACAAAATTAAATCTATTTTATTATCTTTTAATCGATTTAATGCTTGAAAACCACTGGTGGCAAAGGTGGTGTTATAGCCCACATCATCAAGAATTTGTCCAACTAATTTAAGATTATTCGTAATATCATCAACAATCAAAATAAAAAAATTTTCTGGTATAAATGAGTCCATTTTTATTAATTTTACTCCTAATTAATATAATTTTTCAGACTTTCTGTAATTCCAGGAAAATCATTGACGGTTTCAGGAATATTATTCCAATCAAATGCGTCTAACTGTGTTTCTAGGACTTTGGCATATTCAATTAAAGGCTGATATTGGTATTGTTGCCCCCAGGTTTGTAAGCGTTGAACAAATTGCCGTAAATCCCGGTTTTTTAAGGTTTTTCTTAACGTATTCCAGACCTGTTCTTCCTCCTGTTTAAGTTTTGAAAATAATTCCTTTGCTGCTGCTGATCCGATGACCAAAGACAGATTAACTAATATATCATCCGTCTCTTGAGCCATCGCAGTTTGAAAGTTTAGGGGTAAATGTTTCTTTATTTCCGTGACTAATTGTTTTAAACTCACGGGTTTTAGGAGACATCCTTGAGAAAAATTTTGAAGTTCTTTTAATTCTTCAGGTTGATAGGAAGCGGTAATAATCACAATAGAAATATCTTGGGTTTCCTGATCCTGTTTGAGATATTGAGCCACAACTTTTCCGTCCATTTCCGGCATTCTTAAATCCAATAAAATTAAATCGGGTTGATGAAGTTTGGCTTGATGAATAGCTTGTTTTCCATTCTCCGCAAACCATAATTGATGGTGACTTTCAGCAAAATATCCTTCAATCAATTTGCGGTTCGATTCTATATCATCCACCACTAAAATTTTACTCGGTTTAAACTGATTCAGATTGAGATCTTCACTGAAATTATATTCGGGAATAATAGGATTTTGAGCCGGGGATACCTCTGGAAATACAAAAGTAAAAATACTCCCCTTCCCAAGCTGACTTTGAAGTAATATGGTTCCACCCATCATCTGAGTTAAGCGCTGAGTAATTGCTAATCCTAAACCTGTGCCTCCATACTTACGATTACTTTGTCCTGAACTTTGAATAAAGGCTTCAAAAATCAGACTTTGCTGATCTTCTGCAATCCCAATTCCCGTATCCTCAATCATCAGTTCTAACCAAAATTTTTCACCGTTTAAGGTTTGGTAAGATTGAGTTTTGACAGAAATTGTAATCGCTCCGATGTTGGTAAATTTAATGGCATTACCAACGACATTAAACAAAATTTGACGTAATCGAGTTTCATCAATATAGAGGGTTTGGGGAAGTTGGGGATCAATCTTAGTTTGCAAAACTAACCTTTTTTCTGAGGCTTTTGGGTGAAAAATCTGTTGAATTTCTTGAATCATAAGTCGCAGGTTCACGGGAGTATAATTTAATTCGAGTTTACCCGCTTCAATTTTAGATAAATCAAGAATATCATTAATTAAAGCCAGTAGGGTACGACCCCCCGCAATAATTGCGTCTAAATAGGGCCGAGCTTTAGGATCAGTCACAACCGATTGTAGTAAATCCGTGAACCCTAAAATTGCATTCATCGGTGTTCTAATTTCATGGCTCATATTCGCTAAAAATTCACTTTTGGCTTGGTTTGCTATTTCGGCTTCCCTTTTAGCTTGTTCTAGGGCGATATTTTTCTGGGTGAGTTCTTCGCTACGACGGGTTTCTTCTTCGAGTAATGTGGCTAATTCCTGTTCTAAGGTTTTGCGATCGCTAATATCAATTAAGTACCCTAAAATTTCGGTCACATTTCCGGCTGCATCTTTGACTTTTTTTAACTGTGTCAGAAACCAACTATAGTTACCATCGCTTTTTAGCCAGCGATATTCATGGATATAAAAATCTTCGGTAAATTTAGTTGTTAAGTTAGTTAAAACCTGTTCCCTATCCTCGGGATGAATTTGCTTAATCCAAAAGGCAGAATCTTCTAAAAATATTTGCGGTTCATAACCGACAATATCCTTAACATTTTCGCTAACAAAGGTGATCGGATAATTACCTTCAGGTTGACAACTGAAAATGACAATGGGAGAATAATTAAGCCAGAAATTCAAGTGCTCGCTAGTTTCTCTTAATTCTAATTCCGCTCTTTTGCGATCGCTCACATCTAACATAATTCCTTGCCAAGCGATATCTCCACTGTCTCGACGTTCGGGGCGAGAAACTTCTGCAATCCATTTTAAATCTCCATTTGGCATTCGATAGCGCAGTTCACAAAATATGGGAGTTAATGTTACTGTATTGATAATTTTTTGTTCACGTTCTTGTTGAAGATCTTCAGGGTAAAACCCCGGTTCTACAATTTTATGATTCTTGATAATTTGCTTGGCATTCCAGCCAAATACTTCTAAACAACCATCACTCATATATTCCATATAACTGGAACCATCAGGACGTTTAATATGGGTATAGATAGCTCCAGGAATATTATCAGCTAGGGCTTTTAATTGGGCTTCCCGTTGACGTAGGGTTTCTTCGATCTGTTTGCGATCGCTAATGTCAAAAGTCATCCCTAAAATTTGTTTAATCTCTCCATCATCATCTAAAAGGGGTACATATTTAACAATCATCATATAGGGATCTAACCCTGACATTTTTAGGGTAAACTCTCCAATTTGTAAGGTTTTTGTAGCTATAGTTTTTTCTAATAATGGCAGGTATTGAGAATAAACTTCTGGAGGATAAACGTCTTCATCTCGATAGCCAATAAATCTTTCTTTAGGGATTTTTGTGCGTTCCGATGTTCGTTGATTCACATATTCAAATCGCCGTTCTGGATCATAAATCACGAAGACATCGGGGGCGTGCTGTACGGTTAAAGCAAACAGTTCTTCATTGTATTTGAGTGCATCTTCCGTTTGTTTTACATGAGTAAAATCTTGAATACTAACGAGAACTCCAGATATTTTATTTTGTTCATCTAAATAGGGGGTATAGGTGCGTCTGACATAGCATTTTCTGACGGAATTAAGATTAATCCAGCCATCTTTTTGTACCACTTCTCCGGCTAAAGCTTGATCGAGATAAGGTTTTAGGGTTTGATTAAACATTTCTTCTCCTAAAACTTCAATAATAGAATGACCAATCACTCTCTCTAAGGGTTTATCTATGAGTTTTAAGTAAGCTAGATTAGCAATTTGATAACTATAGTTTTGATCTAGTAAACAGATACAATCGGAGGTTTTAGCAACAATACGTTCATATCGTTGTAGGGATTTTTCATGCCGTTTGCGATCGCTAATATCCTTAACAATATAAGAAAACCGAGGACGATTATGTTCTGATAAATCAATATAAGAAACCGTTGCTAATAACCATTGCTTTGTCTGATGATCTCGATTATGTTCATACTCAAACTGGATGGGTTTTCCTAACTGTTGACTTTCTCGATAATAGTTAATCCAATTTTGGATATCTTCAAAATTCATCCCTAATTCGCTGGCTAATTTATCTTGAATATCTTCTTGATTTTTGCCCATAAATTTGGCTGTTGCTGCATTATCAGATAAATGCAAAATATCCGTTTCAAACAGTTCAACTACCCCCATCATCATTGGGGAAGAATTATAAAAACTTCTGAGAATTTCTTCCTGTTTTCTTAATAATATTTTGGTGCGTTTAATTTGTTCTATTTCTTCCCTTAACTGTTGATTAGCTTGTTCTAACTCAATTGTTCTTTCCTGAACTTTTGCTTCTAGTTCTTGATTGGCTTTTTGAACTTTTTCTAGTAGGGTAGCTTGTTGAATTCCTAAAGCAACATGAACCGATAAATTTTCTAAAAATTCTCTTTCTTCCGGTTGCCATTCTCGAATTTTATCCCCATTTTGAACAATTAAATATCCCCATAATTGATTATCTACCATAATCGAAATGATCAAATCAGAGGGAATAAGATCACAGGACTCAAAAACAGTGATTCCTAGGGGATTTGAGGTTAATAATTCAGGGGGTGTAAGGGATTCTACAATGATTTTTCCAGAATGTTCTGAACTCTGAATCATCACCCGATCACATTCTAACAATTGACGAACTTCGGTGACAGTAGCATTCAACATCTCATCTAAACTTAATGAGGATCGAATTCTTAACACCGTATCTGCTAAGAGTTTATATCTTTGATTTTGTTCTTTAAGTTTATTAATATTGGTTTTCACTTCTTTTTCCAAATTAGAATTTAAACTCTTTAATAGATTGATTTTTTCTCCTTGTAGTTGTGAAAGTTGTTGTTTTAATAATAAGGGGGGATGGGGGCAACCACGGGGG
>MNYZ01000109.1:15025-23259 GCA_001873365.1 Oscillatoriales cyanobacterium CG2_30_40_61 | reverse complement strand
TCCCCCCGTGGTTGCCCCCATCCCCCCGTGGTTGCCCCCATCCCCCCGTGGTTGCCCCCATCCCTGAAACGCCGGCAAATCGGGGATGGGAGGGTAGGCACACCGGGTACTACCCCTACAAAACCCAGGGTAGGCACACCGGGCACTACCCCTACAAAATCCAGCCTAAATGCTCTTTAACTGTGTTCATCGCTATTCTAATATTACTAGCAGTAAAGGATATTTTATAGGGATTATTTGCCTTTTTGGGGTTAGGGTCAATGGTAATTACATTTCCTTGCCAAAGTTCACTTTCCCTTGACCAGTCGAGGGCTGCTAATTCCGAGACTTTTTCTAAATCAAAGGTATGGCTATATTGATCATAGGTTAGATGTAGTAACCGCCCTAAAATTTCTAAGCCCATACTTACCCCTAGGATATATTTCTCTTTAAAATTATCAATTTCCTCAATAGTTAATTCTTCTTTAGGAGTTTGGGCAATATATTGGGTCGCTGGACATTCTTCAAAAAACTGGTTTAAACAACTGGCTAATTGTTCGGACGCCATATCAACATCATAATCTATTAATTCATCGCTGGGGTCATCTGTAAATACACAACTGACAAACTTGACAATATAATTCATCGTGTAAATCAACTTATTTTTACTCGCAGGAGTGGCTTTAATTTTCTCAGTTTTGTCTTTAAATATTAACACGGAGTCAACTAAATTTTTAGTAATCCCAATTCTGCCGGAAAACTCTCCAAAGGAAATTAATAAAGATTTATCTAGTTGCCTAGTTTGTGCCATATCTCTAAAGTCGGTTTGGCATTGATTAAAATTATTTTCTAATACTAAGGTAATCGGAAAATCATGGTCGGCAATTAATTCGGCTGTTGATATATTTTCGATTAATTCATGAATTGCTCGTTTGCGGTGTTGACCATCGGTAATATCTAGTTTTGTAGTGCGGGGAATAATTACAAAACAGACCCCTCTACCTAAATCTATTAATTCAATTTTTGCCGGGTCAACATTAGCGGTTAAAGTTCCTATAATCCAAGGTTTATCTTGGCTAACTCGTTTTATAATATAGTCTTTAATTTCTTCAGCATGACCTTTAACTTCTGGGCGGTTTTTACCGGAATCTGGGTTATTATTTAGGGAAGGTTGGGCTTGTAATAATGTGGGTAAATCAAAGGCAGGGACGTTAATTTGAATCATTTTTCGTTTGCCTTGTTGTAATAGTAAGCCGATATAGCACTTTTGACGGTGATTTTGTGTAAAAAGGGGTTCCAATAGGGAATCAATTTTCAGGCTTAATTCTGAAAGGTTATTATTTGTATTCATTTTAATGCAACTATAAAAAAGGTTAATGAGCTTATTTTAAATCTTTTTCTGACAGTTGTATACAATAATTGGCTATTTTATTTTTATTGAAATAGTTGTTTCTTTTAACTCAATTCTTTTTAATATTCTCCGAATATTTACGGAGTTAGTTTTTGTCACCGGAATCTAGTTTAAGTGTTGATCAAAAAGTCAAGAGTACGGGCGTGTTCCCCCTTACAGTATTATCTCTCCGGTGGCGGGTTTTGTCAACCCCCTTTCCCAGAAAAACGAAATTTTTTGAGTAGAAAGAATTTTTTGCAGTGCGAGCGTCCTCGCTCGCTAGGATAGAGAATAATAGAGCATAACTGAAACCTATTAGGACAACCCTATAATATTTCGGGTAAACCGACTTCTTTGGGTTTAACGAATTTACCGTCAAAACTGACGGCTTTATTTTCAAATGTCCTAGCATCGGCTAGGGCTTTGCGTAATTGGGCACATTCCATGGGTTGCTGCATTCCACCTAATAAATAGATGAGTAATTTGGCGGCTAGGTCTTTTCCGGCTACCCTAACCCGGCGTTTGTTGGGGTCGTATAATATTCCATACCAGAGGGAGTCGGGATATTCCATGCCGCTAAACCCCCCAGACCTATCAAAACTTTGCAATTTCTGAAAAATCTCCGTTAGGGGTTGTTGTTGATAAAAAACTAACACTCCTAGGGCGGCGGCTATGGCTACCTGTCCTACGGGGCGAAATAATATATTTCCTTCTCCTGGGGGTTTTTCAAAACTAAACCTGCGGAGGTCGGGGGTTTCCCAACTGTCTTCTAAGCGTTGATAGCTGGGTAAACTCGCCATCCCATCAAAAAGTTGTTGTAATTCCTGAATACCTGTTTCTAACTCCTGGGTTGTGGGGCGTCGGGGGACTAACCCGGGTTTGGGGGCTTTCCAGTGGGGCAATTTGGGGGTTAGGTAGCGTTGACCCATATCTGTTAGGGCTTGGAGGGTGGTTAATACGGTGGACTTGGAGGCGACGGTGGCGCTATCCCAATTAATTCTAGGGTGGCGTCCGGGTTTATCGACAAATAGAGGATGGGAAACCACGACCTGGCGAGTCACAATGGAAAACCCATCGTCTTCATCTAATAGGGCTAACTGTCCCTTACTGAGTTTAACGGCCATTAAGTTAACGTGAACAAAAATAGACCTTACCCTTTGTCTAGCTTGGGCGCGGGTTTCTCCTTTAACGACGGCGGGAATAAATTCTACGCCGATGGTTTCCTGGGATAACTGTTGTAACTGTTGGGGAGTGATACCGAATTTTTGGGTCATCTCTTTAACGGTAATAGCATCCCCGATGGGTTTTTTCTGTTTGCTGTAGGGTTGTAAACGCCCTGTGCGTAGGAGTTGCATTAACCCTTGTATCCCCATCAGGCGATGTTGTCCATCTAGGGCGAATACGGATATATCCCCAGACATTTGCAATAGTCCGAGTTTTCCCTGGGTATCGAGGGGTAAAAATTCAATGGCGGACTGGGTGGCCCGGCCATCTTTATCCCATTGGGGGGCTTGGGGGTTATCGACCCAGGCGGGACTCAGGACTACTAACACCGCCGGGAATTTATGGTCTTTATGGTTAGTCAGATATTGGGTTAAAGTGGCTTGTCGTGACCAGTCCAGGGGACGTTGCAGGATATCGTCAACGGTTTCGGTGTCTCTTTCGACGTTTCCTGTGGGGTCTAAATGGGGTTGAAATAGGGGCAGTTGGGAGGCGAAACCAACTTTGGCCGCTATCCATTCTAGGGTGACGGAGGTGATAAAGGTTTCGGTTTCGGCCATTTGGGTTTTGTGGGCTAGGATGCGATCGCTGTTGTAGAGGGGTTTGAGGAGATCGGCGATCGCTTTTAAGTCTTGTTGGAGTTGGTCGGGGGTGTTATTTTCCATTCTGGTTGCCAAGGGATGCAATAGGCGTTAAGCTATTCTAAAATGGTTTTTAAAAACTTGTTATTAATTTTTAAAAACCTATTCTTAGTCCTATTTTACCTAATTAGTGGGGTTTAGGGAATATTTGTAGTTTCTGGAAAGAGGGCAAGGGGAAAATATGGATCAAACAGAAGAAACCCAAAACAGGCGCACTCTTGCAGATTATTGTAAACGCTTTTCGGAATTAAGGGTTAATAAAATTCGTCAACGAGGTGATGCTCCATATAAACCTATCTTGTTGTTATCTGTTATTGATCTGATAGCACAAGGTATTATTGAGCAAAACGAAATTACAGTATCAGACGAATTAATTGATACCTTCAAAAAGTATTGGCAACTTTTGGGAAATGAAGGATACCTAGGGGGGTTACACTATCCTTTTTTTCACTTGAAACGGGAAAATTTTTGGCATTTGAAGTTAAAGCCTGATTTTGATGGGTTTCAACCCAAGAGTATCAATAAGTTGAGACAAGCGGTAGAATATGCTAAGTTAGATGAGCAATTATTTGAATTTATTAAAAATGGAGAAACGAGAAAAGAATTAGTAGATATTTTGATATCAGTTTGGTTTTCTGATACTCAAAAAGAAATCGAGGATATTTTAGGAGTGAATCAAACTTTACAAAATCAAGCCGAACAAGAACTAACACAGTTAGATAAATTAATAGAAAAAAAAATTAGAATCTATAAATCAGTTGTTAGAGATGCTTTTTTTAGAAAATCAATTATTCATATTTATGATTATAAATGTGCATTTTGTGGTTTAATGGTAAATCGTTCTATTAATCAAACTATTGTTGATGGAGCGCATATCAAACCGATGTCTTTATTTTATGACAATAAAATTGATAATGGAATTTCATTCTGTAAAAATCATCATTGGGCATTTGATAGAGGTTGGTTTACACTAGATAATGATTATAAAATTGTTGTTGCAGAAGATTTACAAGAAATATCACCTCATGCTAGACCCATGATAGATTTTAATGGAAATTCTATATTTCTCCCCAGCACTAAACAATTTTATCCAAGGCTTGATGCTATTCATTGGCATAGAAACAATGTTTTTAAATCTGAATTAGGGTGATATAAAAATGGCAATTGATCAACAAATATCTTTATTTCCATCTCGAAATATTGAAGCATTTATCAATGATCTTGAAATTCTTAACCAAGAAGTTCAGGATCTGTACTGTTTGGATGAAATTCCTTGGGTTATTGGCTATTCTGGAGGTAAAGACAGCACAGCCAGTTTACAACTTATTTGGAATGCGATCGCAACACTACCACCTGAAAAACTCAATAAAAAAATTTATGTTATTAGTACAGATACTTTAGTAGAAAATCCCATTGTTTCTGCTTGGGTTAATAATTCTTTAAAGAGAATGAAATTAGTTGCACAGAAAAATAATCTTCCCATTGAACCTCATTTATTAACACCTGAAGTAACCCAAACTTATTGGGTAGGTTTAATAGGAAAAGGTTATCCTGCACCCCGTCATAGGTTTAGATGGTGTACTGGACGATTAAAAATTGATCCTTCTAACCGTTTTATTCGTGATGTTGTACGGTCAAATGGTGAAGCTATTGTAATTTTAGGAACTCGCAAAACAGAAAGTTCTAACCGTGCAATGATCATGGCTAAACGGGAAATAAAAAGAGTCCGTGATCATCTTTGTCCTCATCCTCATTTACCCAGCTCTCTACTTTATACGCCTATTGAAAGTTGGCGAACTGATGAAGTTTGGATGTATTTAATGCAATGGGAAAACCCTTGGGGTCTGGATAATAAAGAATTATTTGCGATGTATCGAGGTGCAACCGCAGATAATGAATGTCCCCTAGTTGTGGATACTTCAACCCCTAGCTGTGGAAGTTCTCGGTTTGGATGTTGGGTTTGTACTTTGGTGGATAGTGATAAGTCATTAACCGCAATGATCCAAAATGATCAAGAAAAAGAATGGTTACAACCTCTTGTAGATATTCGTTTAGAATTAGATATCCAAAATGATCGAGATAAACGAGATTTTAGACGAATATTTGGAAAAGTTCAACTATTTGAACGTAATATTGATGGGGAAATATCCGTCGAACCCATTCCTGGGCCCTATACCAAAAAATGGCGAGAACATTGGTTAAGACGGGTATTAGAAGCGCAACAACAAATTAGACAAACAGCGCCCGAAGAATATCGAGATATCACCTTAATTACCATAGGAGAACTGAGCGAAATCAGACGAATATGGTTAGAAGAAAAACACGAATTTGATGATAGTGTACCTAAAATTTATCACAAAGTTATGGGAGAAACCTTTGAAGACCCCCGCTTGGGTGCAGGAAATACCGTTCTAGGTGCAGATGAATGGGAATTATTAGAAGAACTAAGTCAAGGAGATACAATGTATATGGAATTAATGGCAAAACTGATTGATACAGAACGCCAATATAAAACCATGGCGAGACGAAATGGTATCTATGATGACTTAGAAAAGTGTTTAGAAACCAGTTCTCGACCTCAAGAACAAGCTATTAATAACGCCCATTATGAACGCAATTTAAAAGAAGCCGCCAAAACCGGAAGTGTGGAACAAGTCAAGCACGCCATAGAAGACAAAAACCCCGAACCTCCACAACAGTTAAGTTGGGGAAGTTTGAAATTTCAAAACCCCACTTAATTCTCGTTCCCAGGGTCTCCCTGGGAATGACTGATGCAGGCTCCGCCTGCTATTATTGGAGGCGGAGCCTCCTTAAGAGCATTTCTAGGTAGAACCTAGAAACGAGATAAATGGGATAAAAATTAACCTTTAAACTTTTAATTTTATGATTTTCCTAGAATTAACCTTAGAAAACTTTGGCCCCTATCGGGGTAAACAAGTAATTGATTTACGCCCTAAAATTAATGATAATGTGATTAGTCCCATTGTGCTATTTGGAGGTATGAATGGGGGCGGAAAAACCACCTTAATGGATGCGATGCGCCTAGCACTTTATGGACAGCGCGCCCAATGTTCTACCCGGGGAACTTTAAGTTATCCCGACTTTCTCAAACAAGCAGTTAATAAACAGACCCTAGCCCATGAAGAAACCAGCGTAGAACTATTATTTGAACATATTGTTAATAATATGCAAGTAGAGTTTCGGGTCAAACGTCGCTGGACAAAAAACCCGAAAAATGGTAAGGATATTCTAGGCATATTAATTGATGATTGGCCGGACTCCGCTTGGGTAGAAACCTGGGATGAACGTATCGAAGATTTTTTCCCGATAGGAATTTCTAACTTATTTTTATTTGATGGGGAACAGGTCAAGGAATTAGCAGATTTAGACAGTCCTCCTAATGTTGTGGTACAAGCAATTCAATCTTTATTAGGATTAGAATTATCGGAACGTTTATCCGTAGATTTGGATATTTTAGCTAACCGTAAACGCCGACAGTTAGCCGACTCAAAAGATTTAGCTTATTTAGAAGAAATTGAAACTAAATTAAATCAGGATAAATCCGAAAAAGAGGCGGCGGAAATAGTGGTAGAAGAATTAAAAATTAAGGCTGGAATTGCTAAGAAAAAGTTAAATCAAGCCAAGGAAAAATTTAAACTTGAAGGCGGCAAAATCGCCGGAGAACGAAGTCAATTAGAGAAAAAGTTAGTAGATGAAAAACAAAAAGCCCAAGAACAACGGCAACGTCTTTGTGAATTGGCAGCCGAAAGTTTACCTTTAAGTTTAATTCAACCTTTATTAATTCAAGCGCAAAAGCAAGGAAAACAGGAGTTAAACTGGGAAAAAGCCAAGGTAGCCCAGGATTTTATCAAAGATCGAGATCAGCGATTATTTCAATATTTAGAAGAAATTAATATTGCTAAAAAACAGTTAGAAAGTGTTAAAATATATCTGGAAACTGATTATCAAAATTTAACTGAAAATCATCCTAATCCCGAAAAGATATTTTTAGAAATTGATGAAAAAGTTTTTAGTCAATTAGGAACATTATTAGACCATCAACTTCCCAGTCAAATCCAACAATCTCAGGAGGTTTTAGAGGCTTTAAGGGTGATTGAAGATACCCTATCTAGTCTGGATAAACAATTGGCTATGGCGGCGCCTCCAGAGGTCTATGAACAACTGTTAGAAATGGTATCCCAAGCCCAAACCGAATATACTAAAATTGAAACTGCTATTGAAGCAGCCGAACAACGGGCTAAAAAATGTTTAACTGAATATGAAAAGGTTAAAAAAGAGCTAGAAAAATATAGTCAAAATACTATTGATCGCAAAAATGCTAATCATATTATTGAGACTATTAGTAAAGTTCAAGATTCCTTAAAAATATTTAAAGAAAAATTAACCCTGAAAAAATTGAATAAATTAGAAGTAGAAGTGACCGAATGTTTCCGCTATTTATTACACAAATCAGACCTAGTACATCGAGTGGTAATTGCTACGGAAGACTTTAGTTTATCGCTGTACGATCCCCAGGGACAACATGTAGAGAAACATCGCCTATCTGCGGGGGAAAAACAACTATTAGCGATCGCTTTTTTATGGGGTTTAGCCAGGGTTTCGGGACTCAATTTACCCATCGCCATTGATACCCCATTAGGTCGTTTAGACTCCTCCCACCGTCAAAACCTAATTGAAAGGTATTTTCCCGCAGCCAGTCATCAAGTTATCCTACTCTCAACGGATACGGAAATTGCCCAAAAGGAAGTTAATAGCTTACGAGAACAAGATGTGATCGCCCGAGAATACTTACTTAAATATGATCCCAAACAACGTCAAACCCGGATAGAAGAGGGTTACTTCTTTTAACAACAACTTCCATATTTCTTGGTGTCTTCGTGTCTTTGTGGTTAAACTCCACCGGTCAAAAAATATTAATCTTAAAAAAAGAATAGGTTACTTCTTGGTGTCTTCGTGTCTTTGTGGTTAAACTCCAGCGCCAA
>MNYZ01000109.1:0-15015 GCA_001873365.1 Oscillatoriales cyanobacterium CG2_30_40_61 | reverse complement strand
AAAAAAAGAATAGGTTACTTCTTGGTGTCTTCGTGTCTTTGTGGTTAAACTCCAGCGCCAAAAAATATTAATCTTGAAAAAAATTTCGTTTTTTGGCTAGGGGGGTTGACAAAACCCGCCACCTGGGAGACAATGTTTATAGGGGTTAACACGCCCCTACACTTGAATAATTAAT
Organism: Oscillatoriales cyanobacterium CG2_30_40_61; assembly: GCA_001873365.1. Classification (GTDB taxonomy): domain Bacteria; phylum Cyanobacteriota; class Cyanobacteriia; order Cyanobacteriales; family Microcoleaceae; genus Planktothrix. The sequence goes on along the minus strand of MNYZ01000109.1, from coordinate 14,840 downwards.
CAACATACCACAAAAGTTGAGTTACCCCCTGACTCGGTGTGTGGTGAAAACAAGAATATTTATTAACCTAAACTTAACAAAAGTCTATTTTTCATCAAGATTTTGTAAAGAAGTCTCAACACCAGGGAACACTTTCTCAGGCTTCAGGTATAAAATGCTTAGTATATAAATCTAAAATCCGTAAATTCCCATATAAGAACGGAACAGGCAATGACAACTCTTAAACTGATCACTGATCACTGATCACTGAACCAATGGAACCCCCCGTAGAACGAATTCGTCTATCCCAAACGGCGAAGGAGCAACTAACCAAACTCAAACGAATTACCAAAATAGACAACTGGAATATACTGTGCCGTTGGGCGTTGTGCCGTTCCCTAGCTGAGTCAACCATTCCCTCCCCGGTTCCCATTCCCGCCGATAGTAATGTGGAAATGACGTGGCAAGTCTTTGGGGGAGATATGGCTGATTTATTCACCCTTGCCCTAAAGCAACGTTGCCATAATGACCATTTAGGAACCGACCCAGAAACCCTCGCCACCCAGTTTCGCCTGCACCTGCACCGAGGAATTAGTTATCTTGCAGGTGATCAGAATCTCAAACAGATTGAAGATTTCATCGCCATCACCCCCGCTCAAAACCCTGTTAACCCATAAACGGCAGAGCAAAGCATCGTCTATGCTCTCTCCTAAACTTGTTAGGGGAACTCGCCGCGCCGAACAAAATTGTTAAACTAGAAACTAGAGGACAATCTCCGTGATCATACTGAATACAGAATCTGGAACGGTGAATACCATGACTATAGATTCTAACCGCAGATATCATAATGTGATGGAAGACTTAGTTGCCCAGGAAGTCAAGATGCAATTAGCTACCCTGGCTCCTCGACTCTGCCAATACATTAAACGAGTTGAAGTCGAAACCTATGCCCTCAACCGTTTACCGCCCCTTTATGCTTCCTGTCGAGAAGGTTGGATGCAGCAACTCAAAAGGGGAAGGGAAGAATTCCATGCCCCAGTTAAAACCGCAGTCAGACAGGCGATCGCAGCCGTTCAACGGGACTTACTCCGACATTCAACCCCATTGTCCCCAGAAGAATCAACCCCAGTCAAGGAGGAAAGTCCAAAACCAGAGCCGGCGCAAATTTTACCCCGTCATGCCGCTGAATCCTCCGTACCCCCTCCCCCCGGGCTGGATCAGAAAGTTGTCCACCGTCACCGTGCTTTTGCCGATAATTACTCGCGCAAGGAAGCATCGATTCGAGATGGCTGGCACGGTTAACGCTTGGGAGGATTGCGGCGTCGCAGGAAATCAGGAATATCTAAGCCTGGTTGCTGAGGGTTAGCAGGAGTCGGAGGCTGGTTTGGGTTAACCGGTGCCGGAATGACCGGAATATTTCCCTGGGGTACGCTGGTCGTCCGGGCTACGGGGATAGCACTTTTGTTTTCCCCTGAGAAGCCGGTGGCAATCACCGTAATTTTCACCTCTCCTTGCATCCGTTCATCGATCACGGCCCCAAAAATAATATTGGCATTGGGATCAACCACTTCATAGATAGTTTCGGCGGCTGCATTCACCTCATGTAAGGTTAAATCCGTGCCTCCGGTAATATTAAATACGACACCCTTGGCTCCATCAATAGAAGATTCTAATAAAGGAGAGGCGATCGCAGCCACAGCAGCCTCCCGAGCCCGGGATTTACCTGATGCAATCCCAATCCCTAATAAAGCAGACCCGGCATCAGCCATCACCGCCCGGACATCGGCAAAATCGACGTTCACTAACCCCGGAATCGTAATAATATCCGAAATCCCCTGCACCCCTTGACGCAAGACATCATCAGCATAACGAAAGGCTTCCTGCACCGGGGTTTGTTCGGCAATTACCTCTAATAACTTATTATTTGGAATCACAATTAAGGTATCAACCCTCGATTGTAAAGCCGCGATTCCCTCATCAGCTTGGGAAATTCGCCGTCTACCTTCAAAGTGAAAGGGACGGGTCACCACCCCAATGGTTAAAGCTCCGAGTTCCTTCGCCACCTCAGCCACAACAGGCGCTCCACCCGTCCCGGTTCCCCCTCCGAGTCCGGCAGTAATAAAGACTAAATCAGCCCCCTCCAAAGCTTTTTGAATTTCTTCCCGGGATTCTTCGGCGGCTTTTTGACCGATGGCTGGGTTTCCACCGGCCCCTAACCCCTTAGTTAATTTCTGACCCACTTGCAGACGTTTTTGGGCTTTGGAAAGGGTTAAGGCTTGGGCATCGGTATTCATTGACCAAAACTCGATCCCGGCGACCTGGCTGTCAATCATGCGGTTAACGGCGTTACCGCCACTACCACCCACACCAATCACTTTGATCTTTGCAGCATTGCTCGGAATAATATCACCACTCCCAGAATCTTCACGGGGCATATCTTTAAAATCGTTATTAGGGTTAACTATTAGTTCTTTTCTACGGAATGGATTCGCCGAATCTTCTGTCAACCAGGGATTGGCTTTTTCGACCGCATCAGAATTGCCTTGGGTAGACCCCAGATTATTCTTAACTGTCATTTTAATTTTAAATTAGGGTTAATAGGGTAGCAAATGGTTACTGATTACTGAAATAGTCAACGTCCCCAACACTTTTAAACACAAACACTATAGGGTAAGTTGGACTAGAAACCAAGTCCTTGACCAGAGTTATCGAAAATTGGAGCCAGAAGACCCGCACCATAATCAACCTTGGTGTCGGGATCACTGGCGACCAAAAAAGAACAAATTACAGATTCCGTGTTAGAATGTAAACCGTGACAGAAAAATCCTACCGCTACCGATTCTATCCAACTCCTGAACAAGAAGACCTGTTGAGGAGAACATTCGGGCGTGTTCGACTAATCTACAATAAAGCATTAGCAGCCACAACCCAAGCCTGGTATGAAAGAAAAGAACGAGTAGGCAATTTCTGAAACATCTTTAAAGTTAACTGAATGGAAAAAAAAAGAAGAACTGGACTTTCTTAATGACGTTAGCTCAGTTCCACTCCAGCAGGGATTAAGACATCTGCAAACCGCTTTTCCCAACTTCTTTGCCGGTCGGGCTAAATATCCGAACTTTAAAAAGAAACGTCATGGGGGTAGTGCAGAATTTACTAAATCTGCATTTACCTATAAAAACGGTGAAATTTATTGAGCTAAGAATAAACAACCCTTACCGATTCGGTGGAGTCGTCAACTTCCCAAAGAATGTCAACCCTCAACCATAACAGTGAGGATGTCAAAATCAACTATTGAAATTAAGAAAATCGTCAATTGCTCAGGAGAATAAAAACTTGATTTACACTTCCTTACTGATGTCAATACAAAATAATGTTCCCGCCACCGTTACTTGGTCTCCGAGTGTAGCCATTGTGATGATTGTCTCTAACCTATTGGCAATTTTCATCGGTTTCTATGCCATTTCCAAAGAAAATCGCGGCAAAGGGCCGAGTTTACCCGGTTTACCCCGGATGTTTACCGGGTTTGGAATTCCTGAATTATTAGCCACTGCTAGTTTTGGACATATTTTAGGGGCTGGAGTGATTTTAGCTTTAGGTAACGCTGGCGTTCTTTAAATACCCCTCCTAGAGACGTGCCATGGCACGTCTCTACACTAATTAATGAATAGGTAAAGAAGGCCCTGGATGGGGATTAACCGAACCGGCAATGGTGATTTTGTTGCTTTCTCGTTGGGTTTGCATTTCCACCGCGATCGCTTCAAATAAAACCTCCAAACTACTGTAAGGAATCTCTAAATCAAGGGTTGTTTCAATTTGATCAAACCCATTCGGTGAAAATTCCGTTAACCAACGGGGGCCATCAACCACGGTACGGGTTTGCCGATCAAACAACCAAACCTTGACATAAATTCGGGGTAAACCATCGGGAAGTCTCACCCTCAGTTTAACTAAACGTCCGGCAATAATTTCCGTTGATAATACCTCAAGTTGAGGGTCTGGAACCGGTTGATCTTCTGGTAAAATATAGGAAATCGGTTGATTCGGCGCCGGGGTTTCCGGTTTAATTCCCTTGCTATTTTTACGCCTGGGAAAAAACGCCCCAGGGGATTCTAAAGGTTGATCATCAACTACAATTTCTTCTAATTCTTCCTGGGCATTGATCACTTCTGGGTATGGCAAAGGTGCTGTATCCGATGAGGTTTGATCAGAACGTTTAACAATATTACTTGCAGCACTAAACGGAATCTCCGGTAGGGGATTAACATTCGCCCGTTTTACCCACTCTGACCACGACCGATCCCCCGCTAAAGCATTCAACCGTGACCAAAACCGATTATTCAGATCTAAGGCTTGAAAGGCTTCTTGAACCTCTGGATCAGGTTTCGGTTTAGCTATGGGGTCAAGTGGTTCAATCCCATCTGTCCCGGAGATGGATGCCGACGAGTCCCCGATTAATACCGGTGAAACAGAAGTTGACAGCTCCGTAGATGTTGATTCTCCTTGGGAGGACAGAATCTCAGGAGTAGGTTTTGGTGCTGTTTCAACTTCTGGAACTGGGGGGCTTTGGCCAAATATTGGCAAATCCAGGGAAGCAGCAGGTCGGGATTCGGGGGCTAGAGGATTGAGTTTGGGCGGAAGCACTGTAGCGGTTTCTGGGGTGAACGCTTCAGCCCTATTATTGTGATCAGCCAGGTCGGGCAATTCCAGAACTCCTAGATCTAAACCAGAAAGGTCGGGGAAGTCTTCTTGATCCAATTCGGGACTAAAACCTTGATTGATCGCTTCTAAAAGATGTTCAACTTGGGTGACAATGTTAAAAGATTGCGTCGTCACCACAACCCCCTGATGGGAGAAAATTACTTCTCCTAAAATCAAGCGGGTTTTACATTCAAAGGGAATATAAACCACACCGGAAAAAAATAGGGGGAAGTCGCAGAAGGCAAGGGTTTGAGTTACATCAAATAAGGGTTCTGCGGTTTGGGGGTCGCGTAGGCGAAATTGCAATTGTCCCTCTGTCAGAACCGGGGAAGTAGAAGACGGGGTAGCCGTTGGCAGTTCCACCTGTCCCGATAGGATTAAGGCTTCTCCCAAACGGCCCACAAAGGAATTTTTTTCTAGGACTAGGTGCAGAGCATTTAGTAAAGTTTCTACCGCATCCAGGGTTTGGGCAGATGCTTCGGGAGTCTGCACAACCGCTAGAGGGGGCGGGGTTGGTTCAGGAACGACAGGTCGGCCAGAGGTCGGGAAAGCTACAACGTTAGAATAATGTTCTGTTGGGGGTTCAACGGCTGGGGATACGCTGGAGTTAATATTAACCGTCGGTGGTTCCGTATCCCCAAAAAATTGATCAAATTCTTCTGCTTCCGAGGGGAGAACCCGCAATTGTATCGTTTTTTTGCCCACGGTTGCTAATAACCCAGATGTCAGTTGAGGAGCGCAGGAAAACAGCCAATTCCCGGGTTTGAGGGACGTATAAGGCATCACCACCATCAAACCTTCAGCATTAGTGGTTAGTGTCCGATTTTGAACCTGTTGGACGGGGGGAACCGCATCAAAATCCCGATAGACAATCTGAACATCGATTGAAGTGTTTGTATATCCAGATCGGGCTACCATCCGGTAGCGTCCTTCTAAAATCTCAACATCGGGGGATTCTAAAGTTAGCCAACTGTTATCCCCTTCTTTTTGTAGTAGAAACTCCCAACTTGCCATTTCCCGCCTCTATATTAGGTGGTTTTTCGTCTCTCCAATATGTTGACACTCTCACCGTTAAGCCTTAAGCTGTAACGGGAGATTCTTGCTTAATGACACTTAACTAGGTCAAACAGTCTTAACTGTTCAAACCCCGCCAGTACGTCTGACCCGATTAAGGGTACTTCACAAGCATTTTCACTTACGGTATGCCCTACCGCAATTAAGCCTCTATTTCTAATGACTTTAGCACTAGGTATGTCTCTTGGTTCTGTATGACCACAATACTGGCAATTATGCACTCTTTCACTTAACTGCTTTTTACCAGTATGTTTTCCACAATGAGGACACTCTTGAGATGTACCATTTTTATCTACTTTCAGATAAAATCTATCCCTTTTCCAGCAGACATAAGGTAACACCTGATTCATAAAACCACCTATCCCTGAGTCTAAAGATGGCTTTCTGACAATCCCACGACTCCAAGCTGTGTAATTGATGTCCTCTATGAATATATTTTCTGCTAAGTCACACAGATTATGACCTAGTTTAAAATGCCAATCTTTCCTTGTATTAGAGACTTTTTCATGTAATCTTCCGATTTTGTTTTGCAATTTTAACCCATTGTTTGACCCCTTAGTTTTATGTTTTAAGCATCTTTGTAGCGATTTCAGCTTACTTTGTGCCTTTAACAAAAACTTCGGTGCTTTGATTAATTTGCCTGTACTTGTTGCCACAAATGATTCAATACCCGCATCTAGTCCTAAACTATTTTTCCCAATTGGTAGATCACGACATACCTCTTGTGACTGAAACACAATTAGTAAATAATATCCACTCGCTTTTTTTACAATCCGAGCTTGCTTGGGCACAAAACCTATGGGATATTCCCTTGACTGTCTAATCTTCAACCAGCCTAATTGGGGTAGTTTTATCTTGCCTATTGCTAAACAATTTTTTAACATAGCGGGAAAAACAAAACTACGCATTTTCTTTTTATATCGTGGAAAACCACGACCTTGAGATTTCATATCAGCAAAGGCTTTGTCTAATGTTTTCAACGTTTGTTGTAACACTTGAGCATTGACTGACTTTAAATCCTGATTATTTTGTTTGGCTATGGTTAAATTCTTGGCTTGTACATTGTAATTGGGGTAAGGTTGCTCCGATGGGATAATGTATTCTGAGACAATTGAACAACTATTAACAGGTGATTTCCTACTACGTAACCAGTGCTTACGTTCAACCAAAGCATAGTTGTAAACAGACCGACAGACATCTAATATCTGCTCTATCTCTAACTCTTGCTGTCTGTTTAAATCTAACCTGAACTGATAAGTAAGATTAATCACTGGCTTTCATTGATTTTTTTGTTACATTTATGTATTTATTATAAACTTACTAATTAATCATGTCAACTAATTATCATAAAAATTGACTCAATATCAAGCTAATATAGTTTTGTTAGGATTAAGTATTCATCTTAACTACAACTTAAACAATATGTGTAAAACTACTACTCTCCTAAAGAATAAGGTATGGCGATCGCCCTGTTTTTTATTGGCAAAAATTCATCTCGCCGTTAACCTTTCAGGTTGAACGGGAGTCCTCTTTTTAGATTACAGATAGCGGAATTGGATGGCATCAAAACAGAAGCAGGCAGGAGGCAGGAGGCAGGAAGAATCAAGAATCAAGAATCAAGAATTAATCTTTTTTCCGGTGTTCCTTCTACCTTCTGTCCCCAGCCTCCTGCCTTCTACAGCAATCCGGCGTTAGTTCCGGGCTTGCCCGTTGCCAGTTCCACTTTAACAATTTTACCGCCCATTTTCATGATCCGTTGTTGTTCTTTAAACCAACTATCATAGGGAACTAACTTAGTAAAGTAGGTATTTTGTAATTCCCGTTGGGTACGGATTCGGCTTTGGCTTGGAACACAAGCTGTGACTTTAAACATCCGCATGAGGTTCGTCTCTCCTAGGCAAATTTAACAAGTTTTAGATCAATTTTAAAATGCTCAAAGGCCGGGAGTCACCGAGTCAATCCTAGCTCGCTAAAACTTATCACCGAAAACAGACAAGCCTTTGGCGGTCTAGCATTCACTCCAGACTTCCCTGGCCTTGAAGATCGTTGAGATTTTGGATAGGGAATCAAACAAAGTGATCACCCTCAAAAATCTAACCTCGGTTTTAGCTTAAGCCAGAGGAGATATAGTCAAAGTAAATACCCATTTCTTTGCCAGCATCAGCACCGACTAAACTAGCGGTAACTTCTTTGATGGCTTGGATGGCTTGCACGGTAGAACCGATGGGAACACCCAGGGAGTTATAGGTTTCTTTCAAACCGTTGAGAACGCGCTCATCGAGAATGGAAGGATCGCCAGCTAACATGGCATAGGTAGCATAACGCAGGTAGTAGTCTAAGTCGCGGATGCAAGCAGCATAGCGACGGGTGGTGTACATATTTCCACCGGGACGAGTTACGTCAGAGTACAGCAGGGATTTAGCTACTGCTTCTTTGACGATGCTGGCTGCGTTAGCACTAATGGTGGAAGCAGCACGAACCCGCAGTTCGCCAGTGGCGAAGTAGGCTTTTAACTTTTGCAGGGAGTTGGCATCCAGGTACTTACCCTGAACGTCAGCAGAATTAATTACGGAAGTAATGGCGTCTTGCATGATTGTTCTATTTCCTTGTAGTCGCTGAATCTAGGAATCGTTGAAAAAATGTGATAAAGCGATCGGACTTATGAGAGCGCACCGATCACATAGTCGAAGTAAGCTGCGGCTTCGGCTGCATCTTCACCAGATAACAGACCTGTAGCAACACTCTTCAGCGCACGAATTCCTTCGGCAACGGCTTCAACGGGAGTACCCAGAGATTTGTACATTTCCCGAGCGCCAACAATCCCAATTTCTTCGATGGGGGTAATATCGCCCGCAACGACTCCATAGGTGACCAGACGCAGGTAGTAGTCAAGGTCGCGTAAGCAAGTAGCGGTCATTTCCGGGCCATAGGCGTTACCAGCAGGGGAGACCACATCAGGGCGTTTCTGGAACAGTTGGTTTCCAGCTTCTTTGATGATCCGTTCCCGGGCACCGCTCACGGTTTCGGCGATGCGCAGACGACGCTCACCAGAGGTAACAAAGGCTTTGATCCGGTCTAACTCACCAGGGCTGAGGTAACGCGCTTCGGCGTCGGCATTAACAATGGATTTTGTGACGATACTCATTTTCTACAAAAGCGTTTAGCTAACGTTTTCCTGATTGACGCTCTCCCGAAAACCCATTAACTGAGTTGGAGAGCCTCATCGTTACCGATGAGCGTTCAGTGCTGGTTCAGACACATTCTGGATCAGGTGATGACCTAGAGTGTATCTGCTTTTTGATCCGCAATCAAATCCATCGGTTTAAGATTTTCATTGCTTCACTTCCTGCGAGTTTGTACCCTCAAACATTTTTGCTGCTTTTTTAGGTACAGTCCACAGGTTTGATATTCTCCACTGGCTTTTCGGCTGTGGATTCCCAGGCTGCTCCCTTTCGGGATACAGTTATGGGGCGACCAGCTTTGGACATCAATCTGCCCATTACCGTCACTACCTATCGCTTGTATTTTCAGGCATGGAGTACACATTCTGAACCAGGTTGTAATAGTTTTTAACATTACCACCGAAATCTGGGGTTAATGGTTGGCAGGCTTGACCCTAGACAGGGTTAATATTTTTCTGGGGTTCCGATATTTACTTTAATAGGATTTATGGATTTTATTTGTAATAAAATAATGATCAATATTGCCTAGACTTCTCTATTTTTATTTCTTTATCCCCAGAGCTCAATTTATTTATAATATGCGATCGCTTGGTAGAAATAGACCCAAAAATGTAACAATAGATTCTGTTTGAATCTTAATGACTTTCGACCTAGTATGCCTTTAACTCGATGGAATTTTCCCCAGTTCGATGACCGACAACCGTGTTTTCAGGGTTTTAGGGGTTGGAAAACCTTGCTAACCACCTTTGTGATCATTTGTGTATTATTTTTTACCATCACTCCCTCAGCCTTAGCGGGATTGGATGATGATCGCTTTGATGGTAATATTTTTGCTCTGTATGCTGGGAATGGTTCCTTGGTTCCCCCTAGAGTCACATTAACAGAATCCATGAACCAGGGTAGACCCTCATTATTATTCTTCTTTTTAGATGATAGTAAAGATTGTAAAAAATTTGTCACTACCATATCCGAGCTTCAGCGTTTTTACGGAAGGGCGGCGGACTTTATTCCCGTTAATGTGGATACCCTGTTTCCCGACACCAAAAATTCCCCCCGGGAACCCGGTTATTATTACAAAGGCTATGTTCCCCAAACCGTATTAATTAACCAGTCGGGGAAAGTGGTTTTGGACAAAAAGGGACAAGTTCCCTTTGAAACCGTTGATGATGTGTTTCGCCAAGTCTTTGATTTACTACCCCGGGATCAATCCGTGGAATTGCGGCGTCGTTCCTTCAATGAATTTAACACAGAGTTAGTCCCATCCCAGAAATAAACCTCTGTGGCAGATTGGGGAATATACACAGGACTTACGCACAGAAACCGGGTTTTTTTTTGTGAAAATACTTCGTGTGACCCACATATTATCTAAAAAACCCGGTTTCTCGGGTTTTTTGGCGAAAATACTGGGTTGTGACCCACATATTATCTAAAAAACCCGGTTTCTCGGTCTCCTTGCGTAAGTCCGAATAGACTTGAGTGGGCGATCGCTTCATAAAATGTTACATTTTTTGTTATGATCGATTCAGTCGGTCTATATTTTCTATCCCCAGCCCTAAATGAATACTCCATCTTCCCCGTCCACCCCCGACCTAGAACCCACGGAAAAACCCCAGGAACCCCAACCCAGCTATGTTAAATTAGCGATGCGGAATATGGTTCGTAAAGGCGGAAAATCCCTATTTCACTTCGCCTTAACCACCGTAGGTTTAGTCGGATTTCTAGTGGGTATGGCCTATTTAACTCGTTAATTTCTTTAAATTCCTATTAAATTTTTTATTAATGACTGTACAGGTTGAAGTCAGTATACAGGACTGTTTTTGGAAACAGTTAGAACACTTAAAAAATAATATCATTCCCAATGATTCCATAGAGTCTTCCGGCCTAGAAATCGACTGTCCCTTAACTATCACAGAATGGGAATATTGGTTTCAAAGTTGGTTAAATTACTTAGAGTCCTATCTGCCATTGGCATCCGGTTATGAGTTAAGCTTACGTCTTACGGATAATACGGAGATAGAAATGTTAAATACTCAGTATCGTTCGCAAAACCAACCAACCGATGTGTTAGCCTTTGCTACATTAGAGGTCAATTGTCCCCAACCTCCAGAAGAATTTTCTTCTGAATCTCTGTATCTTGGTGATATTGTAATTTCGGTGGAAACTGCTTACCATCAAGCCCAACAACAAGGACATTCCCTAAAAATTGAGCTAGGATGGTTAGCTACTCACGGTTTACTACATCTCTTAGGTTGGGATCATCCCGATGATCAAAGTTTAACTGAAATGTTAGACCAACAACGGGTACTACTAGAAGCAGTTGAGTTAGGGGTTTAACCAGTGGGTTAGATTAATCCAAAACAGCAATAAATTCTAGTAACTCAATTAACAAATTATCAAGAAAACTGTGATAAATTGCTCCCTATAGTAGACCTAAAATTGCTGGTCGTGAGAACGTATTCAGCGAAGGATTTAGAAATGAATGTAGAAAAACCCTCTCTTTCAACATTTCCTACACCGTCGATTCCCCTTCCTCAAACAACAACCTTATCTAAGTCTAATATGACCGAGAATATGGGGAACAAATATGACCGAGAACTATCATGGAAAATCGCTTCTAATTTATTAGTTAGCTTTAAATATGCTTGGACAGGGATTGGTTATGCTTTTAGAACCCAAAGAAACTTTCGGATTCATACTATCATAGGAACCCTAGCAATTAGCTTGGGTCTTTTTTTGAATTTAACCCGGGTAGAAATTGCAATTATTGGCCTCACCATTGGTGCGGTTATTACTATGGAATTGTTGAATACAGCCATAGAATCGGTAGTTGACTTAACCGTCGGTCAGTCCTACCATGATTTAGCCCGAATTGCGAAAGATTGTGCGGCGGCGGCGGTTTTAATCTCCGCTTTAGTGGCATTATTTGTAGCGGGAATCTTACTTTTTCCCCCGCTATTCATCTGGATTCAAGTTATAGTTTCAGGAGTTTAACCCTTGATTATTGTTATTGATAATTACGATAGTTTTACATACAATATTGTTCAGTATTTAGGCGAACTGGGGCAAGAATTACCGATTGCGGCCGAAGTTCAGGTATTTAGAAATGATCAGATTTCCCTAGAACAAATTCGTCAGATGAAACCCGATGCTGTAGTTATTTCTCCAGGGCCAGGTCGTCCCGAAGATGCCGGAATTTCCCTGGAATTAATTCGAGAATTGGGGCCGACTTTACCAATTCTGGGCGTATGTTTAGGTCATCAAAGTATTGGTCAAGTATTTGGGGGTAATATTATTTGCGCCCCCGAACTAATGCACGGAAAAACCTCCCCCATCCATCATACAGGCGTTGGTGTTTTTGAAAATTTAGAGAATCCCTTAATAGCAACTCGCTATCATAGCTTAGTAATTGAAAGAGCAACCTGTCCCGATATTTTAGAAATTACCGGATGGGTAGAAGATGGGACAATTATGGGGGTTCGTCATCGGGACTATCCCCATATACAAGGGGTACAATTTCACCCAGAAAGCGTTTTGACCCAGAATGGAAAACAACTTCTAAGAAACTTCCTAGAACAAATATAATTGTCATTTAATCCATTGATACGTCAACCTAAATAATATGAAACGGCGAAAATTAATTCAATTAACAACTACAGCCCTATTAACCACCTTAGCAACTGGGTTAACGTCTCAATGGCAAAATTCTTGGGCACAATCTAGTTCTGAAAATACCCTAACTGTAAAATCGTTAGGACATACTTCTTTTTTATTTACCGGAGGAGGATTAAGAATTTTAGTTAATCCTTTTCGCCCCATTGGATGTACCGCAGGTTATCGCAGTCCCCAACAAGTTCAAACCGATTTAATCTTAATTAGTAGCCGTCTTTTAGATGAAGGTGTGACCGAAGGATTTACAGGAAATCCATCCTTATTATATGAACCCGGGGTTTATCAATTTAATGGTAATCAAATTCAAGGAATTCGTACAATTAAAGATAGATTTAATGGCCGACAATTTGGCGTAAATGTAGCTTGGTTGTGGAAACAAGCGGGAATTAAAATTTTACATTTAGGTGGATTAGCCGGGCCATTAGGCATGGAAGAACGTATTTTAATCGGTCGTCCTGATTTAATGTTAATTCCGGTGGGAGGAGGAACAAAATCCTATAACCCAGAAGAAGCTAGAAAAACCATTGAATTTCTTAACCCTAAAATAGTTATCCCCACCCATTATCGCACCTTGGCGGCGGATGTAACCGCCTGTGATCTTGAATCGGTTGATAATTTTTTATCTGTAATGGCGGGAACATCCATACAAAGGAAGGAAACCGATACAATCACATTAACAGCAGACAATTTACCGAAACAAGGGCCGATAATTAACGTCTTAAATTATAACTTTGGTGTTACTTCTAAAAGTTAACGGAAAGTCCCCTTAATGATTTTGACTGTCTATCCTATTTTAAACAGGAGAAAAATAGATTCTTATTCCTTTTGATCTAGGGAAAAATAGATACTTAAGGTTACTATTCCCATTGATGTTTGATAACTATTATGACCATTCAAAATTACTCGCAAAAATTAATCCTTGGGTTTGTAGGTGTTATGGGGGTAAGCATATTCGGAATTTTACCCGTTCAAGCTCAACTACATAATTACACTTTAACAAACTCCACCCAAATTACTCAAATTCCAACGACAACTTCCCTGGATATTCTTGATACAATTGTTAGCGCGGGTGAATTTAGAATTCTAACCCAAGCATTACAAGCGGCGGACTTAGTTGATACGATTAAAGGAGCAGGGCCATTTACCCTATTTGCACCAACAGATAAAGCCTTTTCCGAACTTCCCCCAGGAGTTTTAGAAAACTTACTGAAACCGGAAAATAAAGCCCAATTAGTTAAAATTTTGACCTATCATGTGGTCGCCGGAAAAGTATTATCAACTGACCTAAAATCTGGAGAAATTAAAACCGTAGAAGGAGATACGATTAAAATTCAATTAGGTTCATCAGTAAAAGTTGATAACGCGACGGTAATTAAAGCCGATGTTCCTGCTAAAAATGGTGTAATTCATGTAATTGATACGGTGATTTTACCTGAATAATTTTCATAATTTTAAAAGGATAAAACCATGAAAAATTTCATAGACAATCAAAACCAAGGCAAAAGTTTAGGAATTGTCAGTATTTTGGGTTTATTAACATTAGGAACTATTTCTCCCGCAGTTTCCGCAGAAGTTCAAATGTCTGCAAATTCCGAACTAATTTGTCGCCAACCTAGCCAAGATTTAGCTCAAATTCCGATTTCTCCAAAAGTGATTCAAGGTGTGGTCGGAGATTTAGCCACGGTGATTTTATCCGATGAGCGCTTTAAAATCCTAGGGATGATTTTACAATCTATTGGATTATTAGATGCCTTAAAAAAAGGAGAATTTACTATTTTCGCGCCAACAGATGAAGCCTTAGCCAAGTTACCGCAACAGATTTTAGAGGCTATTCTCAAATCGCAAAACCTGAACCGATTTACCGAATTGTTAGAATATCATGTCATCCCAGGTAAGGTTACAACAGCAGATTTAAAAGCAGGAAAACTCAAAACTTTAGAAGGAGATTCTGTTACTATTAAGACAAAGAAAAATCAAATTAAGGTCGGAAATGCCACAATAATTGATTCTGATATTCCTGCAAGTAATGGGGTAATTCATGTTATTGATCAAATATTAATTCTACCTCAATAAGTTAGAATAGTTACCAATTGTAGGGGCGGGTTCGCCTTAACTTTGGATATGTACAACAAATTTACCTAAACCCGCCCCGAATTAACTTAACCTTGGATATGTACAACAAATTTACCTAAACCCGCCCCGAATTAACTTAACCTTGGATATGTACAACAAATTTAC
>MNYZ01000062.1 GCA_001873365.1 Oscillatoriales cyanobacterium CG2_30_40_61 | reverse complement strand
TGCTCCCCCTGCTCCCCCTGCCTCCCCTGCCTCCCCCTGTCACCAGTTTGTCACTATCCTATGACAAATTGAGGTTAGTTTCAAATCAATAACAAAGGAATCAACCCATGAATACCAACAAAAACAACGGTCTGTCTACTCGTACTAAAATTTGGATGGGAGTTGGAGCTTATATTTTAACAGCCGGATTGGGCACGGTTGCTAATGCTGCTACAACCCAATCCCCATCTAATTCTATTCAAGAAATTGCCTCTGGAATTTCAACTTCTGGAGATACTTTCACCTCCTCCGAAATGTTGCAAGCTGCTACTCCAACCGAGAAGAAAGATGATAAAAAAGACGAAGGCGGAGAAAGCGGACAAGGCGGAGAAAGCGGACAAGGCGGAGAAGGCGGAGAAGGCTAAAATCCGATGATTTTTTGTATTGCTGATGTTCTCACACCTGAAGAACTAGAAACAACTTTGACGCTACTGCAACAAGCTGAGTTTATAGATGGTAAAACAACTGCTGGTCGGTACGTCAAAGAAGTTAAAAATAATCAACAAATCAAAACCGATACTGAGATTAGTTCTAACCTGAGAAGTATTGTTCTCGAAGCTTTAAAACGTAACGAACTGTTTAAAGTAGCGGTGCGTCCTAAAATAATCCGCCCGATTATTTTCAGTCGTTATGATGTGGGAATGTATTATGGTTCCCATTTTGATAATGCGATTATGGGGGATGAATCTATCTCTCGAACTGATGTTTCACTAACTCTATTTCTCACTAACCCTGACACCTATCAAGGAGGAGAATTAGTGATTGAAACTTCACTAGGGGAACAGAGTTTTAAGTTAGATGCAGGTTCGGCGATTGTTTATCCTTCTTCGACTTTGCATCGTGTGGAAACGGTTACTGAAGGAATTCGCTGGGCGGCTGTTACTTGGATTCAAAGTTTAGTTCGTGACCCGTCTCAACGAGAAATATTGTTTGATTTAGATACCGCTCGGAGAAGTATTTTCAAACAATATGGCAAAACCATAGAATTTGACTTAATTGCTAAGAGTCACGCTAATTTATTGCGGAAGTGGGCTGATATTTAACCCCAATTTAATTAAAATGTAGGGACGTTTTATTAATCATCTCTACACACATCAGGGCTTTATTCTCAAATTCCCAAATATTTTCGATTTAAACGTAACAGGAGAAAAAATCATGAGTCTGTATGAATCTAACGATGACAATAGCGGTTCTGATAATAGCTGGGATAATAATAGTTCCGATGATTATTATAAATCCCTTCCCGTAACAGGTGTTAACCCAACAATCGCTGGTCGTTCTAATAATAGTTGGGATAACAATAGTTCCGATAATACCTGGGATAATAATAGTTCCGATAATTATTATCAACCGATTCCGGTAACGGGTGTTAACCCAACAACTCCGGTAACGGGTGTTAACCCAACAACAACTGGTTATTATGATGATAGCTGGGATAATAATAGTTCCGATAATTATTATCAACCTATTCCGGTAACTGGTGTTAACCCAACAACTCCGGTAACTGGTGTTAACCCAACAACGGGCGGTTATTATAATAATACCTGGGATAATAATAGTTCCGATAATTATTATCAACCTATTCCGGTAACTGGTGTTAACCCAACAACGGGTGTTTCTGATAATAATGGTTGGGATAACCTGACCGGAACCCATTGGGATGATGTCTTAAAAAATCCTCAATATCAACAGAATTTAACTGAAATGTTCGATGAGGAATATTATCGTAACACTAATCCTGATATCAATACCGCTATCTCTCAAGGAACCCTATCTTCTGGTTTACAACAGTATCTTAAATCGGGAGAAACAGAAGGACGTTCACCGAATCAATTCTATGATGAATCCTACTACTTAGGTACAAATCCTGATGTGGCAAATGCTGTCCTAGCGGGTGCATTTAATTCGGGTTTTGAACATTTTGTCATGTCAGGGGCTGATGAAGGACGAAACCCCAGCAACCAGTTTAATACAGGAGCCTATTTAGCTCAGAATCCTGATGTGGCACAAGCTATTAATAGTGGAGCTTTTACCAGTGCATTTGCCCATTATACCCAGTATGGTCACTTGGAAGGTCGGATTGCACACTGATTTAAACAATAATTGAATCCATAGCAATCCTATATAGATAGGGTTGCTATATTAAACCTCTTGAGCTAATTTATTCTTGGATTCGGCGCTCAAACCATTGAATTAACTGTTTAATCGTTAAATCTTGAATGGGAATATTTTCGGCTTGAGATACTTGTTTTAAAGGCTTTAATGAAGAAATAACTAACTGGCTAAAAAACTGATGAAAATTCCCATCTAATTCTAATTTTTCCTGAAAACTATGATCATTTTTAACCCAGTCTTGAACCTGTTCTGGTTTAATATTTTCAATTTTAATATTTTCAGTTTCAGCAATTTGTTTTAAACACCGTAACGCATAAATTGCTAACCTGGTTGAAAACTTATCCTTAGAAGATAATAACGCCGCATCAACTTGAATTGCCTCGTCCTCAGTTAAAAATTCCATAGTTTGAATCAATTATCTAATAATTAAATACCCACAACGATGTTCCCCATTAACAATCCAATGGGTTCTTTCTACCGTACAATCTGCTAAGATTTCCCCAAACATTTCTAACTCATGGCCACAAACACTGGGAAAAGATTCCGCCACATTAGAAATAGCACAATGATGTTCGGTTAAAATATAACGTTCATGCTCAGTATCCGGTTGTTCTGACTCCACCGCATACCACTCCGCCATATACCCTTCAGTTTTTCTTAATTCTACTAATTTTTCTACCCGTTCTTGTAATGAACCCTTGCCTACTTTTTCTCGATATTCTATGGCTTTGCGTTGCCATTGTTTCTGTAAAATTTGACTCACCTGTTCATGTCCGACGGTTTGCGCTAAAGTATCCAGAAAAGAAATTGCAAACTCATCATAACGGTTAGGAAAACCTTCCCGTCCTTGGGTCGTCAGTTCATAAACGTGCTGAGGGCGTCCCATCCCCACCTGCACTGAGTTATAGGCAATTAACCCATCCATTTCCAAATCTTTAAGATGGCGACGAATGGCTTGGGGACTAATATCAAGGGTTTCCGCCAACTCCTGGGCCGTCGCCTGCGCTTGCTTTAGGAGAAGTTGCAGAATATCGTGTTTCGTGGACTGGTGTTGCGTGGTGGCCATCGTCTTAACAAAAATTAATGAATTTGCACTTTGACAATACACTTATTGTTAATGTAGCTTAAAATAGACTTAAGTAACAAATCTGTTGTTTAAGTCAACAGCCTACCACCCGTCTGCCATCCTTTGAGAACCGTCGAACACTAAATTTAAGCTTATGAGTGCTTCCGTTAAAACCCTGGTCAACCAACCGTACAAATACGGCTTTGTTACCGATATTGAGTCAGATACCATTGCTCGGGGACTGAGTGAGGACGTTGTGCGCCTGATTTCGGCTAAAAAAAACGAGCCGGAGTTTATGCTCAACTTCCGTCTGCGAGCCTATCGACAATGGCTGAAGATGCAAGAACCCACTTGGCCCCATGTCAACTATCCGGCCATTGACTATCAATCTATTATCTACTATTCCGCGCCCAAAGTTGAAAAGAAAAAAACCAGTTTAGAAGAAGTTGACCCGACTCTATTAGAAACCTTTGCAAAATTAGGCATCCCTTTAAACGAACAAAAACGCCTGTCTAATGTGGCGGTGGATGCGGTTTTTGATAGTGTTTCAATTGCCACCACCTTTAAGGAAAAATTAGCCGAAGATGGGGTGATTTTCTGTTCCATTTCTGAAGCCGTTAAGGAACATCCTGAACTGATTGAAAAATATTTAGGTAGTGTGGTTCCCGTTGCCGATAATTTCTTTGCTGCCTTAAATTCGGCGGTGTTTAGTGATGGGTCATTTGTTTATATTCCTAAAAACGTTCAGTGTCCGATGGATTTGTCCACCTATTTTCGGATTAATAACGGCGATTCAGGACAATTTGAACGCACCTTAATTGTAGCAGAGGAAGGTAGTTCTGTCACCTATTTAGAAGGTTGTACCGCCCCGATGTTTGACACCAATCAACTGCACGCGGCTGTGGTGGAATTGGTGACTTTAGATAATGCGGAAATCAAATATTCAACGGTGCAAAATTGGTACGCCGGAGATGAAGAAGGCAAGGGCGGAATTTACAACTTTGTCACCAAACGGGGATTATGTAAAGGAGTCAATTCTAAGATTTCTTGGACACAGGTAGAAACCGGGTCTGCTATTACTTGGAAATATCCCAGTTGTTTGTTAGTCGGGGATAATTCCGTGGGTGAATTCTATTCCGTTGCCCTGACTAATAATAAACAACAAGCCGACACCGGAACCAAAATGATTCATATTGGTAAAAATACCCGGAGCACGATTATTTCTAAAGGAATTTCTGCCGGGAAATCCTCCAATAGTTATCGCGGCTTAGTCAAAATGGGGCCGAAAGCTGCCGGGGCAAGAAATTACTCCCAATGTGATTCCATGTTAATTGGAGATAGAGCCCAAGCTAATACTTTTCCCTATATTCAAGTGGAAAATAATACCGCCAAAGTTGAACATGAAGCATCTACTTCTAAAATAGGAGAAGACCAACTGTTCTATTTTTCTCAACGGGGAATTTCCGCCGAGGATGCTGTGTCAATGATGATTAGCGGTTTCTGTAAAGATGTGTTCAATAAATTGCCGATGGAATTTGCCGTCGAAGCTGATAAATTATTGAGCTTAAAATTAGAAGGAACCGTTGGTTAATCAGTCATCAGTCATCAGTTATCAGTTATCAGTTCCCTCCTCGTTTCTAGGTTCTACCTAGAAATGAAAACTAGAGGCTCTGCCTCTAGTCAAAACGGAGGCGGAGCCTTCTAAATAGATTCCCTTCGTTTTGACCGGAGGCGGAGCCTCCTAAATACATTCCCTGGTAGAACCAGGGAACGAGGGGAAAACCAGGGAACGAGGGGAACGAGGGAAATGAGGGAAAAAATGCCTAAATTCAACAACTTACAACCATGATTAAAGACAACAGCGAAGTGATTCTATCCGTTAAAAATTTAACGGCTAATATTGATGATAAGGAAATTCTCAAAGGTTTTAATTTAGAAGTCAAAGCCGGAGAAATCCATGCCATTATGGGTTTGAATGGTTCAGGTAAAAGCACTTTTTCCAAGGTATTGAGTGGGCATCCTGGCTACCAAGTTACCGGAGGAGAAATTAGTTTTTTAGGGCAAGATTTATTAGAATTAGCACCGGAAGAACGGGCTTTAGCGGGGATTTTCTTAGCGTTTCAATATCCGATTGAAATTCCAGGGGTGAGTAACTTAGACTTTTTGAGAGTTGCCTATAATGCCCATCAAAAACATAAAGGACTTGAAGAATTAGACGCCTTTGATTTTGATGAATTAGTCCGAGAAAAACTAGATATTGTGAAAATGCGCGATGAGTTTTTAGAACGCAGTGTGAATGAAGGTTTTTCCGGGGGGGAGAAAAAACGCAATGAAATTTTACAAATGGCGTTATTGGAACCTAAATTAGCGATTTTAGATGAAACTGATTCCGGTTTAGATATTGATGCTTTGAGAATTGTTGCCAGTGGAGTTAATCAATTAGCCAATGAAAATAATGCCCTAATATTGATTACCCATTATCAACGGTTACTTGATTATATTGTACCGGATTTTGTTCATGTTGTCTCGGACGGACGAATTATTAAAACGGGTACAAAAGAACTGGCTTTAGAGTTAGAAGAACAGGGTTATGATGATGTTGTGGCTGCGTCCATGGTGGGGGTTTAATGACTAATAATACTATCACAGAAACACAGGAAGTTTCCTATTTAAACCATCTGTTAGAACAAATTCAAGACGGACTTTCTGAACTACCAATTTCTGCTCCCATCTCCGGTCAATTGCAAGAAATTCGGGATCATGCTTTAACTTGGATTAAGGAATTAGAAATCCCGACAAAACGGGATGAAGAATGGCGGTTTACTGATTTATCTCCCTTATTAGAACATCGCTTCCAGGGGGCTAATTTTGTGCCGTTAAATGAGCAAGCGATCGCTTCTTTAATTTTACCCGAATCTGAACACAAACGGATAGTATTTGTCAATGGGATTTATGCCCCCCATCTGTCTGATATTACAGAAATTCCCCAGGGTATTTTTATTGGTAATTTAGCAGAACTTCCCGAACAATTTAGAGATCGTCTTCCCCAATATCTCAGTCAACAACAGGGAAATCAAGACATTTTTGCTACTCTCAATTCCACCGGATTAAAGGATGCTGCTGTCCTTTGGGTAGAAAAAAATCAAATCATTGAAGACCCGATTCATTTATTATTTATTGCCCTACCAGATAATATTCCGGTAATCAATCAACCCCGTGCCCTAATTGTTGCAGAAACTGGCAGTTCTATCACCTTAATTGAACATTATGCCACGGCTGAGATTTTTGGATGTTCTGACCGGGTAAAAGTTCAACCCTATTTTACTAATGCGGTAACGGAAATTTACCTAGAAGAAAATGCCCAAGTCAATCATACCCGCTTACAACGGGGGTCTGGGTCGGCATTTCATATTGGTAAAAACGCGGTTTTCCAAGCTCGAAATAGTCGCTATACTTGCCATGCAATTAGTTTAGGATCTAAACTATCTCGCCATAATTTAGAGATTTATCAACGGGGAGAAGGGACGGAAACCACCCTAAATGGATTAACCTTAATTGGCAGTCAACAGTTAGCTGATACCCACAGTTCCATGATGCTCAATCATCAATATGGTACATTTAATCAAGTGCATAAATGTATTATTGACGACAAGGCCCATGGAATTTTCAATGGTAAAGTGTTTGTACCTCAAACAGCACAGTTTACCAATGCCAATCAACTGAGTCGGAATTTATTGCTATCTTCAAAAGGAAGAATAGACACTAAACCTCAGTTAGAAATTGTGGCGGATAATGTTAAATGTTCCCATGGGGCTACCGTCAGTCAATTAGAAGCAGATGAAGTTTTCTATTTGCGGAGTCGGGGGTTAAGTGAACAGATGAGTCGTCACCTGTTAATTGATGCTTTTGCGGCGGAAATTTTAGGTAAATTACCATCACCCACCTTAACCCAAGTTTTATCCCGTTGCGTTTCCTGTCGCACTGATTTTAGTTAACCGTTGTTGGGCTTTAGCCCACTCTTTATTAGGGATAAAGCCCAACAACAAAAGGCTTTATGAATTTTATTAAAGGATATTTAAAATAATGCTAACTCAAGAAAAAACCCTGGCTGAAATTGTTCGTCAAGATTTCCCTATTTTGCATCAGGAAGTCAACGGTCATCCTTTAGTATATTTAGATAATGCGGCTACTTCTCAAAAACCCTTGGCGGTATTAAATTCCCTGCAAGACTATTATCGAAATTATAATTCTAATGTGCATCGGGGGGTTCATGCGTTAAGTGCAAAAGCGACGGATACCTACGAAGCAGCCCGGTTAAAAGTTGCCCAATTTATTAAGGCTAAATCCTATAAAGAAATTGTTTATACCCGCAATGCCAGTGAAGCTATTAATATTGTAGCCTATTCTTGGGGTTTAAATACTTTAAAAGCAGGAGATGAAATTATTCTAAGTGTTATGGAACATCATAGTAATTTAGTTCCTTGGCAAATGGTAGCCCAAAAAACCGGGGCGGTGATTAAATTTGTGGAGTTAACAGAAACTCAAGAATTTGATTTAGAACAATTTAAAACCCTAATTTCAGACAAAACTAAATTAGTTTCTGTTGTTCATATTTCTAATACATTGGGCTGTATTAATCCCATTGAAGAAATTACTCAAATTGGTCATAAATATGGAGCAAAAGTATTAATTGATGCCTGCCAAAGTGCACCCCATACGGCCTTAGATGTGCAGAAAATTGATTGTGATTGGTTAGTGGCATCGGGTCATAAAATGTGCGCCCCCACGGGGATTGGTTTTTTATATGGCAAATTAGAGATATTAGAAGCCATGCCGCCATTTTTTGGAGGAGGAGAAATGATTGATGAAGTGTTTTTAGATCATTTCACCGTGGGAGCATTACCCCATAAATTTGAAGCGGGAACTCCAGCGATTGGAGAAGCCATTGCTTTAGGGGCAGCGATTGATTATTTAACCTCAATTGGCATGGATAAAATTGCTAATTATGAACATGAATTAACGGCCTATTTATTTGAAAGATTGCGAGCAATTCCCGAATTAAAAATTTATGGCCCCCAACCTAATGCCCAAGGTGAAGGGAGAGCAGCCTTAGCGTCTTTTAGCGTCGATGGGATTCATGCTAATGATTTATCAACTATGTTAGATGATGCTGGGGTAGCGATTCGTTCAGGACATCATTGCACCCAACCCTTACATCGTTATTTAGGCTTAAATTCAACAGCAAGAGCGAGTTTATATTTCTATAATACTCAAGCCGAAATTGATGTATTTATTGTCGCATTAAAAGATGCGATCGCATTTTTTAAACAAATAATGAACTAATTAATCAGGATTTGTGGGTGTGTGGAGCTTCCCCACCCTACAAATTACTTTTGTTTTGATATATTTCCAAACCGATCATTATAGGGATTTAGGGTAAGTTTGAAATGAAGTCTTGATGAGAAAAATTTCATCAAACAGAACTAAAGAATTAGGGAACCTCAATCTAGGGGATAGAGGGATTGTTGCTCCGCTAAAAATAGCCTAGGTTAAGGGAATTTACTTGATCACTTGTTGAGAAAGAACAATTTTTTCCATGGGCATTGTAGATCCTAATCCCGTTGAGGACATTGGTTTAGAGCCGAACCAGTTCACACTCACTTGCAAATGTAGGGACAACGTAATAAAGGCTGCCAACAATAGTTTTTCTAACATAATTCACTCCCACCTAAAAAAATCTGGCCGCACCCTATTTTGTATCTCTATAGCAATCCTAAATGATTTTCTATATATAAGTATACTGATGAATTTTGGGAAAATCAAATTTATGTTCCTTAGTAAAAAACTCGAACAAAAATTTGATAATCTTAAACGACCTGCATAAATACCAATACTTCCTCAAAAAGTTTTTCGCTTGTAACCAAATATCTTCAACCGGATTTTGTTGCGGAGCATTAGGAGCAAATAAAATACAAGTAATTAAAAAATCATCAGGTTCTTTATCACCATTTATTTCTGATAAAAATTCTCTAAA
>MNYZ01000117.1 GCA_001873365.1 Oscillatoriales cyanobacterium CG2_30_40_61 | reverse complement strand
TGCCTCCCCCTGCTCCCCCTGCCTCCGGTGCTCCCCCTGCCCCTCCTGCCTCCCGGTGCTCCCCCTGCCTCCGGTGCCTCCGGTGCCCCCCTACTCCCCTATATTCCCCATTCCCAGTGAAACAACGACTCGATACCTTATTAGTAGACCGGAATTTATGTGACTCCCGCCAGCAAGCTCAAAGACTGATCCAGGCGGGGGAGGTTTTAGTGAATCAACAAATGATTGATAAACCGGGAACGGCAGTTAATGTAGAAGCTAAGATTCAGGTGAAACAGCGATCGCCTTTTGTGTCGCGAGGGGGGGAAAAACTGGCTAAAGCCTTGGAAGAATTTAAAATTGAGGTGAGGGATCGCATCTGTTTAGATGGAGGAATTTCCACGGGAGGATTTACCGATTGTTTATTAAAAGCTGGGGCGCAAAAAGTTTATGGTGTGGATGTGGGTTATGGACAGGTAGACTGGGGAATTAGAAATAATCCCCGAGTAGTTTTGAAAGAACGGACAAACCTGCGCTATTTAACCCCCGATCAATTGTATGGAGAATTGGATCAAACTGAAAATTATCCTGATTTTGCGGTTGTGGATGTCTCGTTTATTTCTTTAACCAAAATCTTGCCCTCGTTGTGGCAATTGTTAAAGCCGAATCGGGAAGTGGTACTGTTAGTCAAACCTCAATTTGAAGTAGGTAGGGAACGGGTGGGTAAAAAGGGAGTTGTCCGAGATTCTAAGGATCACGCCCGTGCTATCTTTCAAGTGGGTTCTGCTGCGATGTCCTGGGGATGGCAATATCGAGATTTAACTTGGTCGCCGATTCAGGGCCCGGCCGGAAATATTGAGTATTTGTTATGGTTACATAGTCAGGGTCAGCCCTTGCCTTGTGAGTTGGCGATCGCCCAAATCACCCAACTCGCCCAACAAACCCTAACCCAATCACCGAGTCACCCTTAACCTTTTCAGTCTCTGTAATGAATTTATCCAAACTACTAAAGCGGATTACGATTTATGTGATCAGCGCTTTCATGTTTGTTTTCTGTGCATTGGTTTTGACGGTCGTGGCGATCGCGATTAAGGTTTTAGTCTTAAAACTCGCCCATAGATTTGTTTACCCGATTTTTATGTTTGGTGATTTACTCAGGGGTTTAGAAATTATTGATTTACTTAATATTTTAGTATTTGCGATTTTGGGGATGGGATTAGGAGTCGCCACAGGTTTGTTAGCAACGACCGATGCTAAAAAAATTAGTACAGTTTTTCTGATTATTTTAATTCCGATTATTTTAGCAGTTCCTCAAGTGGTTAAATACAATCTTTGGGTAGAGGATATTGCTGAGGATGATGATCTTTCGTTACCTCAAGCGCAAATGGTAGCTGATGCTTTTCTCAAACGGAGAATTAATCAGGATGGGGTTTTCGGGTTTTATTTATATACCGGACAATTTCCGATGGTTCCGACGCGACAACTGCAAATGCAGGAATTGGAACGTTTGGAACAACAAGTTAACTCTAAATTTGTGCGGGTGAGTGGAATTCCTCCCACTTTAATTACGATGATTATGGGGGTTTGTTTTTGGGGAATTCGGATGTTTTATTTTTCGGTGGCTGTGATTACGGCGATCACTCATTATCGAGAAGGATTAAGGATTGTGACGAAATAGTTTAATTTTAGGGGGTTGCTATATTGAGTTAGTTGTTGTGTTGATTAAAAAGTCAAGTGTATGTCCATGTTAGCCGTAACAATATTATCTCCTAAACCGAGATTTTTGTCAAGTAGTCAGGTCAACTAATCTGGCGAAAAAAAGAAACCGGGTTTCTAGCCGGTGATTTGGCGGATAAAATCGGTGATTTCTGGTTCGCCAAACCCGGTTGGGTGGGTAAGTCGTAGTTGAGAAAAATCAACGCCAATAGGGTCTACCTTTCCAAAATAGACCGATTAAAATTCCCATGGTAGTAATTTGAGAGGTACTCAGGAAAATCACAGGAGAAAAGATAGATTTATAGAGGAATAAAACAATTAATAAACCAATAAATAATGCCCATAAACAAAAGACGTTGAGGAAAACTTTAGAGGGCTGAATTTCGATTAAATAAATTGATAGGGCTCCCAGTCCCACCCCTACGGCAAATATAATCAACATCCCCAGGGGAGGGGTGAATAAAAGCAGCATAATTTGTTTGAATGCTAGGGAGTGAGTGATTCCCCAGAGGGTCAAAACTTCTGCGATCGCGACTATTAAATAAGTCAAAGCGACAGTTTGTAACAAAGACGACCAGGGTAAATTTTTTAGCCGTTGGATAAAATTATTCATAGATTTTTTACTAAAATTCACCAGTCTCAACAGGTCTACGCAGTTTAACTTAATTTTATAGATTTTTTGATTCAACTCACGTTAAAATTTTTGATGTTGAGAATCCTGAACCCATTCCAAATCTAAGACCGATAAAGCAACAGAGGAGAAACCCATGGAAACATCAATTAATTGTGCAGAAGCCTGTATAAACGGCTGTGTTTTGGGGGATAAATGCCCCAATCGGGAATATATCCCAGAAACGGAGAACTTTATCAATAATACATCCTTAGACCAAATGTTAGAAATGGCGGCGGAAGCCGTGCGCAAGAAAAGAATGCAGCCCCCCACTTGGGTTTTGCCGGATTTTCCTGAGTAAATCTATGCTGGTAGGGGGAATTAAGAAGAATTAATTAACGATGGGAAAAGGGATAAAAATGATTAGAAGATGCCCTTTTTCCCTTGAATAGGACTTACGCAAAGAAACCGGGTTTCTATAAAAAATATGAAGGTTTCTCGCGCTTATATCTAATAAGAAACCCGGTTTCTGAGCTCCCGTGGGTAAGTCCTGTTGAATCTGTTAGTTAATTTTATTAGCTACAATCCGAATCCGTTTATAGTCAGCAATCCAAGTTCCATTTTTGAATAATTTGGGACGGAGGCGAGTTTCGATATCGTTGATAATATGTAGTTGGTCTGATACTGAAATGCCTTGAAAAAAGTCTCCAGCAAACATTCTCAACCAATTATTTAAGCCTTTTTCTCCATTAGTTAATGGAGTAGGACGCTCGACCAAGGTTGCCAACTTCAACTGAAATCCTTGGGTTTCCAAGAGCATTCCATATTCACTAATACTTGGAAAATACCAGGGATTAAGGGTTTTATTTTGGGGGTATCCCGCAGCATCTAAAGCCTGATTAATTGCTATAATAATTGTGTCAATATTGCCTTTTCCGCCAAATTCTGCCACAAAACGTCCTCCGGGTTTTAAGGCTTGATAAACTCCAGAAATGACTTTTTCAGGTTGTTTAATCCAATGTAAAACCGCATTAGAAAACACGGCATCAAATTGTTCTTTCCGGACTAATTTCGAGCCATCTATGATCAAAAAATTTAGACCGGGATAGGTTTGACTGGCTCGTTTAACCATGGTTGAGGCATGATCAATTGCGGTAACTTCGGCTCCTGCATTTGTGATTTTGTAACTCAAATGACCTGTGCCACAACCGAGATCAAGAATGTGTTCTCCTACACGGGGATCAAGCAATTCCAAGAGATCCATAGCCAAATTGGAGATAAAGCTGTGGTGACTATCGTATAATTGTGCATCCCAATAGGACACGGGAGCCATGGGCGCATAGTTTACGGTCTTAGTATTCATGGTGGAGTCAGACAGAATTTACTTGTCGTTTTTTATTATGCAACATTCTGTTGATGATTAACTAAAAATCAAGGAAATTTTAGACTAATTTCAAGATGAAGGTTTTGTGATCAAGCCCAAAGGTTGATTCTACCGATAAAAAGGTACTGATTGGTGAACAGGAATCTGTTTGTACCATCTGGTGAAGCGTTATTTCATCTAGTGGAAGATAGATATTTACTCAACTCCTGATTTTACTTTTATAAAATTCTTTAAAATTCCGAGCAAACGGTGATGATATAGGGTATATTTTCTTAGGGGTTAATTGGAATTGACAAAACAAGCTGAATATGGTTTTGGGTTCCGTGATTATTGGGTTGATCACGCCAGGTTATAATCTAAGGAGATCAGGGTTGTTATCATTTATCATCCATAAAAATAGTATTATTAGCTACTTTTTTTATCAGCACCTAGGAAAGTTAATTTATGTTTCCATTAAAATCCGATCTGATGTCTAAAAGAATTTTTAGCAAGGTTTTTCTGATTAGTGTTCTTGCTGTTTTCACGGTGATTCTGACCGTGATACTGCATCCTGCATCCTTTGCGATCACCAATCCAACAGTCTATGGTCAGGAGTTAATTGCCCAGTCTGGGGAGCAACCTTCCCCCAGCGCACCTTTTAATATCCCCACCGCCGATACAGCTTTGTTATTTCAAAATGATCGTTATGCGGTGAGAGTGTTTCGAGAAGGAAACAAGGCTTATGTAAATATCTATGACAAGGAAAACAAAACTCTCACCCTGAAAAAAATACCAGTTTTAATTACTCCGGCTAAAAATCCCAAAAAAGATCCGATTAAATACATTGCGGCCGTCGGTAATCAACAATATATCGTGATTATTAGTCCGTTGGGTAGTTCGGAGTTAACCATTTTGAAGGGAGGAAGTGAGGTTTACCGCCAGGGGAATAATCAGGTCGAGGTTGCCCAAAAAGTCCCTGGGGTCTCCGACCAAACCGAAGCCGTTAACCCCACCCTGGCCCTAGTTAGGACAATATTCGTCAATTATGCCAAACTGACCATCTTTGCTCTGATGTTTTCCATGGCAATTCGCTGGAGGTTTGAGGATGTTCTCTGGTTAGGTAAACAACCGTCTCTAATGCTGCGATCGCTAATCTCGGTATTCCTTGCCGTGCCCTTATTAGGGGCCTTAACAATGCTGATTCCAGGTTTAACGGTGGCACAACACATTGGAATGTGGGCGATGATCACCTGTCCGGGTGCGCCGATGATTCCGTTTAAAAGCCTGCAAGCGGGGGGAAATGCCAAATTTGTCGCCAGTTTACAGTTTATGGTGTGCATTCTGGCAATTATTAGTATTCCCTTAACGGCTCTGATTTTGGGTCAGTTTTCTCCCAATCAAGCCTGGTTGTCGCCCCAAGAAATTGCTAAACAAATCTTTTTTGCCCAGGTGTTGCCCATGGGGATAGGTGTTTTACTGGCTGAATACGCGCCCAAACTCGCCGAGGATTTAGTGGAACCCGTGACCAAAATTGCCAAATTCATGCTTTTGCTGGTGGTGATTATTTTGCTGGCTGTGACTTTAGAAAAAGTTCTGAATGCGGGATTTTGGGCTTACTTAGCCATGGCTTTGATGTCGGTGGGTTCCTTGGCCTGTGGTCATTTCTTGGGCGGATCTGAACCTGATACTCAAACGGTTTTAGCATACTCAACGGCTACTCGCAATGGGGGTTTAGCGGTTTTACTGGTGAGCTTGAATTTTCCCAATCTGGATTATGTCAAAGGTGGGATTATCGATGCACTGATTACCTATGCCTTAATTGCTGCCTTTGTATCTATTCCTTATACAATTTGGCGGAAACGAACAATAGTTAAAACTCAAGACGACAGATGATCAAACTTGATTTAATCTATGATTAATGTCTTCTTAATTTAAAATTAAAACGGTTAAAGTAGTAGGATTCAAGAGTTCTATTTTCTCAGAATCCGATGTACAGAATGTTCTACCCTAGAAGATTAGAACTTTATATAGTTAGGAGAAGTCCATGTCGGGTAGCGAACTACAAGCTGATTTTTGGGTAAGTGAGTATATCACACCTTGGGATATTTATGTTCATGGAATTACCAAGGTATTAGCCTACAAAAAAACCCCCTATCAAGATATGTATGTGGTGGAAACCGGGGCCTATGGAAAAGCCTTAGTTCTGGATGGGAAATGGCAATCTTGTACCGGAGATGAATTCCTCTACCACGAGCCCCTAGTCCATGTCGCCTCGGTTTATCATGGGTCTCCCAAAAAAGTTGCGGTTTTGGGCGGAGGAGAAGGAGCAACTATTCGGGAGGTTTTGCGCTGGAAAACTGTTGAATCCGTGGCGATGATTGACCTAGATGGGGATGTGGTCGAAGCCTGCAAAGAATATCTCCCAGAAATGCACGAAAATGCCTTTGATGATCCCCGTACCCAACTGATTATTGGGGATGCGATCGACTTTTTAGAGCAGACCCAGGAAAAATGGGATATTGTGATTTCTGATTTATCCGATCCGATTGAAGATGGGCCATCTTTTAAATTGTTCACTAAGGAATATTTTGAAAAAATTCGTCAGATCCTAACCCCCGAAGGCTATGGGGTGATTCAAGCTGGCCCGGTTTCCCCGAATGAGATGAAACTGCACGTTCGCCTGGTGAGTACCCTAAAAACGGTTTTTCCCCATGTTCACTCCTATACCAGTTATATTTCCACCTACGGAAGTCCCTGGAGTTTTATTATCGTTTCTGCCCAACCGATTAATACCCGTCCTGAACCGGAAAATGTGGATAAAATTTTACAAGAAAAAACTACCGGAGGGCTACGGATGTTTGATGGGACAACGATGTTAGGAATGTTACAAACTCCTAAAAATTTGCGGGATGCGATCGACGCCGAAACCGAAATTTATACCTTAGCTGAACCGCCGAAATTCTTTGGCAAAGGGGCTAATGCTTAATTAATGATAGGAGGGAACAGGGAATAGGGAATAGGGAACAGGGGGACACTTCCTGTTTTCCTCCGATCTCCTGTCTCCTAACTTCCAATTCTATAGTGCTACGCACTAGGGAACAGGGAACAGGGAACGGGGAACAGTAAGCAGTGAAAGAGTTTCAAGGATTTAGAAGTGTCCTAACCATAGCGCGTAGCGCTATATTGATAAACTTTAACCAAAATCTAGTAGAATACATCCCGATACCCGCGTTCTGTGTACCGAAAAATTAATTATAAAAAATCCCACTAACAACCCCTTTTTAGCGATTGAGGAGTCAAACATTAATGGCAAAATCTAAATTA
This sequence comes from Oscillatoriales cyanobacterium CG2_30_40_61, assembly GCA_001873365.1. Taxonomy (GTDB): domain Bacteria; phylum Cyanobacteriota; class Cyanobacteriia; order Cyanobacteriales; family Microcoleaceae; genus Planktothrix. Next base: position 25,006 of record MNYZ01000117.1, on the reverse strand, counting down.
TTTCGTCCGGGTAATCTTATTTTACTAGCAGGATTAATCGGTCTGGGTTTTGGGGGACTGGGATGGAAACAACAGTTCGCCAAGGCTCAAAATACTGAGGTCGCAACGGGTTTAAACTGGTCGGGAGCTTCTTTTCCGGTTGAGGGGTTTCAGGAATACACCTCACCGTTTGGGTATCGGGGGTCAGGTTTTCACTATGGTTTAGATTTAGCAGCCCCCCAAGGCAGTTATATTCGCAGTTGGTGGCAGGGTAAGGTGGTGGAAGTTTGGCAAGATGACCGTTGTGGCACTGGCATTGCCATCGAGTCCGGTCAATGGGAACATATTTACTGTCATGTTCAAGGCAGTGTGGAAAAAAACGCTCAAGGGACTTATTTTATTGATCGACCGGGGGGGATTCAACTCTGGGAAGGTCAACAGATTCCTTCTGGGACGAGAATTGCTAGGGTGGGGATGAGTGGGCGGACAACGGGCCCTCACCTACACTGGGGCTTAAAACATAATGGCCGTTGGGTTGATCCCGGTCGGGTGTTACGGTCAATGTATGATCAACAAGTTCAGCAAGCTAATCGGAGTTAATTGTTGACGTTAAATTTGTGTAAATTGTGTAAAAAAAATGAGTAACCCTTGATACAATAGTTAACGTGAGATTTGAAAATTTCTACCCGCACCGCAGATGTAGAACGCGGCGTTTAGGTGTCTTCAAATCGAAACAACAACGGTATCCATAAACCCAGACCAGCAATTGAGATTTTGCGCTGGTCTTTTTTGTTGGGAAATAGGGATCACGGATTTAAGGGGATTTCACGGATTTCACGGATTTTAATCTGTCCCCCAAACATGGTAAACCCGTTGTAACCATCCAGAAGGGAGGACTTGGGGGGATATGGTTTCAGAGGATTCCATAGATTTAGTTAAAGGCTGGATTCTGGAATTTGCTCATAATTTTTTGAGCTAATAGAAGAACTTTTGTGAGATAATATTTTAATGTTTGAGGAGAGCGAATCGACCAAATATTAATCACTAAACAGGTTGTTCCTAGTGATAATAGGATATAGGTAGGAGTCATTACCACACCAATCATAAACCAACTGAAAACGTGGAGTACCATCAATCCTGAATACAAACTAGCAAATCCAGAAATGAGCAGGATTTGAGAGGGTGGACGATTTAGACCGATAAAAATTAAGGTTTGTAAGGTAGCTAATAAATTAAACGGGATTAAAAACGCACAAATTCCTAAACAGTTATTTCGAGAAAACTCAGCAAGTGTGGTTAAATCTATCATGATCAGAACTCTGGTTTTTGGGAATAGCTGGAGATGGAATATTTTTTATAATTTGAACTTCTCTATTATAGCCTTTTTAATGGCTATCGTTTTTTAGTTGTCCAAAAATTAGTAAACATCATCAAAAAACTACCGACAACAATCACTAAAGCGAGTCCGACGGGGATCGCGGTTTCTAAATCGATATTTTCCATGGTTTTTGTTTATATGCAATCAAGAGATACCTTAACACAGATATTTCTACTTGGGGAAGGGAAAGGCCATAATTTTGAGGACTGAAGGTTTCACCGACCTTGAGCAACTTTGGCTTTCTTCTGTTACCATTAAATTTGTCACATATCTTAATCTATAGGAATAGTCCTTTAACAAAATTATTGGGAGAAGGCAATGGTAGACCAACAAAAAGGACAATGGGATGGGGGAAGGTTTATAAAAACCCTGACTTATTTTGGGGTTGTTCCCTTTATTGGTAATATTAGTTGGATACAAAATTTATTGGGAATAGGGAAAAAACAACCAAAACCGAAACCGAATATTATATTAGTAATTGGGGCTACTGGAGGGGTGGGTAAACGAGTTGTTAAACGGTTGCAACAACGGGGAATAACGGCGCGTTGTTTGGTTAGAGACATGAAAAGAGCTAGAACCATATTAGGGAATACGGTAGAATTAATTGAAGCTGATTTAACTATTCCTGAAACCTTAACTCCGGCTATTTTTGCAGATATTAGCGCAATTATTTGTTGTAGTGGAACTAAGGTTCAACCTGTGGAGGGAGATACTCCTAACCGAGAAAAATATTATCAAGGAATTAAGTTTTATCTACCGGAAGTAGTTGATGTGCCGGAGTTAGTGGAATATCAAGGAATCCAAAATCTAATCTATGCAGCATCTGGAAGCCTGAAGAAAGCAGGAGATAAAATTCTGTTTGATTTTACCAAACCCACTGAGGAGATTAAGGAAATTTGGGGAGCTTTAGATGATATTGTTATGGGGGGTATTAGTGAAAGTTCGTTAAAATTAATCCCCGATGGCGGATTGTTTACGGGATATGTTTCAACAGCTAATTCTGGCGGGTTTGTTTCCATTAGAACTCGCAATTTTGAACCGACTTTAGATTTATCAGATTATCAGGGAATTGAGTTACGAGTCAAAGGAGATGGAAAACGCTATAAATTTATTATTCGCTGTAATGAGGGTTGGGATAGTGTGGGTTATTGCTATTCTTTTGATACGGTTTATAATATCCCGATTACCATTAGAATTCCGTTTGCAGAATTAATTCCGGTATTTCGAGCTAAAACCTTAAAGGATGGAAAACCGTTTAATTCTAGTCAGGTATTTTCCCTACAGTTAATGTTGAGTAAGTTTGAATATGATGGAGCTTTAAATCCGAAATTTCAACCGGGACTATTTCAATTAGAAATTGAGTCTATTAAGGCCTATGGTGGGACAGTATTACCTCGGTTTGTGCAGGTAAGTTCGGCCGGAGTTACCCGTCCAGGGAAACCCGGATTAAACTTAGCAGAAGAACCGCCTGCGGTGCGTTTAAACGAACAATTAGGAGGGATTTTAACTTGGAAATTAAAAGGGGAGGATGTGATTCGTTCTAGCGGTATTCCCTATACGATTATTCGTCCCTGTGCGTTAACAGAAGCGCCCGCAGGTTCGGCTTTAAAATTTGCCCAAGGTGATACAATTAAAGGGCAAGTTAGTCGAGATGATATGGCGGAATTATGTATTCAAGTATTAACTCAACCGTCAGCTTGTAATACGACATTTGAAGTTAAAACCGAAGCGGATAGTCAGTTTTCAGGAAATTGGGATGAGATATTTTCTGAGTTAAAATCCGATTAACCATAATTCGTTGTTGCGCAGAGAGCGCAATCTTGAGGGCTAAAGCCCAACAACGTTAAAATCCGATTAACCATAATTCGTTGTTGCGCTTGGGCGCAATCTTGAGGGCTAAAGCCCAACAACAGAGGGCTAAAGCCCAACAACTAACTTGATTATTTAATCAAAAATGATGTTAAAATTTAAACCTGTTTTAACGCCTTATTTATTTTTATTTCCGGCTTTATTAATGCTCACCTTAACGGTATTCTGGCCAGCATTACAAGCTTTTTATCTGAGTTTATTTAGTTACGATTTACTCACACCCCCCGCATGGGTAGGATTAAAAAACTTTCAACGGTTATGGACAGATGAGGTATTCTGGGAAACCCTAAAAAATACATTTCTTTATTTAATCATAGTAGTTCCTGTGTTAGTGTTTGCGCCCTTAATATTAGCAATTTTGGTTAATCAAAAATTACGGGGAATGAATGGATTTAGAACCGCTTATTATGTCCCGGTTGTGATTTCCATGGTGGTGGCGGGAATTGCTTGGAAATGGTTATACGCAGAAAATGGGTTTTTCAATCAACTTTTGAACGCTATTGCTATTCCGCCTATTCCTTGGTTAACCAGTCCCAATGTCGCCTTATTCAGTGTAATGGCGGTGACAATTTGGAAAGGGTTAGGCTATTATATGGTTATCTATTTAGCCGGATTACAAAGTATTCCCTTAGAACTGTATGAAGCCGCTAGTATTGATGGCTCGGATGGGTTTAAAAAACATTGGGATATTACGTTACCTTTAATGAAACCCTATATGGTTTTAGTTGGAGTAATTTCAGCTATTTCCTCAACTAAGGTATTTGAAGAAGTATATATTATGACCCAAGGCGGGCCCAGAAATAGTTCTAAAACGATTGTTTATTATTTGTATGAAAGAGCCTTTCAACAGTTAGATTTAGGTTATGCTTGTACTATTGGGTTAATTCTGTTTTTAATTGTTTTGGGATTATCGATTTTGCGATTAGCGATTGAAAGGTTTACAGAGAATATCAATAGCAGTAATCATTTAACGTAGGGTGGTTGATGTCTCTAGGACTGTGGGATGGGAAGGATTTTTCAGCGAGTCAGGACAGTCGCACTGCGAAAAGGATAACAGATTAAATTAGACAAGTATTTAGACTCAGAAGGCTTGTGGAAACCATACTGGGCTTTTTGATACAATTGTTAATATTTATTTGCAACATTTGTTAATATTGATTCTAAAAATTTTGAGAACTTAATCTTTTTTAAGAATAGCCCCTAACGCCCTGGTAGCAACAATCTTTTACTTTTAGTTACTATAGAAACAAAAAGAACCTATATTGTAATATGGATAGAAGGTGGTAGTCTTGAATATAGAGGGAAAAAGCTCTCGGTTCAGAACAAAAGTTCAGACCTAGAGAGAAAAACAGAAGGTAATCTTAAGAACTGCGAAGTTCAAGAATGATTTAGAAAAACTTAACTTAGAATGTACAGGTAAGGATTAATACATTCTGATCTAAGTTTGAACTTAAATAAACAAAAAAGATTGACTGAATGCTAATAAAACAGTCATTCCAATTGGAGGAATTTAAAAATGGTTAACGCTTATGCAACGAATGCAACAGTAAATTCAGAAGCGAAAGAAACAGCTTTTGTACTGTGGTTTGATGAAGTGGGAATTTCTGATATTCCCTCAGTAGGTGGGAAAAACGCATCCTTGGGCGAAATGATTCGAGAACTAACTTCCCAAGGTGTTAATGTTCCGAATGGATTTGCTACCACTGCTTATGCTTATCGTTATTTTATTCAGTCTGCGGGTTTAGAAAAAAAACTACGGGAACTCTTTGCAGACCTCGACGTTGAAGATATGCCCAACCTGCGACAACGGGGTAAACAAGCTCGTTCATTAATTTTAGACACTCCATTTCCACCCGAATTAGAAGCGGCGATTACCAGCGCCTATAAAAAACTTTGCGAACGCTACAGTACCGATGGGGATTTTTGTAATCAATTTGGCGACGAATATAAGGAAGAATGCAAACGCTATTCCAATGACGTAGACGTTGCTGTGCGTTCCTCCGCCACCGCCGAAGACTTACCCGATGCCAGTTTTGCTGGACAACAGGAAACCTACTTAAACGTTTATGGCGAAGAAGGGGTTTTAGAATCCTGCCATAAATGCTTTGCTTCGATTTTCACCGACCGGGCAATTTCCTATCGCACGATTAAAAATTTCGACCATTTTAACGTGGCTCTGTCCGTCGGTGTGCAAAAAATGGTACGGTCTGACCTGGCCAGTTCTGGGGTGATGTTCTCCATTGATACGGAAACCGGATTCAAAAATGCAGCCCTAGTTACCGCCGCTTATGGGTTAGGAGAAAACGTGGTTCAAGGTACGGTGAACCCCGATGAGTATTTTGTGTTCAAACCGACCTTACTGCAAGGGTTCCGTCCTATTTTGGAAAAACGCTTAGGCAGTAAAGAATTGAAAATGGTCTATGATATCGGAGGTTCTAAACTAACTAAAAATATCTCAGTTCCCCAGTCAGAACGGGATAAATACTGTATTAACGACGACGAAATTTTACAACTGGCGAAGTGGGCTTGTATTATTGAAAACCACTATTCGCAAGTCCGGGGTACTTATACTCCGATGGATATTGAATGGGCAAAAGATGGGATTACCGGACAATTATTTATCGTCCAAGCCCGTCCTGAAACCGTGCAATCCCAGAAATCCGGTTCAGTTTTGAGAAGCTTTAAACTGCAAGGCACCGGTAAAGTTCTTTCTCGCGGTCGGGCCGTGGGTGAAATGATTGGTCAAGGGAAAGCCCGGGTGATTTTGGATGTGCATAAAATTGATGAATTCCAAGCGGGTGAAGTGTTGGTCACGAATAAGACTGACCCCGACTGGGAACCGATTATGAAGAAATCCAGCGCCATCGTCACCAACGCGGGCGGACGGACGTGCCACGCAGCAATTATCGCCAGGGAAATGGGAATTCCCGCCATTGTTGGTTGCGGTGATGCCACCTCAGTGATTAAAAACGGCCAAGAAATTACCGTTTCCTCATCTGAAGGAGAAGAAGGTCGGGTTTATGAGGGGTTAGTTCCCTTTGAAATCCAAGAAACCGTTCTCGATAATCTGCCCAAAACCCGGACAAAAATTTTAATGAACGTGGGCAACCCGGAAGAAGCCTTCGGTTTGTCTTCGATTCCCTGCGATGGTGTGGGGTTAGCGCGGCTGGAGTTTATTATTGCCAACCATATTAAAGCCCACCCCTTAGCGTTGCTGAAATTTGACGAACTCGAAGATGAGTTAGCCAAACGGGAAATCGCCGAGATGACCAAAATCTACGAGCATAAACCGGACTTCTTCGTGGATAAACTGGCCCATGGTATCGGGATGATTGCCGCCGCCTTCTATCCGAATCCGGTGATTGTACGGATGTCCGACTTCAAGAGTAACGAATACGCTAACCTCTTAGGTGGCCGTCAGTTTGAACCCAAGGAAGAAAACCCGATGATTGGTTGGCGCGGCGCCTCCCGTTACTACGACCCCAACTACCGCGAAGCCTATGGGTTGGAATGTGTAGCCCTGAAACGGGTTCGGGACGAAATGGGTTTAACTAATGTTACCCCAATGATTCCCTTCTGTCGCACCCCCGATGAAGGTCGGAAAGTGTTAGCAGAAATGGAAAAACACGGTCTGAAACGGGGCGTTAATGGTTTGGAAGTCTATGTGATGTGTGAACTTCCTAGTAACGTGATTTTCGCCGATGAATTTGCCGCCGTGTTTGATGGATTCTCGATTGGGTCTAATGATTTAACCCAATTAACGTTAGGTTTAGACCGGGATTCTGCGTTAGTTGCTCATATCTTTGATGAACGCAATGAAGCGGTGCTGCGGATGGTGAAAATTGCGATTAAAGCTGCTAAAAAATATGGTCGCAAGATTGGTATTTGTGGTCAAGCACCGAGTGATTATCCTGAGTTTGCCCGCTTCTTGGTGGAGTTGGGAATTGATTCAATTAGTTTGAATCCTGACTCGGTGATTAAAACGATTCTTGATATTGGTAAGATGGAAGAATCTGGTACGTTGTTAGATGAAGTCATGGACGTTGCCAAAGCCAAATAAATTCCCGTAGAGACGTTGTATACAACGTCTCTACAGGGATTGTTTACTGAATTTTAGGATTTGATATTATTAGGGTATGGCGATGCTGTACCCTTTATTTATGGGCATAATCTTGCCAGTGAATCTATTGCATTTTTATGGAAAGAAGAAAAATTTTGATTGCGACTAAAACCTATCCTTCAATTAGTACCAAGTACCGAGAAACCGTCTGTACTGCTGGTATTCTTCTGGATGATAACGAACAACCTTTAGAATGGATTCGTATTTATCCTATACGATTTCGACAACTGGATTTTGATAAGCGTTATCCCCGTTGGTCAATTATTAGTGCTAAGATAGAAAAAAATGATAAGGATTCCAGATTAGAGAGTTATCGGATTGATGATTCTTCTATTGAAATTTTAAGGCATATAGGAACGCAAGATAATTGGTCAGAAAGGAAATCTTTTGTATTACCCTTACAATTTCAATCAATTCAAGATATTAGAGATCAAGGAAAATCTCTGGGAATTATCAAACCAGAGTCTATCCTAAAATATTATTATAAAAAAGACAAGCGTGAATGGGGAAATAAACAACAAGGAATATTAGAGCAACCAGACTTCTTTGAAGAAATTCCTTCAGAGCTTGAAAAAATACCCTATAAATTTGGTTATGAATTTATTGAAAATAATCAAGTTAAACATAAATATTCAATTAGTGACTGGGAAATTTCTGAACTCTATCGAAAATGTAGAGATCGATCCCAAAAAGATACTTTAGAAGAACGAGAAGCGGAAGCACTAGAAAAAGTTCGAGAAAAATTAGAGGTTGACTTTTTAAACAAAAAAGATTTATACTTTATTGTTGGGAATTTAAAAGATCATCGACAAACTTTTATGATTATAGGTTTATTTTATCCGCCTATTTCCACAAAATCTGACCAACTCGATCAAAATTATAGCCAGTTGGAATTGTTTGATTTTTAATCAAAAATATGAAAAAAAACATTTCTAAACTCAAAAACAAACTAATTTTAACCTTCGGATATGGGAATCGAAAAAACTATGATCAATTTTTAGAATACCTGAATAAATATCAGGTTAATTTTGTCATTGATGTGAGAATGACTCCCCGGGCTTGGAGTCGTAAATGGTATGGGAATCAACTTCAAGAAGTTTGTGAAGCTCATAATGTTAAATATATCTCTAAAACTGCTTTAGGGAATACATCCGGTCAACAAAATTGGATTCCTCCCGACCGAGAGGCAGCAAATATCGCTTTGAGTGAAGTTGCCGAACTCGCTGAACAAGGAACGGTTTTATTATTGTGTGCTGAAATGAACTTTCATCGGTGTCATAGAACAGATGTTGCTAGTCATCTAATTAAACTAATTTCTGATAGTCAAATTGAACATTTAGAGTAGATTAGCTTCAACTAAAGGTTCAATTATAAGAGTCATCTACTAGCCACAGCCCAACTCCAGCGGAGGTCAGTCCTAATTTAGTTGTGAAACCTTCTGCGTTAAGCTATAAACTCGAACAAAGGATTTTAATTTTTTGCATTTTAACGACCTACGCGGAAATTTTGAACTATGGCAAGCCCTACTGTAGATAGAGACATCAATCAATCTCAATCTCCTTCATCATGGCCAGATGTCACCTCAAAACCCTTACCCTTTTGGGTGCGTCGATGGGGCGCTTTTGTGGCGGAAGTCTCCTTAGTGGCGGCGAGTGGGTTAATTCCTTTTACCCTGGGTGCTATCTCTAACCGTAGTCCCCAACCTGTCCCGCTCAACCCGGTGGTGCGGGTGACATCAGAAACCGTTGCCGCTACCTTGGGTATTCCTATGCGCGATCGCAGTCCCCAAGTCGCCCCATTAACCAATCTATTGTGGTCAGGCGCGTTACTTCTGCCCCTGGTGGTGGGAGGATGGCAATTCTATCTATTAGCCAAACGGGGCCAAACCTTGCCCCAACTCTGGTTTGGAGTCCTGGTGATCAATCCCCAGGGTTCGGCTCCAGGCTGGGGACGGGCGTTTCGTCGAGAATTTATTGGCCGTTGGGGTATTCCCCTAGGCATTGCCTACGGCCTTTGGCAAGTCACCGGAGCCTATCCTAATCTATTAATTTTAGGGGTTTTATCCGGTGCAAGTTTACTCGGAGATGCCCTGATTGCTAAACGATTTCCAGGTCGGACTGGACATGATTTATTAGCGGGAACTTTGGTACAGGATGTTCCCAGGGTCTTAGTATTGAACCCCTTTAGCAATTATGATTGGGTGAATGAAGATGATGGCGTTCATAGCTTAGTAGTTTCTGGAGAAACCGCAAAACTCGACTTTAATTTATGGGGATGGATGCGTCAACATCCGGGTTTAACTTTAGTTATAGTTAGTAGTGCCAGTCTAGCGGCGGTCTTAGGAACTTTCGTTGGCACGCAAATTTATATTCAAAATCAAGCCAACCGTCGGGAATTTCAACAACAGGATAATCAGGTTTTTCTGGCTTTAGTTAATAAATTATCCCCGAATGCTTCCACGGATTTAGCTCAAAAACGCGGGGCAATTTTAGCTTTAGGAGCGATTAAAGATCCCCGGGCAATTCCCCTATTAGTAGATGTATTAGCTCAGGAAGAAAACCCCGTATTAATTGATGTCACTCAACAAGCCTTAGTCAGTACCGGGCCAGAATCTTTACCTCATTTAAGAAAATTAAATCAAGCCCTGAAAAATGATTTAGATTCGATGAAGTTTGGGGCAGAAAACCAAGAAAAACAGTTAGCAGGGCGACGACTACAGGCGACTCAAAGAGCGATCGCCAAAATTCTAAAAGTCTATGGAAGCTTTATCCATAATGCCGATTTAAGTCGGATTGATTTAGGTCAAAATTTAACTCCACCCGTGCAGTTTACCTTAGTTTTAGAACAAACGGATTTATCGGGAATTAGCTTCAGAAATACTAACCTGAATCAAGCTAATTTAAAAAATAGTCGGTTTGCTAGTGCGGGGGAAGATGGACGATTAGAAACCTTTGATGATTGGATTTCCGATTTAAGTGGGGCCGATTTAACCGAAGCGGATTTAACCGGAGCTTTTTTCAGTAATACCCTATTAAAATATACTAATTTTTTAAAGGCAAATCTGAATAAAGCTAATTTCTCCAAAGCCGATTTAACCGGAGCGAATTTCAGTAATGCTCAATTATTAGGTTCTAATTTACAACAAGCTAACCTCACCGATGCTAAATTCACCGGGGCCCAATTAGTCAGTGCTGATTTGTCTAAAGCGAATTTAAGAAAAGCTCGTTTTACTGAAACTAAAGCCCCTGGGGCAAATTTTCAAGCCGGAGATTTAAGACAAACTAACTTTAAAAATGCTGATATTTCGGCGGTAAATTTCTCAGGAGCAAATGCACAAGGGGCAGATTTTACCTCCGCTAAACTTACGGGATCAAACTTTAAAAATGCCCGATTGCAAGATGCTAACTTTAAAAATGCTAATTTAAGTTTAGTTAATTTTCAAGGAGCAAAATTAGACGAAACCAATTTTAAAGGGGCAATTTTTGTTACTGCTCAACAGAATAAACCCGATCAGTTTATCGTTAAATCCGAAGAAACTACTCAATCTAGCCGTTTAAAAAAGGTAGATTTTAGTAATGCAATTAATTTGGATTCTAACCAAATTCAATATATCTGCTCCCAAGGAGGCATTCACCCCGACTGTCCCTCCTCTGATGGCAAAAAATAGGAAAGTAGGGGCCATCCCCCCGTGGTTGCCCCAATCCCCCCGTGGTTGCCCCAATCCCCCCGTGGTTGCCCCAATCCCTGAAACGCCTGCAAATGCTGGATGGGGAGGGTAGGCACGGGGGCGCTACCCCTACAAAACCCTGGTTTCCCTGAGAATGAAACAGCCCTGACCCATTACCCATTACCCATTACCCATTACCCATTACCCATTACCCATTACCCATTACCCATTACCTATTACCCATTACCTATTACCTATTTCCTAACCCAACCATTCACCGTAAATCGACTATCTTTAAACTGTTTAGACGGACAATCAACGGTTAGAACTTCGTGCATTAAACCACTATAGAAAAAGACAATTCTATTATTCACAGGTTCAATAGCTTGAAAATTTTCTAATTTAGAATAGGCATATTGACCTTGCCATTGGGTATCATAAATTAATAATTCTCCCCCGTTAAAAGCTTTAGGTTCCTGATAGAAATAATAAACATAGGTTAACATCCTTGTTTCATCCCTAGCCGAACCATTATCATTATGAGTTCGGAAGTAATGACCGTGGTTATGGGCGGTGAGTTGGGCATCAATATGGGTAATTGGAAACGGGGGAATATCAAGTTTTTCTAATGCTTTCCAGAACACCGCTTTGATTTTATTTAGAATTATATCACCAAAATCTGGAGAATAATAGAGAACCAAAGAATCTCGATGTTCAGGATAGTCTGATGTGTTGGTGGCTGGGCCAGTTAATTGAAATTGCTGTTCTTGTTCTAAAGCATAATTCAGGAGTTTTTGATGGTCTTCTGGGGATAAAAAATTATCAATTTGCCAATATTTGACTTTAAAAATTTCCCCTGGGGGTGTAGTTGGAATTGCGGGAGTATGGGCTTTAATAAAAATCGGCGGTTCGGTAATTACTCCCACTAAAGAATTACTAGAAAACCATAGGGCTTGTTGCTGTCCATTCATCGGAATTTGAAACAGTTTTGGCGGTTCATCTTGATTTTTTGCGGTGGGATAAACTACTGCATTTAATAAATTTAAGAGTAAGGGAGAATTGGAGGGTAAAGTAATTTGATATTGATAACCTCCTAAAAGGAGTATCGTCACGTTAATATCTTGAGTTGTTAATGCTGGTGTTAAACCTTCCATATTTTATAATACAAGGGTCTATTTTTAAAGTTAAGATGTATCAGTATATCAATTAAATTGGCACTTAATTATAGCATATTTTGTTTAATTTACCTGAGTTAACTAAAACTAGAACCTGATTAACAGTGGAATTGTAAATTTAAGTAAAATTTAATACTAAAGTTATATTTGATCAGGGATAATCTAAAGTGAGACATTTTTTAATAAAGGTAAAGTTGTATCTATGAGTCATCCCCTATCGCCCCAGTGCCAAAATTTACAACATCAGGTTGAAGGCTTAATCAAACTCCTACATCAAGAACCTTCCCTGCGCCAACAGGATATTACGGCTGTTCATGCTTCTTTGAAGAAAGTCATTTCTCCCAAATTTGAAATTGTGTTTGCGGGGGCGTTTAGTGCCGGGAAATCGATGTTAATTAATGCCCTTTTAGAACGGGAATTATTATATAGCGCCGAGGGACACGCCACCGGAACAGAATGTTATATTGATTATGCGGAACCGGATCAAGAACGGGTGATTTTAACCTTTTTAAGTGAAGCCGAAATTCGGGAACAAGTCACTAATTTATGTCAATTATTGGGGTTATCTTCTAACGTTAATATCAATCGCAATGATCTGATTGATATATTAGTAGAAGGGTGCCAAAGAATTATTCAGCAAGAAGGAGGAGTGAATAAATCTGAACGGGCAAAACAGGCTAAAGCTTTAGATTTATTAATCAAAGGATTTACGGAAAATCGCGATCGGATTCAAACCCTAAATAATGCCACCTATTCCATGGAACAGTTTAACTTTTCCAACCTCAAAGAAGCGGCGAGTTATGCCCGTCGAGGAAGTAATAGCGCGGTCTTAAAACGGATTGAATACTATTGCTACCACCCCCTATTAAAAGATGGAAATGTGATTATAGATACCCCTGGAATTGACGCTCCCGTGGAGAAAGATGCCCAATTAACCTATAACAAAATTGAGAATCCTGATACATCGGCGGTGGTCTGTGTTTTGAAACCTGCATCGGCCGGAGAAATGACGATTGAAGAAACACAACTCTTAGAAAGAATTCGTCAAAATCCGAGTATCCGCGATCGCGTTTTTTATATCTTTAATCGGATTGATGAAACCTGGTATAATGCCCAACTACGTCAACGGTTAGAAAACTTAATTTATTCTGACTTTCAAGATACCACCCGAGTCTATAAAACCAGTGGATTATTAGGGTTTTATGGTAGTCAAATAAAGGGTACAAGTGGACGCGATCGCTTTGGTTTAGATAGTATTTTCGCCGAAAGTATTAAAGGATTTGGAGGGGAAGAAGAAACCCCCCAATTTGTCTATGCTTTTAATAACTATTGTGGCAGTTCTCGTAAACTTCCCATCCAGTTTCGAGTCACAATTAATGGTTTTGAATCCCCGAATCAAAACTATACTCGAATTTTAGCCGATTGGGGACAACCGTTAATTGATCAGTTAATTAAAGATAGCGGAATTGAGGAATTTCGTACCGCAATTACTTACTATTTAACGGAGGAAAAACGCCCCCAACTGTTTAAAAATTTAGCCGATGATTTAGAAGATATTTGTATTCCCCTACGGAAGTATTATGAATCAATTCAACGGGATTTAGACAGTCAACCCCGGGAAATTGAAGCGATGAAAGCCCAGGAATTACAACTGTTGAATCAACAATTACAAGAAGCGGGACAGGAATTTCGAGATCATATTACGGAGGAAATTAATCAGATTATTACCAATAAATGTGATAGTTTTGAACAGGATTTCAGACAATTAGAATCTCGGATGGTGCGGCGTTTAGATGAATTATTGGATAATTTTTCCGTAAAAGAAGCCTATAGTCGAGCTACTTTCAATCATCCTCGGAATGCAACTGCTCCTTTATTAGCGGTTTTAGTGGAAGCATTGTATTATTTGGCTAACCAATTAGAGGATATTTTAGTTGAGTCAGTGAAATCGGTGAATGCAGGTTTTTTCCGTCGTTTAGTTGAAAAAGTTCGCAAGACTGAATATTATCGCAAACTCAATCGTTTATTAGGGAATGATGGGGGGTTAGAAAAACGCTTAAAAGAGTTAGAAGCAGAAATTAATCAAGCCTTAATTGCGATGGCTAAAACTGAATCCGATCGCTATGTCCGAGAAAGTCCTAAATTCTATGATGAAGGCACATTTTCGATTTATCAATTTCGCCAAACCCTATTACAAACCTCATCTAGTTATGATGTGAAAGCAATAGTTGATGCTGAACCCGCTATCCGTCAATTATTGAAGTTAGATTTTGAACCAAAAGTCTCAAAAACGATTCATCAAACCTTCCGTCAAACTGTTAACCAAACCCTAAAAACCCATTTATTACCAATGACGGAAATTCAAGCGGAGGAGATTATGCAGCAGTATAGTCAAGCGCGGGTTTATTTGGAAAAAACCTTAGAGCAGGAAGCGGAGGAGAAAATCAAAAATAATGCCCTATCTAATGCGGAAGTGAATCAAAAGATTAACCAATATAATCAATTTGTTTCAGAGATTAATAGTTGTTTGCAGTCGATGCAACTGTTTGAACATCTATTACCGACTATTGGTAATTATAGCGTTGGTGATGAGCAGTTTGATTTCTAATTAGACTAATAAACTCGCTATAAAAAACCCGGTTTCTTTGAGAAACCGGGTTTTTGGGGTACACCGAATTACAATAACTTTAATATTGACAAAATATTGTTATAACTCTAAAATAAATATATTGATATTTTATGAGGATATTGTTAGATATGAGTGATGTTGTTGATTCAAAAAATTGTGAAAATTATGAAGTTCTGTTATTTGGAAATCATACTTGTCTTGTTGAAAGACTGAAACAAGATCTTGAGTATGCTTTAAAAGAACGTGCACAAGGTATTATAGAATCACTTGCTGGTAAACAATCTAATCAATCATTTTATGTGATTATAGATAAGAGTCGTTATGACAAACAATGGTTTGAAGAAGGAAAAGAGTGTCAACTTTTAAAGTTAGGTGCAAAGGAATGGCAACCCGGAACCCTTAAAATGAAAGTTACTCTCGAATTCTGTCCAGAAGAACCTGAAGAAGATGAAGTTGATCAGGAAGAAGAAATCGATGAAATGGTAAAATCATTAGATGATATTCGTCAAAAATTAAACCAAGAAAATAATAGTTAAATAAAGCAATCTGTAGGGGGACGGCGCGCCCCTTACTGTCAACGACCGCCGAAAACCTCTGATTATAGCCAAGATTAGATCCCCCTAAATCCCCCTTCCCAAGGGGGACTGTGAACTGTAATTACTCCTTAAAAAAGGGGGACTGTGAACTCTAATCCCCCCTTCCCAAGGGGGACTGTGAACTCTAATCCCCCCCTTTTTAAGGGGGGTTAGGGGGGATCTAGGACTATAAAAAACTTAACGAACTTTCGGTTTTTTAGCCTTCTTTTCGCCTGAAGTTGATACTAATGGGCGCGCCTCACCCCTACGATCAATTAGATTTTAAGGCATTTAGACAATGAATTTAGACTTGCTATATTCCCTATTGTCCCTAACTTATACTTTCACAACCAATCATGAATAATATAGAAAAAATTTACACCTTGCATTTTGCAATTGATGATCTAATAAGCGAAATTTGCAGCATCATTAATGGTCGCGAAAATTCCAGAAAAGTGAATAGTGATGAACTGTTTAATAAATTATGGACTAAAGCCAAAAATCAATATTCTGATTTAAACTATGATCTGGTTTGTGAAATGGGCGTAACTAATACTAAGGCAGAAAATGAGTTTGGGAGAATTGCATCAGCCATAAATAATTCTTTAGGGAAGTTAGAAAGTGATCGGAATGTACAATTGATTTATTACCTATGGTTTGCCCTGAATTTAGCTTTGGTTGAATATTCTTTTACCTGTCCCACAGCTAATAGCCATAACCTATATTCTGAGATGGAAAATAGGTTAAAATTAAGTTCTGAAAAATATTTGTCCTTGTCTCAATCTAATCTGGAAGATTGGCAGAATCTTGATTTGATGATTAAGTCAAAATTGGGAGATTTTTAAAGGTGGGTTAGGAAATAAGTGTGGATAATGATATAATTAGACAATAGAATAATTGTTGAATTATCGGTAAAGCCATGAATAAAACCCCCAGAATTTTTATTCCTCCAGAAGTCAGAACCTATGTATTTGGACGGGACAATTATCAGTGTAAAAGTTGTGGTAAAAGAGAGAATGAAGCCCAACTAACTGTTGATCATATTATTCCCTTAGCTAAAGGAGGATCTAACGATATTAGTAATTTACAAACCTTGTGTTTTCAATGTAATCGAAATAAGAAAGCCGATCTTGATCCCCGTTTCAAACGGCACTTCTCAAATTGAAAATTGATCCCAAAACTGATAAAATAGTAAGTGCAGACTACCCAAGTCGTAAAAATGATCAATCCGCTTAGAAAAAAACTGCACTACTTAGTGGATCAGATCTCCGAAGAAGACTTAGGAAAGGCATGGAAATCCTTGCAAACCCTAATTTATGATACCTATATGCTCAAAGCCATTCAAGAAGCTAAGGAAAATCTCAGACCAGGGGATTCCTTAACCTATGATGAAGCCTTACAAATGCTGCATTTTGAGTATAATCGCTCAACGACCACCCATCCAGAACATCCTACTTATCGCCCGATGCCAAAAGTTAATGAGTAAATAGATAACTCGGTCGTGACTCTTGATGTTCGCTATGGTCGTTCTTTTATCTATGACCTGATGAACTTAGAAGCATCAGCTTATTCTAGGGTCTATCATTTTGTGTTTGTGGAATTTAAAGAGGTGAAAAACCTCAAAGATTTACCCGAACTTAAAGCTTTAGGCTCCAGTGCTATTTTTTATCGATTTACTTTAGAAAATCATTTAATCGGAATTGAAGTCACCGGTCAAATTGTTAAATTCGTCCGTATTTTACCGAAACCGCATCTATAAAGTAGGAGGATTCTTGATTCGAGCCTGTATAGCCGCTTCTTTGGTAAGATAGGTAACACCTGATCTGTTCATCTGGGAGTAGAGAATCGCATGAGTCGGGGAGATGGTCGAAAGCTGAAACTCATGGTCGTCGATGACGAACCAGACAACTTAGATTTGTTGTTTCGGACATTTCGCCGGGACTTCCAAGTGTTCAAGGCCGACAGTGCCCTCAAAGCTCTGCAAATTCTCGACGACGAGGGTGAAATGGCTGTGATTATTTCTGATCAACGAATGCCAGAAATGAACGGAACCGAATTTCTCGGTAAAACCGTCGAACGTTTTCCAGACACCATTCGGATTCTGTTAACCGGATATACGGATGTTGAAGACCTTGTGGAAGCGATTAACTCTGGCCAAGTTTTCAAATATATCACCAAACCTTGGAATCCCGAAGAACTCAAGTCTGTAATTCAGCAGGCTTCGGAAACATACAAATTCTTCAAACAACGGACAAACACCCTGCGGCGCGCCCTGCGGCGGGAATCTCTCTATAACGATGTTGTCAGTGCCCTGCGAGAGTCCCTAGACTACTCCAGTATGCTCCAGACGATTGTTCGCACCCTGGGAGAAACCTTTAATGCCACGGGCTGCTGTATTCGCTCTGCTGAAGCGGGGAAACTTTCTGCTCAAACTTTTTCCTACGGGGGAGAAACAGAGAATGTCCAAACTTGGTTATCTCAACTGGAAACCCCCATGCAAGGGGTCTTAGAAAGTCGAGAAACTCAAATTCAACCAGGGGAAAACTCCAACCCAGTCAGTCAAATCGTTTTACCCCTGACCTATCAACATGATTTACTGGCGGTTTTAGCCATTTATCAAGAAAACAGTCCCTCGCCTTGGTCAGAGGATGATATTCAACTGTTGGAAACGGTTGCCGAACAAGCCTCTTTAGCTCTGTCCCAAGCCAAACTCTATCAACGCACGTTAGAGTTAGCCGAACAGATGCAGAACGAACTCAAAGTCGCCAGCCAAATTCAAAATAATCTCCTGCGTCAAAGTTGGCCAGAGTTTGAGACCCTGCGGGTACAAGCCTGTTGTCATCCAGCCCGGGAGGTGGGGGGAGATTTCTTTGAAGTCTTTATGCACCCTCAAGGAGATATTTGGGTGGGTTTGGGGGATGTATCGGGTAAAGGAGTTCCAGCAGCCCTATTTATGGCTAGTGCTATTTCGGTCATGCGTCGGGAACTTTCGGTGGAGACTTCCCCCGAACCCGATCAAGTCATGCAAAATCTGAATAGCATTTTATCCGATGATTTAGTCAGTAATAATCACTTTATTACAATGGTTGTGGCTCGTTACACCCCCTCTACGGGACATTTAGCCTATGCCAATGCCGGACATATTTATCCATTGGTTTGGTCAAGGCTAGAGAGTAACCTGGGAGAAAATCACCCCCATCCATCTGTTCCCGTCGAACCGTTGTTTCTCAAGACCCGTGGGGTTCCTTTAGGAATTCTTCCCGTCTGGAGAGGTAAAGGAGACACTCTCACCCTGAATCCGGGTGATATCTTCTTACTCACCAGTGATGGGATTACTGAAGCTACAGTCATGCAAGAAACAACCGATGGCAGTCCCGCCATTCGTTCCATGTTGCAACAGGAGGGACTTTGGAAGTTACTCCAACAGCAAGAACAACTAAATTTAGATGGCTTATTAGCCGCTATCCGAGAACATAATCCCGTTCAGGAAGATGATCAGACTATACTCTCTCTGGAGGTTTTGTTGACCGATGAAAACTGAGCTTCAAGTGCCAAGCGATATTAGGTTTTTAACCATCGTTGAAAACTGGTTATTGAGCAGTTTGGAAGTCGAGTTAGGAGATCATGTGGATTGGCCCCGGCAGTCAAATCGGTTTCGCCTTGTCCTTGCAGAAGCGTACTCCAACGTCATCCGTCATGCTCACCGCGATCAACCCCATCTTCCTGTGATGGTTCGTTTAGAATTACAAGAAGGAGATATTTCCTTAGAAATTTGGGATCACGGTACTGGTTATGAAATCGATAACTATAATCCACCAAAACCAGAAGATAAACAAGAAAATGGTTATGGTTGGTTAATTATGAATCGATTAATGGATCGGGTGGATTATTCTTTACAAATTGAAGGTGGCAATTGTTTGAAATTACAAGCCACTTTACCCGATAAAACCCCTAAAGCCTAGGCGCTGATTGATAACAGATAGGAGACAGGAGGAATGTTCAATTTTCTCCTTCTGTATCCCAATTAGTTTTTTTAACTTATCAAAACCCCTTTTCCTTTCTTTGTGTCTTCGTGTCTTTGTGGTTTCTTATTGTATCTATGAATTCACCAATTAACACCAATCTAGTTAAACAAAAAGCCCTAGATTTGGGATTTCATCAAGTTGGTATTGCAGCAATTACTGAAACCGAAGAAAACCGTCAACACCTACAATCTTGGTTAGATCAAGGATATGCGGCGGATATGGCATGGATGAATAGCCCCAAACGCCAAAATATTCGTCAGTTAATGCCAGAAGTTGTATCAGTTATTTGTGTTGCACTTAACTATTATACCCCCGATCAAGTACCTGATTATCCCGAATGGGGCAAAATTTCTCGTTATGCCCGGGGACGAGATTATCATAGGGTTTTACATAAAAAATTAAAGACTTTCTGCGAATGGTTACAACAACAAGCACCCGGAATTCAAGCCCGATATTATGCCGATACCGGGCCAATTCAAGATAAAGTTTGGGCCCAAAAAGCCGGAATTGGATGGATTGCTAAAAATAGTAATCTGATTACCACAAAATACGGATCTTGGGTATTTTTAGGGGAAATTTTAACCAATTTAACCCTAACTCCCGATCCTCCCCATACTCAACATTGTGGCACTTGCACCCGATGTTTAGAAGCCTGTCCCACGGGCGCAATTACTCAACCTTTTGTAGTAGATGCTAACCGTTGTATTGCCTATCATACTATCGAAAATCGGGCGGAAACCTTACCGGAAAATATTAGCAAAAATTTAAAAGGTTGGGTCGCCGGATGTGATATTTGCCAAGAAGTTTGCCCTTGGAATCAACGTTTTTCCCAGGAAACTGATATTCCAGAATTTCAACCCTATCCTGAAAATATTGCCCCTAAATTAACCGAATTAGCCGAACTTTCTGAAACAGAATGGGATCAACGATTTCGGGCTTCTGCTTTGCGACGCATTAAACCGCAAATGTGGCGTCGGAATGCGCGAGCAAATTTGGATTATTAATAAAGTAGAATAATTGATCATTTAATCACTCAAATATTAACTGGAAAAATATTGATCATTTGCCTAAGATGGGATTGAAATGACTTAATTCCGAATTCTTTAATTATGTTTTTTCTTAACTGTTGGGGTTTATATAAAATCGGATTTGGGTAAATTCCTTGCAAAATTTGTAATAAGTTTAAAGCGATCGCTTTGACATCCGTTGGATCAACTAAACAGCCCCATTCTCCTCCTAACAATGGATCAACTGCACCATCTTGATTTCCCGCCAAAACAGGTTTACCACAAGCTAATGCTTCTAAATAAACAATTCCAAATCCCTCTCCCTGACTGGGTAAAGCAAATACATCACATAAATTGTAATGATCACATAATTCTTGATCAGAAACAAAACCAGTTAAGGTAACATTATATTCTAAACCCAGATGTTTAATTAAATCTTTAATTCGAGGTGTATCATCTCCTTTTCCTACTAAAATATAATGGATATTAGGCAAAGATTGACGAATTAATCCTAATGCTTGTAAAATTTGATCATATCCTTTGTAGCGGGCTAATTTTCCTAAACGAGTAACACTAAGAATAATCGGTTGTTGAGCAGTTAAGTGATAACGATCTAGTAAATATTGCGGTTTAGGAGCAATTTGAAACTGCGTAGGGTCAAAAGTATTGGGTATAACAATAACCTGTTTAAAATTGAGGTTTTGTTCTTTAATTAAGCGATCGCGCGTATAGTTACTAACGGCTATAATTTTATCAGCATCATGCAGAGCTTTTTGCAATTGAATAGATTTCAAATCCCAAACTTCTAACCCGTGGGCAACAACCCAATAACGAACTTTAAATAAACGTTTCAGATAATAGCAAATCCCACTATAATTAACGTGGGTACAGATAAAGGTTAATGATGGATTTTCAATTGCTAACTGCACCATTTTAAAAGTCATCAAACAGCTTTGAAACCACCGAGGAAAGCGTCCAAAGCTATGAAATTCGGTCTGAGGTAGAAATTGATGATTTTCAGGATAAGACCGATCATATTTTAGCAAAACTTGGTATTTTGCTTGAGGGTCAATCAGTTGTAATCCTTGTAAAAAAAAAGTAGTATAGGTTTGGATTCCCCCTTTAAACCCAAAAATATTAGGAGCTAAAAGTGTATATTGATCCTGGGATTTAATCATAACTTTGGTTAGTCTTTACAGGTCTTGTACTTTATAAACTTGGCAAATTATTAGTATTAAAACTAAAGTTTCCACCAGGGAAATAGTTTAAATATTTCTCGCTGAACAACTTGATATACTCTCATTGGGGGTGTCTGAAAATGAGCTTCTCCAGTTGACCCGACTTGTAATTTTTGATCAGCATTATCAATTGATATTTTAATTTTTGACACTGATTTTTGCTTAGATTCATCGAATTGAATCACAGGTGGAATATCTTCAATTTTAGCTTGATACTGATGAAATTCAGCCTGACGAGGTTTAAAGATAACAGGTGAATCCCGATTAATTAAATTAATATCTTCTTGACGAATTTCTGCTAATCCTGTTAATTGAGCTAAATTAACAAGATCAAAAATTTTATGTCCAACTTCTAAAGTTTGATTATTCAATAAGTCTAAATCAGGATTTATGATAGTTCCAGCTAGAGTCGCTTTTAGAGTTAACTGTTGTTTTTGTTCTTGTAAACGTTTTAATTCAGCTTCTTGTTGAGTTACTAATTTCTGTTGATTCACAATTTCTGTTGATGCAGCATCTACTTCCTTTTGAGATGAAAAGCTCTCAGCCATCTTCTGCTCAACTTCAATTTGAGCTTGGTCTAAGTTCTCCCGACTAAGTTGAGCTACTTCATTAATTTGCTCAGATTTAGCTTTAATCGTTTGATCTTTTTGACCTTTTAGTTCCTGAGTTTGCAGGATTTCATTATATTTTTTATTAATTTGCTGTTGATAGGTTTTGATTTGTTGTTCTTCCTGAAGAATTTTACTTGTTAGTTCTTCAAATTCCTTATTATACTCTTCAAGAACTGAATCACCTAATGCCCCTTGAACCACTAATTCTTGTCGTATTTTGAGTTGCTTTTCGACTATTTTTAGCTGTTCTTTTAATCCTATAATATTAATTTCCACTTTTTTAATTTCACTTTCTATCCCATCAATTTCACTTTTTATCCCATTAATTTGATGTTGTAGTCCAGCAATTTCATTTTTAATTCCCTCCTGTTCTTCCTGAATTCCTACAATTTTTGGTAAACCCTTTTCCGAAATAGCTGCCTTTAATTCAGCTTGTCTTTTATCAAAAAGTTGTTGAGCATTTGCTTCTGCGTTTTTATCCTTTTCTAATTTTGATTGAGCGATAATTAACTGCTGTTGTGCCGCACTTAATACCGTCTTACCCTCTACTAATTTTTGTTGAGAATCAGCAATTTGTTGTTCTAATTCTCGACTGGAAATTGTGGCTAAAATTTCTCCGGGGTTAACAACTTGATTCTGGCGCACAGAAAGCATTAACTTACCCGCTTGAGGCATTGTAATAGACTGACGTTCTCCAACCGTTGAAGTAATAGTTGTTGCCCCACTCAGTCTAGGGTTAATTGGAATCATCCCAATACCACTAATTCCTAAAACTACAACTCCCCAAATTATCAAGGAATTAGAAGTCTTAGGTGCAGGTTGAGAAACTGGAGCGGGTGCTTCTACAGCTTTCGCAACCGGAGTATCTTGAAACACAGGAGGAACAACTTTTAGACGGGGTTGAGATGGGTTTTTAGGGTGGTTATTCATGGTGAAATCTCTAAATTAAAGGGTTAATTTTGAAGTTTAACGGTCTTGGGGGAGAAAATAATAAATTGCCCAAATGAGCAGTAATATTAGTGATAAAATAGGAATATTCGTGAATAACCAATCCGCGATTCTAGCGGATAAGAAGCTAAAAACAAAGTAAATATAGACAAAACTTAAAGGAGCATAAAGAGCTAAAATCAGAGCATCATTTTTTCTCTCTTGAATCGGGTTTCCAGTGAATAAATTTTTATAAAATCTAAACCCTCGACTGCGGAGGTTATTAATTCCAGTCAGGGCAACCGCTAGGTAATAACCATCAAATTTAGCCAGGGGGTTGAGGTTAAGGGCAACGGTGAACAAAGCCGCCGACATTAACAAATAGCTCAGGAAATTTAACCAGGTTCCAGGGCTAGACCCGTTCCATAAAAATAGGCTAATTGCTGCTATAATTAATTGGACTAAAACCCCGGCGCCGATGACAAGAACCCGTTGATATCGCTTCACTAAACAATAACTATCGCTAGTATCTGTATAGGCGGCGGGCATGAACATAATCATCAATAGTCCAATTTGGGGAATAATGCCCCCGTAATATTTGAGGGTAAAGGCGTGTCCGAGTTCGTGCAGGGTGACAACCAACATCGTCAACAACCCAAAGGGAAGCAGCAGGGAACTACCGGAGTGAGCCAGTAGTTGTTGTCCGGTTTGGAGGAGTTCACCGTGTTGGGAATATCCCATCAGGGCGGCCACAGTCAGGAACACACCCAGAAGCACGGCAACCGGTTGACTCCATATCCACCGCCAACCGTTGATATGTTGGCTTAACCAGGGGTCGGGGTTGAACAGGGGAATGCGAAAAAACAACAACTGCATGGGGTTGAATTTGCGTTTGGGGGGTTGGGGCGGTGTGGTTCCCTCCAACATGGCCGTTACCGTCAGCATTTGCAGCAAATATTTAATCTGGTTTTGGGAAATACCAAATTCCGCAGCCACCGCAGCCATGGGCTGATATCCCAGTTGGTCGATGATGGTTTTATCTTGTTCGCTGACTTGAATAAATTTGACATCTTCCGGGTTACGCAAAATCCAATATCCATCGGGGTGTTTTATCCACTGCACACAATCTTTCAGTTTTAAGCAGGTTTTGGAGGGAGATTGGTTTTTTGATGAGATATTTAAAAGCTCTAAATCTTTGTTATCGCTGTCTTCTTCATCCCAGGCTAATATATTGAGTTCAATCATTTTTTGTAGCAAGTTAATCACAAAATCGGGAGCTAAGGTTTCTCCAAATTCCTGTTGACAAACTTTTTGAACTTTTGTAATCGTGAATTGTCCAGTAAAATATCGCAGGGCAAAGCTTTCTTGAGATGAAAATAAATGGTGAGTTTGACCTTGTTTAGCTTTGAGAACTATTTGATTAAAATTTTTGACTTTTGCCAGTTTCCAGTAGGGAGTTAAGTCTGGACAAGTCCAATCTAAACTGTTGTATTCAGGGAGAGGATTTTGAGCATTCATGATTACCTAGACGCACTAATTTATTCTAGTAAATTTTTAGAGATATGTCAAGGGTTTATTAGCTAAAATATTGATTAAAAATGGGGGCTTTTGGGAGAATGTGATCGCTCCCTCAACACCAATTTCTCCTAACCTCTTATCCCCCCCTTATTAAGGGGGGCTAGGGGGGATCCCCTTGGGATAATCTAACTGGAGATCCCCCCAACCCCCCTTGAGAAAGGGGGCTTTCAGAAGTAAGCGATCGCTCCCTCAACACCAATTTCTCCTAACCTCTTATCCCCCCCTTAT
>MNYZ01000049.1:81299-92144 GCA_001873365.1 Oscillatoriales cyanobacterium CG2_30_40_61 | reverse complement strand
CTCCCGCCCCCGTCCAACCTTTTGTGCCGCCTCCTCCATCCACAGACTTAGCTCAAGGGATGGAAGTCACCGGGGTATTACAAGTCGGAGATCAAACTAAAGTTATTCTCAAGGCTCCCGCCGAACCCACCAGTCGTTATGTGAACGTGGGACAGCGTGTGTCTAATGGTCAGGTTTTGGTGAAACGAGTCAAGTTTGATACCGGAGGCGAACCCATTGTAATTTTTGAGCAAAATGGGATTGAGATTGCTAAATCTATCGGTGCGATTCCACCAGCCGATCCCAAAATTAATAATATTAGTATGGGATCATCTCATCCTAACAGTTAGTGCGGGTGAATCGGATAGATATAATTTTGAGACATAGACATAGCTATAGTTTTTTCATGGTAGGAGTAACCCTGGTGTATTTCATCCGAAAACGGGTTTTTTTGACGCTAACTCTATCAAGTTTAGCGGTGGTTCTGGGTATTTATCATCCTCTGCCAACGGTGGCACAGCCGGCCGAAGGTAAGCGTCCTCCGTTGTGTGAAGGACAGTTACCGACCGGAATGGTCAAATGTAACTATGAGGGAGGAGATAACTATAAGGGAAGTTTTGTTAATGGTAAACCTGACGGTCAAGGGGTTATGGTTTATGCTAACCGCGATCGCTATGAAGGTCAGTTTCGCAACGGTTTACCTAATGGACAAGGAGTATTTATATTTGCTGATGATGCCCGAATTGTTGGGGTATTTAAAGATGGCAATATTACCCAGGGAACGGTAATTTTTGCTAATGGCGATCGCTATATTGGAACGTTTAAACTGGTGCGAGAATTAGGAGCGGGGACGATCAGCAGTCAACCCAGTGGGCGCGGACAGTTTATTTATGCCAATGGCGATCGCTATGAAGGAGAATTCTTTGCCGGATCTCCTTTTGGTCAAGGAGTTTTCACCCGCAAAAATGGCAGTCGCTGTCAGGGACAGTTTTTTAATCAACAACTCGATGGTAAGGGAACCTGCACTTTTGCTAACGGAACTCGCTTTGAGGGAGAATTTCGCGGTGGAGTTCCCCATGGCCAAGGAACGATTATTGACGCCA
Source organism: Oscillatoriales cyanobacterium CG2_30_40_61 (assembly GCA_001873365.1). GTDB lineage: Bacteria > Cyanobacteriota > Cyanobacteriia > Cyanobacteriales > Microcoleaceae > Planktothrix. The sequence continues at coordinate 91,062 of MNYZ01000049.1, read as the reverse complement.
AAGGCAAACGGTTTCCCGGCAGTTTCCGTGATGGCCAAAAAGTATAGTAGGGAACACCGGAACAGGTAATGGGTAATGGGTAATGGGTAACGGGGAATGGGAGTAGAAAGAATGTGCCCTATATGTGCCTTTCTAGGAGACAATTACTAGGTTAGCAATAAAACTTAAAGACTTAAATCAACCTAGACAGCCAATCCAGTAGTACCCTGAGTTTATCAAAAAAAAAAGAACTCGCATTCATGCGAATAGGATAGGGCATATCCGAATTTACGCTTGGGGAGAATCCCACCTCTGGTTAAAGCACCCAAAGGTACTTTGATTAAGTGGTTTCGTTGAACCAAGAATCCCCACGCCTTTAGGCACAGGGAGTGTCAATAAACGTCTTTATCCGTTTTTTGATTGAAAAGGGGAAGAAAAACCAATGGTTCAACGTGGTTCTAAAGTTCGTGTCCTACGCAAAGAGTCCTACTGGTATCAAGAAGTAGGTACAGTTGCTTCTGTGGACGCCAGTGGCATCAAATACGCTGCGATTGTTCGCTTTGATAAAGTGAACTACTCCGGTGTGAACACCAACAACTTTGCCGTGAGCGAACTGTTGGAAGTGGAAGCTCCTAAAGCTGCTGCTAAAAAATCCGCACCTGCTGCTAAAAAATAGCGCGTGCCGGAATTACCGGAAGTTGAAACCGTTAGGCAAGGTCTAAATCAAGTGACCTTGAACCAAACAATTGTGGGGGGTGAAGTGTTGCTTCAGCGCACTCTCGCCTACCCCTTTTCCGTTGATGAATTTTTGCAAGGTTTGACTGGAGTGGCGATCGCCCAGTGGCATCGTCGAGGTAAATATTTACTAGCGGAATTGGTTCAATTAGACTCTGATACCGCTTCTGGAGGCTGGTTAGGGGTTCATTTACGCATGACAGGTCAACTATTATGGGTTAACCCCCAAGACCCCTTACAAAAGCACACACGGATTCGTTTATTTTTTGCGGAAAACCGAGAATTGAGATTTGTTGATCAACGCACTTTTGGGAAAATTTGGTGGGTGCCGCCCGGTCAAGAAGTTTCTAGTATTATTACCGGGTTAAACAATTTAGGGCCAGAGCCTTTCGCTTCAGAATTTTCCGTTGAATATTTACAGGAACAGTTTAAAAAGCGTCAACGCCCAATTAAATCAGCCCTTTTGGATCAAAGTTTGGTGGCTGGAGTCGGGAATATCTACGCGGATGAGTCTTTATTTTTAAGCGGAATTTCTCCTACAACCCCCTGTAGTGCCTTAACTCGTCCCCAACTCGAACGCCTGCATCACCATATTATTCAAGTGTTGGAAACCAGTATTAAGGCAGGGGGGACAACTATTCGTAACTTCCTGAATGTTCAAGGAGTGAATGGCAACTATGGGGGTACAGCCTGGGTTTATAATCGTACTGGAGAACCCTGTCGGGTCTGTGCAACCCCGATTGAACGTTTGAAACTTGCCGGGCGATCAGCTCATTTTTGCCCGAAATGTCAGCATTAGGGGCAATATTTTGGTGGGATATAGGGAACCACAAAGGCACTAAGACACGAAGGAAGGAGTTGCTCGGATACCCCGATAAACCCTTAAAATTGGCAGAAGATTTATAACCACTGGAAGTTAACGAGTTATGGCTATTAAAAAAGGTGATTTTGTTCACGCGGTTCGGGAAAAGTTGGAAAATAGCTTAGAAGCAAAAGCTAGTGATCCTCGATTTTCTGCTTATATTTTTGAGACGAAAGGAGAGATTATGGAATTACGGGGAGACTACGCTTTGGTTAAATTTGGACAAGTTCCTACCCCTAATATTTGGTTAAGGCTTGATCAATTAGAATCAGCCTAATCATCATCATTAGAGACGCGCCATGGCACGTCTGTACCAGTTATCAGTTATCAATTGAATAAATACCATAGTAATCCTACAGAAATTGCAATCATTTAAAGTGTCTATTAAACATCTATAAGTATTACTCATTCCCAATCACGCATTACCCATTACCCATTACCTATTACCTATTACTTATTACCTATGATCTTATCTACTCCATTTTTTCCTCCTTCTTGTCATTCCACCAGGGTTTCTATTATTGGTGCGGGGAAGGTGGGAAGTACCCTCGCCCAGCGTATTATTGAACAAAATATTGCTAATGTTGTTTTATTAGATGTTTTAGACGGAGTGCCGCAAGGAATTGCTTTAGATTTAATGCAGGCGGGTTCGGTGGAAGGTCATGATCGACAAATAACGGGTACAAATAATTATGCAGATACCGCCGGTTCAGATATTATTGTCATTACTGCCGGAAAGCCTCGCATTCCTGGGATGAAGCGGGATGATTTAATTAGTATTAATGCCAAAATTGTTGTCGATGCGACTCAAAAATCACTTCAATATTCCCCGGATGCAGTATTTATTATTGTGACTAATCCCTTGGATATTATGACTTATATTGCTTGGCAGGCAACAAAAATTGAACCTCATCGGGTGATGGGTATGGCTGGGGTTTTAGATTCATCGAGATTTCAAGCATTTATTGGCATGGAATTGGGAATGTCTATGGCAAATATTCATGCTACCGTATTAGGAAGTCATGGGGATTTAATGGTTCCCCTACCCCGTTACACAACCGTTAATGGGATTCCAATTACGGAATTAATTGATCAAAAAACGATTGATAAAATTGTCGAACGTACCCGTCAAGGCGGAGGAGAAATTGTACAATTATTAAAGACGGGAGGAGCTTATTTTGCCCCCGCATCTTCGATTAGAATTATGGTGGAATCGATTTTACGTCAACAATCGAGATTATTACCGACCTGTGCTTATTTACAGGGGGAATATGGCTTAAACGATATTTTTCTGGGGGTTCCTGTCTGGTTAGGTTGTCGGGGAGTAGAACGGATTTTGGAATTAGATTTAACCGAATCTGAACATCAGGCTTTGATGGAATGTAGCAAGTCAGTTAGAGCCGGAATTAATCAAGCCCTAGAACTGTTAAAATAAATCAGAAACACTGATTAAATGACTTGTTAAAATTCCACTTTTAACGGTTAGTATAGGTTTCCATTGGTTCCTTAATCCAACGAATATAAAAGTGTCGAAAACTAGATTTCAAAACCCGAGGTAAACCAAAATCAATCGGAACTAAAGCTTCTGGTAATTTCCAATCGGAAACTTGCAATTCTTGGGGTGTTAATAAAGGATAATTAATCTCCGTTAATTGCGGACATAATCCTAAGCGTTGAGCCGCCATAATAGTCGGAACCCAAGTCGGATCAACCTGAAGCAGATCAACAATGGTTCTATCTAGGGAAAAGACCTGATCAGAAGCAGCTAAAATCCCTAATTCCTTGGGTTCTCCACTACTGGGGCCATTACCTTCATGACCGATAATAGCATCTAAAATTGTTAAATTGGGATTAATAGATCGAGCGGTTTCTACTAACATTTCCCCAAACCGATCCACATCTTTTCCCGCTTCTAAATGCCACCAGGCTTTCATTTTTCCAGGGACACAACCAAAAAGATTTTTAACTCCCATGGTTAGGGTTAATTGAACATGGGATTTTAATTTAGGTAAATTAATCACCACGTCAGCTTCCATAGCTTCTTTACTTAACCGTAAATGATCGAACCCTTCGCCGACTGTTTGATAGCGTTTTCCTTTAAATTCAACTATCGGTAAATTCAAGGATTCAATTAAGGGTAAATAACCATTTTTGCGGGCGACACCTAAAGCGCTACCAAAGGCGGGACTATCTCCTAAAAAGGGTTTTCCTCCCGCCTGAATTACCGATTTAGCCACCGCCGCCACCAATTCCGGGCGGGTAACACATTCTTTGGTTGGACGACTTCCAGTTAATAAATTCGGTTTGAGTAAAACCCGATCGCCCGGTTTGACAAAAGCGGTCATTCCTCCCATGGGTGCGAGTAAAGTTTCCAGGGATGTTTCTAATAATTGAGGGTTATAGGAATGAGCTCTAATTAAAGACACAGTTGACATAAATCACCGAATTTTATGGGTTATTTAATAACTTTATTCAGCCATTTTTAAACGACCGACCGCACCCCGATGGAGAGCAGTTACCCGTTGACAATTGAAGAAAATTCCCTGTCCTTGTAACTCTGGTACTGGCGGTTTTAACTCCAATTTTTCCACCTTAGTCATATTAACCATCACGGTTTGATCAACTAGGTGAAAGGTCAACCAAGCTTGATGTAAAAGTTCGGGGAGTTGCTGGACTAATTCCCCCGGAGGAATTGGAACATTAAAAGCCTCCTCATGGCCATCATCATAATAGAAAGTGATTTGGGTTGTGGTCGTGCTGTTGAGTTCTGCAAAAGACCCTCTGGGCATAAGTCAACTTCTCCTAAAATGGGACAATTTCGCCAAACAATTAAACTTTGATGATCCTATTTTAGATCATTTTGGTCTATATTGACACGCCCAGATCCGATATAATCCTAGAAACTATTAGATAATTTTTCTATTAATCGAATGGCTAAATCTCCCCATCCTGGTAATATTCTCCTGAAAAATATCCCTTGGCAGGATTTAGAAACGATTCTGTTTAAACGGCAAAAAAATGGAGAGACTCTCCTCGCTTATGATCAGGGAACTTTGGAAATGATTACCCCTACACCTGAACATCAAGAATATCGTGAAATTTTAGAAGAATTTATTATTGCTTTATTGGATTTACAAAATATTAATTATCGTTGTTTGGGTTCGGTATTATGGCAAAGACCGGATTTAAAAATTAGTTTGGAAGTGGATAGTTGTTTTTATATTCAAAATCTATCTGCTATTGAAAAACAATTAACTATTAATTTGCCCGAAAATCCTCCCCCAGATTTAGTTTTAGAAATTGATTTAACCCAAAAATCTCTATCCAGACGTTCAATTTATGCCCGTTTAGGTATTCCTGAAGTTTGGCGTTGTGATCAGAATAAACTTAAAATTTATCAGTTGCAAGGTAGAGATTATAAACAAACACCTAGAAGTTTGGTTTTTCCTGAAATAGCATTAGAAAGTTTACCACAAATTATTAATAATAATATTAAATCGGGTCGAATTGCTGTGCGTCGTGAATTTCAAAAATGGTTAATAACGATTTAGGAGATAAAAATGACCCTTTTATTATTAGGCGAGTTTGAAGATACTCAAGTTTGGATTTCTGCGATCAAAACCTATCAACCTGATTTAAAAATTGAAGTTTATCCCGATGTTGATAATTTATCAGATATCGACGCGGTTTTAGTTTGGATGCACCCATTGGGAGTTATGGAAAAATTCCCTAATTTAAAGGTAATTATCTCAACGGGTGCGGGGGTTGATCATATTTTACGAGATCCAAATTTACCTGCTCATATTCCTATTGTCCGGTTAGTAGATGAATCTTTAACCTCCCAAATGTCGGAATATATTCTATCAGCAATTTTACAGTTTCATCGTCAATTTACATCCTATAAAATTCAACAAAATCAACAATTATGGCGAGGTTTATCTCCTAGAAATACGGCGAATTGTACTATCGGGATTTTAGGTTTAGGGGTTTTGGGTTTAGATATTGCTCAAAAATTAAATATCCTGGGGTTTACGGTGCGCGGTTGGAGTCGGACACCTAAAGTTTTAGATAATATTAATTGTTTTTTCGGAGAAGCACAATTCAAGCTATTTTTAAGGGAATGTGAGGTTTTAGTTTGTTTGTTACCCTTAACACCGGAAACCGAAGGAATTTTAAATCAAAACACCTTTGCTGCTTTACCCCAAGGAGCTTATTTAATTAATGTCGCTAGGGGGAAACATTTAGTTGAGGAAGACCTATTAACTGCGTTAACATCGGGTCAACTATCCGGCGCTTGTTTAGATGTATTTCAAATTGAGCCCTTACCCGAAAATCATCCCTTTTGGACACATCCGCAAATTATTATAACTCCTCATATTGCGGCGAAAACTATTCCCGCTTGTGTCACACCTCAAATTATTACAGCAATTAATAGAAGTCAAGAGGGATTATTATTAAATAATACTGTTGATATCTCCAAGGGATATTAATTCAGATACACCCCAAAAACCCGGTTTCTTTGAGAAACCGGGTTTTTATACTTGGGTTGGATTTATTTTACGCAAAGCCAGGTTATTGACTAATTTGTAAAGATAGGGGTAAAATAAAATAAATATATGGGCAAAACCTAGTCCTAGGTTGTGAGTTTTAAGCATTCCTGAATCACAATATTTGCTAATTTTTGGGCTGCTCCTGCTTCACCCCTAACTTGTCGTAAACGCTGACCCATGGCTTCTAATTGTTCGGGATGGTCTAAATAATTTAAGACTAAATTTCCGATATCTTCCGGTTTAAGTTCCCCCACTAATTCGGGAACAATTTCCTGTTTTGCCCAAATATTCGGCCAAGCAAATAGTTTACCCTGTTTTAAGACTAATCTATTAATAAGTTTAGCAAAAATAGCACCCAACCCAGGTAAATTAGCTAAAAGTCCGGGGATACCATCCCAAGACCTCATCGCATCTAATTGTTGAGTAGGTAATAACACAATCATCGGTACAGCTAAGGCGCCTAATTGAGCGGTATTTGCTCCAACAGTTGTTAAACATATCTGACACTTTGAGAGTAAATCATAGGCGGGAAATTGGGTATAAAGTTCTATTTTAACCCCATTTTGAGTTTCTAAATAAGCTGGATTTCCTGGCTGTAATTTTCCTGAAATTCCTCCAAATTGTGCTATAATAGGATTAAATTGAGGATCGGCAAATTTGGCTAAGGTTTGTAAATCTAAGGTAGGAGCAACGGGAATAACTAATCTAATTCCGGGGCGTTTTTGATGTAAATATTCAGATATTGCCAAGGCTAATGCCATTCCTTGGGTTAATTTTGATGCCTTAGAACCGGGTAATAATCCAATTATGATATCCTCAGAAATAATAGTAGAAGAACTTGATACATTCACATCCGCCATTAAATCTCCAATTACTTCTAATTTAGCCTGATCGGGTTGGGGAATATTAGCTAAAATCTCCGGTTTCATCACCCCAAACCGATCAATATAACGCCACCAGCGCGCCTCCCATTCGGCATAAATTACACTGCGATAACCTAATCTTTTACTAATAATTATGGTAAAAAATTGATCTCCTCCTAAAAATAAAACCACACCTTTTTGATACCAGTCCCAATTAGCTGCGGTTTTTCCTAATAATAAAAATTGCCAAAAATATTCCGCGCCTTGAATTCGATCAATTTCCGGGTAAGAACTAGCAATATTAACTTCATTTCCGGTAGCATTAGGACAAGGAGATAATATCAGGGAAATTCTAACTTGAAAGGGTTGGTTTTGTAGCTGTTGGCGTAATGCTTGAACAACGGGAAGCACCCAGGTTGTGATTTCACCGGGGCCATTAGAAAGGATTAAAATATCAATGGCGTTTTGCATATTAAATAATTAAATAAGATTGCGCTCTCTGCGCAACAACGGGTTTAAACTATTAATTGCTGAATTATTGTTGGGGTTAGGGCTTCTAAATGACTTAATACGATTGTTGCTCCGGCGATTTCTAAGTTATATTGATAGGCTTGACGACGTTCTGGATCAGCCTGTTGAATATGGGGAGGAAGCACCCCCACACCGACCCAAAGCCGCTCGGGTTGGAGTTGTTTGGCTTTTGTTACTGTGTGTAAATCGGCTACCGTGTCCCCAACATAAAAAACTGGAGTTTGTAGATTTTCTTCAGTTTCCAATTCGGCGATCACTTCCAATAGTCCCGTCGGGTCAGGTTTCCCGGGGACATCTTCCATCGCCCTCAATACGGGAATACCTAAATTGAGTTTACCCCGTAAAACATAGAGGGCTTCATCCCGCATCGCCCCACTAAAAAAACCCCAGGAGATATTATTTTCTGTCAAGTCTTGAAAGTATTTAGGGGTACAAAGTAGGGGCTCGGAGGTAATATAACCTGTCCATTCATCGGGATTTGGGCCACGATAGCGGGACTGGAAAAAATCGATCAACTGTTGATAGTTGAGGGAAATCTGGGATCGGGTTTGTCCCTGGGCTTCCCAGTAACGATAGACTAACTCTTGAGAGGCTTCCCAGTCATTATTCCAAATCCCTTCCGATTTGAGATCATCAATATCGGTGAGACTGGGACGGTAGGAACGGGTAAACTGTTCTACAGTATCTGCGATCGCCCGTCGATAAGAACCCGCCACATCCCGAATCACACCATCAATATCAAAAACAACAATAGCCGTTTTCATCATGCTGACCTTGAGCTTATGCCATGGTCAAGGCTACACCCGAAGGCTACACCCACGCAAATCTCGATTAAAAGTAATTCAGTTAAAAAGTTATGCAAAATTAGGTTAAACATCAGGTATAATAAAAGATTGTAATATTTTTTTTGGGCTTGGGATAGACAACGGAGGTGTAATTGTCAAGGTTTGTATTAAAAGTTCTGTGGCTAGATGAGAATGTAGCCCTGGCGGTGGATCAGATAGTGGGTAAAGGGACAAGTCCTTTAACCTCCTACTTTTTCTGGCCTCGCAACGATGCTTGGGAACAACTGAAAACGGAAATGGAGTCCAAACATTGGATTTCGGAACCGGATCAAGTTGAATTGCTCAATAAAGCAACCGAAGTGATCAATTACTGGCAAGAAGAAGGCAGAAATCGCCCCATCAGCGAAGCTCAATCCAAATTTCCTGAAGTTATCTTTACGGGGAGCAGTTGATCTCCTTGAGAAATTATTTGATTGTGTGAAATTTCCAACGCCATAGCGAATGCAACGGCGTTGGTTTTGTTTGGGGGTAGGGGAGTTGTTAAACAACTTCCGGTTGGGGTTAGGATAGGAGTAAGCAGAAAAGCTTAGTCTTTTTGTTTGGCCGACAGCCCCAATACAAAACAAAATAGCTGAGTATGTTAAAAATGAATGTATCAGGTCGGACAGATTTTCGACGAATCTACATTCAAGTGGAGATTTTGCCAAAAGGAAAATTATGACTACCACATCCCGAATTCCATACACTACAGAACAAAGTCTGGCGTGGATGCGTGGACTTTTAACCCTAGCTTGGGCGGATGGCAATTTTGACGAAGAAGAACATCAGTTAATTGATGCGTTAACGTTAACCCATGATGAATTAGTCGCGGTGACTAATGTTGATAGTTTAGAACCCATTTCACCCCAGGAATTAGGCGCTATTTTAGGCAATCATCCTCAACTTGCAGAAAATTTCCTGAGAACCGCCGTCATGGTGGCTTTAGCCGATGGAATTTACTCTATTTGTGAGGATGATTTATTACATCAATTTTGTCAAGCCTTAAACCTAAAAATTGATGCCTTAGATACATTACGAAAAACCTTACAAGATTTGTCTCAAATTCAATCGGGGGAATTACCCCAAGTCTGTATTGATCATAACTCCCATGGTGATCTGGCTGTTGATGTTCTTGCCCCGGTTAAACATTGGTTAGATGATTTAGAAATTCATGATTCTAAAGTCGCTCATGCTGTCTGTAAATTGATTCCACCTCAGTGTCCTTTTGAACGAGATTTGATCATATTTGGACGCAAAATTGTTCATATTCCTCCCATGTGCAAACTTAATCCTTTATATGAACAATTTACCGGATTACGTTTTCGAGCGTTGTCCTATTTAGCCGATGAATGTCAAGAAGATATCTCTAAATATTGTTAGCAAATAAGTAACGGGGATCACGGATTTAAAAGGATTACG
>MNYZ01000049.1:0-81291 GCA_001873365.1 Oscillatoriales cyanobacterium CG2_30_40_61 | reverse complement strand
ATTTATTGAAAAAAGCATGACACAGATTAAAATCCGTGAAATCCGTGAAATCCTCTTAAATCCGTGTTCCTATTTATTGAAAAAAGCATGACACAGATTAAAATCCGTGAAATCCGTGAAATCCTCTTAAATCCGTGTTCCTATTTATTGAAAACTTGATAAAACCAATTTCTAACATTCCCCAACCAGAGTTTAGGATGATCTTGGGGTCGATAATGAGTATTAAACATAGAAATAATTAAGGGTATACCTCCAACTTTAATCGCCATTAAAACATGAATTATAATCGAAAATAAAATCATCACCCAAGCGATTAAATGTGCAAAATACCAGGGGTGGTTAAATTCTCCATTCGGAAGCCAATCTTCTTGTTGAAATTTACCTGAAATTACCGACAATGACACCGCAACTAAAGCTAAAGTATTACTAATCCTAAGTAGGGTATACCACCAAGCAGGTCTATTAATTTTAGTTAATGTTTGTAGGGAATTTCCTTGAATTAACTTGTTTCTTTGGGTAATTAAACTATAAAATACAAAAATACAATAAACAAACAATAAGAAAAATCCAAAAGTTCCATGAATATCAATTAAACTGCGCTTTTCTTCGGTTAATCCCAAGCCACCAAAACGCCGATCATAACTATCATAAACCAAAAATCCAGTAATGAAAGCACCCAAAACTAAAAAGCCATTTAAAGCGTGGGAAACTCTCAAAAACAAAGGTTGATAGGGCTGTGTTTTAGACATTGTCAGATTATTATTGAGGTTGATTTGAGAAATTATGAATCAATTATGAATCATAGTTTTATGGGCAGAGTGTAAAAACTGGTTTGATTATAAACAATTTTACTTTTGAATTTCCCAGACAAAATAATTAATCTGATTCAACCCTATAGGAATTTTAAATAAATTGTATATAACCTTGATTAATTGTATACTAGATCAGGGGTCTACTAAAAATTTTACAGCTATCAAGAAAATTCCATGAACACTTATGATTGGATTGTAGTTGGGGCTGGAATTACAGGTTCTGCACTCAGTTATGAATTAGCTAAAAAAGGATTTAAGGTACTTTTATTAGATCCAAATCCTATGTTAAACAACGCAACTCGCTATAGCTATGGCGGTTTAGCTTATTGGTCAGGGACAACGGAACTCACCCGAACCTTGTGCGAAGAAGGCAAAAAATATCACCAGACTTTATCCCAAGAATTAGGGGTAAATACGGAGTTAAGAGAATTAGATTTAATTTTACCCTTTCATTTTAATATTGATCCAGAAATTATAGCTCAAAAATATCGCAATTTTGCCACACCCCCTGAGTTAATTACTATTCAAGAAGCCTGTGAATTAGAACCCCTATTAAATCCTCATGGTATCGGTGGTGCCTTTACCGTTCGTCATGGTCAAATTTCCCCCGAACAACTGAATAATGGATATCTTCAAGCCTTTAAAAAATTAGGGGGAACCCAAATTATCGATCAAGTTTTACAGATTAATCCCCTAAAAAATCAAGCCGTTAATATCATTACAAACTTAGGAGAATATCAAGCTGAAAATGTAGCAATTTGTGCGGGGGGATTCACTCGTCAGCTATTAAAAAATGCCGGGATTTCTGTTCCGATTTATTTCACCCATACCGAAATTTTAGAAACCCCACCCGTTGATTTAAAATTACAAACTATTGTCATGTCCGCGACCATGGAAAGGTTCCAACTCGAAGCCAAAGCCACCCAACCGGAATTAGAGCCTTTATGGGAAAAACCCGGCCATGAATTAACCCCATTTATTATAGATAAAAGTGCAGCCCAGTTACTCGATGGTCGGATCAGAATCGGTCAACCTTCTCGGGCTTTAAGCGATGTTAATGCGACGGTAAACCTCGCCGAAAGTGAAGCATTAATTCGTCAGGAAATCGCTACAATTTTACCCGCCTTAGCTAATTTACCCGCAATTTGCTATGATTGTTTAGTAGCTTTTAGTTCCGATAGTTTACCCTTAATTGGTACAGTGGCAAATTTTGATCGAATCTTTATGTTTTCAGGGTTTAGTAATCCTTTAGTGTTTATTCCCCCGTTAGCCAAACGATTTGCCAAATTTATTACAGGACAACCCGATCCAATCATCACCCAATTGTCCCCCGGGCGTTTGATCTCAAACACCCGCTAACGGGTAAAAGTGTGATTCGATGGTGGGGAATTCTTGCTTTTATTCCCCGGGTGTGTTAACTAATTAATTAAGATCTGTAAATATGAGTCAACTATCGGATCATTAAAAAACTCGTAATTGCCTTTAATACCGATCCTGTGCATCTATTTGAAGATTTTCTATAGCCAGCCCCCCTGAGATATCACAAGTAACATCACAACAGAAAACTTAGAAATCTTCAAGGATCAAAAATTTCATCCTCAACTTTTCATATCAATGCTGAATCAAAACCCCGTTGAAACTTATATATTTTTTCGGCAAAATTCCGGCTGATTTGAATGATATCCCATAGGAGTATAGTTGTTATGAATACCTCAGTAAAACCCAGAAACAAAATTTTAGTTATTGATGATAGTTCCATCAATCTTGATTTATTATATGAGCTTCTAAATTATGCGGGTTTTGAAGTTTGGACAGCTTTAAACGGACAAATAGGACTAGAAATAATCCATCAAAACACTCCAGATTTAATCCTCTTAGATATCATGATCTCCGACTGGGATGGATTTGAAATTTGCGCTTATTTGAAAGCCGATCCAATCTATGCAGAAATCCCGATTATTTTTATAACCGCATTAAGCCAATCCCAAGAGAAAGTCAAAGGCTTAAAATTAGGAGCCGTAGATTATATTACCAAACCTTTCGATCAAAGTGAGATTATAGCCCGGATTAATCTGCACTTAAAACTTCATAGTTTAAATACCCAATTAAAGCATGAAATTCATCAAAAAAAGCAAGTAGAACAATCTTTATGTCAACTGAATCTGGAACTAGAAAAAAGAGTAGAAGAACGTACCACCCAACTGCAAATCACCTTACAAGAATTACAACAAGCCCAAAAAAACCTTTTAGACCGAGAACAACAATTACACTATAAAGCCTATCATGATTCACTTACAGGACTCCCGAATCGAGCTTGGTGTCTGAATCAGCTTCAAACCTTAATTGAACACAATAAAACCAACTCTAATTATCGATATGGGGTCTTGTTTTTAGACTTAGATCGTTTTAATGTTGTTAATGATAGTTTAGGTCATTTATTAGGGGACAAACTCTTACAAAAAGTAGCTAAACGGTTAGAATCTTGCTTAATCGATGATCTGAAAGTTGCTCGTTTAGGTGGCGACGAATTTGTAATTATTTTAGAAAATATCACCGATGATCAAGAAGTAATTACCGTTGCTCAAAATATTTTATACCTCTTGAATCCGGTTTTTAAATTAAACCAATATGAAGTATATATAGGAGTAAGTATTGGAATTACATTGAGCCATTTTGGATATGATTACCCCGAAGATATTTTGCGAGATGCCGATGTAGCTATGTATGCCGCTAAAGTCAATGGCAAAGGCTGTTATCAACTATTAACCAGTGAATTGCAACAAAAAGCCATCAATGGTTTACAGTTAGAAAATGATCTCAGACGGGCGATTCAAAATCAAGAATTTTCTCTGTATTATCAACCGATTCTTTCCCTTCCTATCTCAAAAAAATTAGGGTTTGAAGCATTAATTCGTTGGCATCACCCCAAAAAAGGTCTGATTTCTCCCGACAAATTCATTCCTGTGGCTGAAGAAACTGGATTAATTATTGAGTTAGGATTATGGGTGATTAAAACAGCCTTAAATCAAATTTCAATTTGGCAAGAACAATTCCAGGGTTTTTCGGAAATTATCATTCATATTAATGTCTCCCCTCAGCAATTAATGATTGCTTCTTTCTCCGAGCAAGTCCAAGAACTTTTATCGCACTTTAAAATTAAAAGCCATCAAATCAAATTTGAGATTACAGAAAGCTCATTACTAAAGACAGGAGATCCTTATATTGAAGTCTTGAAACAGTTAAAAAAATTAGGAATTCAGTTTTGTATTGATGATTTTGGCACGGGATATTCTTCTCTGAGTCGCCTCCATGAATTTCCCATTGATACCTTAAAAATTGATCGCTCTTTTGTCAGCCGCATTGGTTTAAATCAAGGAGAAATTGAGCTAATTAGAACTATTATTACCTTAGCCCATGGATTGGGAATGGATGTGGTAGCCGAAGGTATTGAAACCAAATCTCAACTGAATCAACTCTCCCTATTAGGGTGTGAATGGGGCCAAGGATTTCTATTCTCAAAACCCTTAAATTCCGTCGATACGACTCAATATATTGCCGGATTATACCCGTTTCAAGAACAACAAGAACGGGTTAAAACCTGGTTCATCTAAACCCGTTCTATAGATATATTTCGACCTTAAATATTAAGCAAAATTAGAGTTACCTAAATCTAATGGCACATCTTGCCATCGTCCTTGACCGACGGCTTGAATTGCTTCTTTTAAATTAATATCCCCAGTATAGATCGCCCGTCCGACAATCACATCCTTTACCCCTAAAGGTTCTAGGGATAATAAACTTAATAAATCCGTAATCGAACTAACTCCCCCAGAGGCGATCACCGGAATTGAAACAATATTGGCAATTTCTCGTAAGGCCTCGATATTCGGCCCGGTCATAGTTCCGTCCCGGTGAATATCCGTATAAATAATCGCAGCAACCCCTAATTGTGCCATTTGTTCAGCTAAATCCGTCGCCAAAACTTCCGAGGTTTCTAACCATCCCTTCGTAGCGACTTTGCCATTTCTAGCATCAATTCCTACGGCAATATGACCCGGAAATTCTGCACATAATTCCGCTACTAATTGGGGATTTTCAACAGCAACCGTGCCTAAAATTGCCCGTTCTACCCCTAAATTTAATAGGGTGGCTACATGGTCCCGACTGCGTAATCCGCCCCCAACCTGCACCGGAATTTTAATGGTATTGGCGATCGCTTCAATCACATGATAATTAGTGGGTTTCCCGGTTTTTGCCCCATCTAAATCCACTAAATGTAGGCGGGTCGCGCCCTGTTGCACCCAATCTTGAGCCACCGCAATCGGATCATGATTAAAAGTTTGAGCTTGGTTATAATCTCCTTGATATAACCGCACACAGCGTCCGTCTAATAAATCAATAGCAGGGATAATATTCATGGGATGGGTTTATAATTAACAATATTCAGTTTCTCACAGATTAAAACCCGCGCTTGGCGGGTTGAGGTTTAGCCTGATAAAAGTGCTAGATTCTAACTAGATTAATGCGGTTTCTTTTTCAGAAGTTGAATTAGTTGGCCTGGGGTCAGAAGCAATATCTAATTTACCCCCTGGAGCTTCAGGATGTTCCAGATAAACGGCTTCTGTCATAGCTTCAGCACCTTCCGAACGACCTTTGAGATAAATACTTCCTAATCCTAATAACCCGGCCGTTGTCAGGGCTAATCCAGCGATGATGCCATATTCAGGTTTAATCGGGGGAATTTTAGTCCAGAGGGAACCCGAATTCAGGTTAGAACTGGTTAAAAAACCATTAGACTTATATTTGCCAAACGGACAACCGTTCGCCTCAGCCGAGGTAGAAAAAACAGCACCCACTGTTACTGTGGCTAAGAGGCTCACAAGTAATACTTTTCGCTTCATGATCATCAACCTGTAGGGGATCTTTAATTGACTAATGATAGCAGGAGATCTCAAAATTAGCCCACCCCAACTTAATTTTTACTCAAGATATTTTGATCAATTAAGTTACTCCCCATTCCCACACCCCACAGATTCGGAGTCACTTATCCCCATTCCCCCCAAATTCCTGATATTCTCCTAATGGAATTCCATTAAAATCCGGGTATTCATAATCATCAATGATCTCCTCTAAGGAGTGAATCACAAAAGGTAAATTAGCTCCAATTAATCCGCGTTTAATTGATTCTGGGGTATCGGGAAATAAAATAAATAAAGGATAAAGATCTTCTGCCTCTTGGGACTCAACGTATTTATAATGGTGAGGCATAATCCATTCATAATCTTGATCTAATAAGACTTGAGTTAAGCGCCAGCGCCTTAATAAATCCGATAATTCTTCTTGGGGACGATGAATAAAAATAAAAATTTCCGGCCCAATTTTAACTTTCCATTCTGGATCACACATCAGAATCCCAATATCGCAGGGTAAACCCACCGCATCCCCAGGTTTAATACTAATTCCCTGCTGTCCTGCATAGGAAACTCCCTGACGTAAACGCACTATGGGTAAAGGAATTGTAATCACACTATGATCAGAACGGCGAATACTCGGAACCATTTCAAAATAAGGACGATGTTGCTTGAGTAAAGTAATTACAGATTCAGAATTACTATATTCTGCCAGCAACGCTTCATAATCAGATTTTTGAATAGACATAACCTTGATCAAAAATTAATTTCAAATCAGTAGGTTCAAGGGAATATATATTTTTTGGTATTCCCTTGAACAGTGTTTAACCCATTTTTTCAAAGACTGAAAACATGGGCAAATACATAGATAACAAAATTGAACCCACAATGCCAGCCACCATCACAATCATCAAAGGTTCTAACATACTGGTAAGTCCTTTTACAGCTTCTTCCACTTCCGTTTCATAGAACGCCCCGACCTTCATCAACATTTTATCTAGTTCCCCCGATTCTTCCCCAATAGCAATCATTTGAATTGCCAAGCCGGGAAATACATTTCCTTCTTGTAAAGCTAAACTAATTAAACCTCCTTGTTGAATAGAATCTCTGGCATTGGCAATACATAAAGCGATCGCCGCATTTCCAGCCACTTCTTCCACAATTTGCAGAGAGTTCATAATTGGAACCCCAGATCGGGTTAAACTTCCAAAAATTGTACAAAACCGCGCCACAGCAGAAATTTGAATCAAGTTTCCAAAAACTGGTAACTTTAAAAATAGCTTATCAAAAAACATTCGGCCAGCCGGAGTTTTATAAACGGTTTTATAAATCGTTAATAATCCTACTAAAGTCCCAATCACAATACCCTGGGGAATCGGTGGCCAAGTTCGACAAAAGGAACTAATATTGAGCATAATCTGCGTAAATACTGGCAGTGTGGCTCCAATATCCTGAAACACTTTCGCAAAGGTGGGGAGTAAAAATGTTGTCATCCCAAAAAAGATCGCAATGGCAATAAAGCCTACGGTTTTGGGATAGGACATAGCCGAAGCAATTTCGGCGTTAGTTTTGTGGTTTTTTTCCATCATTACCGCCAGTCTTTCTAAGACTTCATCTAACACCCCCCCAGTTTCTCCGGCCGATACCATACTAATAAAAAGCTGATCAAAAATATCGGGGAATTTTCTCATAGCCAAGGAAAGTTCTACCCCTTCTTCCACATCAGCACGAATTGAAGTCAGGGCATTTTTTAACTTAGCATTACTACATTGATCACATAATACACTCAAACATTTTGCCATCGAAATTCCGGCGTTAAACATTGAGGCAAACTGACGAGCAAAAATTGCCAAATCTTTAACGGTAATACTTGCGAGGGCAATACTAATACTTTCTTCGATTCGTTTAAAGTCAAAACCCCGATTTCTGACTTGACTCCGAACTACACTACCTGCCATATATTTTTACCTACTCAGTATTAACTTTTTACCGATAACTGATAACTAATAACTGATAAAGCAGTCGCGCCTGGGGTGTTAGGACATAGACAGAGGCAGCAAACCTAAACAGATAATTCTTTTCCTGCGGTGTTCCGGTGTTCCGGTGTTCCGGTGTTCCGGTGTTCCGGTGTTCCCTGCTATAACTGATTACGCTTTGGCTTTTTGTCCCTTAGTCGCCGAGGAAGCCGGGCCAATTAAACGTTCCAATTCATCGGGTTTAGATGATTTACTCATCGCCGCTTCCCAAGTGACTTGACCCTCGGTATATAGTTTTGCTAAAGCCATTTCCATCGTTTGCATTCCCAATTTTCCTCCCATTTGAATTTGGGAGTAAATTTGAGCGGTTTTTCCCTCCCGAATTAAGTTAGCCATAGCCGGAGTATTCATCATAATTTCGATACAAGCCCGACGACCACCCCCAATAGCGGGAACCAAGTTTTGACTACAAACCCCCACCAGTGAACCCGATAATTGAGATCGGACTTGAGGTTGTTGGATAGGCGGGAATACGTCTAACATCCGGTCTACAGTAGCAGCGGCTGAGTTAGTGTGCAGGGTTCCAAAGACTAAGTGACCAGTTTCTGCCGCAGAAATCGCTAGACCAATAGTTTCTAAATCTCGCATTTCCCCCACCAGAATAATATCGGGGTCTTCGCGTAATGCCGCTTTTAAAGCATTAGCAAAACTTTTAGTATCTTCTCCTTTTTGTCGTTGGTGGAACAAACTTTTAATATTAGGAAATACATATTCAATCGGATCTTCCACCGTGAGGACGTGTTCGGAGCGAGTCCGATTAATTAAGTCTAACAAAGCCGCCATGGTTGTGGTTTTACCCGAACCCGTTTGACCCGTGACCAACACCATGCCCCTCGGGCGTTCGGTCATATCCCGAATCACTTGAGGAACCCCCAATTTATCAGCATTGGGAATCTTAGAGGCTAAAGCTCGTAAACAAGCAGCCCAACAACCCCGCTCCCGATAGACATTCACACGAAACCGGGCCAGTCCCCGTACCCCATAGGCACAGTCTAATTCCCACTCCTGCTCTAACTGCTTGCGCTGCATATTATTCAGCATTTGATAAATTAGAGATTGCACCTCTTCTGGGGATAGGATTTCTCCAAATTGAGGTTGAGGTGTCAATTTGCCACCAATTCGGAAAAAGATAGGTGCGCCCGCTTGAATATGAAGATCAGACCCCCCCTGCTCAACTAAAGACTCTAAAACGTCTTCAATTATTAATCCCGCCATAATTCTTTTCCTCCAAATATAGTTGCAATGATTTGAGATGTTCCGGTCTTTGCCCAAGACCTCTGAAAATTAAGAATTTATCCTAGTATTCCCAAGAGTTGTGTTTTACAGAGCACCGAAACCCTTGGGTAACCCGTGGGAAGCCGCAATTTTCCCCCTATTTTTAGCTCGTAAAGCGCGGGGTCATGCAATAGGGACAGTCTAACCATTCCGGTTTTAATTCGGCTGCACACCCCTTACAGGTTAAGCCCTGTTTGCGTTTAGCCTTGAGTTCCGCTTCCAAACCCGAATCGGTAAAAGTGACCCGTTCCACTTCTTCAAAGGTGGTATAGCCTTCGCGGACTAGCTGCAAACTGTAGGCTAAGATGGTTTTCATCCCTTCTTCCACGGCCGCTTCCTTAATTTGTTCGGTGGGCGCGCCTTTGGTAATTAGGGTTTGCAGTCTTTCCGTCACCTTTAAGAATTCGTAGACCCCGACCCGACCTTTGTAACCCAGTCCATTACATTTTTTACACAACTGACCCGCATCAGCCAAATGCTTCCGTTGTTCAAGATCAATGGTATTGGCTTTATAGAAGGTAATATCTACTTCCTGGGAAGCCGAAAGTCCATAGCGACCGAGTTCTTCAACCGTTGGGGTATAAGGAATCCGACAGTCACTACAAACCCGGCGCATCAGACGTTGGGCGAGAATCCCTAATAAAGCCGCTGACACCATAAAAGGTTCCACCCCCATTTCATCCAAACGGGCGATCGCCCCCGCCGCGTCGTTTGTATGTAAAGTCGTTAAAACTAAGTGTCCGGTTAAGGCGGCTTCAATAGAAGTCTTAGCCGTTTCTAAATCCCGGGTTTCTCCCACCAATAAAACATCAGGATCTTGTCGTAAAAACGCCCGTAAAATATTAGCGAAAGTTAAATTTTTCTCCCGAATCACCTGACATTGGGTAATTCCTGGTAAAGCATATTCAATCGGGTCTTCAGCCGTACTAATATTAATCGCTGGATCGTTGCGTTCGGCTAAAACCGAATACAGAGAAGTTGATTTTCCTGAACCCGTTGGCCCAGTCACCAAAATCAACCCAAAGGGTCGAGAAGCAGTTTCCCGAACTAAGGCTAAGGTTTCTTGATCGGTAATTAGTTTATCTAATCCTAATTGAGTTGAGGAACTATCCAAAATCCGCAAAACAATTTTTTCCCCATAGCGACTGGGAAGACTATTCACCCGGAAATCCACCGTCCGTCCTCGAAACTTCCGACGAATCCGACCATCCTGGGCTTGACGGCGTTCGGCAATATCCATTTCCGCTAGAATCTTAAATCGGGAGGTAATGGCGGGAATCACCTTTTTCGGAAACTTATAATATTCCTCTAAAACGCCATCTCGACGCATCCGAATCCGCATTTCATGTTCTTGGGGCTCAACGTGAATATCAGATACCCCTTCTGAGAGGGCTTTAGCTAAAATCACGTTCACCGCTTTGATCACCGGGGCGGTTTCAGATTCTTGGATTTCGTCGGCCAAATCCATCCCACCGCCTTCATCCCCCACATCTTCCAGGTCTGTGGTGTCAAAATCCCCGGCGGTAAGTTCTAATTTCTCTTTGTCGCGAATGGCAGCTTCGACGGCTTTGCGTTTAACATCTTCATTACTGTAGGCGGAAATGATTTGATCATAATCTTCATGGGTAATCACCCGCCGTTGTAACTTCAGGGCTTTGGGTCGCAGGATTTGGTTTCTTAACTCCTCCAACGCCGTCAGGTTATCGGGGTCAACCATCGCAATCAAAACCGAGGAGGGATCATTTTCGACGGTGCGTAGGGGAATGAAGCGATGGCGTTTACAAGTTTCTAAACCCGTCTCCAGAAATTTCAGCATGACTTCGAGTTCTTCGGTCGTCATCGGTTCGATTTCAGGATCGTATGCTTCGACCCCATAAATAATTCTCAGTTCAAATAACTGTTGTTTTTTGTACTGACGCGCTAACTCCGGCGGCAGGGGCTGACCCGTGATCGATTCTAAAATTTCCGTTAGGGGCTGACCGGGGCGGGCTGTTTTTATAGCCTGCTGCAACTGTTCAGGATTAATATAACCAGACTGAATTAATTTGTTGCCAAAGGGAGTATTACTTTGAACAACTAAGGCGCGTCTTTGGGATGTATTAGTCATAGCCTAGACTTAATGTATATATCTTTAAATTGTCCAGCCGATTTTCAGACCCATCTAAGAGTCAAGTTCCCCAGAATATAACCAATTTCATCTGCGATTGCTCTGGGTTTTCAAATGGACTCTATTTCAGCCACGATCATTGATTTACCTATGATCTATCTTGATAATAGCTTTTCCTCGGCCACGAGGTTATATTTTAAGATTTAATATTTTGAGGCAACTGAATGGAAGAACTTCTGATTCAAGGCAACTTCTGCTGACAAATCCTCCGGTGGTCGTGTGGCGGTGTTGCCTCTGACCGAAAAGCGAGACGCCAGCCCCTGGCTTTAGACATGGGGATAAGTCGGAGGCGACTTTAGCCGCCGTAAAAAGATATATAAGTTAGATTGAGATGGAAGTTATGCCAGATCATGTACATCTTCTAGTCGAAGTAGATCCACAATTCGGAATAGCTAAAGTTGTTCGATATATGAAAGGGCGTTCATCCCGTTTACTTAGACAAGAATTTCCTTGGTTAAAAAGTAGACTTCCTACGCTTTGGACAAATAGTTATTTTGTTTCTACCCTAGGTGGCGCACCAATTTCCGTTATCAAGCAGTATATTGAGAATCAAAAAAATGTCTAACTATGGATGTCAACAAGTGTTGATAAAAACCGAGAAAAATTTGTCAGCTATTTTAGAGTTTGTCTGTGGGGAATCAGCAAAACTAAGTAACTGCGGAACCTATTATGCCAGACAACTGTACTTGAAAACAGGTAAAATACCTGGCAAATTTGATTTGCATAAATTATTCAAAAGCAACAATCATTTTCAAGCATTGTATTCTCATGTTGCTCAACAATGCTTAACAACTGTTGTTGAATCATTTAAGTATTACCTTGGGTTGGTAAAAGCGGTCAAAAAAGGAACCCGAGGGCAACGCCCAAGACTTCCCGGGTATCGCAAAAATGGTTTGGCTTCGGTGTCTTTGTCAGTACCATTGAAAGTCCGTTTGTGGAATCTTCAAGAATCCCCGTCCCTTTAGGGCCAGGGAGTGTCAAATGGAATGAAGGGCTCCGATTCAGTTAAAATTTTTGAAGTAACGTTTACAGTCATGATCATCAAGGGTGAGGTTGCTCCTAAGATCTTGAAGGTTTAGGAAATCTCGCGCTGATTTTTTGTGATTAACAAGGACAAAGTACGATTATGGTGTCTAATTCAACCGCGAATAATCCTGATGAACTAACGGGTCAATCCTATTCTACCTCTGAATCGGAAGCGAAAAGCTTTGGCGATCTCGAACATGATGCTACAATCGAGACAGAATCAAGCTCTGAAACTTCTGTATCCCCGGATGCGAAGGCAACTGAAGCAGCATCTGAAACCACCTTTGGTCAGGAAATAGAATCCACAGGGGATAGTCTTCACCAAGAGTTCATGGCCTTAGCAGAAGCCAATACTTCCTTGAAAGCTCAACTAGAAGACATCACCGGGCAATATCGCCGTTTAGCTGCGGATTTTGACAACTTCCGCAAACGGACTCAAAAGGAAAAAGAAGATTTAGAAATTTCGATTAAGGCGTCAACCCTGAAGCCCTTACTCCCGGTGGTGGATAACTTTGATCGGGCTAGATCCCAAATTAAACCCCAAACCGACGCGGAATCAAACATCCACAAAAGTTACCAAGGGGTTTATAAATTAATGGTAGATTGCCTCAAACAACTTGGGGTAGCGGTGATGCGTCCAGAGGGAGAACCTTTTGACCCGAATTTGCATGAAGCGGTGATGCGAGAACCTACGGATGCTTACCCGGAAGGAACGGTAATTGAGGATTTAATGCACGGTTACCAATTGGGAGAAAAGGTATTACGTCATGCCATGGTGAAGGTAGCAACCGCTCCTGAAACCGATTCTACAGAAGAATCAACGGCCGACGTAGAAACCCCTTAATCAGTTATCAGTGATCAGTTATCAGTTATCAGTTAATAGTGATCAGTTAATAGTGATCAGTTAATACCTGGTTATTGACTGATAATAGTTGTTGACTGATCACTGTTTACCGATAATAACTGATAACTGATTACTGAACATAATTGTTGACTGATAATAACTGATGACTGACAACTATTAACTGACAACTATTAACTGATAACTGATAACTGATAACTGATAACTGATAACTGATAACTGATAACTGATAACTGAATAAGAGGAGTTATGGGAAAAGTCATTGGCATTGACTTAGGCACAACAAACAGTTGTGTGGCGGTCTTAGAAGGGGGTAAACCGATTGTCATTGCTAATTCTGAAGGAGGACGAACCACTCCTAGTATTGTGGGATTTGGGAAGTATGGCGATCGCCTCATCGGTCAATTAGGCAAGCGACAAGTGGTTACCAATGCTGAAAATACCGTTTACAGCATCAAGCGGTTTATCGGGCGTCGCTGGGAAGATACCTCGGAAGAACGTTCCCGGGTTCCCTATAACTGCGTTAAGGGTAAGGACGATACCGTGAATGTGAAAATTCGCGACCAGGTTTACACCCCCCAAGAAATCTCGGCGATGGTCTTACAAAAGCTCAAGGAAGACGCGGAAGCCTATTTGGGGGAAGCCGTCACCCAAGCTGTGATTACGGTTCCCGCCTATTTTACCGATGCTCAAAGACAGGCCACCAAGGACGGCGGCACCATTGCCGGGTTAGACGTGCTGCGGATTATCAATGAACCCACGGCGGCGGCTCTCTCCTATGGGTTAGATAAACAAGACCAAGAACAGAAAATTTTAGTATTTGACCTGGGGGGAGGTACCTTTGATGTCTCGATTCTGCAACTAGGAGACGGGATTTTTGAGGTCAAATCAACGGCCGGAAATAATCACTTGGGTGGGGATGATTTTGATAACTGTCTGGTGCAATGGATGATCCAAAAATTCCAAACCCAGGAAGGAATTAACCTATCATCAGAAAAAATGGCGGTGCAAAGGTTACGAGAAGCCGCCGAAAAAGCCAAAATTGAGTTATCCAATCGCAATACCACTTCAATCAATTTACCCTTTATTGTCTCCGATGATGCTGGGCCCAAACATTTAGAACTAGAACTCGGTCGAGGCGAATTTGAAGGGTTGGTGAAACATCTCGTAGACAGCACGATTGAACCCGTTACCCAAGCCCTCAAAGATGCCAGTTTACAACCCGATCAAATTAATCGGATTATTTTAGTCGGGGGGTCTACCCGAATTCCGGCGGTGCAACAAGCCATTAGTGATTATTTTGGCGGTCGCACCCCAGATCGTTCGGTTAACCCCGATGAAGCCGTGGCTTTAGGTGCTGCCATCCAAGCGGGGGTCTTAGGTGGGGAAGTAAAGGATTTATTGTTATTAGATATTACCCCTTTATCTTTAGGTTTAGAAACCCTAGGGGGAGTCTCAACTAAAATTATTGAAAGGAATACTACTATTCCAACGAGTCGGTCTCAAATGTTTTCTACGGCCGTTGACGGTCAGTCCTGCGTAGAAATTCACGTCCTCCAAGGAGAACGGGCCATGGCAAAGGATAATAAAAGTTTAGGTAAGTTCCTCCTCGGCGGTATTCCGGCGGCTAAACGGGGTATTCCTCAAATTGAAGTCGCCTTTGATCTTGATGCTAATGGCATTCTGAAAGTTTCGGCCCAGGATAAGGGAACAGGACAGGAACAAAGCATTGAAATTAGTAATACGGGAGGACTCACAGAAGCGGAAATTGAACGGATGCGTCAAGAAGCAGAGGTTTATGCCGATGAAGATGAAAAACGGCGTTTAGTTGCCGATCTGAAAAATCAGTCCGAAACCCTATTCTATAATTGTAAAGCCACCCTCAAAGGCAATGCTAACCGGATTAGCGATCAACTCAAAGAACGAGTCCGTCAAGAAGCCTCCGCCCTAAAAAAAGCCGTGGCTAATACCGAGATCTCCTACGACCAGATGAAACAACAGGTGGAATCGTTCCAAGAAATGTTGTATGCTTTGGGTTCGGCCATTTATGAACAAGCTGGCCAGAATTCTTCCCCGTCCCCGTCTCCGTCTTCTTCTTTCACTTCTGAGGATTCAACATTGGATGCCACTCAAGAAGATGCAGAAGACACGGAAAATACAGAAGATTTAGAAGGCATGGAGGATACAGATGATACCAGTAGCGAGTTATCCCTCGTCAATAACAACATCATCGATACTCCCTTTGGAATAGATCCGGTTTCTGTTCCAGAGCCAGCAACCGATCCGGGCAATCCTTTTACCTCTCAATTCACTGAATAATTTTAGGCAAAATACTCTATGGCAGGCGATTATTATGAAATATTGGGTGTCTCCCGTGAGGCAGATACAGAAGAACTTAAGCGTGCCTATCGTCGCCTAGCTCGCAAGTATCACCCCGATGTGAATAAAGAAGCGGGCAGCGAAGAACGGTTTAAAGAAATTAGTCGTGCATACGAAGTGCTAAAAGAACCGGAATTACGGGCGCGATATGACCGCTTTGGAGAAGCGGGGGTATCTAGTGGTGCGGGTGGCTTTGACCCCAACTTTACCGATCCGTTTACCGATATTTTTGAGAGCTTCTTTAGTGGGTTCGGCGGTGGGGCGGGCGGTGGTACCCAAGCGCGCAAACGCACTGGCCCTGTGCGGGGGGATGATCTGCGCTTAGACCTGCGTTTAGAGTTCAAAGAAGCAATTTTTGGCGGAGAAAAAGAAATCCGCATTAAGCATTTAGAAACCTGTGAAACCTGCACCGGAACCGGGGCAAAACCGGGGACTCGCCCCCAAACCTGTTCTACCTGTGGTGGGAGTGGTCAAGTCAGGCGAGCGACTCGGACTCCCTTTGGTAGTTTTACTCAGGTTTCCGTTTGTCCGAACTGTAATGGTACAGGGCAAATGATTGAGGATAAATGTTCCACCTGTGGCGGTCGGGGTTTAAATGAAGTCACGAAGAAACTAAAAATTAATGTTCCGGCCGGGGTGGATAATGGCACTCGTCTACGGGTCGCTAACGAGGGGGATGCGGGAAAACGCAGTGGGCCCCCAGGAGATTTATATGTGTTCCTCTCGGTTGCACCCGATCAGAAGTTTAAACGGGATGGGATTAATATTCTATCGGAGGTCAAAATTAGCTATCTCGAGGCGATCCTGGGTTTTGATTTTGAGGTGGAAACCGTTGATGGCCTAACTAAGTTAACTATTCCGGCGGGGACTCAACCTGGAACGGTATTAACCTTGGAAAATAAGGGGGTTCCCCGTCTAGGAAATCCGGTGAGTCGCGGAGATCATTTAATTACGGTTTTAGTGGAAATTCCCACTAAGGTACTCGGTGAAGAACGCGAACTTCTGGAACAGTTGAAAAAAATTCGAGGCGATCGCACGGGAAAGAGCCCAATTGAGGGGTTTCTGGGTAACTTATTCCACCAGAAGTAACGGAGCAGGGGCAGAGAGAGGGACTAGGGGGAGCACCGGGAGCACCGGGAGGCACCGGGAGGCACCGGGAGCACCGGGAGGCACCGGGAGCACCGGGAGGCACCGGGAGGCACCGGGAGGCACCGGGAGGTAAACTCTTTGTATTGCCTATTGCCTATTGCCTATTGCCTATTACCTATTACCTATTACCTATTCCCTGTTCCCTTACCATCTGTAGCACTAATTTAATCAGATTTTGATTGTTTTGATATCTTATTTTTATGAGAGAAACCGATACTTTAACGCCGGATGATCAATTGGATTTGCGAGGGACACCTTGTCCTTTGAATTTTGTTCGGACTAAATTGCGCCTGGAACAGATGACCTCGGGTTCGCTGTTGGAAGTTTGGTTGGATGGGGGAGAACCCATTGAACAAGTTCCCGATAGTTTGACCATGGCGGGATATCAGATCGAACAAATCAAAGATTGTGGAGAGTTTTTTGCGGTTCAGGTTCGTTCCTCACTCCTAAACCCGTGCAATGATCAGTGATGACCCCTTGAATACAACACTGGTGGGAACTGTCGTCGCAGTTCAAGCAAATTTCTATCAGGTTCAACTGGAATCTGACCGGGTTTTAGCACCTGAACCCCTATTGTTATGTACCCGGCGTTCTCTTTTAAAAAAGATGGGTCAGCAGGTGATGGTGGGCGATCGGGTGGTTGTGGAGGAACCGGACTGGTCAGGAAAACGGGGGGCGATCGCGCGGGTGTTTCCTCGAATTACGGAATTGAGTCGTCCTCCCATTGCCAATGCTAATCAAATTTTATTGGTTTTTGCGATCGCAGAACCGGAGTTAGAAATAACAGCTTTAAGTCGGTTTTTAGTTAAAGCTGAATCAACGGGTTTAGAAGTCTGTTTGTGTTTGAATAAGTGTGATTTAGTGTCGTCCGATGCCTTATTATTTTGGCGCGATCGCTTATTAAATTGTGGATATTATCCTTTATTTATTAGTGTTAATAGTCGTTTAGAATATACGGTTGATTCTGAGGGTAGAGTGCTTGAGAAATCTATTTTTCAAGCTGAAAATACCTTTCAAGAAAATACTTTGCTTCATCAACTGAAAGATAAAACTACGGTAATTTCTGGCCCTTCTGGTGTAGGAAAATCGAGTTTAATTAATCAATTAATTCCGAGTCTTAATATAAGAGTCGCTACGGTTTCAGGAAAGTTAGGACGGGGAAGACATACCACTCGCCATGTGGAATTATTTCAATTACCAACTGGGGGATTATTAGCCGATACACCGGGATTTAATCAACCGGAATTAGAATGTCATCCAGAAGAATTAATTGATTATTTCCCGGAAGCAAAACGCCGTTTAAGTACCGGAAAATGTCAATTTAGTGATTGTTCCCATCGAGATGAACCAAATTGTATTGTCCGGGGTGACTGGGAACGTTATCCGATTTATTTGGAGTTTTTAGAAACTGCGATCGCTTATCAAGAAACCATTCAACAACAACCGGATATAGAAACTAATGTTAAATCTAAAACCAAATTAGGAGGTAAACAACAATTAGAACCTAAATTAGCTAGTAAGAAATATCGTCGTTCTTCCCGTCGTTTTCAACATCAAACCTTACAGGATTTATGTGAAGAATTCAAGGATGATGAGTAGCGCTTATTAAATTTTAATCATGGTGATTCATCTTTATATCATCTTATAGATGCTACGGATTATCCTTCTAACCCCCCCTGTAGAGACGTTGCATGCAACGTCTCTACAGGGGGAATGTGTAGTGCTATATAACTTTTTGTTGCTCCATCACATCAGTAGAATTACGCAAATTAACGAAAAAGTGCGATTTTAGCGAATTATTTTTCCGAATAAATACTGTTTTTTTTTTAAGAGAACCCTGATAGAATCAAGCCAAATCAGATCAACGGTAGTGTTAATAAAATAATTTCCTACTGTTAATCAATATCCCCATTTTTGGTTAAAAATTTCCATGTTAAGACAATCTGATGTAGCTCGAATGTTAGGAGTTTCTCATCAACGGGTCTCTCAATTAAGACTTAGACATCGCATTGAGTTTACCTGGAATGCAAACTTAAAAACCTGGGTCACAACCAGCTCCGAAGTTGAATATTTTCTAGCCTGTCGTGCCCAGCGTTCTACCATGATTAAAAATTAGGAAGTATTCTTAATCTATAGCTGAGAATCGGGAATAATGGGATTTTAATAGATTTGAAGCCCAAAAAAGTCTAAATTAGCTTTATAAGCTGAGAATATGTCCCAAGTTCCCGATATTCACTTTATCAATCAAAAATAAATCACTCAGGACTTACGCAGCTACCCTATGCGTAGCTGCGTAAGTCCTGTACTTATTACAATGTGTTAATAAATTATCAAAGTCTAAGTAAATTACTGAAGTTTAAGATTTTATTGAGTTAAAAGATACTTGTTAAAAACCAGTAAATTTACTGGTTTCTAACGGAGCATTTAGCTGTAGTCTAAGGAACGGAAGGTTTTTCGAGTCAATTCTTTCCTGCACCCAGAGGAGTTAGACCATGAGTGATCTTAGTAAAACAACCACAGTACAGCCCCCAACACCAGCGATTCTAACACAATCCTGGGTTATTTGGGAGTCTGTTGATATCATCGAAACAAACGGGATTAAATTTGACACCAGCAGCTTATATAAACTTCTCGAAGAGGAACTAGAAGCACAACAAGTTCCCATCGATATTGTTTGTACCAAAGCGGGTTGGATTGTAGAAGGTGCCAGAGGCAATCTCAAAATTGATCAGGATAGAAGAGATAGGATAGCAGCAACTCTTCGGAACTCAATTTATACCAATATGCAGTTTATTGCTGGTATTGATTACTTCGGCGATTCCAATTGGGCAGCTGTCCAAATGATGATGATTGTCCAGCCAGAAAAGCCTCCTGAACTGCCTTCTGCACCAACACGACCTCAAGCAGTTAACACTCAACCTTTAATTCCAGATGCAGCTTTAGTTGTCTTGGGACTTATCGCTACTGGTCTGTTTTTTTCAGGGAATGGGGGTTTACAAGTCCTTGCCATACTTGGAGTAATTGGTACATTAGGAATTTACATCCAATCAAATTCTGAGGTAGCTAAAGCGAAGATCAAGTATGATTCGCAACTGGCTAGATATCAGGAGGAGGATGTAGAAAGAAACAGGCAAATAGAAAAAATTAATTTGGAAGAAGAAGAACTGAAGCGCAATCGCCTATCAAGAAGTTTTCAGTGGGATGATTTGAGAGTTTTTCACAGAATAATGAATCAATTAACTAACAGAATTATCTGGGAAAATATGATTCAAAAAGGTGCCGTTGTTAAAGAATTTATCAATGAGACTAAAAACGAAGAGATTATCCCCAAAAGCAAGAAAAATATCCTTGATGAGTTTCAGTAAAAAACACCATGATCACTACTACATCTGGAATCAAATACTGGAGAGGTTCTTCACCCGGAACAGGTCAGCCTCAAGAAGTTGATACTTACAATTATCATGCTGTAAATGTCTTTAAGCTTAAAGGGGTTTCTGACTTTGCATCAGGTCGATTTAAGCTTATGGAACATTTAGATCCGTCTGGAAGAGTTGGTTTTGTTGCCGGGTGGCAAAAAAGTTTGCTCAAAAGTTTAGCTTATTTCAGCTATACCCAATTTGATGATCCCAGTGCTAACGCTTCTTGCGGGTATAGTCTGAGAATTGTTTATCATCCAGCACCACAAGGATCTAAATCGACAGACGTATATTTCCTCGCACGGGTGGCAAGCAATAGCAGTCAAAAAATAGCAGATATTCTTCAACAAAAGCAAGCGCAATATATTAAGAGTAGCTTGAGGTCGCCTCTCTACCAATTTGAGGAGAATACAAAAAATCAATTTGACTGGCGACCATCGTGGCTTGAGTTTAATCAACAGCTTTCTTGTTATGAAATTATCAAGTCAGAAGAAGTCTTTCAATGGCTAGACCCCGACGATAAACAACGTCAAAACTTTTTTTATTCCCCAGGTGGCGTTCAAGTTAATAAGGCCAATAATATGGTAGCCTTTTTTGAGCAACTGCAAGGATATGAAGAACCTGTTTGTATTGATTTAACCTTAGTGCCGACCAGGGTTGAAGGCTATGAGAAAAAAATCATATCTCGATACTTAGAGGCACTAAATCAAATCAGTAAGGGTATCCGTGAAGAAGAGATAGATCCTGACAGCAATACCCAAAGAGCCAAGTCAGTTTATGAAGATATCAAGAAAAGGTATTATTCAGGGATAGTTTTTCTCTACAGTTTCCGGGTTTTCTCGCCTGATGGCGATGCTTGTCAAAGCGTTGCTAATCAGTTAGCTGCAACCTGTACAGCAAATACAATTAATCCGCGAGTTGTACAAATTATTGATAGCCAATATGCAGTACAAACAGCCTTGCAAGTTAATATAAACGAGCAAAGTTGTACGCCTGGAATATGGGATACATCAGGGAAAATATTGCCTGGATTTCCAGGTGGGCCAGGAATGCTCAAAAGATTGCATCGCTTGGTAGATTTGGATGAAGCGGCAGCATTTTTTCGTTTGCCCATTCCCATCAATCAGTCTTGTGCAGGTGTGGAGTACGATACAGGTTCAGCTTTTGTTTCTGAAACATCCAAGGATACAAAACATAAAACAATTACTATCGGTAGCTACTGCCGCAATGTTAAAACTAATCAGGTTTGTGAATTTGATATTGAGCAGCTAAAAACTCATCTGCTTGTCGTCGGGGGTTCAGGTAGTGGTAAAACAACGACAACTTTTAACATTTTGACTCAGTTATGGGAAAAGCATAGAATACCTTTTATGGTATTTGATCCCAAGGTGACACCAGAATATCGTTATCTAAAGCGACTGCCTGAATTTAAAGATGATTTGCTCATTTTTACCCCAGGTCAAGAATTAATTACTCCTTTTCGCTTTAACCCCTTTGATGTGATGCCTGGAATTGCACTACAGGAGCATATTTCGAGGATATTTGACTGCTTCATGGGAGCCTTGCCACTAGAAAATCCGCTACCGTCTTTTATTCAAGAAGCCATTGATTACTATTATGAAAGGAAGGGGTGGCAATTAGCTCACAGCAGGGGCGGAGATGTTGATCAAGAGGGGAAATCCTTAGAAATTCCTACAATGCAAGAACTGTATAACAAAGTTCTTGATTTAGCTCAAAAGAATTATGGAAGCGATCAAGAAGTAGGCGATCGCATTAAAGGAGCGCTCAAAGCCAGATTGTATCGGCTCGTTTCAAAAAGAGGGGAGGGTTCAATGCTTCAAGCAAACAGGCCCCTGCCATTTGCGAAACTTCTTAGCAAACCCGTGATTTTTGAACTCGGTGGGTTAAATAAAGAAGAACAATCTTTATTTTCTCTGTTCATGCTAGTTTTTGTTTTCGAGTATATCCGTACTGTCAGAATTGGACAGTTTCAGCCACAACGCACGGGTGAAAGAGCAACAGATTTAGATTTACGCCATGTAATTTTAGTTGAAGAAGCCCATAATATGCTCGGAAAAGTCCAAACTTCTGGAGATGAGGCTAATTCAAAATCTCAAGTGGTTGATAAGTTTGCTCAAATCATGCGTGAAATGCGTGCAGCAGGAGAAGGAGTAATTGTCGTCGATCAATCGCCAGCAGCTTTGGCACAATCGATTGTAGATGCTACAAATTTAAAGCTAATGCACCGCTTACCTTCTCCCGATGATAGAGAATATCTCGGTAGGGCAATGTGTTTAACCGAAGGTGAAGCACAGTTATCAGGTATTTTTTCACCTGGTGAAGCTTTCTATTATGTCCCTGGTTGGGATACCGCTCGTCGGGTAGCGACAGAGAATTTCAAGAATAAATCGGGAGTCAGAGAACAACTAGAAACATTTTTTACAGACGATGATGTTATTGCTTCTATGTGTGAGTTTATGGAGCCTGACAGAGAGCAGTTAATTTTAACTTTTCAGGCTGCGATTTCTCGGTTGCATGATGATATCATCAGTTTGAAGAAGCCGTTAGAAAGTAATCTACCAGATGTAGCTAAAGAGGGTATTAAGAAAGAAATCAAACAAAAAGAAGAGCAAAAGCAACGCTTTGAGTATGAAATTCAAATCTTATCTAGGAAAACTGGAGGTAATTAGTAGCCATGAGTGACTTCAAAAAATCCAAAAAAGCAGCCGACTCGAAGCGAAAAAATCAGGGAGATGTTTCTGATAGTAACAGCCTGGAGGTTTTAGTTGAGGATATTGAGCAAGCCGATCAAGAGGTTGATGAGCAGATACAAATTATTGAAACTAAGACGGAAGAACTTAAGAATCTTGATCAAAACTTAGAATCCATCTCGGAGAAACTCGGTGAACTCGAAGGAGATGCTTTGCAAATTGCTTACCAGGAAATTAACCAAAAAATGGAACAAAAAGCAAGCGAGATTGATGAATCCAGAGGCAAGCTGGAAACAATTAAAGAAGATATGCTACAAAAACAGTCTGAAATTACAGAACAAATTAAAAACCGTGATGACGCTTTGACGGAACTTGAAGAAACAGAGCGAAAGTGCGATGATGTTGACCTAAGTGAGTCCAAAGATGCTGTAAATGACGAGAAAGAGAATCTTGAGGATGCTAATTCTAAAATAGAAGAAATTCTGAAGAAAATTGATGCTGCTATTTCAAATGCACAGAGCAAAGCTGATAATATTTTTTCCAAAATAGGAGATGCTTTCAGGGAATTAGGAAACAGATTTCACACCTTGATAGATGAATTTGGAAAAACTGTCATTAATACCGCTAAAAGTTCTGTGGCTACATTTATGACAATTAGCGGTGTTTGTACGCTGTTATTAGACCTTAATAATAAAGCAACTATCCAATCACCTGAAGGTTCTTCATTGTCCTTCGTTCAAAAGCTGTCTAATGATGTTCAAAAGCAGTCTAATGATAATGAAGACGAATTCTGGATTAACTCCAATTTTACAGACATGGTAGATGCACAAATGGTTCCAGATCGAAAGAAAAAAAAGAAAAAAGCCGAATAGTTATTTGAAAAATTTAAAGATATAACTATGAGCCTGATTTGATGATTAGAAGTCTTTATAATTTTAAGGAAAGGCAAATGAATGACCAACAGGAAAAAACTAAACTATGGAAAATTTACGGCATCTTAATGGGTCTTATGGTAGGCGGTGCTGTACTGATTCTAGGCGGTCAAGCTGCCTGGAATACAATTCAACAGAATTTAGCTAAATCTAATACCCCTTCTAGTTCAGCCACTGAATCTTTAACATCTACACCTAGTAATATTACCCCACCACCTCAGCCAGCAGCTTCAAATACTTTAACTCAAGAAGAAGCTGTTAATCTGATTGAGGGCTATCTGCAAGCGAAAGAAAAGATTTTTGCTCCTCCCTTTGATCGCCAACTAGCTGCCAGCTTGACCACTGATACTGTCTATAATGATATTGTGAAACCAGGTGGTTCAATAGACTGGTTACAGCAAAATAACGCTTACTATCACTACGGCCGTCGCTCAGTTCAAGGAACAGGCTACTTTTCTGCTACTGACAATAAAGCAGAAGTTGAGGTTTCTATTGAACAGGTAGTTTATTTTTATAGCAATGAGACTCTCAACAAATCTACGACAGATTCCAGTATTTATCGTTTTACACTAAAGCAAGAAAACGGTAATTGGAAAATATCTGAAAGATCTGAAAAAAATCAATGATGTCCCTTAAAAAAATACAAATAAAACTATGAATGACCAAACAAACAAACAAAAACTCTGGAAAATCTATGGCATTTTGATGGGTGTTATGGTGGGTGGTGCTGTGCTAATTTTAGGCAGTCAAGCTGCCTGGAATACAATTCAACAGAATTTTACTAAATCCACTGTTAATATTAATTCTGCTAATTCTACTTCCTCAAATTCTCCATCAGTGACAAGATCGCCATCTAACTCTACACAGTCTCTTACAACTTCTAATCCTTTTGATAACGTCGCATTTCCTCTACCAAGCTGTGGCGATACCAAACCAACAAATTCTTCTGCTTATCCAGTTAGTTTTTATCCAGTTTTTATTGAATACAGTGAAATAAATTTACAAGCTGTGAGGTCTAAATTTTGTGGAGATGCTTATCCAATGGTTAGAATAACGAATGGTAAAAATGCGATACAAATAGCATCTTTTATCAGTATTGAACGTGCTGATGCTTTTAAAGAAATTATGATTAGGAGCTTTGGTAATAGTGAAGTAGGCGAACCCAGAAAAGTAGAATATAAAGAGTAAATTAGGAGAATATATAGCAAGTGTAAATCAGTTGTATAAATAGCTGGGAATTGGACTTTTTGATTTTTAGGAAAATTCTTGATTTTGATTAACTTTCCTGATTTTTCTTCGGTATTAGACCAGTTTAACTTCTCAATTGAATTGACTGTTAAATATCTGTCAATCAGTATAATTTTTGTGTCTAAATTTTATATTGCTGGCGCAAATACTTGAACACTTGGCAGCGTTCGCTGGCTTACTGCACACTATGCTTGCGCAAGTCCTGTCACTGTCCGAAATGCTTTAATTATATTAATTTCCCTTAAACCTTCAGATTTTAAGATTAACTGTTATATTCTTTTCTCCCGGTCAGACTTCCCAACACCTAGCACCTAATTTTCGGTGAACCGTACTCAAAAAGTCGTGAAAATAAGATAAACTATCCTAATAAAGTCAGATATAGTAAGAAAGTGTTATAGGAAATCTCTAACTTAGAACCTTCCTAATATTGTTAATTTTCGATCAATTAATTACCATCAAAGTAGAGGATAAATATGCAGCCAACTGATCCGAATAAGTTTACAGAAAAAACCTGGGAAGCCTTAGCCCGGACTCCCGAACTTGTCAAACAATCCCAACAGCAACAAATTGAAACAGAACACTTAATGAAAGCGTTGCTCGAACAAGACGGATTAACTAAAAACATAATTACTAAAGCGGGAATATCTGTTGCTAAATTTAGAGAAAGAACCGATGATTTTATTAATCGTCAACCTAAAATAACTGGGGCAATTGCTAATGTTTATTTAGGTCGAAGTTTAGATACCCTTTTAGACCGAGCCGAAGTCTATCGTCAAGAATACAAAGATGAGTTTATTTCCATTGAACATCTATTTTTAGCTTATCCTAAAGATGATCGTTTTGGCAAGGCTTTATTTCAAGAATTTCACTTAGATGAAACCAAACTCAAATCTATTATTACTCAAATTAGAGGAAACAATAAAGTGACTGATCAAACACCCGAAAATAAATATGAATCCCTGGAAAAATATGGTCGAGATTTAACCGAAGCCGCCCGTCAAGGTAAACTTGATCCGGTAATTGGACGAGATGATGAAATTCGCCGTACCATACAAATTTTAAGCCGCAGAACTAAAAATAATCCGGTATTAATTGGCGAACCAGGTGTTGGTAAAACAGCGATCGCCGAAGGTCTTGCCCAGCGAATTATTGCTGGAGATGTGCCTCAATCTTTGCAAGAAAGACGGTTAATTGCCTTAGATATGGGGGCGTTAATTGCCG
The DNA here is from genome assembly GCA_001873365.1 of Oscillatoriales cyanobacterium CG2_30_40_61. GTDB lineage: Bacteria > Cyanobacteriota > Cyanobacteriia > Cyanobacteriales > Microcoleaceae > Planktothrix. The sequence goes on along the minus strand of MNYZ01000049.1, from coordinate 55,147 downwards.
GGGCAAAATTCCGAGGAGAATTTGAAGAACGCTTAAAAGCGGTATTAAAAGAAGTTACGGATTCTCAGGGTGGAATTATTCTATTTATTGATGAAATTCATACCGTGGTTGGGGCGGGTGCAACCCAAGGGGCGATGGATGCCGGGAACCTTTTAAAACCTATGTTAGCCCGGGGAGAATTGCGTTGTATTGGGGCAACAACCCTAGACGAATATCGCAAGTATCTTGAAAAAGATCCCGCCTTAGAACGGCGTTTTCAACAGGTTTATGTTGATCAACCGACAGTTGAAGATACTATCTCAATTTTACGCGGATTAAAAGAACGTTATGAAGTGCATCATGGGGTAAAAATTTCCGATAGTGCCTTAGTAGCCGCGGCGGTATTATCAACTCGATATATTAGCGATCGCTTTTTACCCGATAAAGCCATTGATTTAGTCGATGAATCGGCGGCTAAATTAAAGATGGAAATTACTTCTAAACCGGAAGAATTAGATGAAATTGATCGGCGAATTTTGCAATTAGAAATGGAACGTTTATCGCTCAAAAAAGAAAGCGATGCTGCCTCTTTAGAACGTTTGGAACGGATAGAAACGGAATTAGGAACATTAAAACAAGAACAACAAAGCCTGAGTTCCCAATGGCAATCGGAGAAAAATGTGATCACTGATATTCAATCGGTCAAAGAAGAAATTGATCGGGTTAATATTGAAATTCAGCAAGCAGAACGTAACTATGATTTAAACCGAGCGGCGGAATTAAAATATGGGAAAATGGAAGAACTCAAGAAAAAACTGAAAGCCATAGAAGCCCAATTAGAAAATACTCAAACCAGTGGCAAAACCCTATTACGGGAGGAAGTAACTGAAGCCGATATTGCGGAAATTATCTCGAAATGGACAGGAATTCCGATTAGTAAATTAGTCGAGTCGGAAATGCAAAAACTCCTAAATTTAGAAGATGAATTACACCACCGAGTTATCGGTCAAAATCAAGCGGTAACGGCCGTTGCTGATGCGATTCAACGGTCAAGAGCGGGGTTATCTGACCCCAACCGTCCCGTCGCTAGTTTTATCTTTTTAGGCCCCACAGGAGTCGGGAAAACGGAGTTAGCAAAAGCCTTGGCTTCCTATCTCTTTGATACGGAAGAAGCGATGGTGCGAATTGATATGTCGGAATACATGGAAAAACACGCGGTTTCCCGTTTAATTGGGGCGCCTCCGGGGTATGTTGGTTATGATGAAGGGGGGCAATTAACTGAAGCAATTCGTCGCCGTCCCTACGCTGTAATTCTGTTTGATGAAATCGAAAAAGCCCATCCCGATGTATTTAATATTATGTTGCAAATCCTCGATGATGGGCGGGTTACGGACGCACAGGGTCATACTGTTGATTTCAAAAATAGCATTATTATTATGACGAGTAATGTGGGATCACAGTATATTTTAGATGTGTCGGGCTCCGATTCCCAATATGAAGAAATGCGGAGTCGGGTATTAGAAGCAATGCGGGCAAGTTTCCGACCGGAATTTCTGAACCGAATTGATGAAATGATCATTTTCCATGCCTTAGAAAAATCAGAATTGCGACAAATTGTGAGTCTGCAAGTTGAACGTTTATCGAAACGGTTAGCGGAACGAAAAATGGCGTTAAAATTATCGGATTCTGCCTTAGATTTCTTAGCAGAAGTGGGTTATGATCCAGTCTATGGCGCTCGGCCGTTAAAACGGGCAATTCAACGGGAATTAGAAACACCTATTGCTAAGGCAATTCTTCGCAGTGAATTTGTGAATGGGGATACCATTTTTGTTGATATCGAAAATGAACGATTAGTTTTTAAACGTTTACCCCTGGAATTGTTAACTGTTCAAGAGTGATGAATAAATAGAAACCGGGTTTCTTAACAAAACTTTCGGTTATCGCCGATAGATAACCTGAGAAACCCGGTTTCTAGTTTCTAGCTATAAACATCAGGAGGAATAGCCCCCAATAACAGAGGATTAAATTGGATGAATAGTGGTATAATTAGCTATATTTCTAATTGCTGAATTTACTGTAAGTGTATGAGTAATTTGCAGGAGATTGAAAGTGCTGTCAGTCAATTAACGAAAGAAGAACTAGCCGCTTTCCGGGTGTGGTTTGCAGAATTTGATGCAGAAATATGGGATCGGCAATTTGAAGAAGATGTTACAGCAGGTCGGCTCGATGGGCTGGCTCAACAAGCACTGCAACATCTACGGGAAGGACGTTGTACCGATCTGTGAAATATCGTGCAACCCCTGATTTCTGGTATCACTATCGACAGTTACCGAATGAGATCCAAGAACTAGCTGATCGATGCTATGAGTTACTCAAGGGGGATTCTCGATATCCTTCGCTGCACTTTAAGAAGGTGGGGCCGTTCTGGTCGGTGCGGATTGGAATTCACTATCGAGCCTTGGCAGTCGAAGAAAACGGTGAGATAGCATGGTTTTGGATTGGTTCCCATGCAGATTATGATCGATTATTATAGCAATTAGAATATTTGGATTATAACACCCATTAACTTTGGAAATAGAAACCGGGTTTCTTAACAAAACTTTCGATTGTCGCCGATAGATAACATGAGAAACCCGGTTTCTGAGCCTATTCCGAATTGCTATTTTAAATTTGGAAAAAATACGGCAGGGGAAAAATGGAAAAACTCTGATAATTCTTGAATATGGCGAGTTGTAAGTTGGCGTTTTTCATTTAGAATATCAGAGACAATAGATTCTGTCTTAAAGATAGAAACAAGGTCTTTTTGTTTAAGGTTTCGTTCCACAATTAAAACTTTTAAAAGCTCCACACCATAAATATCAGGAATCAGGTCTTCTTGTTGATTTTCATATTCAGAAACTAATGCACCCAAAACATCTAAATAGTCTTCTTCTTCTGGGGTGAGTTCGGGTTTATCTAGTAATCTGTTAATCACAGTTTGAGTCGCTGCAAAATCTTCTTCAGAGGTAATGGGACGAGGAGGAAAATCTTGGAGGAGTTGCATATATTTTTCTGCTGTCATCATAGGTTTAATCTCTGTAAAAATTTAAGCAAAAATAATCAACTCAATTAATTTTTTTTAGGAAAGAAAGGAAGACAGAATGATTTTTATCAATTAACTTGGGAAAGAGAAACCGGGTTTCTTAACAAAAGGTTCGGTTATAACCGATAGATAACATGAGAAACCCGGTTTCTGAGCCTAGTAATAGATCGTTGCGTCCCTTAGTTAATTAACGGGTAAATTGAGTAACAATAGCCTCCAGTTCATTTTGAATTTTTTCGAGTTTTTGGTGTTGTTGATTAATCCAAACAATCGTTTTTTCTTTTTCCTCTAAAGTTTTAGTATGAGCTTCTTCTTGCTGCTCAATCAAATTTTCATAGAGTGCGATCGCTTGCTCAATAAAATCAGCAACTACAAGATATCTTTCTTGATAAACTAATTCAATATTTTCAACAATTCTATTAAAAGTTTCTTCTTCAGACTCAAAAAACTTTTTAAAACCTAAGTCATATACTTGCCACTTACACTGATTATAAACCTCATCTTCATCTGGCTTACCAAATAAAAAACTAATGGCAGTTGCTAGACCCCCTAGACCTCCAATGATTGCAGGGATAAATCCTAAGCCTAAAATGCCAAGTAATACACCTGCGGTTAATCCAACTGCTCCCGCTCCCAATCCCGCTCCCAAACCACCAAACATATTGAATTCACCCTCATCATTATTTTCGCTACCAGCCATGAAATAGTTAATTCCCAAATTATTAGCTCGAATATTACTCGCGATGTTGCTAGTAAATTGTTCATCTAAATTGGTTCCTAGCTGATTACCCAATTTTTGTAAATCTCTTCTAATTGCCTCTAATGCGGAATAAATTACGCTATTTAGCTCTTTTGCTTGTTGAGATAAAATTTCTGATTGTAAATTATTAATCCAATTTTGTATTTCGTCAGAAAGATCTTGAGTAAATTGTTCGCAGTAATCCTGTAACACTTTTTCCTGCTCTACCAAAGGTGAATGTACTGATGTCAATTTACCACCTTTGTTAACTATACGTTCTTCCAAGCCTTGAACCCATTTATTCCAAGATTCAGTTGCGTATTCCTGGGAAACAGCTACACTATATTTTGCCTGATCTGAAATTCTAAGATATAGTCCACTCGCTTCTCCAATTTTCTCGAAAATTTCCAGTTTTGCTGATTCAGAAATTTTGATTTTTCCTTCTAAAATTTTCTCATACTGTTTCAAATCATTATCGGCTATTTCAGTTAATGCTTGAATTCGATTTACATTAGAGGTAACTTCAATTTTACCTCGCTCATTGACTAAAAAGTCTTGAATACAATTAATAAAATAATCAAAAGTTTCTATGTATTCATTATGCTCATTATTCACAATAGCATCTAAGGCTAATTTTGCAGAAATATAGTGAATTCGATTTTCTCCTGAAATAATGGGGTTTTTACCCTGAATATTTTCTTCAATTCGTTTAGGAATTTGAGTGCGTCCCTTCTCAGTTTGTACCAAATCCCAAAAATTAACTAAAATAAAAAGATTATTAGCAGGTTGATCAGATAATCCTGCATTTAAAGTGACTTTTAATCCTTCTATTACATCTCGTTCCGATTTAGCCAAACAACGGGAAGCACTGGTGATAAAAATAGCTGCGTCCGTATCTTTAAGAATTTTTTGAGTAATCGCTTCTCTATCAGGATGTTCATTCAACCCAGGAGAATCAATAATTTCAACTCCACTGCTACAAATGTCTAAATCAGGATGTTCAAAAATAATTTCCTCAATTTCACAATCAGCCAGTTCATTACTTAAATTTCCAATAGCAGCTTCTTCCGAAATACTCACTTTTTCTTGATAATCTTCTATAAGAATATCTTCTTTATGTCCATCTTTATAACAACAAATGACCCGTTTTTGCTCTCCATATCGTAAAACACTCACTACCCCAGTACAAGGAATTTCTCGTACAGGTTGGATTTCTTCACCGACTAACGCATTTAAAAAGGTTGATTTTCCTTGACTAAATTCTCCAACTACCGTTACACGAAACCGTTTTGATTGATTTTTATTGGAAATTTCTTGAATATCATCAATTAAATTTTTAGACCAGACTTGATGCTTATTTTGATCAATAATTTTATAAAATTGATCACAAATATTATCTAATTCTTGGCGATAATTTTGAAACTGTTTCAGGTTATCATAACTTGGTAAAACCCGAATTTTATCTCGTTTTAATTTAGGTTTAGTCGGTAAAACTTCAACAATATTTTTAGCAGCTAAAACAAAAATATTATCTAATAATTGAAATTGCGCCGGATCAAGTAAACTATGAACTTCAACAAGAGCTTCTTGATCTTCAATAACTAGGTCGGTAAAAGCTGATTCAAAAATTTGTATATGTCGAGAGTCAATATTAATTTGATCAGCAAGGTTTTCTAAATAATCTTTTTCTCTAAGTTCTATCTCACCATCTGAAGCCGACATTTGATAACCAAAACCGATTAATAACAGTTTCTCGGAATCAGACAGAGTAGACATTAATAATAATAAGTCCTTAAAGTTTTTATGAATTCCTAAAAAAAGAATATGTTTTGTAAAAATAGGGACTAATTTTTTTAAATTACTGTTAGGATGGATCAGGCGAGTTAGATTAGTTTGCCAACGTTCTCTTTCTTCAGGTGTAATTTTACCATCCTGGTAAATAACCCCCATCAGTACGCACAGCAACGATGCCATAAAAACTACCGCCGGGGTAGCATCTTTTTTCTGGAGATCTTGCCCTGCCATCCGTGATAGTAAAGCTAGAGACTCAGAGTTAATTAAGCTGATGTCCATATATCAGTTCAATCGAATTTATTAAATTATTAATGATTCTATGGTATCATAAAAAAGCAAACTATTCCAAATTAAATTACAGTTAAGTAAGTGTAACAAAGGTTGCAAAAAAAATAAATTGTTTACAGAAGTTAAATTTTCTTAACTTTCTACTCTGACTAAATAAAGGAGAAAAGCAATGGAGTACATCTTTAGTGCGGGTAATCAAGCTCTTTGGGCTGCGGGTAAGCTGATCCAAGCTACGACAAATACAGGTCAACTTTTACCCATATTAAGAGATCCGATAACGGGTAAATTTGTTGAAGTCGCTAAAAGTTTAACGGTTGATAATGCACCTTTTGCGCCTTTTATTGCTGCTAACCCCCTTCTAGCATGGGCAAATATGGTGATAAAAGCAGGTAATATATATCAGAATAATCAGGGATTTCAAGCGGTTTTAGGACAGTTAAATAATTTACAAAGCAGTTTAGGTGTTTTACAAGCGACTACTGCTGTTATTGGTGTGGGTGTAGCTGTTACTGCTGCTCTTTCGGCGGTGAATTTATGGCAAACTTTAAAATTACGAGAAGATGTTAAACAACTGAGATTAGAAGTTAAAGACGGATTTATTGATCTCAAACAAGCGTTAAGAAATCAAGGATTAGAAGTTATTCAACATATTGATCAAGTTGCTCAAGATATTACCTTTAATCAACACCGTTTAGAGTTTGTTAAAGCTTATAGCCGATTTTTAGAAGCTACCAAACTTATAAAAATTGCTACGTCTATTCAAGATATTAATGCTAGAAATGTCGAGTTATCTAACGCCCGACAAACGTTAAGTGAGTCTTTGGCAATTTATAATAGTCCTCATATTCTTTCTGAAACCTCAACCGCAGGTCAACTGAGACGATATGAATGTGCTTGGATTATTGAACAAGCGATCGCTATAACCTATTATTTACAAGGAGAACCTAAAGCATTAAGCGATCGCCTATCCTATTTTCAAAATAAAATCCGTCAAGATGCTTTAAACGTGATTGAAAATTGCCAAACGCAAGATGAGTTAGATTTTATTTTTCCTGAAATTACCCGAATTCATAATCATGATCTAGCAGCTTTAGAACTATGGAAAAATCAAGTTGATTGGTTTAACAGTTTACCTCCTTCTGACTTAAATTTGTTAGAAAGTATAGATTTGAACGAGAGCGAGTTAAATTCTGTTTCTAATTCAGAATCATCTTTAAAAGCTATTGAGAAACCACCCGAACAGATTTTTTATGAAAATATAAAAGAAAAATCTCATTCTTCTTCCTTAGAACAACAGCTTAAATTTTTAATGCGTTCTGATTTACGGAAAGAAGCCGAAAATTATGTTAGTGAAAATGCCGAAAATTTCGGTTATAGAACATTAAATCTAGCCAATTTAGAAAAATCATCTAATTTAACCGTTGCTAATCTTTATTGGTATTTTAAAGTTAGAGAAGAATCAGAAGAAGAAATTGAGGAAGAAGTTAGTATTTAAAACCCAACTGCGGCCATCAACAATGATTAAGAATCTTTAAGTTATCGCGATCGCCCCCTACCCTAACACAATTGATCAAGACGCGCTATATAATATTCAATAATTGCTTGGGATAAAACGATGATCAAAATCATTAAACAATTGACTATTGTTTTTTGTGCCATTTTTCTGTTAAGTGGCTGTGTTCGATATGATGTGGGAGTAGAATTTCAAGATCAAACCCATGGTGAAATAGTTCAAAAGATTCAATTAGGAGAACAACTAACTAATTTTAGTAATGATGTCATTGATGAATGGATATCCAGTTTAGAAGGACGGGTTAAACAGTTAAGGGGAAACACCAAACGACTGTCTCAACAGGAAATATTAGTTACCATTCCTTTTAATAATGGTAAGGATTTAGAGACAAAATTCAATCAATTTTTTAATCCTGCTGAATTCAATACTAAAAAATTCAAGAAAAAATCTGATATTGAACTTCCTCAATTTTCTGCAAATTTAGATCTTAAACAAAACAATTGGTTTTTTGCCTTATGCAATCATCTGAATTTAGAATTAGATTTGCGATCGCTTTCCCTACTTTCCACCTCAGAAAATGTATTAATTAGTTCGGGAAACCTATTAGAACTAGAATTTGTCTTAACCACTCCCTGGGGGGCGAGGGTGATTAATCCTATGACTATTTCTAAAAGCGGGGGAGAACCCCTATTATTCAATATTGAATCCCAGGGAAAACAGGTCGTCTGGAAACTTAAACCCGGAGAAATTAATCAATTAGAAGCGATTTTTTTGGTTCCCAGTCCCATTGGGATTTGGACAGTCATAATTATCCTAATCACGGCTTTCGGAATTTATCTCAAATATACTTTTATCCCCAAATTCAAAGCCGGACAATCTCCAATTCCTAACCGAGTTTAACTCCATTTCCAAGTTGCAAAAACCGATAAAATTAAAATAGCATCCATCCCTTGTAGAGACGTGCCACGGCGCGTCTCTCCATTCAATATACTTGGAAACTGTTACTGAGCGAAGTTGAAGTATTACCCAAAACCCATTCGTAATTCGTAATTCGTAATTAATCAAGGTTTTGATCTACAATAGTTTAGATATTCAGCGAACTACTGAGCTTTGTACCTTCAGTGATTTCAGGCGATTCTGCAATTTATAGCCCTAAACCCATCGAATCCATTCCCCCACCCATTGCCACCCCTAAAGATGCGTTAACGGCCCTCTCAGAGGGGATTGCGCTCCTAATTGACTTGGCACAACGGGGGGAAATTGATCCTTGGGATGTGCAGGTAATTGATGTGATTGATCGTTATCTGAGTAAACTGACCCCTCCAGAGGAATCAAGTTCTAGTAATAATTTTGCCGAGTTGTCCCAGTCGGGCCAGGCGTTTTTGTATGCCTCCATGTTAGTCTTGCTCAAGGCTGATAGTTTAATGGCGACGGAAACCCTCGACCCGAATGCTGGCTCCGTGGAGGGGGAGGAGTTCCTAGACCCGGAAGATCAGGAAAATGGGATTCAACGCCCCCAACAACTGGAAAAACAAATCCGGCGGCGGGCGGTTGCCAAAATTCCCCAAAAACGACAGGTGACGTTGCAGGAACTAATTGAACAGTTGCAACTGATGGCCGCTACCATTGCCGCCCAAAAAGCCCGTCCCCGTCCCCGCGCCAACAACGCTAAAAGCAGGGCCACTACCGCCAAGGCGATCGCGGAATTAGCCCATCAAGAAAATTTAGTAGAAATGGCGGCACAGGTCGAACAGCTTTTGAACTCAGGATCACAACAAAATCCAGAATGGTTTGATTTGGAGCAGTTATTAAGCCTGTGGTTGCAAATGAAGCAACCAGAACAGCCCTCGCCCTCGGAAGAAAACCCGATTCAGCATAGCCCCAATCATGATCGGGTAGGAGTGTTTTGGGCATTATTATTATTATCGGCCCAATCTAAAGTGGAACTAGCTCAAGAGGAATTTTACCAAGACCTGAAAGTTCGCTCTTTGACTGAGCTGCGGCTAAGTCTTGAAATCGAGTGATTTTAACTTTTCTTAGATCCTTGTGATTAAGCATGATCACCCTTGATAAGCTATTAATTGATTAGCGGACTCAAAGATCAGATTGTAGAATAGAGCAGTTCTTCTGTGCAACTGCTTCGTGAATACAAAGCAATTAGTGATTTTGATCAATGAGTTGCATCTGAGTGAATAATTTTAAACATAGCTTAGGGTTGTGAGGAAGTGAACATGAAAGCCATGATTTTAGCTGCCGGAAAAGGGACACGTATCCGTCCAATTACTTATACCATTCCTAAACCTTTAATTCCGATTCTGCAAAAACCGGTAATGGAATTTTTGGTGGAATTACTGCGAATGCACGGTTTTGACCAAATTATGGTTAATGTCAGTCATTTAGCTAATGAAATTGAAAACTATTTTCGTGATGGTCAAAAGTTTGGCGTTCATATTGCCTATTCTTTTGAAGGACGAATTGAAGAAGGAAATTTAATTGGAGAAGCATTAGGTTCGGCGGGAGGGATGAAAAGAATTCAAGACTTTAATCCCTTTTTCGATGATACTTTTGTGGTTTTATGTGGCGATGCCTTAATCGATTTAGATTTAGCCGCGGCCGTAAAATGGCATAGAGAAAAAGGCTCAATTGCCACCATTGTGATGAAATCTGTTCCTAAAGAGCAAGTTTCTAGTTATGGAGTTGTGGTCACTGATAAAACAGGTCGGATTAAAGCTTTCCAAGAAAAACCCTCGGTGAATGAAGCCCTGAGTACAGATATTAATACGGGGATTTATATTTTTGAGCCAGAGATTTTTAAATATATTCCTTCCGGGTGTGAATATGATATTGGGAGCGAATTATTTCCCCATTTAGTTGAAATTGGTGCCCCATTTTATGGGATTTCCATGGATTTTCAATGGGTGGATATTGGGAAAGTCCCTGACTATTGGCAAGCCATCCGCAGTGTGCTCTTAGGATATATTAAAAATGTTTCTATCCCTGGCCAACAGGTGCGTCCTGGCATATATACGGGGTTGAATGTGGCGGTGAATTGGGATAAAGTTAATATCCGAGGCCCAGTTTATATTGGCGGAATGACTCGGATTGAGGACGGGGCGACAATTATTGGCCCGACGATGATTGGCCCGAACTGCTGGGTTTGCAGCGATGCCTATGTAGATAATAGCGTGATTTTTGAGTATTCCCGTTTGGGGCCGGGAGTGCGTTTAGTTGATAAATTGGTATTTGGGCGCTATTGTGTGGATAAGCTGGGGGCTTCTATTGATGTCCAAGCGGCGGCTCTGGATTGGTTAATTACGGATACCCGTCAAGCTTTTAATAATGAATCTTCAGAACGACAAGCGATCGTTGATTTATTAGGCAATACTTAATCTAAGCGGTGTCGGTGTTCGGTTTTCGGGCTCCGTTACCCGCCACCCTTCTTGATATTAACACTCAACAAAAACTGCTGATGTCTTCTTTGACTTGCGATCAATCTAAGTTTATTGTTGCTGAATCTGGTGCATCTTACTATCAGAATGATTCGGGTGATTCTTCTTGGGTTTCAGAACAATTTATTGAAGTATTGGTAGATATTCCTTATGGTTTTAATTCGGAGGAACAGGAGCAACAAAAACTATTTACCTATCGCGTTCCTCAAGATTTAATTATTAAACCTGGAGATATTGTTAGTGTTCCCTTTGGTAATCAACAATTAGGTGGAATTGTGATCCGCTCCATAGATCAATTACCTCCTGATTTACCTAAAAATAAAGTTAAAACCGTTGAAGATATTATTTGTAACGGTTTCTTCCCTGCCACCTATTGGCAACTATTACAGCAAGTTTCTAATTATTATCAAACTCCTTTAATTCAAGTTATTCGTACCGCTTTACCCCCAGGATTATTAGGCAAAAGTCAGCGTCGTATCCGTTTAATTCCTGAAACGCTCCCAAAGGATGCTCAATTATTTTTAAATCCGGCGGCGGCTTCTATTTTAAATATCTTGCAATCTTCAGCTACGGGAGATTGTACTTGGAAATATTTAAAACAAAATGTAATTAATCCTCAACGGGGATTAAAAGATTTATTACAAAGAAAATGGATTGAAAGTTATTTAGAACCCCCTAGTCCTCCCCGTCCCAAATTAAAACAAGCGGTGACATTAATTGATGATATTATCCCCTTAGATTTAACCTCTCGTCAACAGGAAGTTTTAATTCTGGTGATTAAAGTTCTCAAACAACAGGGGGGAGAACTGTGGTTTAATGATTTAATTAAAATTTGTAGCACCAGTTCTAGTCTGTTAAAAAATTTAGCTGAAAAAGGATGTATTGTGATCACTGAACGGGAAGTTTTAAGACAAGAACAAGGTATTTTTCAAACTTCCGATCAGCCTAAAATATTAAATCAATATCAAACGGAATCTTTACAAGCAATTAACAGTTTATCCAGTTATGCTCAAATATTATTACACGGGGTTACGGGTTCGGGAAAAACAGAGGTTTATTTACAAGCGATCGCCCCTATTTTAAATCAAGGAAAATCCGCCTTAGTTTTAGTTCCTGAAATTGGCTTAACTCCCCAATTAACTGACAGATTTCGCGCCCGTTTTGGCGAACAAGTTTTTGTCTATCATAGCGCTCTTTCCGATGGAGAACGTTATGATACTTGGCGGAATATGACCCTAGGTTTACCCCAAATTATTATCGGAACTCGTTCGGCTATTTTCGCACCTTTACCGAAATTAGGATTAATTATTTTAGATGAAGAACATGATAGCAGTTTCAAACAAGATCAACCTTCTCCCTGTTATCATGCGCGAAAAGTTGCCCAATGGCGGGCGGAATTAGAAAATTGTCCTTTAATTTTAGGATCGGCAACTCCATCCTTAGAAAGTTGGTTAGAAATTAAACAAAAAAATCAACAAAATCGGTTTTATTTATCCCTTCCCGAACGCATTCAAGCGCGACCCATGCCGCCGATAAAAATAGTCGATATGCGTCAAGAATTACGTCAAGGAAATCGCTCTATTTTTAGTTATGATTTACAAACGGCTCTACATCAATTAAAAGAAACAGGTCAACAGGGAATATTATTTATTCATCGTCGCGGACATAGTACCTTTGTTTCCTGTCGTAGTTGTGGTTATGTGATGGAATGTCCCCATTGTGATGTGTCCCTAGCCTATCATCACGAACATCAAAACGCCGCCCAACTTTTAAGATGTCATTATTGTAATTATAGTCAACTCTATCCCCAACATTGTCCTGAGTGTGAATCTCCTTATTTTAAACATTTTGGCAGTGGAACTCAACGGGTGACAGAGGAATTAAATCGCTTATTTCCTGAGTTAAAATGTATTCGGTTTGATAGTGATACTACCTCTCGAAAAAATGCCCATCGCACTCTATTAACTCAGTTTGCGAATGGAGAAGCGGATCTATTAGTGGGAACTCAAATGTTAACTAAAGGATTAGATTTAGAGTCCGTTAGTTTAGTGGGAATTGTATCAGCAGATGGGTTATTACATTTATCAGATTATCGAGCTAGTGAACGGGCTTTTCAAACCTTAGTACAAGTCGCAGGACGGGCGGGACGGGGAAATGATCCCGGGCGAGTTATTCTACAAACCTATACCCCCGAACATCCGGTGATTCAAGCGGTACAACGTCATGATTATGAGTCTTTTGTGGCTACGGAATTACAACAGCGACAGGAGTTAAATTATCCGCCCTATGGTCGTTTAATACTATTACGATTAAGTAGTTTTAATCAGCAAGATGTTGAACAAACTGCCCAAAGATTAGCGGAATTTTTATTAGAAAATAATCCTAATTCTGATTTTGAGTTATTAGGCCCGGCTCCGGCTCCTATTCTCAGGGTTGCTAATCGTTATCGCTGGCAAATTCTGCTCAAAACCTCTCAGGATTCTTCTATTATTTTACCTAAATTCTCTGAGTTTAATTCTGGTTCTGTTTATATTACCATAGATATTGATCCTCTGCATTTGTAGGGTTTGTAATTTATTATGTTGGAGATTTAATTTAGTAAAAAGGGAACCACAAAGGCACTCTTGTCACAAAGGAAGGAAGAAGGATTATCAAGGATATATTAAAGGTTTTTAGCTGGTGAGTTCGGGTTTCAAGCAACGCCAAAGCCTGTATATTTTCTAACCGCAGGTTCCTGAAATCCTAAAACAATGTCCTCTTGAGATATCCCGGCTTTTAAGAGGTCGTTAGTAATCCCATATTCTGTATTATCACACTGAATCCATACTTTATGATTGAGGATTTCAATATGAATTAAACAACTATGAATATGGCGTTGATTTTCCCAACCTTCTGAAATAATTAAGTATTGATCATTCACCAGATCAAAGATTTTGCGATTCCAAATGTTCGCATTAACATAGGAAATCTGACTATAAGGATCGAGAACTGTGACAATAATTTGGCGGTAATGGTTTAGTTTATCCATTGAATCACAACCTCCTGTTCTGGTTCAAAAATAAGTAATTTAAGTGTGTTATCTTCTAACAATATTTTGCCAATTTCTTCTGTAAATAAACGATTAAATACAGGTTCACGAATCGCTAGATAAAGTGTTCTTTCAGAACCCAGATGGCTTAAAACTTTCTCATATAAAATGTATTGACCTAGGGCATTTTTTAAATCTTCTATTTCAGATGGACTAATGAAACTTTTCACTTCTACGGCTATTTTTTGTTCCTCCTTTTCAGCAATTAATAACTTATCGGCGGCTAAGTCAATGAAAATATCTTTATTACCTATTTTGAGGCTTAGAGGATCATGGATAATAGTCCAGCCGTCTTTAACAAGTGCATTTTTAACGGTATCATGGTAAATATCTTTGGCTGGCATTTGTATACTATATCTATAATTATAAAAGATGTCGATATAAATGTAACGGTAGTTTTGCCCGTTTTTTGAAATCCAGAAAAGATTTATAACTACCGCGCTGTTGACGTTCTAAAACAATAATTTTAGCCGCGTTGATATGTAGTCCTAAACTGACTAATTCATCTATGGATAAAACATTTAATCGTCGCCAGGAATGATGAATTTCTTTATTTATATCAAAACTAAATGAAACTAGAGGTTCAATGCGTGTTAAGGTGGCTTCAGGGATACCAATTAATTCTGAGAGTTCTTCTAAACTGGTGAAATTATAGCCTTCCCGTTTCATTTCTTCAATTTCATTAGCATAAACAATCGGTAAATCTAAGCCATGAACTAAGTCATGTTTAGAACAATTATTAATATCAATTTTATCTCGATGTTTAGCAATTAATTTAATTAGTTGGGATTCATGGGAGTTAGTTAAAGAATTAGGATAGGTTTTGGCTAGAAATTCTTTTTTTATGGCGATCGCCGTAGCAATTTGAGCCATCCAAATAATCCCAGCCAAGGAACTATTAGATAAAATAAAAGCCGCCGCCACCAACCCTAAACCAGTGTAAACCCAGGATTGAGTTTTAGTTTTATTTCCCGCATAGACAATGGCTAATCCTCCTAATACGGGAAATAAAGACCAGTATAACCACTGGGGGGTTTTCTGAAACCATTGGGATAGATTAGACACCTTGAATGTCACTCCTATTAATATTTACAATTCATTTAATAATTTGCGACGTTTTTCTTCGTATTCTTCGGCGGTAATTGCGTCTTGATCATAGAGTTTTTTCAATTGAGCAATGGCGATGGTCACGTCTTGACGAGAATTAGTCCCGTTTAAAGTGGCATTGTAAAAACCGGGATTAAATTTAGCATTAAAGGTTTGCTCAGACATTAATAATAAACCCAGAAAATCAAAGAAGGCGAGAATAGCGGGAACAAAAGTCCACGAAAATAGAAAATAGAGAATTCCGCCAAAATTTTCCCCTAAATAAAACTTATGAATCCCAAATGCACCTAAGAAGAAAGCAAGTAAGGCGGCTAAAAATTTATTTTTCATGAGGTATTCTCCTGAATTTAAAATATTCAAAAGACTAATCAAAGTTAGATCAGTAGGAATTAAAGATCGATTTTGCGGTTTGGGCTTTTGGAAAGCCTAGCCATCATAAAGTATAACAAAACCGTAGAAGTTTGTACTTCTAGGAGTGTTAAATATCCTTTAACAAAAATATTAGAATCCCAAGTCGAATTGAAATAAAAAATCAGCAGACCCAGTACACCGTAGGGAAGAAAACGGAACCGACTCCACAAAGGTCTAGGCTGATCTGTCTTAGCAAGAGTCATATTAAATTTCGCGTCCTTATGAGTCCAAAATAAGATTTTTAAATCCCCTATATTACTTTAACACATCCAACTTGAAGGATTCCGCAATCATTGAGTCTTAGCATCTCTAGCTATTGTGGTGAAAACTCGTATCCTATGCTACACCAGCTCTAAAAATATTTGCTATCTTCATAATTATACCTATCTTCCTAGAGGATAGTAGACAATTTGTCAAATACTTGTTACACTTGTTAACAATACTGGAGAACCCGTAAGGAGTCACCCATGAACCAACCCGCAGAATTATCTCTTGAGCAACAATTCAACCTCACTTCCTTCAAGATGCAAGTCGGTCAAATGAGTCCAGAACAGGCTCAAGAGTTTCTGATCAACCTCTATGAACACATGATGGTCAGAGAAAATATGTATCAACATTTTCTCAAACACCATTGGGGACTCGAACCCAATTTTGCCCAGGAGTAGACATTGAAACGATTGCAGTCGGCGACCTCTACCCTTAACTTGTTTCCGTCCCTCGGAAACAATTTAGGGGTAATGGGGCGTCAAACTGCTGAGGTTAAATCACTGGGGGTTAAATTGATATCTAATATCAACCCTGAATACTTATTTATTTATTATTTACGTTCTAGGGTCGCTTCCATCACACTAATTAAATTCAAAGAATGCCCCGCCATAATTCCACTACAATAATAGTAGTGGTTAGAATCGACTTTTCTGATGGTTTCAAAGCCATTCCGACGTTGACGTTCATCTCCTAAAACTCGATAACGTTGGACAATAGATTCGGGGTTAATTAAACCTTCGCCTTCAATTTTTCCGAGTTGACTATGTTGTAAAACAAAGGTATATTCTCTCTCATTACCATCTAATCGTCCCCGATACTGTAAAATAATATCTTCGCGATCGCTATTAGGGAAAACTAATTTTGTCACCATACTAAACCAGTCGCTTTGATGCCAAGCAACCACGGTTTTTCCGCGAAGGGAAATTGGCATTTGACTCCGATCAATCCAATTTCCTTCTATTAACCATTGACCAGATTCCATCAAAAATGTGTGAGTCACAGTGCTACCCTTATTTGCACCAAGATCGAAAAAATCCTATCGATTTAAGTTATTGATGTGGATCTTATCACGTTAGGAGTCAAGACCGGGTGAATTTCTCCCAATAAAACTTCCGAAACCGCGCCCGTTACCGAGGGTAAATTCCCCGGAATTTCTAATAGTCGCCAATAGGCTAAAACAGCAAAAGCGATCGCTTCTTTAAAATCAGCATTTAAGCCTAGTTCGGAAGTAGAAAAAACGGGAATTGGGGCGAATAAAGTTTGTAAACGCTGTGTTAAATAATGGTTATGGCTACCACCCCCACATAATAGAATCTGATCGGGTAACTGGGGTAAAAATTGACAATAACTCCGATAAATCGAAACGGCGGTTAATTCCGTTAAGGTGGCTAAAATATCCCCAGAACTTAAATTATAGGGTTCAGCTTCGGTTAAACAGCGTTGCCAATATTCCACCCCAAATAATTCCCGTCCCGTTGATTTCGGGGGCGGTTGCTGAAAAAAATCCTGCTGTAACCATTGTTGGACTAGGGCCATACAGGGGGTTCCCGTCGCCGCCCAAGCTCCGTCCCGGTCATAGGTTTGAGAGCCTCCAGAAAAATACTGTACGGCTAAATCTATTAAGGCATTTCCCGGCCCCGTATCCCAGCCCAAGATTGGGTGATCGGTTTTAGGAAGATAAGTAACATTGCCAATTCCCCCTAAATTTTGAATGCAGCGATTATAGTCAGGATGGCGGAGGAAATAGGTATCGAGAATCGGAACTAGGGGGGCGCCGTGACCTCCGGCGGCGATATCGGCTACCCGAAAATTACTGACGGTGGTTAAACCTGTTAACCGGGCGATCACCTCTCCCCGTCCCAGTTGCAGACTGTAACCGAGTTGATTGCCTTGGGGGGGACGATGAAACACCGTTTGACCGTGGGAGCCGATCAGTTCCGCCGGTTCAGAGGACTGTTGTAGAGTTAAAGCAGCATGGGCAAAAACCGTAGCGATCGCATCATCTAATTCCGCAAGTTCGGACAGGGATAGGGGCTTTCCAGCGCATACGTCCAAAATTTGCGATCGCAACTCCGAAGGATAAGAAATTGTTGTTCCTGTCAAGAATTCCAGTTTCAGATCCTCTTGGGAACCTGAAATTTCCACCATGGCCCCGTCAATCCCATCCACCGAAGTCCCACTAATCAAACCAATCACACGCATGGGATTAACTATTTATTTAATCAATCGCGATCACAATCACCGTAATATTATCCTTGCCCTCCCGATCTTTAGCAGCTTTGATTAGGGTTGTCGCCGCCGTATCGCAGGCTCGAATCGATTTCAGGTGGGAAGCAATAATCCCATCCGATAGTTCTTCGGTCAGACCATCACTACATAATAATAGGCGATCTCCCGACTGAACATCTATCTGAGCAATGGCAATTTCCGAGAGATCGGCCCGTCCCAAACATTGGGACAGAACATGACGCCAAGGATGGCTGCGAGCTTCATCCTGAGTTAAAGCATTCCGTTTGACGGCTTGGGCAACCCAAGTTTGATCCTCTGTAATTTGCTCTAACTGATGTCCGCGTAAACGATATAAACGGGAATCACCCACATTAGCAAACCAAGGACTATCCTGATCCCGGAATAAAGCCACAACCCCCGTTGTTCCCATATCCCTGAGTTCAGGATGTTTGTCTTGATCATCTAAAAGTGCCTGGTTAGCGGCGACAAACGCCTCTTTGAGAATACTGTCCGATTTTTTAGAACTATCCCAATGTTTCAGGATGTGTTCTTTAATGGTTTTAGTGGCAATCAGACTAGCTTCCTGACCACCGGCGTGTCCACCCATACCATCGGCGACAATAAAAAAACGGCCTTCAGGATCAATATAGTAAGAATCTTGGTTGACGTTACGAACATTGCCCGTATCCGTCATGCCAGCAAAATAACGTTTCATAAACAAGTAAAGATTGACCTTTAACTCCCAAGCGGGTTGGGTTATCAAATTTCCCTATATTTACCCACGAGAATCACTTAGCCGGATGACAAAACAGTTGACGAGTAGATGAGATATTTACATCATTCGATCCAAACGATCAATCCGTCGTAATAGTCTCAAGAAAGTAATCCCCAGAGTAACAGCTAAGAATATTACAAACAGGGCTAATCCCACTTTATCACTAATGAATAACAGTGTGGCTGATAGAGTCAAGGCAGCGATCAAGACGGTGTAATTCGTCCCCATTTGCACATTACTCATCCGTCTTAACGCCCGGTCTGTTTCGGCCAGACGCACCCGCATTCGGATATCCCCCTGTTCGAGTTTCTCGAGGGTATCTTCAATGCGTCCGGGTAATCCAAAGGCCGAGGAACCAACTTGAACCGCTTGGCGGCTGAATTCATTAAAAATACTATTGGCAGTATTGGGAAGATTTCCATTAGACATAAGCTGCATGGCAAACGGCTGTGCCACCTCCATAAAGTTGAATTCGGGGTCGAGTCCTTTTCCTACTCCTTCTAAGGTAGAAAATGCCCGCATCACAAAGGTAAAGGTAGCGGGAAAACGAAACGGTTGGTCATAAGCAATTTCATATAAATCATCACTAATGGCGGCAATCGATTGATTTTCAAACGGTTGATCCATGAAGTTATCCAGCATATACTGAACCGACCGACGCACCGGGCCTATATCCCCCGTAGGTGCGATCGCCTCCATGGCAATTAGGGATTTGACCACCCGATCGCCATCTTTTTGAGTGATGCCAAACAGGGTTTCCATCAGTTTTTCCCGCAGATTGGACGTAATTTGTCCCATCATGCCAAAATCATAAAAAATCAATTCTCCCCCCGGACTGACGGCAATATTCCCCGGGTGGGGGTCAGCATGGAAAAAGCCATGGTTAAGCAGTTGTTCTAAATAGGCCTTGGCTCCCATTTGTGCCAGTTCTTTGCGGTCAAGTCCCGAGGCTTCTAGGGCTTCATAATTGCTAATTTTAATCCCCGGAAGATACTCTAAAGTCAGAACTCGGGGGGAAGTATATTGCCAAGAAACCCTGGGTACTTTCACCCAATCACAATTGCGGAAATTACGCCTAAAGGTATCGGCATTGCGACCTTCATTCAGGTAGTCAATTTCTAACCATAAAATCCGACAACATTCATCATAAATTCCTACCCAATCTCGACCTTTTCCCCAACGGGGATGATTTTGAAAATAACGGGCAATCCCCCGTAAAATTGCTAAATCAATTTCAAATAATTTTTTTAGTCCGGGGCGCTGAACCTTGACCACCACATCGGCCCCCGAATGCAGTTGGGCTTTGTGCACCTGACCCAAACTGGCGGCTGCTAAGGGAATTGGATCAAAATCTTGGAATAACTCATCAACGGTTTTACCAAGATCTTCGATGATAATTTCTTCGCTTTGTTCATAGCTGAAGGCGGGAACTTTATCTTGAAGTTTGGACAGTTCTTCGACATATTCATTCGGGAACAAATCCGCCCGGGTAGAAAATAATTGTCCAACTTTAATGAAAGTCGGGCCTAACTCTAAAAAGGTTTCCCTAACCCAAATCGCTTGTGCTCGACGACGAGCATTTTTTTTATCTTCGGTAAAACCGCCCCAGTAACTCCATTTTTTCCCATCGATCCACAACCACATTAACCAGGTCAATACAAACGTCCAAATATCAATAAAACGTCGTTGACTGGAATAATTTTTGCGGTTCCAACGGTAGGCTTTTCCCCCATAATTGTTGCCGGGAGGGGGGACTAAAGGCGGATTAATTCGTTGTTGGTGAACCCGACCCCGAACTGAATGATCAACAGGAACTGACACAACCGTTTCCACAATTAAGTTAACCCAATAAGCGCGTATTTTGACTATAAAAGAGTTTAAACGGTACGATTACGATACTTTTGCAATTCGGAGCGCAATTCGGCAACTTCGGCCCGCAGTTCGTCAATAGTGGCTTGCAAGTCTACAGGTTCACTGTTGCTGGGAAAGTTACTATCGCCGACAACGGTGGCAACTTCTTGGGCCGCGCGCTCCATCACCTGTTGGGTAAATGAGCGTAGATGTTCTTTCTGTTCGGCATCAAATTTTCCCAGTTCGCTCAGAGCGTTGGTCAGACTATTTCCCAGTTGTTCGTACAGTCCTTCGGCTAAGGCACGGCCGACAAAAAACGAATTCACGGCGGGTTTACTCATAAAACTTAAGTTTTGCTAACTTCCGTAACAAATTATAACCTGTTTTTCTCATCTTAAGGGTTTTGTTTCGGTAAAAACAACTGTGTACGGACGGACTAAGGTGGGTCTTTTCTGATTTTCTCGGTTATTCGGCTAACCCGTCGGTCTGTTGCTGTGCCATGTCTGATCACCCGATTTTAAAACCACCACCACCACCAGCCTTTGCGTTTTCCATTGGGTCTAATTGTCCGCCCATTCAGTTTAGCCATGGCTAATTGTTCGTCGGTGACAATGGCATCGGTAAGATTTGCACCGCATAGATTTACCCCGCGTAAATTAGCCCGATTTAAACAGGCATTTCTCAGATTTGCACCCCGAAGATCAGCTTTTTCTAAATTAGCATTACTCATGTAGGCTTTGACTAATTTGGCATTTCTGAGATTGACATTGGTTAATCTAGCTCGACCAAAATTGGCTTCGGTTAAATCTGCCCCTTGAAAATTGGTATTGCTTAAACGAGATTCATAAAAATTGGCTCCAGAAGCATCAAAATTTTCTAAATTCAAACCCGTTAATTCACAGTCGGCAAAATCTCGTCTACCTTTTGTATAGGCAGTTTTTAATGTATTTTCATTCCATTTTGGGACTGAATTTACAGGGACAGAAGTAGAATTTAAAGGGCGATTATTACGGGAATCCGAGATCATGCTCACCGGAGCACCTTGAGTGGAACTAAAACCACTAATCAGAGAAGTTTGATCATAAATATCCTGATCTCCTCCTAGTTTTCCTGATTTTTTCTGGCCTAACCGTTGCTTTCTTTCTCGGATTTGTGCTCCTATTCGTTCTGAAGGTAACATTAACCCGGTATTTTCATTAAAAACCGTCGCTTCATCCGGAGAAGTTGGTAATTTTGAATTATTTGTATTAGAATTTGGGTTAGATTTCTGCTGCATCACCATCCCGTCGGAAAGACCGCTATAGGTAAATTCAGAATCTAAGGCTCGCAGAACATCTTGGGCCGATTGATAGCGATACTGCACCGAAAATTCTAACATTCGTTGCAATATACTCCCAAAGGAATCACTCACATCTAAATGGGGTTGCCATAAAATTTCCCCTGTGACTTGGTTACTTTCAAAGGAATTAGGAGATTTCCCGGTCATCAAATAAACACAGGTCATCCCAACCGCATAAATATCACTAGCATAAACCGGACGTAAAGCCATTTGCTCCGGGGGTGCAAACCCTGATGTACCGATGGCAAAATTAGTAAAAGCTGTTTGTCCAGTTCCCATCATCGTCGCTTGGTTTACTTGATCTTTAACCGCTCCAAAGTCAATTAAAACCAAATTTTGATCTATTCGACGTCGTAAAATATTAGCGGGTTTAATATCTCTATGAATCACTTCTTGACTGTGAATATAATCTAATATAGGTAGAATTTCCCGCAGAAATTTTTTTGTCTGGGCTTCGTCAAAAATTCCTTGTCCCTTGACTTCTTGTTTTAATGTATAACCATCAACATATTCTTGTACTAGATAAAATTGTTTTCCCCCAATAAAATAATCAATCAGGCGAGGAATCTGGGGATGATCACCAATTTTACCCAGGGTTTTTGCTTCCCGTTGAAATAACTCCCGCGCCATTTCTAAAATACGGGCTGATGTGGCTGTGGGGCGCAGTTGTTTAACTACACAATTAGGATTTCCGGGTAAGGACATATCAGCCGCCAGAAACGTCGCTCCAAATCCTCCTTTTCCCAAAGGTTGAATCACTTGATAGCGATTTCTCAGTAGCAATTTTGAACCACAAGCCTTACACTTAATGGCATCATCTAAATTTTCAGGTTCAGGGCAGGCTGGATTGACACAGTAGCTCATGATGTTTGAGATTGCTTTGTACTATTGAACGGAGAACTGGCAACACCCATACGACAGACTCTATAACATTTGATTTGTGTTTTTACCTACTTTTCACAAACCATGCCACCAAGCATAGGCACTTGTTTTCTGTAAAACATTATTATAGGAGCTAGAATCATTAATCTTGCTTTTCTAGCAATATTTGAGTACATTGACGCCTTGATTATAACACAAAATCCCTAGAATTTCAGGGTTTGAGCTTCAATCCCTTAATCAACAATCAACAACAAACACTTAGCACCCGACTTGGTGCAACAATAGATTAGGAACATTGAAAACGAACAACGATGCGTATTTCTCTAAATTGGTTGCGAGAACTGGTAGATATCGAAATCACCCCCCAAGAGTTGGCGGAAACCCTAACAGTGGCGGGGTTTGAAGTAGAAGATATTGAGGATTTAGGTTCCTGGGCTGATGGGGTTGTCCTGGGAAAAATTGTCCAAGCCGAACCACACCCCAATGCGGATAAATTAAGGGTTTGTCAAGTGGATATTGGGGGGTCTGAGCCCCTAAATATTGTCTGTGGCGCACCGAATGCGGCATCGGGAATGGTGGTGGCGGTGGCGGTTTTGGGAACCCATCTACCTAAAATTAATTTAACCCTGAAAAAAACTAAATTGCGGGGTGTTTCCTCCGAGGGAATGATTTGTTCTTTAGCTGAATTGGGATTAGAAAAAGAATCCTCGGGAATCCACAGTTTTAACCTGGAAAATCCAGCGTTAGGCAGTGATATTAGACCCCTATTAGGGTTAGATGATGTCATTTTAGATGTCACCGCAACGGCTAACCGCGCCGATGGTTTAAGTATGGTGGGAATTGCCCGGGAAATTGCGGCTTTGACCGGGGCAAATTTAAGAATTCCTCAACCGCCAGAGTTGTTAATTGAACAGCCGAATCAATCTGAATCTTTAGGGATTAAAATTGCTGATAAAACCGCTTGTCCGATCTATATTGGCACAATTATTAAAGGGGTGAAAATTGCCCCTTCTCCCGATTGGTTACAACGACGTTTACAGGCGGCGGGAGTGCGTCCAATTAATAATGTGGTGGATGTCACCAATTATATTTTATTGGAATGGGGACAACCGCTTCATGCTTTTGATTTAGATCGTCTAAAACAGGTAACTTCCTCTCAAGATTTAACCGTAGGTGTGCGGTTTGCTAAATCCGATGAATCGATCAAAACCTTAGATGGTCAAACTCGGAAATTACAAGAGCAAAATCTGTTAATCACGGCTAATGATTATCCGGTGGCTTTAGCTGGAGTTATGGGAGGTGAAGAAACAGAAGTTTTTGCCGGAACTCAAAATATATTGTTAGAAGCTGCCCTATTTTCTCCGATTAATATTCGTCGTTCTGCCCGGGCGCAAGGTCTACGCAGTGAGTCTTCTACCCGTTATGAACGGGGGGTAAATCAGGCGGAATTAGAATTAGCTTGTCGGCGGGCAATTTTATTGTTAAAAGAGTTGGCTTCCGGCACTCCAACTCGTCAAGAAAGCGATCGCAGTTCCCGAGAAATTCAGACTCCTGAAATTCTATTAAGGTTAGATCGAATTAATGCCATTTTAGGACAACTTAAACGAACTGAATCTCCTTATTTATTACCGGAAGAAGTAGAAAAAATTCTCACTGCTTTAGGTTGTAAATGTAGGGGCGGGTTAATCCAGATTCCGGTAATTAGCAAAGATAAAACAGAACCCGCCCTTACGGATTCTCAGAATAATTCTGTGGTTTGGCAAGTCACAGTTCCTCCCTATCGTTATCGAGATTTAGAACGAGAAATTGACTTAATTGAAGAAGTAGCTCGTCTCTACGGATATGATCAATTCCGTGACACCTTACCCCGTCAAGGAGTATCGGGTTATCTACCATTAGAACAGGTGGCAACGCGACAAATTCGGGCAGCATTTCGCGGGGAAGGATTAACGGAATTAATGCACTATTCCTTAGTCAAAACCCAAGGGGATAATCAAGTTGTTTTAGATAATCCTTTGTTTGTGGAATATTCGGCTTTACGCACCGAAATGTTAACCGGATTAATTGATGCCTTTGTTTATAATTTAGAAAATGGAAATGGGCCGTTAAATGGCTTTGAAATCGGCAGAATTTTCTGGAAACAAGGGGATGAATACAAAGAACAAGATGCCGTGGCTGGTATTATGGGAGGCGATCGCAGTTTTGGGCGTTGGGTTAGAAGTGGTCAAGACCAACCCCTAACCTGGTTTGAAGCTAAAGGGATTTTAGAAGCGGTATTTCAACGCTTAAATTTAACCGTTGAATATAAACCAGAATCTACTATAGAATTGTTACACCCCGGACGCACCGCTTCCCTATGGTTACAGGGAAAACGGTTAGGAATTTTCGGACAATTGCATCCGCAACTCTGCCAAAAACAGGATTTACCGAATCAAGTTTATGCCTTTGAATTCCAGTTATCGGTATTATTAGAAGGGATGAATCGCCCCTCTAATTTAGTTCGTAAATTCAAAGCTTTTTCGACTTTCCCAGTTTCCGATCGCGATATAGCCTTTTTCGTCCCCGTCGAGATCCCTGTGGCCGACATTCAACGCTGTATTACCAAAGCCGCCGGGAATTTATTAGAGTCGGTGGAAGTTTTCGACGAATATCGGGGGAAAAATGTACCTGAAGGTCAGCGCAGTTTGGCATTTCGTTTAGTTTATCGGGTGAGCGATCGCACTTTAACCGATACCGATATTGACCCTTTCCAACAAAAAGTCCGAGATGCTTTAGTTAAACAATTTAACGTCAGTCTCAGAAGTTAGATATTAGTCAACAATCAACAATCAATCAGTAACAATTATGCCAAAATATGTCATGTTCGGAACCTATTGTGAGAACGTTCTGGAGAAACGAGAACCCTATCGGGCGGAACATTTAGAAGGATTAAAACAACAGAAAGAATCGGGAGTTTTATTAACTATTGGGCCGACTCAGGATGTTACTAAAATATTTGGGATTTATGAAGCGGAGGATGAAGCAACCGTGCGTCAGTTAATTGAGTCTGACCCCTATTGGCAAAATGGGATTTGGACAGAATATGACGTTAAAGCGTGGATTCAAGTTTATTAAATAATAAAATCCTTCCCCCCCATGAATGATTAACGTTCACAGGGCGGAAGGATTTTAAAGTTGTAGAGAAAGACTCTTATTGAGCTTTTTTGCGGCGAGAAACAGCTAAAGCAGCACCGACTAAACCTAATCCTAAAACAGTCGCAGGTTCAGGAACAGCCACATTAACACCCACCACTTTAAAGTCAGGGCCAACATAATTTGATTGGCTGACTAACCGTAGACCTTTAAACAAGGAAGCATCTTCCACACCCAAGTCAAACAAATTGACTCCTAAAGACCCAACTTTTTGAGCGCCACTAATTTCTGTCGTATTCAGGTTATAGCCCGCTTGTTGCGATTTAGACGAATCCAATAAAAGGGATTTCCCCATTGAACCATCTGCGAGTAGAGCTTGAACTTGTAGTTTACTATTCATACCCCGTTCAAAGAACAGGAAACTATCTACAGGTTTAGCAAAAAACAGGTCTAGGGTAAATTTGCCGTTATCTTCCGTATCAACAATATTGCTGAGATTCAGATTACCCAGAGAAGCTGCTAAATTACTTGCGGTGGGTTTTTCTGCTTTGACTCCAGAAGCATTATCCCCTCTATCACTACTGGCACCGCCTGTATTGCCACCAGTCCACAAATCATTCTGGATGATATTAACATCTTTAACCAAGGAGAAATCAGTATAGGTTTTGCTCCCAATTTCGACGGAATTTAAAAAGATGTCGCTTTTCCACTTGTTGGTATCTGTTGTGGAAAAGTTAGTTTTGAAGGTAAAGGCTTGGGCTGATGTGGCACAAATCCCTGTCAAAGCTAAGGTTGAGATTAAGGTTGTAAAAAATTTGGTTTTCATTTGGACTCCTATGTGTGAATATCCTGCTGGTTACTGTGGCCCTGAACTTATAACTCTGTTTTCTTGAGTGTCTCCTTAGAGTGGGACGTCTCAGTAACCAGAGTGATTACATACAAGCTGTTAATAACTACAATAGCAAACTTTATTGGTTTGTCACCGCCATTGATGAAAATTTAGGAAAGTTTTACATAACCTTTATAGAGTTGTATCTTTATTTAAAGAATTGACTAAATTCCCCATATATAGGGAGGAAAGACCCTATATATACCACCATAGGAATTATAAAAAATCTGGGTTTAGTTAAAAAATAATATTGTTATTTTTATCGAGTTTGAATCTCCGTAAGATCACGGATTTTAGAAACAAGCACCACAATATATCACCCAGAAACCGTAAGTCTGATCTACAATCAGGAGGATTAGCTAAAAGCATGATTATATAAAGGTTATGCAGAATAAATTCGGCTCAAATTTGGACATTATCTTGGGCTAAATTCGATATTGCTCAGGACAATTGAGTATTTTTTCTGTTTTAGGTCACTTTTCCTGAGATCCTAGTCCTGGGAGTATCTCCTTGAAAATACGGAGGTTGATTTTCCCCCATTCCCCATTCCCTCCCATGAATAAAACCATTATTTTCGACTTTGACGGGACTTTGGCCGATACCTTAAACGCCGTGGTCAGAATTTCTAATCGCTTATCTGATGAGTTTGGTTATGCTCCGACTAGCCCGGAAACCCTGAGTCAAATTCAAAATTTAAGTTCTTGGGAGATTATTCAAGAATCAGGGATTTCTCTATTCAAACTCCCTTTTTTAGTCCGAAGAGTCATTTATGAATTAAATCATGATTTACAACAGATTAATTTATTCCCCACAATTCCCGAGACTTTGCGACAATTACACCAGCAAAATTATAGTCTTTATATTGTAACTTCTAACTCTAAAATGAATGTGACTACAATTTTATCCCGTTATGATTTAGTCAAGTGTTTTAAAGGGATATATTCAGGAATTAGTCTATTTGGAAAACATAAAATTATTAATCAATTATTATATAAAGAAAAAATCCAACCCCAGCAAGCGATTTATATTGGAGATGAAACTAGAGATATTAATGCAGCCCAACAATCCCATGTTAAAAGTATTGCGGTCAGTTGGGGATATAATTCAGCCGAGATTTTAGCCCAACAGAAACCAGATATTTTAATTGTTCATCCTTCTGAACTAATGAATGCTATTGAGAATATTTTGGTACGGAACATAGAACATAATATTTTCTGAATTATTTAATTAATTTTCTTCCCGATTCAGGGCAACTAAAACGGCTTGCTGACTGACATTTTTGTAGACTGTTTCTAAATATTTCATCACATTATCTGTGTCGGAAAGAACAGAACGATTTGTAGATTTAATCCCTACTGATGCTAAGGGAATTTCCCCTAAAACATCGAGTACCGTTTCACTACTTGGCGGCGGTATAATCACGACTAAAGCCGAATCTAACTGTTGAGTATAATTCCAAAATTGCTCAAGTTTCAGAGCATGAGGATTGGATTTTACCATAATTTCTTCTGGGGTAGAAACATTGATTTTATCCTCACTTTGACCTCGCAGTTGTCGTAAGGCGGTAATAATTTGTTCGGCACTTTTTCCCCGGAGTTGAAATAAAACAAAAGGATCTTCACTAAAGCGATCGCCTAACAAATAATAGACCGCAGCAATATGTTTACAGGGATTAGCTTGATCTGGACAACTACATTCAGAATGAACATTATCCAAGGAAAAAGGAAATAATCTTAACCCATTAGCCGCAAACACATCCTCAATATCTGGCGGCATTTCTCCGGCTAATAATTTAGCACTAAAAATTGCCCGTTGCGACAGGGTTGCGATAATATAATTCCATTCTTCATCACTAAATATATCTAGCCAAAGCGAAATGCTGTAAGGTTCGATTTGAGTCCCCTGCACCTGAGCTAAAACTTTTTGATCTTTAAATTCAATCTTTAAAACATTCCCTTCTCTAGCGTAATTTCTAGCCCGTTCCAAGCGTTTTTTGAACCGATATTTGTCTAATAAATCTAACCATTGTTGTGACCACCATTCCTGACTCATTTTATCCTCCTTCTAGTTGTTGCGCTTTAACGCACATAATTGTTATAAGATAAGATGCGCTTAAGCGCTACAACGGGATTTCTTCGTCAATAATTGAGTTTCTATCTAATATTAATAGAGTTCTGAGTTGATCCGTATCTAAATTGGTTAACCAATCTTCTCCCGCACTCACCACTTGTTCCGCTAAGGCTTTTTTACTTTCAATTAAATCATGAATTTTTTCTTCTAAAGTTCCCGTACAGACAAATTTATGCACTTGTACATTACGGGTTTGACCAATTCTAAATACTCGATCCGTGGCTTGATTTTCCACTGCGGGGTTCCACCATCGGTCGAAGTGAAATACATGATTAGCCCGGGTTAAATTTAAACCGACTCCTCCGGCTTTTAAGGATAATATCATAATCGGGGGAGCCTGGGGATCATTTTGAAACCGGTCAATCATTTCTTCTCGTTTATTTTTAGAGGTACTCCCATATAAAAATAATATTTCTCGGTTGAAATACTGTTCTAAATAGGGTTGTAATACTTTCCCCCATTCGGCGAATTGAGTAAAAATTAAAGCCTGATCGCCTTCTGCTAAAACCTCATCTAACATTTCTGTTAAACGTTGTAATTTACCAGAATATTGAGTTTTAATTAATTCTGATTTTTTACTATTTTTAACTTTAGCTTCGATTAAAACTGGATGATTACAAACCTGTTTAAGTTTGACTAATAAAGCTAAAATCATTCCTCGGCGTTGAATTCCGTCCGCATCATCAATTTTTTCTAAGGAGTCATCGACAATTTTTTGATAAAGGCTTGCTTGTTCCGTTGTTAAAGGACAAAATACTATATTTTCCTGTTTTTCGGGTAAATCTTGAATAATATCCTTATCGGTTTTGAGGCGACGTAAAATAAAAGGTTGTACTAGCGATCGCAAAATATTTAAAGAGTCCGTATCCCCATATTTTTCAATTGGAATTGCAAACCGTCGTTGAAAAAATAGCCGTTGTCCTAAATAACCGGGATTCAAAAAATCCATAATAGACCACAATTCCGATAACCGATTTTCCACAGGAGTTCCGGTTAAAGCGATTTTAAAAGCAGCGTTAATATTTCTAATAGTTTTGGATTGTTTCGCATCGGGGTTTTTAATATTTTGAGCTTCATCTAATACCAAACCTTGCCAAGTTACTCCTTGCAATTCTTGCTGATCTCGGAAGGTTAAAGGATAGCTGGTAATCACTAAATTTTGCTCTTGAATAGCCTTAGCAAAATTTTTACCTTTGGCGCGTTTATCCCCATGATGAACGATAAATTTTAGGGTGGGACTAAACTTTTTAACTTCCCGTTCCCAATTACCTAAAACTGAAGTTGGACAAACTAACAAAACCGGATTTTCTAAATTATTGTTTTCTTTTAAATGCAATAAAAAAGCAATAAATTCTATGGTTTTTCCCAAGCCCATATCATCAGCTAAACACGCTCCCAAACCCCATTGTTCCAAGAAAGATAACCAACCTGCACCCCTAGCCTGATAGGGTCGTAATTCACCTTGAAAATTCTTAGGATTGGCAATCGGTTCTAAGTTACGATTATTAGTTAAAGTATTTAATAATTCCTGTAATTTTCCTCCCGCTTCAAAGTTAACAACGGGTAATTTTTCAATCATTTGAGTATCCCCCATTGATAACCTTAACGCATCTTCTAAGGAGAGAGTCATTTCATCTTTTCGTTGACTAAAAAATAGTTTTGCTGATCTAATATCCGATTCCCGTAACTCCACCCATTCCCCATTAATTTCGACTAAGGGACTTTCCTTAGCAACTAAACGATCAAATTCTGCTTTGGTCATGGTTTGACCCCCAATTGATAACTGCCATTTAAAGTTTAATAAACTTTTTAATCCTAAACGTTCATTAGTTTTTAATTGAGGAGTTTCTGCTTTTATACTTAATCCTAATCGACTCGCCCACCCCTCTCGATTAGCTAAACTTGGAGGTAAAATTACCCCTAAACCACTATCTGTAAAACGCCAAGCATAGCTTTTCAGAAATTCATAGGCCTGTAAGGGATTTAAACTACAGCCTTGGGGACGAGTTTGTTGTAAACTGGTTTCGAGTACC
Source organism: Oscillatoriales cyanobacterium CG2_30_40_61 (assembly GCA_001873365.1). GTDB lineage: Bacteria > Cyanobacteriota > Cyanobacteriia > Cyanobacteriales > Microcoleaceae > Planktothrix. The sequence goes on along the minus strand of MNYZ01000049.1, from coordinate 24,170 downwards.
GGATAGAGTTTTGAAGCCAGTCCTAGGCCTTTTAATAGGGTTTCCTGGGGATGTTTAATGGTTCTTCCTCGATAGGAAAATGACTCTACGGGATGATTCCAAATAATATTAGTATTAACAATAAATTCAGGTTCATCAATCGCTTGTAAACAATATTCTAATTGCCAATTTGGATGATATTCTGTGGGGGGATGTAAACGAAAGGCGGTAGAAAATAAATTAAATTCAGATAGGGAAAATTGTAGGGGAGAAGTCCAATTTTTGACAATAGTTTCTAGGGATTCTATCTCGGCTGATTCCGCCTTAATTATATTTTCTTGGCTACTTAAACTTTGTAACCAAGTTTGCAAAAGAGGAAATGATCCAATCACTTTTTGATCAACTGATTGAGCTATATTCCTAACTTGTTGATCAATGATTACGGTTAAAAAGTCAATAATAATATCCTGGGCAGATTGGGGAAAATCCACGGATAGGTAATGATTTTCTATTAATCCTTGATTCAGGCGGCAAACCGTTGGCATTTGTTGAGCAAAACGCCATAATCGAGTTTGATCAATGGCACTATCAAGTAGGGGTTGCCATTGGGATTTAACGGTTTGATCAGATCCCTGAATGAATCCGGGTAAAAATTTAGATCGGGCTAATAAATCTAAACTCCAACGGGTAATATGCGACCAAAACCGCAAATCTGCCCCTAAGTTAGACTCCGGTGTGATGGCGGTATTTAGGGGTAAAGATTGTAAAAATTGAAATGCCTGTTGAGGATTAAGACAAATTCCTGTAATTTCCCAAGGATAAAGATAGGAGTTAGGAATATTAGTTATAGTAGAATAAATTGGAGTGATTTCTCCAGATTCAGAAATATCCGTAGGTAACGCTATAATTTGTGGGGATAGTTTAGGAAAATCCTCCGATAACCCTATATTTTTTAATAAGGGTTGAGTTAATAATTCCGTATGGTTTAAAGTAAAAGGATAGGAAAGAATTGTTTCTGAACTTAGAGCGGGCGTGAGCCGTCGCCAGGTTTCTCCCCAAAGAAAAAATGACTGATCCGGCGTGACGCACCAACTGCCATGTAAAATTGCCATAGGAATAAAATTATGATGGAAAAAGTCTTAGGTTTTCTAACATTAACAATGAAAATATAGATATAAATATAAAAGACAAGAAACACAAGTCAAAGCATTAGAAACTAATCATTAAACCTGAATAATTTCTGCTATTGTTCCCTGGTCTTCTTGCCTTTTGTCTGGTTGGGGGTTATTCCACCACGCCACCAGCCGCTTGTAACCGCGCTCTGGCTCTTTTAATAGCTTTGGTCGCTTTGATTTTGGCTTTTTTAGAATCACCGGTTTCAGTCGCTTCTAAATCAGCTTTAGCTTGGGCGTAGGCGGTACGGGCTGCTTCTAAATTAATGCTGTCACCCCGCTCTGCACCATTGACCAAGATGATGACTTCATTCGCTTCCACTTCCGCAAATCCACCCATTACAGCAATGGGAGTCCATTTATTTTTCAGCCGAACCCGCATTACTCCGGTATCTAAGGCGGTTAACATGGGAGCGTGACCCGTCAGGATACCCAGTTGACCTGTGATACTTGGCAGAATCACTTCTTCAGCTTGTTCATCCCAGACCGTCCGATCCGGGGCGATTACACGCACAGTTAATGTCATTTGTCAAGAGTTAATAAAATATTATCGAGATCAAAAATTATAGTTGTTGGGCTTTGGTAAGAGGGCTAAAGCCCAACAACAAGTGAAATTTAGCCTTTGAGTTTTTCGGCTTTAGCAATCACTTGGTCAATGTCGCCCACCATGTAGAATGCTTGTTCGGGCAGGTCATCGAGTTCCCCAGCCAGAATCATATTGAAGCCTTTGATGGTTTTTTCCAGGGTGACATACTGACCAGGAGAACCGGTAAACACTTCCGCCACAAAGAAGGGTTGAGATAGGAACTTCTCAATCTTCCGAGCGCGAGCCACGGTCATCCGATCTTCTTCCGACAGTTCATCTAAGCCTAAAATGGCGATGATATCTTGGAGTTCTTTATAACGTTGCAGGGTGGATTGTACGGCCCGGGCGGTGTTATAGTGTTCGCTACCGACAATCGCGGGTTGTAACATCGTCGAGGTAGAATCCAGGGGATCAACCGCCGGATAGATACCTTTAGAAGCTAAACCCCGGGATAATACGGTGGTGGCGTCTAAGTGAGCAAAGGTGGTGGCTGGAGCGGGGTCAGTTAAGTCATCCGCAGGCACATACACCGCCTGAATCGAAGTAATAGAGCCTTCTTTAGTAGAAGTAATCCGCTCTTGCAGTTCACCCATTTCTGTCCCTAGGGTGGGCTGATATCCCACCGCCGAGGGCATCCGACCTAACAGAGCCGATACTTCCGAACCCGCTTGCACGAACCGGAAGATATTATCAATAAACAGGAGTACGTCTTGTTTGCTGATATCGCGGAAATATTCAGCCATGGTCAAAGCCGATAGACCCACCCGCATTCTAGCTCCGGGGGGTTCGTTCATCTGGCCATAAACCAGAGCCACTTTCGATTGGCTTAAGTCCTTGGTGTTGATAACTCCAGACTCGATCATTTCATTGTAAAGATCGTTCCCTTCCCGGGTACGTTCGCCCACACCGCCGAACACCGACACACCCCCGTGCGCCTTAGCGATGTTGTTAATCAGTTCCATAATAATAACGGTTTTGCCGACTCCGGCTCCACCGAACAGACCAATTTTGCCACCCCGACGATAGGGAGCTAACAGGTCTACCACTTTAATCCCCGTTTCAAACACAGCAGGTTTTGTTTCTAACTGAGTAAAAGCTGGGGCGGGACGGTGAATGGAAGAAGTTTCTTCGGTTTGCACCGGGCCTAAATTATCAACGGTTTCACCGATGACGTTAAAAATCCGTCCTAGGGTCGCTGGGCCAACGGGAACGCTAATCGGAGCGCCCGTATCAACAACTTCCATCCCCCGGACTAAACCATCGGTGGTACTCATGGATACGGAGCGGATTTGACCATCTCCTAGAAGTTGTTGGACTTCGCAAACAATAGAAATATCTTGACCAACTTCGTTTTTGCCACTAATTTTTACTGCGTTGTAGATTTCCGGCAGGTGACCACTGGGAAATTTGATGTCTACAACCGGGCCAATGATTTGAGTGACGTGGCCTACATTTGTTTTTTCTGCGGTGCTGACCATGGGTTTGCTTATGGGTTAATACAAGTTGATTCCGATTTGTCTCGGAAAGCTTTAGAAGAATTTAATATTGCCATCTTTCAGGGTATCACTCAAGCGTGATCACTGATCATGACTACCCTTTGATTCTATTAGAAATCCGATCCCAATAATTCTACAACCCGATTTAGTTGCACCGAATGGGACGCTTTAAATAAAATCCGATCCCCGGACTCGATTAAGGCTTTTAATTGTTTGGCCATTTGAGCATGAGCATCGGAGGTTTGGGCATCAACTATTGACACCAACGGAACACCGCCAGCCCCTGTTGCTAAGGCATTGGCGGCGTCAAAGTCTGCTAAAATCAATAATCCGTCCAAATTCAGTGACCGCACCGTGCGCCCCACTTGTTCATGGAATTCTAGCGATCGCTCTCCCAACTCTTTCATCGTCCCTAATACCGCAATCCGGCGTTTCCCCGGGGTTTGGGCCAATAACCGCAAGGCCGCCAACATCGATTCCAACCCGGCGTTATAGGTTTCATCTAAAATCACAATATCTTCTGGCCATTCATAGCGTTTCGCCCGACCTTCAGGTAGCTGTACCACCATTGGTTGCTGAAAAGGCGTGTATGAGGTTTGCGGGCCATAAATTCCCCGAAATACGGCCAATGCTGCTAAGAAATTAGAGGCATTATGGGCCCCAAGTAAGGGTAAGGGTAAATCTATTCCTTCGACTCGCAAGGTTTGGGCGTCGATTAATTCTCCTCGCAGATCTCCCCCTTTTAACCCATAGGTAATAGTATTTCCAGACCAAACTTTAGCGGCGGTATTGATTAAACGTTCTTGATCATAATTTAACACCGCCAGACTGGTTTTCGGCATTTCTGCTAATAGTTCACATTTAGCCAAAGCGATCGCATCTTCTGACCCCAACAGTCCAATATGAGCTGTTCCCACATTAGTAATTACCCCAATTGTGGGTCGAGCAATTTGGGTTAATTCGGTAATTTGTCCGGCGCCGCGCATGGCCATTTCTATGACGGCAAAATCATGATCAGCCGTGAGTTGTAATAGGGTTTTAGGAACTCCAATTTCATTGTTATAGTTAGCTTGGGTTTTTAAAACTTTGCCTTGAGTTGCGAGTACAGATGCAATTAATTCTTTAGTTGTGGTTTTCCCTACCGACCCGGTAACCCCGATAATCGGAATCTGAAATTGATCCCGCCACCATCGGGCAATCTGTTGATAGGCTTTTAAAGGGCTAGGAACGGGTAAAAGCGGTAAATCCGGGTGATTTTGGGCAAAATCCGTGGTGACAATCGCAGCAATCGCCCCCTGGTTAATTGCCTGTTCCACAAAGTTATGGCCATCAAAGTGTTCCCCCTGTAGCGCTAAAAACACCTCCCCAGGTTTAATACTGCGGGTATCGGTTGTGATCGTGATCACGGTTGTAGAATCCGTGTAATTACTGTAAAATGGGGAATTAATCGCTAGAATATGAGCAATCTGACCGAGAGTGATGAGATTAGACATTCTCTGAAACTCTTGAAAATTGATGATTATTGATTACCCAGATATGATATTCTAAAATATCACGGGTTTTGTAGCGATTTTTATTGAGATTGATTGCGATTTCAGCCCTAATTGTTGAAAATAGCATAAAAAGCACAGAAAATATATTATTAGTTGCAACTATTCTCCCTAATAGTTATTTTATCAAATCTGTTCAACTGAATGGCGGTGTTAGTGTTCCGGGTCAGGATGACCGATACATTCTAGGAGATGTCGGCGATATCAAGGGTTGAACTTATTTTAAATAACTTTTTTCATGGTTTTTAATCTAAGTTCTATCATCTGTAACTCGACCAAATATTCCGGTCTCCACACCGCTATTTTATTGTCGATTTTAAAATTTAATCAGGGTCAACATCATAGATTTATTGTGATCATAAAACCTAACCAGACAATCACACTCAAATTGAGTAGATGGGTAATCAAAAATGAACAACAATCTAGGAAATTCTTTTAATCGCGCCACCCTCAAAGAAGAACAAATTATCTATGATCATTTGCTAGAAAGGGTAGAAATAGATGAGCCTGATCAACTGATAGAAAGGCTAAATTTATTATTAATTGAAGGAGCGGGATATCCAGATTTAGAGGTTTCTCAAGCCTTAAATAAATTAGTCCTATCTAAATTACAGGTTCAGGACTTTAATCATATCCTGAATCGCTGTTGTTATATTTTAATTAATTGCTGGCATACTTCTCCCCAACGCAAAGCAGCAATTAATAAATTAATTCAGCTTTTTGATGAGTCTATTCCTAAAATTCGCAAAGTTTATTCCTATGCTCGAAATATTCGTCAGTTGGGAGATTTGGTTTATGAATTTACCAAAAGTGAACAGTATCTCGCCCTAAAACGATTTGCAGAAGTGATTAATCAACGGCAAGAATTAGATTATAAAGCCCAAGCTTCCGAACCCCTAAGAATTTTAATTCCTCGCTATCCCTACCTTTATAAACATTGTTTACTCAGTGACGATAGTTCCTACGAACATCAACAGATGATTCAACTAATTCAAGTTCAAAAACAACGAAAATTTGAACTTGATTTGTCTCAGTATGTAGCCCATCAAATGCGACTCGCCACCATCGCCCGACGCACATCCCTAGAAGCGGCTAGAAAAATTGTTTCTCCGGTTCCCAATCCCACCTTTTTAAATAATCGAGAACTGTTTGCCGCCCTGAAACAATTTGTAGGTAAAATAGAAGGATCACAAACCTATAAAGATTTAGCTCAAGGTTTTCTATCTCAAACTAAACCTAATCAATCTTTCCGAGATTTTAAAAATAGTTTGTATGAATATATCAGCCAAACGTCAATTGATTCATCCTATATCCGTAATCAATTTAATGATAAATTATACAAGCAATTACAGAATATCATTCCCCATAGTGATGAGGAAAATTTTAGTGAATTTCTCCTACTGAGAACCTGTAACCAGATCTTAAACTTTCTGGTGGTTGAAAGTCCCCAAAAACCTAATCATTTTGTGTTTATTGACTTAATTGCTAATGTGGGCCCAACTATGACTGTAGGTTTATTACTCAAAATAGTTTTAATTTGTCGAAAAATCAAACCCTACCTAGAAAAACGATTTGCTATTTTATTTAATCATTACGAGTCCTGTTCTCAAGATGGAGTTCTCTGGTTAATAAAAGTCTTAGAAAACTTAAATATTGCTTTAAGTACCAACTTTGGCGGGGTTGATTTGTCTTTCATCAGGTAAAATCTTCCGACAGCGAAATTTTTTTATTAACCCAATAACTGACTTTTTTTGGCACACTAATACTTTCCTAAAAAATCTATGATTCCAGCCCAAACCAAACCCAAATTTTACAGCTTTGATGAATTTATCAACTGGTATCCCGAAAACTCAGAAGTTCGTTACGAACTACATGAAGGAGTAATTGTTGAAATGCCCAAACCCAGGGGAAAACATTCAAATCTAACCGGTTCCCTGATGGAACAATTATTAATTATAATCAGGCAAATAGGGAAAGGTGGCATTTGGACTATTCCTAGAGAATCAATTATCAAACCCAAACGTGGACAATCTGGTTATGAACCGGATATTATTGTTTTAAATCAAGAAGTTTTAGGGTCTGAACCCCGATGGGAAAGGGAATCAATTATCGAAAATTATGATTCAGTGAAATTAATTGTCGAAGTGGTTTCAACGAATTGGCGTGATGATTATTATAATAAATTTCGAGATTATGAAGAAATGGGAATTGAAGAATATTGGATTCTGGATTACGCAGCATTGGGGCCGAGAAAGTTTATTGGTAGCCCCAAGCAACCTACATTATTTGTTTGTAATTTAGAGGATGGGGAATATCAAATGAATCCATTTAGAGAGAACACAACCCTGATTTCCCCAACCTTTCCCCAGTTCAACTTATCCGCACAGCAGATTTTCGATTTATAGAAGGGTTAAAACTAATTTAGGCTTTGTTTACAATTGATTTTTATTTAATTCCCATTCGTAATTCGTAATTCGTAATTCGTAATTCCCTATCCCCTGTTCCCTGTTCCCTGTTCCCTGTTCCCTATTTAACGAGGTTTTTATGACTTTAGATGACGAACTTAATACAACCCTACTAAGTTTCACTGACCTCCAAGCAGAACTCAATTTACGTCACGCCCAAGACGCCCTACGGGAGATTGTAGACCATCTTGACTTAACTCCCACAGAAAGGGAAGGTTTAGAACCCGATATTGGGGGGTTGCAAAGAATGATGGATAAATTAGACCGTACCTGTGTACAAATTGCCGTATTTGGTATGGTTGGAAGGGGAAAATCTTCGGTTTTAAATGCTTTATTAGGTCAAGAAGTATTTATTACTGGCCCGATTCATGGTGTCACCCAAACTACTCAAATTCAGCCCTGGGAAATGACGGTAAATTCTACCTCTAATATTCCTACGGTTTCCTATAAAATTTCTCAAATTGAACTAATTGATACCCCAGGAATTGACGAAGTAGATGGGGAAACCCGGGAACAAATTGCCCGTCAGGTGGCGCAACAAGTTGATTTATTATTATTTGTGATTTCTGGGGATATTACCCAAGTTGAATATGATGCCCTTGGAGAGTTGCGAGAGGCGGGAAAACCAATATTATTAGTCTTTAATAAAATTGATCAATATCCTGAAGCAGATCGACAGGCGATTTATGAAAAAATTAGGGATGAAAGAGTCAAAGAATTATTATCTCCTGATGAAATTGTGATGGCGGCGGCTTCACCTTTAGTAGCTAAAGCTATTCGTCGTCCCGATGGAACTTTCAGCGCCGAAATTAATAGGGGAGAGCCTCAAATTGAGGAATTAAAGTTAAAAATTTTAGAGATTTTAGATCGGGAAGGGAAATCATTAGTCGCCTTAAATACGATGTTATATGCCGGAGATATTAACGAGAAATTAGTCCGGCGAAAAATGGAAATTAGAGAAGAAAGTGCTAACCGGGTGATTTGGAATGGGGTGATCACAAAATCAATTGCGATCGCCTTAAACCCAATGATGATGATTGATTTATTAAGCGGAGCCATGATCGATGTGGCATTAATTTTAACCCTATCTAAATTATATGGAATTTCCATGACTCAACAGGGGGCGGTAGAATTATTACAAAAAATTGCTTTAAGTATGGGAGGAATTACCGCCAGTGAATTAGTGGCAAATTTTGGTTTAAGTTCGTTAAAAAGTATATTAGGATTAACCGCCCCAGCCACCGGGGGATTATCATTAATTCCCTATCTATCTGTGGCTATTCCCCAAGCTGCGATCGCCGGGGTTTCTGGTTATGCTATTGGACAGGTAACAAAAGCCTATTTAGCCAATGGTGCATCCTGGGGAGATGAGGGGCCAAAAGCCGTAGTTCAACATATTTTAGAAACCTTAGATGAAGCTTCAATTCTTAACCGAATTAAACAGGAATTATGGAAGAAAATTAATATGCAGAAAAGAGTGAAAGAAATTTAATTCTGTTGGAAATTAAAATTATATATTTTAGCCTTCACCCCTGTAGAGACGTTGCATGCAACGTCTCTACAGGGGGGGTAGGGATTGTCCCTGATCGCTTACAATAATTAAATGATTACGCAGATTAACCCAGCCCTTGACTTGATTGGGGGCCTGCCCTCGACTTGATTGGGGGACAGATTAAAATCCGTGAAATCCGTGAAATCCTCTTAAATCCGTGATCCCTATTCCCTTCTAAATATGTCTTTAGATACTCCCACCTCTGAACCGATCATAACTGAATCTGAATCTCCCGTAATTTCACCTGAGATTGATCCTAATTTACAAGTTCGGTTCAAAACTGAAACGGGAAGGTTATTGTTATTTTTACCGCCGGAAAACAACCGCGAAGATACCGAGATTAATACTAACCTAAATCATACCTGGACAGAAATCTGGCAACAGTTAAAACACCGCCTTAACGGTGGTGAACACGCAGAACAAGATTATACAGAAGTTCATCTAATCGCAGAAAATCGGTTATTAGATGGGCGTCAACTCCAAGATATTGCGGAGGCACTAACGGAAGTCCAACTCCAACTTAAACGGGTTAAAACCAGTCGTCGCCAAACCGCAGTAGCAGCCGCTATGGCAGGTTATAGCGTTGATCAGGATATGGAACGAGAAACCTTGGCTCAACCCCTGCCAGAGACAGCTACAGCCCCGTTAGCGGAGCCATTATATTTGAAAATGACTGTACGATCTGGGGTGGATATTCGTCATCCAGGGACGATTGTGATTGTCGGGGATGTGAACCCGGGGAGTTCGGTGATTGCCGATGGAGATATTATTATTTGGGGACGGTTGCGGGGAAATGCCCACGCCGGGGCAAAAGGCAACCGGAATAGTTTAATTATGGCTTTGCAAATGGAACCTAAGTTAATTCGGATTGCGGATCAGGTGGCGCGGGGGCCAGAAACCTCCCCCGAACAGTTTTACCCGGAAGTCGCCTATGTCAATACTACAGGAATTCGGATTAGTCCGGCGAAGGAAGTGGCCAAGGCTAGAGTATTGACCATGGATAATGGGTAATACTTCGACTTCGCTCAGTAACAGGGTAATGGGTAATAGGTAATGGGGATTAAGCCAGCCCTCGACTTGATTGGGGGACAAATTAAAATCTGTGAAATCCGTGAAATCCTCTTAAATCCGTGATCGGTGATGGGTGATGCGCCAAATGTGGATGAAATAAGGTATCCTGAACACCGGATCGATTATTGCTGAATACAAATTTTAAAAATATGAGTCGTGTTATTGTGATTACCTCTGGAAAAGGAGGGGTGGGAAAAACTACTTGTACCGCTAATTTGGGTATGAGTTTGGCAAAACGGGGCCACTCTGTTGTAGTAATTGATGCGGATTTTGGCTTGAGAAATTTAGACTTACTCTTGGGTTTAGAAAATCGGATTGTTTATACGGCAATGGAAGTCTTATCGGGGGAATGTCGCCTGGAACAAGCTTTAGTTAAAGATAAACGAGAATCCCGTTTAGTGCTTTTACCCGCGGCTCAAAACCGGATGAAAGAAGCTGTTACACCAGATCAAATGAAACAATTAGTGGCGATGTTAGAGGGGAAATATGACTATATTATTATTGATTGTCCGGCGGGAATTGAACAGGGGTTTCAAAATGCGATCGCTCCGGCTAAAGAAGCAATTATTGTCACGACTCCAGAGATTTCAGCCGTTAGAGATGCGGATCGAGTTATTGGTTTATTAGAGGCTAATTCGGTTAAACAAATTCGGTTATTAATTAATCGGATTAAGCCTTTAATGGTGGAAACTAACGATATGATGTCGGTACAGGATGTGGAAGAAATTTTAGCGATTCCTTTAATTGGGGTAGTTCCCGATGATGAAAATGTGATTATTTCCACCAATAAAGGGGAACCTTTAGTGTTATCGGAAACCCCCTCCCAAGCGGCTCAAGCGTTCACAAATGTGGTGCGTCGAATTGAAGGAGAAAAAGTGGCTTTCCTTGACCTTAACCCCCGTCCAGAAGGGTTTTTTGCTAAATTGCGTCGTTTGCTTTCCCCTAAAGTTGGCTAAAAATATATCTTGAAATTGTTGCTCTGACCGCTTCTGTATTCATCCTGTAAACCCCAATGAAAATTAATGAACTCATAGAAAGACTTTTTCCTCGAACTCATCAAACCAGTCGAGAGGAGGCTAAACGTCGCCTGAAGTTGGTCTTAGCCCACGACCGGGCTGATCTATCGGCGGAAATGGTGGAAGCCATGCGAAAAGAAATCATGGAAGTGGTATCTCGTTATGTAGAAATAGATACCGATGATTCGGAATTTAATTTAGAAAGTGATAACCGGGCTACCGCATTAGTGGCTAATTTATTGATTCGTCGGGTGAAACAACAGGGATTAGTTATGGCTGAGTCTTCTCCCCCGGAAATTGAATCCGAATCTCCCAAAGATGAGAAAATTGAGGAAACTAAACCCCAACCTTCCCCCACTCCCCAACCGAAAAAATCAACTCCTATTAAATCTGAGTTAAAAGCTCCTCCCACCCAACGGGAGAAAAGCCCAGATAAACCATAGAAATTCGTGAGGTGTTTATTATTTTTTATAGTAGGGGTTTTGTCTTCAAACCCTCGTTTGATTTGGGTTGATTTATGACTGTTGCTATTCCCTATTTCCCAAATATTTAATCATTTTAATATGGGCAATTCCGGCTTCTAGAAAAGGTTCTCCTATTGCTTCAAATCCTAATTTTAAATAGAGATTTTTAATATAAACTTGAGCATTAATAATCACTATTTTAATCGAAGTTTGAGCGATCGCTTCTAAAGCACATTCCATTAATTGCCGACCAATTCCCATTCCCCTAGCCGAATTCAGAACAGCTAACCGTTCAATCTTAGCTTTTTCCGGGTCTAAATAACGGATACGCAGGGTTCCAATCGGGTAATCATCTAAATAGGCTAATAAATGTTGGGCTAGTTCATCTTCCCCATCAAATTCTAATTCAGGATCAACTCCTTGTTCAAGTTCAAAAACTTGATATCGAATTGCTTTAATTTCTGTTAAATATTCAGAATAGTTAACTGTTTGAATCCGAATCATTGGGGAAATGGGTAATAGGTAATGGGGATCACAGATTTAAGGGGATTTCACGGATTTCACGGATTTTAATCTTTGTAATTCTCTTAAATCCGTGATGGTTAATGGGTAATTAACTGTTAACTGTTAACTGATGACTGATTACTGTTAACTGATATTAGAGCGATCAGTTAAAATTTCATAGCCGGTTTCTGTTACTAAAACCGTATGTTCAAATTGAGCAGATAGGGCATTATCAATGGTTACGGCTGTCCATCGGTCGGATAAAATTTTTGTAAATCGAGAACCCGCATTTAGAATCGGTTCAATAGCTAAGGTCATTCCCGCTTTCAATTTAACATTAGGTAAAGAATGGGTACGGGCATTAAAAACCGAGGGTTCTTCGTGGAGATTTCTTCCCACTCCATGACCTGTAAATTCCTCTACAATTTTATAACCATTGGCTTCTGTATAGTCTTGAACTGCTCCGGCAATATCGAGTAAATAAGCTCCCGCTTTGACCTGTTCAATACCTTTATATAAGGCTTCTTCAGCCACTGTGATTAATTTTTTTGCCTCTGGGGAAACTTCACCAACCCCAATAGTAATACAAGAATCCCCATGAAATTCTTGATAATAAGCCCCGGTATCAACTTTTAAAACATCCCCGGTACGAATCACCTTTCTACGGTTAGGAATACCATGAACAACTTCATTATTAATAGAAGCACAAATAGAAGCCGGAAATCCATGATATCCTTTAAAACTTGGGGTTGCTCCCATGGCTCGAATCCGTTTTTCTGCATAAGCATCTAAATCCGCCGTGGTCATCCCGGGTTGAACCCGTTCTGAAATTTCTTTTAATACCGTTGCTACAATTTTTGCTGCTTGTCGCATAGTTTCTATTTCTTGAGGAGATTTAATATGGATTCCTCGACCACTTTTTTTGACTTGAGGGGAATTTGTTGGAGCCGGTTTAGATAGAAAATCAGCAATAATATTCATCGGGTTTAGAGTTGAGTGTGTTCAGAGGAAATACTTTGATCTAAATACTTTTAAAATATCAAATTTTAGCTCAAAAGTCAAGTTAAAATTAAAGATCAGGCAATGGATAATGGTCAATATAGCAATCCTAAATAGTGGTATAGCAGGGAACACCGGAACAGGGAACACCGGAACACCGGAACACCGGAGGAAAAGACTTCACCGTCTAGCTTTTAGCATCACTCTTTGTCCTAATAGGTGTGGCGACTGCTATAACATTTCAATACTGATATCAAACAGTCAGAATTATTACCCCTATTCCCTATTACCTGTTCCGGTGTTCCCTTATTCAACACAACTCAAACAGGATTGTTATAGCTATTTTTGCTATATTTAGTTTGTTTATGTTCATACATGAGTTGATCAGCTTTTGCTATCCATTCTTCCAGGGAACAATTTTCATAGATATCACAGAGTTGTATGCCCATACTAATCGAAAGTTTATAGACTCGATTAGAGTTTTGATTAAAAAAATCAATATTACTTTGTAACCGAGCTTTAAAATCATTAGGATAGGTTTCTTCACCCAAAATAAATATAGTAAATTCATCTCCTCCAAATCGGGCTAAAATATCAGCATCTCTAAAAGTTTGTTTAAGAATTTTAGCCGCATCAACAATTGTTCTGTCTCCCAATTCATGGCCGAGGGTATCATTAATTTTTTTCAAACCATCTAAATCAGCAAATATCAGAGAGCAGTTAGTTTGAGTCCGTTGTGCAGTTTTTAATTGTTGTTGAGCGAGTAAAAAAAAGCCTCGGCGGTTATAGAGTCCAGTTAATTCATCGGTTAAGGATAACTGTCTAACTTCGGCTTCGGCTTTTAACCGTTCTTGAATTTCTTGCTCTAACCGTTGATTTTGTTCAATTAATTCTTGGTGTTGTTGTTGAATTAATAATTGATTTTTTACCCGGACTAAAACTTCCTGTTCTTGAAACGGTTTAGTAATATAATCTACCCCACCCAAATCAAAAGCCCGTAATTTATCTTCTATTCTTTCCAAAGCACTAATAAAAATCACAGGAATTTGGGCAGTTGTTTCCGACTCTTTTAATTTTTGACAAATTTCATAACCATTCATCTCCGGCATATTAATATCCAATAAAATCAGATTAGGCGGATCACGATAAATTCCTTGAAGTGCCATTCTACCATTTAAAGATTTGCGAACAATATAACCCTGGGACTGGAGAATTTTAGTTAGCAATCGCAAGTTATCGGGGGTATCATCCACAATCAAAATATTTATTTTAGCTGCATTTTTGAGTGGAGTAGTCATGGTTTGTACCCTAAATCTGAGTCAGAATTGCGATCACCTCAAGCTGAAAATTATCGACAAGAGAAGTCATAGTTTCGATCAAAAATTTATGCTCAGGCGGTATTTGAGCAATGAGTTGACAAATCCGATCATCATTGAGATCAAGAGCCGCTTCATGGACTTGATTAATCCAGTCCGGGGACATGATTTTCAAGTCGGCCGAAGTTAGGGTTTTAGAAACACTCGGGGTAGTTTCCGGGGTTACAGATTCCCCATAGCGGTATTCCAAACCCAAATATTGCGCCATTTTCTCAAACAATACTTGCTCTCGGAAAGGCTTGCTCATGTAGTCGTTACAACCCGCGGCTAGGGCCAGATTCCGATCGCTTTGAGAAGCCTGGGCGGTGAGGGCGATAATAATACTACTTTTACCTGTTTCTACGGCCCGAATTTGCTTGGTGGCTTCGTATCCATCCAAAATCGGCATCCGAATATCCATCCAGGTCAAATCGGGTTGCCATTCCCGCCATAGCTGTACTGCTTCGAGTCCATTGCTGGCTTCTTTTACCTCCAGTCCTAACTGAGTTAATAACCTCACCAGTAGGAGGCGATTTTCCACCCGATCATCAACCACTAAAATGCGGTGATGAGTATGACCAGGAGCCAACCCCAAAATCAGGCGATCATCCTGTTCTGGGATCACCTCAATATCATCGCTGAGGGTGACTCTCAGCCTGAAGCTGAAGGTAGTTCCCTCTCCTATTGTACTCCTAACGGAAATGTCTCCTCCCATCAGTTGCAGGAGTTTTCGGCTAATAGTCAATCCTAAACCCGTACCGCTAACTATTTGTTTTCCGGCTTTGGCTTGGATAAAGGCATCAAAGATGTAGTCGAGTTCCTCTGGGGCGATCCCAACCCCCGTATCAATCACCGCAAACTCAATCATAGATTGATGGGGAGGTTCAGTTTCTCCAATAATATGTCGAACCTGTAAGGTAATTCCGCCTTGATGGGTGAATTTAATCGCATTTCCCAACAGATTAATTAAAACTTGACGCAGTTTTTGAGGATCGGTTTTAATAAATTTGGGAACATCTGGATTGATATTAAACCTCAGTTCAAGTCCTTGGGAACTGGCTCTTTCTGCTAACATATTGCGTAAGGAATCTAGCAGATTAATTAAGTCAAATTCAGTTTCTTCTAAGGTACAGTGTCCCGATTCAATTTTAGAGAGATCCAAAACATCATTAATTAAACTTAAAAGGTGATCGCCACTGCGTCGAATAGTTTGTAAGTCTTCTTGCAAATTGGGGGTCAGGGCGGGATCATGGGCCATAACCTGGGCAAATCCTAAAATCACATTTAAAGGCGTGCGGAGTTCATGACTCATATTGGCAAGAAAAATACTTTTAGCTAAATTAGCCTGTTCTGCGGCTTCCATTGCCCGTCTGAGGGCGATTTCTTTTTGTTTGCGATCGCTAATATCTCGACAAATACAAAAATGTAAAATCTCTCCGTCTAAAATCACCCGACTATAACTAATTTCCACATCATATTTAGAACCATCTTTGCGTCGATGTTGGGTTTCAAAAAGTGGCATCATGCTATTGCTAGTCATAATAGCTTGTAATTCTGCTTTTGTCCATTGAGCATCCCAATCTAACAGATTCAGACTCAAAGTTTCTTCTAAGGTATAACCAAGCATCTGAGCAAAACCAGGACTGGCTTGTACCACATCTCCTTGATGATTTATGACCACAATACCGTCCATTGAAGTATTAAAAATTGTTTTAGTTCGCAGCAGTTCTTTCTCTAATTGTAATTCAGCTTTTCGACGTTCGGTTTCGAGTTTTGCCCTTTCACTAATATCCTTCATAAAGCAATAATGACCCGACAGTTGATGTAGTTCGTCGTAGGTCGCAATCATAACTAATTGTTTATAAAAAATCGAACCATCTTTACGAATACCAATGGTTTCTACCTCAACTCTACCCTCTTTAACCATTTGGTGATAAGCAGCAATCAGTTTTTCTAATTCATCGGGATGCACGGTTTTTTGCCAAAGCATTCCGATCATTTCTTCCGGTTGATAAGCCGTAATTTGAGCGTAGGTTTTGTTAACGTAAACATAACGACCTTGAACATCTAATTTAGAAATCCCAGATACGGCATTTTCCATAACAGCACTAAGTTCTTTGCGCTCGGCTTCAACTTGTTTCTTTTCGGTAATATCTTCCGAAAAACAGAGTAAATATTGAGGTTGATTCTGTTGATCATAAACCAGAATTTTGATCGTATGTAGCCAAATTTTTCCCAAATTGAGGCTACTAATTATTTCTTCAGTAATATCTACCGGACTCCCTGTTTGCAAAACTTCCCGATCTTTTTGATCAAAAAATTCCGCCTGTTTTCTGGGAAAAAAGTCATAAACGGTTTTACCAATAGCTGTTTCTGCGGAAATCCCCAATAAATGTTCAGTGGTTTTATTCCAAAACTGAAACTCCCCAAATTTTTCCGGCTGAATATTTTTAACAAAAACAGCAACGGGTAAATGATTCAGGAGCGCTTGTAAAAAATTACGAGTTTGTTTAATTTTATCCTCTGCTTCCTTGAGTTGGGTAATATCAACAAACATAATTATCACTTGTTTGAGTTGATGGTTAGAATCAAATTCACAAAAAGCATTGACTAAAACCCAAACCCGAGAAAGATTAACTCTATTAATTCCTAAAATATAATCTTTAAAAGGCCGTTGAGTGGATAGGACTCGATAGACCGGATATTCTTCAAAGGGCATGGGGGTGCCATCTTCCCGAATAAAATGCCATGCGGGATCAATCGCGGTTTTTCCCATCATTTGATCCATCGATAGACCTAATAATTCACAGGCGATGGAATTACAGACTAAAATTCGGGTATCTGCCCCATGAATTACAAACCCTATACTTAAATTATTGATCAGTTCTCGATAACTAGATTCACTTTTCTGTAGTGCGGCTTCAGCTTGTTTTTGTTTAGTAATATCCCGGGCAATCTTGGCAGCCCCAATCACATTTCCAGCTTTATCTTTAATTGGGGAAAGACTCAGGGAAACATCAATCATAGTTCCATCTTTTCTGAGTCGCTTTGTATCGTAGTGTTTAATATGTTCCCCCTGGATAATTCTTTGTAAAATTGCTTTTTCCTGATCGTGATTCTGTTGGGGAATCAGTGTTTGGATCGATTTTCCCAGCATTTCCCAGGCAGTATAACCAAAAACTATTTCTGCTCCTTGGTTCCAGCTTGTAATTACCCCTTCTAAATTTTTGCTAATAATGGCATCTTCGGAAGATTCCACAATTGATGCTAGTTGATTTAAGGCTATTTCTGTTTGTTGACGTTGATGTATTTCCCGTTGCAATTGGTAATTAGTTTTCTGCAATTGCTGGATTTGAAACTGACTAATTTTTACCAAATAAATTATTAATACAGATAACCAAACCAAAAATAATCCTCCGGTTAAAATAACCATAGGTAAGGGAGTTTTAGCCTGTTTAATTAAGCCAGGAAAAAAAATTGCCACCGAAGCCAGTACACCTAATATCAAAGGTAATAGTTGTTTCCACGGTGTTTGGCTGAGGATTTTCATGGGTTTGATGGGGAAAATCTCAAGGATTTATCAGGTTAAAGTCAATGGACGCTTCAATCCCTTTAATCAAACAAGACAAAGGAATCACACCGGAAACAAAGACTAAATAACCTCTAACTGAATTATGACAGAATTCAAAGGTCGTATCAACCATTAAGAAATAACGGACTTCATTTCTACCTAACATTAGAGATTTGACTAAATCCGGTAAAGGTTCAACTTGAAAAACGGGCATGGAAAAGGTAAATTGACATCCCATTAAACTTCCTAATAGACCAATATAGGAATTTAATAAAATATTACCCACTTCGGTTAAGACTTCACAGGAGGAAATATTCAAATAAACAATCTGATTCTGATTATTTTTTTGAAGTAAATTCGTTAATTGAACTGCACAAGAATAATTTAAAAGGAATAAAGCATCTCCACTAATTGAGCCTTTAAAGACTTGATGAACGCTAACAATATCTTCATTAAAATTCTGGGGAAATCCTAGGGTTAATTTACTCAAAGGAGATAGGGAAACCCCCGCAACTGTCATCTTTACATCAGAACCAATCAAATCTGATAAGGCCGTTGCTGTCCTCATGGAGAGAACCATTCTCATAAACTCAGACAACGCCATTTTTTGTTTTTCAGTAAGTAGCATTTCTCTGCCTTTTTCAACTATAATTTCATTGTTTAATTACCTCTTTACTCTTACTATAAAATTTCTAACAGGGTCTTAGCGATATCAGATAAAGGAATTTCGCGATCGCTTAACCCCGACTCCACCACCGACCGAGGCATTCCGTAAACAATACAAGTTTCCTCTGATTCAGTAAAGATCAAACCACCGTTCGATTTAATCCAGGCCGCACCCTGTTTGCCATCGGAACCCATTCCGGTCATCACAATTCCCAAAACCCGATTGCCATAAACCTCGGCCGCCGATTGAAACATCACATCAACGGAGGGACGATGGGGCATATCAAAGGGTTGGGCGGCTAAACGAGCGACCACATTAGCTCCTTGAAGTTTGAAGGTTAAATGACGTCCGGCTGGAGCGATAAATACCATCCCCGGACAGATCACATCTCCATCGGCCGCCTCTACCACTTTCAACTCAGATAACTGATCCAATCGTTCCGCATACATTTTGGTATAACCAATAGGCATATGTAAAACAATGGCGATCGGAATGGGAAAATTACTAGGTAATTGAGGAATCAAAAACGCTAGGGCTTGGGGGCCCCCCGTAGAAATTCCAATCACAATTAAATCCGTAATACTCTTATGGGTGAGGGGTTGCACCGGGCCTACCGGATGGCTGGGTTTGACAATAGCATGAAGGGGAAGATGATTCAGGGGAACATTAGCCGCGGCTTTAACTTTATCAATTAATTCCTCGGCCAGTTCATACATTTTTTCCGTGGCTAAGGCCGTTGGTTTATGAACAAAATCCACCGCCCCCGCATCTAAAGCTTCTAAGACCATTTCCCCGCCTTCATTGGCAATACTGACAATAATCACCGGGATCGGATGTCGCGCCATTTGTCGATGCAGAAACTCCACCCCATCGATTTTAGGCATTAATAAATCTAAGGTAATCACATCGACTTGATCGGTCATCTGTTCTAGTTTTTCTAGGGCTTCTTCCCCGTCGTGGGCCGTTCCCACCACTTCAATAAAGGGACTACGAGACAGCATTTGTTTAATGACTTTACGTACATAAGCTGAGTCATCGACCACTAACACTCGAATAATGTTATTATTCATTTTTTTATTCTCCTGGGTGATAACATTTAGGTTTTATCCCTAATCTAAATTTAGCATTTTTACTCTATTTTTTGTAGTTGTTTTTTTTAAAAAATTATGACTAAATTTTTTTAGGTTTGGATTCATGTTTCATATAAATAAAAGCTCCATCAATTTCCTCTAAATCAAAATTGGTTTTTAATTTAATTAAAGATTCTGAAGCACTCAAAAATAAATAACTGGGGTTAAACATTCGTTGATAGAAAAAATTCACCGTCTTCAAAATAGCAGCTTCAGAAAAATAGATAAAAACATTGCGACAAAAGACAAAATGAGCTTGGGCTAAATATTGAATATCTGATTCAACTAACAAGTTATTCACCGACCAATGCACTCGATTATGAATTAGAGGCGAGATCTCCCAACCTTCTTTATGGGCAGAAAAATATTTAGCTTTTAAGGATTGAGGAAAACCTCGAAAGGAGTATTCTCGATAGACTCCCGATACCGCCTTATGAATTGCCCGGGAAGAAGCATCACTAGCCCAAATTTCAATCGGAATTCGTTCAAACCAACCGGCTTCATTTAAGGCGATCGCAATGCTTAAAGGTTCTTCTCCGGTCGAACAAGCCGCACTCCAGATCCTTAAAGGTTGACAAGGATAGTCAAGGTTATAAAACCGCTCTAAATATTTCGGTAACAACACCTCAACTAAAACCCTAATTTGATCATACTCCCGCCAGAAATAGGTTTCTTGCACCGTTAAAGCATTAATCACTTCTTGCCATTCTTCACGGGCTGACTGATCATATTTCAGCAAATAATAATAGTCTAAAAACGAGTCTAACCCCCTTTCTCTCACTCTAATTGATAGCTTATCCGCTAACATCGTCTGTTTAGAAGAACTATAAAATAATCCCGTCCGTTCATGGATTAGATCTCGTAAAATCACAAAGGTATTATCGCTTAAACCTAGAGGTTCTGAAGAAAATTTCATGTGATAGCGGTAATCAGTTATCAGTCAACAGTTATCAGTTATCAGTTGTTAGTTTTCAGTTATCAGTTTTTGGTTTTCAGTTATTAGTTATCAGTTTTTAGTTATCAGTTTTTAGTTATCAGTTCTTGGTTCTTGGTTCTTGGTTCTTGGTTATTAGTTATTAGTTATTAGTTATCAATATATGATTTTATTTATTTCACCGATAACTGTTAACTAATAACTGTTGACTCATAACTGATAACTGATAACTGTTAACTGATAACTGATTATTGGTGTATGCCTTTTTGAGCCGCTCGACGAACCGCAGCAGAAGCGTCATTTCGGGCTAATATACTCAACTGTTCCGCACAGGAACGATTACCCAGATAGACCAAAGCATTAACGGCCGATAAACGGACATTTTGATCCGAATCATTCAAGGCACTGATTAAAATTTCCGAGGCAAAAGGATGTTTCAGACGTTTGAGAACTTCCACCACCGCACAGCGTACCGCCGGATGGATATGGTTTAACCCCTGACTAATCCCCTCAATATAATCTTCCTTGATGGTGGAATTATCCAAATTTCGACCAGCCAAAGCCAAAATACAAGCCTCCCGACTGCTCGGATCGACCGATAACTCCAATAAAGCCGCGATCGCCTCCGGGGTTCCCATGCGGGATAGGGACTCAATTGCCGCCTGAACCACTTTTTCTTCGGGATCAGCGGCTGCCATCCATTGCAATGCCACTCCAGCCTCCTCTCCGCCCCGTTCTCGAAAGGCATGGAGGGCATCTAAACGCCGTTCAGGATTTGTTGAATTCAAGGCCATTAATAAAGGAGCCACGGCCTCCGTACTATCAATGCGTCCCAAGGCCATCACCGCAGCCCGGGCCACATCCCCATCCCCGACCTCAACCCCCACCAAAGAAGTCAATAGAGGAATAGCCCGGTCGCCCCCAATGTAACCTAAAGCCGAAGTTGCCGCCGCCCGCACAGGATAGGCAAAGTCCGTGACCGCCAGATGTTGTAAAACATCAAACACCGCCGCCAGGGTTTCATCCTCAGAGGTCAGTAACTCACTCAAATCCAGACGACTAATTGAACGGGCAGCTTGATAGCGTACCCAGGAATCCTGATCCTGTAAAGCCGTTAACAGGTGGGGGAGAACCAAAGTAGTGTCCAAATCCCCCAGAGCATGGGCCACCGCCGCCCGCACCGAGGGGACTTCCTCCGTTAAAGCCCTAACTAAATAGGATAGAACCCGTTCATCCTCAATGTAAGGTAAATGTTCAATCGCCGCCCGTCGGACTTTCTCCTCCGGGTCATGGATACAGTTGAACAGGGCTTCAACACATTCACTAAAGGCAAAATAGCCAGCAATTTTCACCGCCGACTCGCGAATTATCGGATCTGGATCGGTAAGTAAATTTAGAACTCGTTGGGGTAAAGCCGGATGACCCAGGGAATTCAAGGCGGCGATCGCCCCCAAACGCACCGCCGAGTCGGGATGTCCTAATAACCCTAACAGGGCTTCAAAGGCTCGTCCGTCCCCAATTTGGGCCAGGGCGGCCGTGGTCACCATCACCAATTCCCCATCCTCCCCGAGTAAATTGGTGAGAGCTTGAACAGCTTGATTACTGCCAATCCTACCCAGAACAGTAATTATCGCCTTCCTGGTTTCTAAATCCGGGGCATCTAATTGGGTAATTAATAAAGGGGTAATGTCACTGCCAAATTTAACTAAAGCCTCAATAATCGGTTCTCGCAATTCGGCATTACTCAAAAGTTCCGTCAGGGCGGCGGCGACATTTTTCCCCTCTAACCAGCCCAGAATCAGGGCAAGGGACTGTAATTCTTCAGAATTGGCGGTTTTAATCCCATCGAGCAAGTTCTGAGATCCGGTATCTGTCAGCGCCCGCCGGGTGAGATCCGCAATAAATTCTCCTTCCCCAAATTCCTTTTGATAGCGGTGATAAATTTTAGCTAAGGCGATCGCCAACCCCCCCACCGAACAAGGGAATTGATGGTTATTTGGTTGATTTAGAAATTGAGCCATCGGGGTAACAACATCGGCATCTCCCAAGACTCCCAAGACCTCGGCGACTTGATTTCCCAAGAGTTCATCATTTAACAGGTCAACAATTCGAGCGCCAATGGTGGTGTCTCCAATTTTGATTAGGGCTTCCAAGGCGGGGAAAGCCAAAAAGAAATCCCCAGACTGAGTAATTTCTACTAATTTATCCACCGCTTCCGTAGCCCGCAGATGTCCGAGGGATTCAATCGTGTGATAGCGGACATTGACATTCGGATCATCAAGTAATGGAATTAAAGCCGGAATTGCCCTAGGGTCGTGGCGTTCTCCCAAGGCTAAAGCGGTATAAATCCTTAAATCCGGGTCAGGGTCATTTAAACAGACCACCAAAGAAGGAATCGGATCAATCTGGCTCAGGGCTAACACCTGAAGTACACTATTGAGAATATCGGGATTGCGGTGTTGTTCTCGGAGCAAGCGTAACAAATCCTGGGTTAAGTTCGGATCATCCTGCATAGCCAAGCTATCAACGGCCTCCCGACGTACTCGCCAATTCAGAGTTTTTTGAATTAATGGCATTAAACGTCCTGCGATAGAAAGATCTCCAATTTGCATGAGGGCATCTAAAGCCGGAAACGCCAGGAAAAAGTCTTGGGATTGAGCAATTTCGAGTAGGGGGTCAATGGCGTCTCTGGCTTTCAAACGTCCTAATGCTTCCACGGCATGATAGCGGACATTGGAATCCGGATCAGCGAGGGCTAAAATTAGGTTGGGAATGGCTCGGGGGTCGTCCCGTTGTCCGAGGGCTTGGGTGGCATAAATTCTCAGTTCGGGGTCGGAGTCGGTGCAACACTCGATTAAAGCGGGGATTAAATCCACCCGACTCAGAGCCAAAACCTGAATCACACTATTCACAATAGTGGCATTGCGGTGTTCTTGACGCAAAAGCCTTAACAATTCTGTTGTAATTTCTGGGTTATAACTCGCGGTTAATTGCTGTACTAACTCCTGTCTGTTCTGCCAATTACTTTCTTGGAGAGCATTCATAAAATCGGTCGTATGGTCGGAGCGAGCTTGACTCAGGTTCTCGGACACCGAAAATAGTAGATTCTGATGTTGTTCGTTGGTTAACCCTAAATCGGGGGAGTCCAGGTTGGCTGAACTTGACTGTCTCTGAGAATTTTGGCTAAGATCAGCCTCTCGTTCTCGACGCACCGTGACATCTTCTAGGGTGACAATGGTTCCGACAATCACATTTTTTTCCCGTAGCGGGGTAATAGTCACCCGCTGCTGCATATATTGAAAGTGCTTAGACGAGATCAAGGGGGGACAGGGAATCAGGTATTGATGGAAGGCGGGGGCCATGGTTTCCACCACCCCTTGGTCAATCACCCGTTCAAATCGTTCTAATAACCCCCTTTGTTCTAAATCGGGAATCAGATCGGTAATTCGTTGACCACAACTAATGTCTGCCCCAATTCCCGTTAGTTCCATTAATCGGGAATCCCAGGAACGAATGGTTAAATTTATATCGGTTGTAAAAATACCAATGGTCATATTTTTTTGCAGGGGTATCTTAGCTAGTAGTGAGGTGTTCACGCCTCCATCTGGTAGTGAGGTGTTCACGCCTCCATCTGGTAGTGAGGTGTTCACGCCTCCATC
>MNYZ01000068.1 GCA_001873365.1 Oscillatoriales cyanobacterium CG2_30_40_61 | reverse complement strand
ACCCTGTTTCCTTTGGAGGCAGGGTTATAGAATCAGTCATCAGTTAACAGTTATCAGTTAACAGTTAATAGTTAACAGTTGTTAGTTAACAGTTAATAGTTAACAGTTGATTGTAGGTGAGAGGTCTGGGGGCGATCGCAATATCATATAAAATTCCCCTTGACAAGAAAATTGTTTCGGTTTATTATGATTTTCGTGAACCTAAGCGGGGGCGAAAACCTGGGGGGGTTCACGAAAAACCCTAGAACCTTGACAAATCAATAGTTTATACTTTTGAGTTCGGTTAGTTATTGATAATCTGTCTCAATAATGAGGGCTGAAATGAGGCAATTTTTGAGGTTCACGAAAATGGGCTCCAGAATGACCGCCCCATCAGGCTTTTAAACGGCAGACTTTCAATTAAAATAATCCCGCTTGCGGGACTGAAACCTGAAATAACTTAACCCCAAATAAATCAAGGTTCCGCTTTCAATTAAAATAATCCCGCTTGCGGGACTGAAACATCTCTGAAACTAGGTTGACTCCATCGTTAACATTCTCACTTTCAATTAAAATAATCCCGCTTGCGGGACTGAAACTTCACGGTTTTAATTAACGATGTTCCAATTTCCTTTGTCTTTCAATTAAAATAATCCCGCTTGCGGGACTGAAACTTTGTAACCCCATTTGGAAATATCTTTTTCCCATTTTCTTTCAATTAAAATAATCCCGCTTGCGGGACTGAAACTTGAGTGATTGGGTAGCAAACTTTAAGCAACTTTATCCCCATCTTTCAGTTAAAATAATCCCGCTTGCGGGACTGAAACCACTAATTTTAACCGATAACCCTAACTGTCCTAGGGCTTTCAATTAAAATAATCCCGCTTGCGGGACTGAAACAAATCTTCTTTGGTATCAATGTTTGAATCATTAGTTGGATTCAACTTTCAATTAAAATAATCCCGCTTGCGGGACTGAAACCAGAATCAAGACTTCCTAAAAGCTGTAACGTGCAATTCCTTTCAATTAAAATAATCCCGCTTGCGGGACTGAAACATACTGAGCAAGAAAAGAGTCAATAGGGACAGGAAAAGACTTTCAATTAAAATAATCCCGCTTGCGGGACTGAAACAACGATTTAAAAACCTACCGTGAGATATTTACGGAAATTGAACTTTCAATTAAAATAATCCCGCTTGCGGGACTGAAACATTAGTACCCGTGGGCAAGAGTAATCTAACTTCTGCTTTCAATTAAAATAATCCCGCTTGCGGGACTGAAACATCTTAGGACATTGAGTCTCGGAAGCCTGAAAATTGTCTTTCAATTAAAATAATCCCGCTTGCGGGACTGAAACTTAACCGTTTCAAAGCTCAAAGGTCTTTTAGCAGCATCGGAGCTTTCAATTAAAATAATCCCGCTTGCGGGACTGAAACCTTGTTTAAGAATTTGGGGTGAGTCTGATTATTTGCTTTCAATTAAAATAATCCCGCTTGCGGGACTGAAACTCTATAAAAACCTGGTTACTTATTTTCCAAAAGGGCTTTCAATTAAAATAATCCCGCTTGCGGGACTGAAACAAACTTTCCTGCTGCTCTTAATCGATTAACAGCAGCAACTTTCAATTAAAATAATCCCGCTTGCGGGACTGAAACAAGAGTCTCTCCACTTCCGAGAAGTTTTTTATGGTACTTTCAATTAAAATAATCCCGCTTGCGGGACTGAAACATCCCAAGAAGAATGTAACTAGGCATAATTCCATACTTTCAATTAAAATAATCCCGCTTGCGGGACTGAAACGCGCTCTTATGAGCCGTTACTTGACAAGGGATATTTTTTTTACTTTCAATTAAAATAATCCCGCTTGCGGGACTGAAACATCCGCAGGACTAAGATATTGGTTAGAATCGTTTCTACTTTCAATTAAAATAATCCCGCTTGCGGGACTGAAACAGATCACTCTGCTCTAGTGGAAAAGGATCTCTTAACTTTTCTTTTCTTGGCGATTAGAAATCGCAGCTACACAGACAAAACCGACCTTCGTCGGTTCAAAAACCTTAATTTTTATTAGTCCACACAGGTGGACTTTGTTTGTGTAGTAGCGAATTATATTCGCCGAAAACTTTTCTTTCTGAAAAATAATAGAGCCCTGAAGGGCTCACTACGAGGATTGAATAATTTGATGAATAGTTGATACTTGTTGATCGTAGTCTTCTTGAGTTAAAACGGGAGCTATATTTTCTAATGAAATCATTTCTTGTAACTCAATCCAAGAGCGACATCCTCCATAACTAGGATGATAAGGAATATCATAAACTTGAGGGAGTTTATAGGTTCTCAATAATAAAATATAAAGCGGTTTATGGGGTTTGAATTGAAGGCGATCGCGAATAAATGCTTGATTCCAAATATGATATTTTATTAAGGAATTAATTAAAGATTCATTTTGAGGATTATTCCATGATAAAATATTAGTAATCTTAGCAAAACTGCTAATTTTAACAGTTTCAGGATGCCAACCAGAGGGGACAGGTTGCACAAGGTTCCCATATTCAGGTTTTAATAAAGTGGGTTTTTGATGTTCAAAGGTGGGATAGAGTAGAATTTGATCCTGATCTACCTGAAAAATTCCCCCCTGTTCGCGAATTCCTCCTTTTCTCAATAACATAATTGTTTTACCCAGTTCTAGGGCTTGAATGGCAATATCCCATTCTTTTAAAGCATAATTTGTTACGGTTTCCATAACTTAACTATAGATGCTAATTTTTGCTAAAATTATATACAATAATAATAACCTGAAACTGAGAAAGTCAACATGAAAAAACGAACTTTGGGTCAATCTGATATTTTAATTACTCCCATTTTAATCGGAACTTGGCAAGCGGGAAAACGGATGTGGGTGGGAATTGAAGATACAGAAACAATTAAAGCCATTCGAGCGGCTTTTGATGCGGGAATTACCACTGTTGATACCGCAGAAATTTATGGGGAAGGACACTCGGAACAAATCGTCGCCCAGGCCTTATCGGATGTTCGAGATCAGGTAGTTTATGCCAGTAAAGTGTTTGCTAATCATTTAAAATATGATCAAGTGATTGAAGCTTGTGAACGATCTTTAAAAAATCTGAATACCGATTATATTGACCTCTATCAAATTCATTGGCCCTCTGGATTTATGAATTCGGAAATTGTGCCCATTGCGGAAACTATGAGGGCTTTAAACGAATTAAAAGCACAGGGGAAAATTCGAGCTATTGGGGTTTCTAATTTCTCTCGTTCTCAATTAGAAGAAGCGGCCCAATATGGAAAAATTGAAAGTCTACAACCCCCCTATTCTTTGTTTTGGCGAAAGGTGGAAAAAGATGCCATGCCCTATTGTATTGAACAGAATATTTCGATTTTAGCCTATTCTCCCTTAGCCCAAGGATTATTAACGGGAAAATTCGGCCCTAATCATCAATTTGCGGAAGGAGATCATCGGTCTAAAAATAAACTTTTTGCCGATAAAGACCATTATCAACGGGTACAAAATGCCCTAAACCAATTAAGACCTATTGCCGAAGGTTATCACTTTACTTTAGGACAATTAGCGATCGCTTGGTTAATTTCTCAACCCCAAACCAACGCAATTATTGGGTTTAGAAATGCCGAACAAGCCCAACAAAATACCCTAGCAACTGAGATTATTCTTTCGCCTGAAGATTTAGCAGAAATTGATAAAATTGGACGGACTGTTACTGATTATTTAGATGATAGTCCGGTGATGTGGAATTTTTAAAAGGTTTCACAATTCATATTTTTAACCCATTACCCATTACCTATTACCCATTACCTATTACAATCCTTGCTGAGACACTAATTCAATGCAAAGTTGATTCACAACTTCCGCATCCACTTGTTTTGGCAAGGTAGAATTTTCCGCCGCTTGGTCGAGTTTTTCATACAAACCTTTGGCAGTTTCCATCACCTGATCATAAGAATATTTGCCTTTTTTGATGTCTAATAATTCCTGAGCATCTCCAGTTTCTCGACGGTCTACAATTAAAGATTGGGTTTCTAAGACCTCAATTCCTGTTTTTAATAGGCGAATGGCTTGCATGGCAAATTTACAATCATATCCGACCTTGGCTTCCATTTCCGCCCGATCTCGATTGCGATTTTTCTGCCAATCTTGATAATGTTGGTATTCTCGACAAGCCCGTTGATACTGTTGACTTTTCTGCAATAATTGGATAAAATCATTGGAGGAGTTAGACAACTTTTGAGTCATTTCTAAAGTGGATTCCGGTAAAGGATACTGTTTTAAAACTCCTTTAAAATCGATATCGGCCGTTAGGAGTTTATAGAGTTCTTGGGTGGGTTCTAAAAATTCAATGCGATCGCGAACTAACCCATATAAATACTCTAAAAAACCGTTCATCTGACTAAGGGTTAAAGGCGGTGTTTCTACTAACCCAAATTCCGCCGCCGTGGGTTTATGAGTGGGAGGGTTCAATAACCAACGACGATGGGATTCTAACTTTTTAATTTGAGCGTAGCCATAGCCAGAATAGGTTTGTTTGACTTTTTTAGATAAAAAAATCTGGCGATGTTGTCTCAATCGTTCCCCCACTTCCGTTAGATGAATATAGTTTTTAAACCATAATAATTCTAAAATATTAGGGTTATTATCAATTAGGAGTTTCAGGAATTTTTTTAATTCATATAAACAGGTATCTTTAGATAAAAAGGGGAACTTTTCTGTCGGTTCTGTTTCCCAACCCTGATCTTTTTGTTCAATGGTATTAAATCCTAAATAATAGGGTTTGGTGGCAATAAATATCCCACGATAATCATAATCAGAAGTGGGTGTATCCAGTCCATAACCTCTGGAACCAGTTAACGCCAGTAAAATTGTCCGGTTTTCAATCTCTAAACGGTTCATAGGGACAGAAATTAAAAAATTGCCTTCTGCTATTTTACTCTAATTGAATTTGAAGTCTAACACAAATCTCAACCGGGATTGATATAATAAATCTATTTGAAAATTCCGATTTAGGGACTATCCCGCCGACGGTCGCAGTTCAATAACTTTATTACCATCGACGGTTGGGGGAGGGGTAGGAGGGTTTAATTTTTGATTTAGTTCTCGAATGCGTCGAGATAATAAACGAATAATATTAATAGCAATGCCGGGGGTTTCATCAATGGCATCATAGAGTTGCATTTGGGTTAATATTAAACATTCGCAGGTTTCCAGGGTGCTGACGGTGGCGGAGCGGGGTTCGGCGTCAAAGAGAGACATTTCACCGAAACAAGTGCCTTTTCCTAATTCAGCTAAATTGCGATCGCCAATATGAACGCGCACCCGTCCAGAAACCACGATATAAAGTGCTCGCCCCTCCTGACCTTCGGTAAAAATACTATGTTCATTAGGAAAGGATAATTCATCCATAACCGATGCCAGACGGACTAAAAAATCGTCTCGCAATTCTTTAAAAATCGGGACACCCCTGACAAATAAAAGGCGTTCAACGCTGGTTAACATAGGTTTACTAAAAAATTCATTTCTAGGAGGGAACACCGGAACACCGGAACACCGGAATAGGGAATAGGGAATAGGGAATAGGGAATAGGGGGAAAATCATTAACTTCTGTGTTCCGCACTCTATACCTTTGATCGCTACTTCACTCCAAGCTGGATCATTAACTCCTCAACTTGGTTTGCGACTAAATGATCGGGATCATTTTGTAGCATTGGTAATAATTCTATCAAAGCCCGTTCAGATGCAATCTTTAAATAGGCTAAGACCGCTTCTCGAACAAACCCGGTGGGATGACGTAAACACATCAGGGCTTGTTCGGCCGTTAAACTCCATCGGGAGCTTTTGGCGACATGGAAACAACAGGCTAGGGCCCAGTCCGAGAGAAAATGACGTAACTCTAATAAACGGCGTAGGCGATCGCTGGGTTTTAGGGGTTGATAGCTGACTAAATCGGATAAATTCTGCAATTTCTCTAATTTAGAGTGCTGATCGAGAATGCTAATTAATGCCCGTTTATGGGCAATATCAACAATGTTATCAAGAATTTCTAACCCCCGTGCTACATTATCTGAAGAATTAGATTGAACATTAAAGGATGCTGCTTGAATGGAGCTATGGGGATACAAAAACTTCATTAATAAAAAGCAACGATCCACCGCATCAATTTCTAATCCTTCCAGGGCGCGTTTTAATAACTGTTGGGGAGCATGAAGATCAGGGACAACCGGATCGAAAGGATCAAAGGTGTCTAAATCTTCATCTTCCGAGTCCGACAGAATCGGGGTTTCCAGGGACAAATCCAGCAAAGCGGCATAAATTTGACCGATGAACATTAATTCCTGCTCAATTAAAATTTCTACCCCGGTGCGTCCGACCCGATCTAATACTCCTTCAATTCCAGCATCTTGAGGGATTTTAAGCAAAATTCTGAGGATATTGCGCCGGGTAGTTCCCCAGGAAATCATCAATTCACCGATCAGGGTATCGAGGGCTTCGGTTGTCCCGATTTCACCGAGGGCTGTCCAAGCCTGTAAACGAACTAAATCCGGTTTATAGATATCACTAGCTTGCTGGATTAACAAAGGAATTGCCTCATTTTCTAGTCTCACTAAAGCCTGTAAAGCTGTATCCCTTGTCGAACGATAGGCTAGAGCTTTGATTAAAGAGGGATAGTATTCTTCCAAATGGGTAGAGGCGATCACATCTAATAATGCACAACGGACGCGCAAAGATTCATCCTGTAATAAATCGTTAAGATAGAGCCGCAGTCCCTGTAAATAGTCAGCTTCTCCGAGGGCGCGGACTCCCATCACCCGTTCGCGTTCTTGGCTATTTGTGATCATGCGCCGGATGGTATTGGTGGCGGCGGCTTTTTGTTCGCGATCGCCCCGACGCAAAATCAAAGCCCCGGCCGTTCCGCGCACCACCGGATCAACCTGGGGTTGGAGATAGGGACGTAACTGTTCAATATCGGGGCTGGTTTCAGTTAACCACAGGTATCGCAGGGCTAAGGCTAGGACTTCCGGGGGTAAAGTTCCTTGGGTAAAAGCTCTAATTTCTTCCAAATAGGCGGGATTAGGGTGATTGAGCATAATTTCCAAGCTCTGACGCTGTAACCCCGGGGAGAGACTATCAAGGAGGGGAACCAGGGTTTCACCGACATTTTTCGCGTCCAGTTGACTCAGAAGTTCAATACAGGAGCGTTTATCGGCTTCTTCTCCGGGTTTTTTCAGGGTTTCCACCACATTCCGCTTGAGTTGGGGCATATCAATATCCGAAACACTCAGCCGTCCCCGTTCGGCGCTCCGAACCAATAAACTCACATATTGGGCACGAATTAACCAAACCACAAATAGCCAAACCGCAGCCATGAGGATGATCAGACCGACAAACATTAGTCCCTGTTCACTTTGTAACTGGGTTTCGGTCGATTCAGGAAAAATCAACCGGGAAACCCAGAGGGTAATTAAAATCAGTACCCCGGTCACCCCCGTAGACATGGGTTCAAAGATGCCATTCACCATGGATTGAATATCGCTGCGAACGTTATCCGGCAAAGGTTGGAACAGTACGGCTCCGGTGGTTTCAATTAAGGTGTAATGGAATAATTCATCTAGGAATCGCAGGATGACAAATCCGATAAAAACAGAAAATATTCCGGTAATTCCCCCAATCAAGGAAATTGTGCCTAAAATAATCACCCCAACGGGTAAAACAATGGCGGTGACAAAGACCCCCGTGCGTTCAACTAATCGACTCGACCCAAACCACTGAGTTAGGACTTGAGCCACACTCAAAATCCCTTCAAAAATTCCCAGGAAGCTAACAATCCCACGGGCTCCGGCCGTATCGCTTTGAAATTCTAATTGACTAAAAAATTGAAAATCGACTAATACATATAGGGCTTCGGCTAGAACAAAAAACGAGACTAGAGGAATCACATAACCCAAAACCGGGCCCTTGAGATTGCGGGTACTAAATTCTTGTTCTTCATCTTCGGGTGTCCAGCGTGTGGAGTCGGGGAAGGATTGACCGTAGCGTTGGGATAGATAGAATAAAATTACGGCGGCTAGGAGTACCATCACCCCAGAAACCAAAGTGACGTTATTGAGTCCCACCAGTCTTAATAGTAGGGGAAGGGAAAACCCACTAATTACCCCAGCGACCAGAAATCCACTACTAATAATCGGATAGGTGCGTTTAATTTCTCTAATATTAAACAGTTGGTTAGCGGTGATCGCATTATTTAAGTCGTTGAGAACATAAGAAGCTTCCACCCATAACCACATTAAAAATAGGGTAATAAATTGAAGACTTAACCCTAAGATTTTGATATCGGATAATCCCAGTCCCCAACGAAATAAAAATAGGGGTATGGCCATGATCACAAAGATCATGACAATTGCCTGACGTAAGGGAAAAACCTTTTGCAGCGACGAATAAACAAAGCCTAAACCTGAACCCATCCCGGCACTAGCGATATAGATCCAAGGTAATTTATCAGCGCCGTATTCATCGAGGAATAAACCCACGGTACTGAGTTCTAACCAAATTAACCCCACGGATGCTAAGGTGTAGACCAAAAACATCAGTAGGGTTCTTTCTACTTCTTCCTGACGGAGATTCAGTCCCCGCAGCACCCCTTGTCCCAGCATAGCGGAACCACTGACTGGTTTTTCCATGCGATGCCCAAACCCCTTTTTGTGATGATCGGATCTCTCCATAGAGTTTAACCGATTTATAGCCTGTCTTGAGTTAGAAAGGATGGAAACGACCAGTTAAAATCCCCCGGTTAAGGAGGATCTAATTTTAACTATAATCAGGGTTTTTGGGCTGAACTTGAGATCTAAAGGCAACCTCCTAGAAGTCCAAACCTCAACACCTGAGTTTTACTTTTTGGGTGAGAGCAACATCATCATGCTGCGTCCTTCTTGTTTGGGTTCTTGTTGCACCTCAGCCAATTCTTGCAACTCAGAGGCCATGCGTTCCAGCAGGCTTTTCGCGAGGTGGCTGTGTTGAATTTCCCGACCCCGGAACATAATGGTGGCTTTGACTTTATCCCCCGATTGCAGGAAGCGTTTGGCTTGATTGACGCGCACTTTGTAATCGTGTTCGTCAATGATGTAGCGCATCTTGACTTCCTTGACATCAACGGTGTGTTGTTTTTTCTTGGCTTCTCGAACTTTCTTTTCCTGTTCGTACTTGTATTTGCCGTAGTCCATAATCCGACACACCGGGGGGTCGGCTTTGTCACTAACCAATACCAAGTCGAGTTCTTTTTCCTCCGCCATGCGCGAGGCTTCCCGAGGGGTGAGAATCCCTAATTGAGAGCCATCCGCGTCTATAACCCGGATTTTAGGAAACCGGATATTTTCGTTAATTGGAGGCAAATTGCGATTGATTTTTTTATCGGTCACAGGCATTAAAGAAGTTTGCAAGCGATTAAATATGATGGTGATAGGGTTCTACAGTTTCCTATTGTACTCATTCCCATCGATATTCTGTTCCAAATTTAACCTAAATTCCATAAACGTTAAGATGATCGATATAAAGTTATGTTGTGATCGGAGGATATTTGTTAAGTTCCGCAAGCTGGCAAGACCAGGTAGGTTGTCAACGGGATTGGATTTGGCGGGGTTGGCGGGTTCGATATACCTATAGTCGGCCCGGGTTGTCCCGATCTTCTAGTCCCAGTTACCCGATGTTGTTTTTACATGGATTTGGGGCTTCGATTGGACATTGGCGATACAATTTGGCTGTGTTGAGTCAAACCCATACGGTTTATGCTTTGGATTTATTGGGTTTCGGCGGTTCGTCCAAGGCGATCGCCCCCTACAATACTCAGTTATGGGTGGATTTGGTCTATGATTTTTGGAAAACTTTTATCCGAGAACCTGTAATTTTAGTCGGAAATTCGATTGGCTCTTTGGTGAGTTTAATGGTAGCCTCCCAAGATCCAAAATTAGCTAAAGGATTAGTTTTAATTAGTCTTCCTGACCCCGGATTACAATTGGAAATGTTACCACCTTGGTCAATTCCTGTGGTGGAAATTGTACAAAATATTGTCGCTTCTCCTCCGGTTTTAAGGTTGTTTTTTGCCTTGGCTCGTCGTCCGAGTTTTGTCCGGCGTTGGGTACGGTTGGCCTATAATAACCCTGATGCGATTACCGATGAATTAGTGGGAATTTTAGTAACTCCTGCCCTGGAACGGGGTGCAGCCCGGGCGTTTTGTTCGATTTTAAAGATGATGGGCAATCCTCGTTTGGGGCCGACGGTTAAAAGTCTATTTCCACAATTAAACGTTCCTATTTTGTTACTTTGTGGATTAGAAGATCGTTTAATTCCGGTTAAATTTGCTAACCCTCGTCAATATTTACAATATTACTCTCAATTAAAATTAGTGGAATTGGAAAATGCCGGACATTGCGCCCATGATGAATGTCCAGAACGGGTGAATGGGGAAATTTTAACTTGGTTAAAAGAAAGTTTTGATTTGGGTTAATAGTTAATGTTTTATGATCCAATTGCTATTTTTTTATTTGAGAAGTAACCACAAAGGCACGAAGACACTAAGGTAAGCTGAACTTTACTACAAATAACAGAGAATAGGACTAACGCAGGTCGCCCGAGAAACCGGGTTTTTTAGATACGGAAAAAAACCCGGTTTCTTTGGTTGGGTGCGTAAGTCCTGAGAGAAATTAAGAGAAAAACTCTTGCCCGACTTTGATCGTTAATTCTGATTTTTGCCTGTGTTGAACAATTAATCAAGTGTATGGTTATGTTAGCCGTAAGGAAATTATATCTTGTTCAGGAGATTTTGTCAAGCCAATTCCCTAGAAATCGGCGAAAAATTGCTCAAATGGCCAATAATAGACTACGAATGAGAATTAAGATTAAGAAAAGGAAACTCGGTTTTGATATTCCAGGTTTGTCCGTTATGAATTAATAGGGTTAATTGAGGTACAGTAAATTCAAAATAAATCGGACGTTGGGCAAATTCTACCCATGCGGTTTCAAAAGCGGTTTGACTTAAATCTTTAAAAGCGACGGTGACATGGGGAGAAAAGGGATGTTTTTTAGAAACTTGATGAACAATATTAAGCTGTTGTTTTAGACTATTGCTTAATTGTTGTTGAAGATTAATTAATTCAGGTGTTTTGAGCACATCAACAAACAGGACGCGGGGGGGAAAGGCATTAAACCCGGATAAAGTGATGGGAATAGATGTATGATTTAGGGCAAATATAGTTAGATGTTGTTCTAAAGTTGGCAAGTCTTCAGTTAACCATTTAAAAGGGGGTTGTAAGGTAATATGGGGGGGAGATTTCAACGCATGGCGACTATTATAGGTTTGGGCAAAATATTGTTTAATCTCTGTAATTTGGTTTTGAATGGGTTTAGGGGGAAGTAGGGCAATAAAAAATAGTCTTTCTGAAGGTTTCATCTCAAAATAGGCTAGGGTTTATAATTTATTTGATTTTAAATGAACTTAATTATAAATTCCTGTACAACTTGATCTGGATTTTCTAAACATTGAACAGGATCACAATATTTAATCAAAAAAATTCCCTGTTTTGATAAAAAATTATCTCGTTGTTCCTGTTTTTCAATATCAGAATATTGAATCTCTAAAACACCCAACTTGCTGTTATAATAAATCAAAAAATCTACCTGTTTATAGGGTTGATCTTCAAAATTTGGTAATTGAGCTTTAGAATTAGGAAAAAACATTACCCCGGCTCTATCTAACGCTTCTGCTATTTTAACCTGTTCTAAGGAATGAAAACGCCACTTTTTCCAAAAATATTCGGTTTTCTCTAAATGAGTTAAAGTCTCTGATAGCTGTTTTTCTTCGGAACTATCTATTATTTCACTTGGTTCTGATTTATTTTCTTTTATAACTGATTTATGAGAGTTACTAAAACAAGAATATAATTTAACATTCCTAGAGACTTTATCACCCGTTTTCCCACTAACATTAACCCCAATAATTTTAGTTTTATGAATTGTTAAACTTTGCCTTCGTAAATACCGCTTTAAAACGGATTTTAGATTATTTCTTTTAACCTTTTCTCCAAAAACCTCCGAAAGTTGCTTCCACAATTTCGCCGCCGTCGATTTTATATATTCATTATCATAATTTCCAACTTTAGCAATTTCTTCGTAGGATTCCCGACCTAGCCAACACTGCTTAAAGATTAACTCCTGCACATCATTCAACTGTTCATCATCGTCTAAAACAGTTTCGATGATAGCCAGTGCTTCATCAATATTCATATTAATAATATGGGATAAATGGTTTTTTACACAACCACAGATTCAGTACAAAAAGGAAATACGGGTTTGAACGAGTGATTAAAAATCAAACTCCCAGGGTTTCCGGCCAGAGCCTCTGTGATATTGGGTTCAGTATATATCCTAGCAGCACTCGCCAAAATTAGCTACTTTTTATCACTTTTTATCACTGTGCAATCAACTGTTGAGTTGCTACAGTTTTAACACGACTGTGAGCGATCGCACTCTACCTTAGAGCCAGTAATAGCTAAAAACCAGATATATTCAGGATTATAGCCATCAGACTCATATAAATTTAACCAATTAACAACCAGGAGATCAGGATGTTTGGCCCCAGTAATGATGGATCTTTATACATTTTAGATGACCAGTCCAATACTTTTTCTCTACAACCTAATATTTTAACCCCCTACCCTGGTGGGTTACCAGGACCAGCAGGAAACGATAATATCACGGGTTCAGTTTCTCCAGAAATCATCAACGGAAATCAAGGAGATGACCTCATCCCTGGACAAGGAGGTGCTGATACCCTCTATGGCGGACAGAACAACGATACCCTCGATGGGGGAGATGATGATGATCTCCTGTTTGGAAACAAAGACAATGATCGTATTGATGGGGGCTTAGGTGACGATAACCTTTTCGGTGGCCAGGCTGATGATTTTATTATCGGTAATAATGGCAATGATCAGATTTTTGGCGATTTGGGCAACGATACCTTAACGGGTGGTGCGGGTCAGGATACCTTAACCGGGGGCGATGGTGCGGATGTCTCCACCCTGGCGGAAGATACAGGTGCAACAGCAACAACTGCGGATGTGATCACTGATTTTGATAATACTTCTGATGGTTTTGCCCCAGCGGATGGAACAGGCGATATTACTTTAGAACAAACTTCTGATGGAACGTTAATTAAAAATCAAAAATCGGGCACGGTTTTAGCAAAAGCTGCGGGAGTTTCACCACAACAACTCAGTAATTATAGGGTTTCATACCTGATGCCAGAACCTACAGTTGCACCCAATGAGGTACCACCACCACCTGCACCTCTACCTGGTACGGGACCATTACAAGGGATTTCTGGGAATGACACTCTTGAAGGAAGTCCTGTAAACGGAACTAATGAGAATTTTGTCCTATCCGGCGTGCTGGCCAATCAAACGGTAACAGCTCAGTTGAACTCAACGGAATCTGATCCGAAGTTGCAAATTGTGGATCGTTTGACGGGAAATGTTACTGCTGAAAACAGCAATATCAGTAGCACCGATACCAATTCAGAACTGTCTTTCAAGGCACAACTCGGTCAACAATATGACACTGTTGCAGTCAGTGAAAATGGACAGAGTGGTAACTATACCCTCACCACTTCTACCTCACAGCGACCTGTGGGAGAACTGGCTCTAAATCAAACCATTAATGCTGATTTGAGCGGGACGGATGACACAGAAAACCCGTTGCGTAACCGCAGCTTTAGTGAAGATTTCCGTTTAACCAATCCTCCTTCTGGCGAAGAAGCTGCGATTAACTTAAACTCCGATAATTTTGACACCTATCTGCAACTGATTAACAGTCAAACGGGGCAAGTTGTCAGCGAAAATAATGATGCTTTAAACGCTTCTCCACCCACACAAGATTCTCAAATCAACTTTACTCCAGAAGCCGGGGCTGAGTATATTGTTCGTGTCACCAGTTTGGCAGCAAATACGACCGGAAACTATACCCCAACTGCAACAACTTCAACACCAACCCCCGTACCCTCGGACTTTTTCTCAACTCTCACCGATGATCAATTAGAAGCAATCTCCCGTGATAAAGCATCCGATGGGGAACCAAACCGACAAGATATGTTAGATATTTTTGCCGATGCCCAAGATGGAGGTACTGTTGATGCTAACGAGTTACAAGACTTACAGAAAATTATCGTTAACGGAAAGGATCAGGTTAACAATTCCACACCCTTTACCATGAAAGATTCGACTTCGTATCTCTCAAATAAAGTGGCTGAAGGTGTAAAAACCAATAAGAGTATTACTGCTGAAATTGACAAATGGTTTAAAGGAACGGACAGACCTCCGGCTTCGTTTACTGGAAAAGATAAGCCAAAAGTTGATCTGCAATATGCACCTTTACAGGGTGAGTTGTATGGTATTGATGGAGAGGCTCGAATCGGACATATTGATCAAGGAGTATTTGGTGATTGTGTCCCATT
Organism: Oscillatoriales cyanobacterium CG2_30_40_61; assembly: GCA_001873365.1. Classification (GTDB taxonomy): domain Bacteria; phylum Cyanobacteriota; class Cyanobacteriia; order Cyanobacteriales; family Microcoleaceae; genus Planktothrix. The sequence goes on along the minus strand of MNYZ01000068.1, from coordinate 17,946 downwards.
AGCCATTTTAGGAGCAACCTTTGGTTCCCAGACCAGTGATGCCAATAATCGTGCTAGTTCTGTTATTGAAAATATGATTGAGGACAATCTGGATGGCACCTATACTATTCGTTTTTATAACGAAAGTAGTTTAACTCCTGAGTATGTAACTGTTGATAATCAGGTTGTGACTTTTACATCTAATGCGGCAAGTGTTTATGATTTCTCATCAGATGTTGTGGGGTTATTATTTGGTGCTGCGGCAGATGAAGAATATCGCCCAAACAATCTCAATAACAATCCAATCTGGGTACCATTAGTTGAAAAGGCTTATGCACAGTGGTATCAAGATAGTAAGGGTGTTGCTAATGGTTATGACGGTATTGGTAATGGGGCATCGTTAAATGAAGTATTTCCTAGAATTACGGGACTTTCTGTTAATAATTCCTTCTCTCTAGTATCTTCAACATCTTTTGAACAAATAAAATCAGAGTTAGATAAGGGCAAGTTTGTTGCTGTAGGTAGTAATAACAAAGCTGCTGAAAAATCAAGCTCTTTGATTTCCGGTTCTTCAGAAGGAACCCATGCGTATTCTGTAACGAATGCTTACGTTGACCCATCAAGTGGACAACGAATTACTGTTTATAATCCTTGGGGTGTTGACGGTTTAATAATTGATCGGAACACTCAGCAGCATCAAACAAGAGATGATGTTCAGGATGGATTCATTGATCTTTCTTACAACGACTTCACATCTTACTTCAGAGATGTTGTGATAACGGTGTAACTTTTCTTCTTGTTCCTAGACAACCCGCCCCTGCATTTGTGGACAGATAGGGCGGGTTTATTTAGGTTAATGATCATCACAAAAATTGACTCGAACCCGCCCCTACATTCCACAAAATTTGTAGGGGCGGGTTTTCTCTCGTTCTCTCGTTCCCAGGCTCCAGCCTGGGAATGCCTACTGGAAGGCTCCGCCTTCTGTTATAGGAGGCAGAGCCTCCTGAATCCCATTTCTAGCTAGAAGCTAGAAACGAGGTTGAAGCTAATCCAACAAAAGCGAAATCTAATATAAAGACTATTTTTAATTACCCTATACTAGAAATTACGTCCCCGATTTCTTGGGGGGTTGCGCCTGTCGCTAAAATCCCCTTAATTAATAACTCAATAGATACAGAATCCGCCTCATTTTCTAATTTAATAATAGGAATTTGACTAGAATTTGTTTTTTCAGTTAACTCTAATTCTGTCATCAACTTTTGACGACGTTCTTTTAAGTTACGACTTAAGGCTAATTTAATTTCAACTAATATTGCTTCTTCTGGTGTTAGTTCCAAAAACTCAGCAACAGTTCCAACTTTCCACCCTTTGGCTTCTAAGCGTTTCTTTTTTTCTTCGTCCATTGAACTATTAGAACTGATCTCTATCATATTGACTCAACCTCTTTTTACAATTTTCAATTACTATTTTTGGTGTTGTTCTGGCTGTTTTACTAAAAATATCAACAATTACAATAGCATCCTGATCAATTCGATAAATAATCCGCCAAATTTGGTGACTATCTCGGATTCTTAACTCGTGGCAGTTGTTTCCAATACTAGGCATGGGTCGAGAATGGGGCATCCCCAAATTTTCACCTTGCTGTAACCTCCTTAAAAAAACACCTGCTTCAATTCTTGCATTTTGACTAAAAGGTGGAGTTTTAACTTCTCCGTGCAACCATAATAAGGGTTTATTTTGTTGATTCATCCTCTAAAGATATCAGATCTGATATTGATTTAGTATGGTTAGTTTATACTTAAAAATCCTATCTAAAAACATAGCCAGTATCCGCACTAGCTCTCGTTTTAACTCTTTTCTCTCGTTCCCAGGCTCCAGCCTGGGAATGCCTATTGGAAGGCTCCGCCTTCTGTTATAGGAGGCAGAGCCTCCTGAATTGCATTTCTAGCTAGAAGCTAGAAACGAGGTTGAAGCTAAAATTATCTCAAATAAATAATATAAAATCGATACTTAAAAAACATTCAGCGATCGCAACTTCCCACTAACTATTAACTTCCTTAACTACCAAAACCGAACAATTAGCTTCCGATACTACCTGGGAACTCACCGACCCTTCCAGAATTCGTTTTACCCCCGTGAGTCCGCGATTTCCAATAATAATCAAATCCGCCTTATATATATTAGCCAAACGAATAATTTCCTCCGCCGGGTCTCCGGCTACAATCTCAATTTCAGTCTGACAATCGAACTGATCCTGATAAGCCCTAAGTTGCTTTTCCAGATGACCATAGGGAAACTCATCCGCACCCGGACGCGGCCGATCGGCCACCAGATCAAAATCCGATTCCACCGTTGGAACAATATGACAGAAGATCACGTTGGTTGTGGGTTGCAATCGCAGTTGACAAGCCGTCTTAATCACAAATTCCGCAGTCGGTGAATCATCCACAGCAACCAAAATCGTATTCAGCACACAACGTCTCCTCTAAACAACACCGAAAGTCACCGAAATTGAAATCTACAGAATCCCATTCTAAAGCCAAGACGTTACCCGCAACCCTTGGAAATTGATTCTAGGGTTGAGTTCTCAACCGCACCGAGTCCCCGTGGGAAGGTAGACCCTCCGCATCGGTCAACACCTGAATAGCTCCGGCAACTTTCTGTAAAGCCGTGGGGGAATACTGAATTAAACTCGAATGTTTCATAAACGTTTCCACCCCCAAGGCCGAGGCATAACGGGCTGCCCCCGATGTGGGTAAGGTATGGTTAGGGCCAGCCAAATAATCCCCAACCGCCTCCGGGGTCGAACAACCTAAAAATATTGCTCCCGCATGGCGAATTTTCTCCAGCAAGTCCCAGGGTTCGGCCACTTCTAATTCCAAGTGTTCCGGGGCAAACTCATTAGACAACTGGGCCGCCGCCTCCAAGGAATCGACAACCACCACCACCCCATAGTGGGCGATCGCTTTTTCTGTTAAAGTGCGTCGGGGATGGTTGACCAACTGCCTTTCTACCTCGGCCACCACCTGGCGGGCTAAGGCCGAATCCGTTGTTAATAAAATTGCCGCCGCTAGGCTATCATGTTCAGCTTGGGCCAATAAATCCGCCGCGACGTGAACCGGGTTGGCTGCCCCATCAGCAATAATCAGAACTTCCGATGGCCCGGCTAGGGAATCAATGCCCACCGTGCCATAAACCAATTTTTTCGCCAAGGTGACATAAATATTACCCGGCCCCGTAATCACATCCACTTTTGGGATGGTTTCCGTGCCATAGGCCAAGGCTGCGATCGCCTGGGCCCCGCCCACGCGATAAATTTCTTGAATTCCCGCTTCCTGTGCGGCCACCAACACCGCCGGATTTACCTTAGAATCTGGGCCAGGGGGAGTTACCATCACAATCCGGGGAACCTTGGCCACCTGAGCCGGAACCGCATTCATTAGAACCGTACTGGGGTATGAAGCTTTGCCCCCGGGTACATATAAACCCGCCCGGTCAACGGGGGTAAACCGTTTACCGAGGACAATATCATCATCTCCAAACTGCACCCAGGATTTAGGAGTGCGCTGGCGGTGAAAGGCTTCAATTTGTTTACGGGCAAACCCGATCGCATCCAATAATTCCTTAGATACTTGCTGGTAAGCTGCGTCCAACTCCGAACCACTCACCCGCAACTCGTCTAATGTCAATATTTTTTGATCGAATTCTTCCGTATAGTGCAGAAGTGCCTTATCCCCTTGACGCCGAACCGTTTGCAAGACTTCCCGCACGGTTGCTTCTTTATGGATCATGGCGTCATCATGGGTACGGTCAGAGATCCGTCGTAATTCAGCTTGTGCTTCAACCCACTGAGTAATAATTCGCAGCATGGTGATTCGGAGTGCCAACCTTAAAAAACACACAGGAACTAGATACGGAACAGACAACAGGGATGAAGGTCTTGACCCCCAAGGCTTATTAACCCGGGTGGAGAATTTCTCTCCCTTGTTCCTTGTCCTTACCCAGACTTTGTATCCTTGAGCGATACTTTTTTAGAGTTTTAGCCACAGGGGCAAGACTCTAGGGATTCATATCTGGTTCAGTATAGCACAAAAAGCTATCCTAGATGGTGACTGAGGGGATCGAAGTCATAAGAAGGCGTTAAACCCATTTTTTTGCTACAATGACTCAAATCCAGAATTTTCCTGATTCTTCCTATGGCTAAATAGGAAGATAGGTTGAATTTGACAAAATAAATGCTATATTGGTATGTCTGTAACTGAGTATCTCTAATCGAAATACCTGCGTCTTCTTCAATCAGAACCTATGGCTAATATCAAATCTGCTGTCAAACGAGTCGAAATCGCAGAGCGCAATCGCTTGCGTAACAAATCTTACAAGTCAGCCGTCAAGACTTTAATGAAAAAATGTCTGACCTCTGTTGATAAATTCGGGACTGACCCTACAACCGATAATCTCACCACCGTAAATCAACAAATGTCGGCTGCCTTTAGTAAAATCGACAAAGCCGTGAAAAAGGGCGTGCTGCATCCTAACAATGGTGCTCGGAAAAAATCTCGCTTGGCTAGAGCCTTAAAGCGGCACCAAACTGTTGCGGCCTAGCTGATCATTGTTCAGTCAACAGTAATCAGTAATCAGTTGGGAGTGAATAATTAGTAGTCAAATCTTAGCCAGGTAAGGATGCGGGTAATAGAAACAAACCAGCCCGCGAGGACGCTGGCACTGCCAAATTGATCACTGATTGCTGATGAATCTGAGTAAGGGGACTATGCAACTGATCGATACCCACGTCCATATTAACTTCAAAGAATTGGCATCCGACTTGGAAGGAATTCGGCAGAGATGGCAAGAGGCGGGAGTAGTCCGTTTGGTGCATTCCTGTGTTCACCCTGGGGAATTTCAGGAAATACAGGAAATTGCCAATCAAGTCCCGGAACTGAGCTTTGCTGTTGGGTTGCATCCCTTGGATGCTAAACTCTGGAATTCCACCTCGGCCCAAATCATTACCCAACTTGCCGAATCAGATGATCGAGTCGTGGCGATTGGGGAAATGGGGTTAGATTTCTATAAAGCCGATAACCGGGAGCAACAAATCCAGGTATTTACCGAACAGCTAGAAATTGCATATCGTTTGCATAAACCTGTGATTATTCATTGTCGGGAGGCGGCAGAAACCATGATTCCTCTATTAAGGCAGTTTTGGCAACAACGGGGCAAAGTTTCCGGGGTGATGCACTGTTGGGGAGGCACCCCCGACGAACAGCAGGAGTTTCTGAAGTTGGGACTGTATATCAGCTTTAGCGGAACCGTGACCTTTAAAAATGCGATCGCCATTCAGGAATGCGCCCGTCTAGTTCCGTCCGATCGAATTTTAATCGAAACGGACTGTCCTTTTCTAGCGCCTGTTCCCCAACGGGGAAAACGTAACGAACCCGCCTTTGTGCGTCACGTTGCCGAAACCGTTGCCCGACTGCGGGACATTTCCCTAGAAACCCTATCTCAACAAACCACCGATAACGCCTGTCAACTCTTTCAGTTATCAGTAATCAGTTAACAGTTATCAGTTGAGGAGTGATCAGTTGAGGAGTTAATAAATTAACTGTAAACTTCTTAACGATTAACTGATGACTGATGACTGATTATTGATAACTGATAACAATTAACTAAATCACTGATAATTGATAACTGATTACTGATAACTGATAAATGGCAAGTCTAACCCATAACGAACCCACTTTTTTACTCCCTGACTTAATTGAAATTCAACGGTCAAGTTTCCGTTGGTTTTTAGAAGCCGGGCTAATTGAAGAATTAGAAAGTTTCTCCCCGATTACCGACTATACAGGTAAATTAGAACTGCATTTTTTAGCCAAAGATTATAAACTCAAACGTCCTAAATATGACGTTGACGAAGCCAAACGGCGGGATAGTACCTACGCCGTGCAAATGTACGTTCCGACCCGTTTAATTAATAAAGAAACTGGAGAAATTAAAGAACAAGAAGTATTTATTGGGGACTTACCCCTAATGACAGAAAGGGGAACTTTTATTATCAATGGGGCTGAACGAGTGATCGTCAACCAAATTGTCAGAAGTCCGGGGGTTTATTATAAATCGGAAATTGATAAAAACGGGCGACGGACATATAGTGCGTCCTTAATTCCCAACCGAGGCGCCTGGTTAAAATTTGAAACCGATAAAAATGACTTAGTGTGGGTGAGAATTGATAAAACCCGCAAACTATCGGCCCAGGTCTTATTAAAAGCCTTGGGACTCACCAATAACGAAATTTTCGATGCCCTGCGTCACCCCGAATACTTTGAAAAAACCATTGAACGGGAAGGGGAATTTACCGAAGATGACGCCTTAATGGAACTGTACCGCAAACTCCGTCCAGGGGAACCCCCGACGGTGGCGGGTGGAGAACAGTTGCTTAATAATCGCTTTTTTGATCCCAAACGCTATGATTTGGGCCGGGTGGGACGCTATAAACTGAATAAAAAACTGCGACTGACCATTCCCGATACCACCCGGGTGCTCACCTCCGTTGATATTCTCTCGGCGATCGATTATTTAATTAACCTAGAATTTGATATTGGAGAAACCGATGATATTGACCACTTAGGAAATCGTCGGGTAAGGTCAGTGGGAGAACTGCTACAAAACCAAATTCGGGTGGGTTTAAACCGCTTAGAAAGAATTATCCGAGAACGGATGACCGTGAGTGACGCCGATGCCTTAACTCCTGCCTCCCTGGTCAACCCCAAACCCCTAGTAGCTGCGATTAAAGAATTCTTCGGTAGTTCCCAATTATCGCAGTTTATGGATCAGACAAATCCCTTAGCGGAACTGACCCATAAACGCCGTTTATCAGCTCTGGGCCCAGGGGGACTCACCCGGGAACGGGCTGGGTTTGCTGTCCGAGATATTCACCCGAGTCACTACGGACGGATTTGTCCGATTGAAACCCCAGAAGGGCCAAACGCGGGATTAATTGGGTCTTTGGCAACCTTAGCGCGCGTCAACCCCTACGGATTTATTGCCACCCCCTATAACAAAGTTGAAAACGGCAAAGTCCGCTTAGATTTACCTGCGGTGTACATGACCGCCGACGAAGAAGATGACCTGCGGGTGGCACCTGGGGATATTAGCACCGATGCCGAAGGAACGATTTTAGGGGAAATTGTTCCAGTGCGGTATCGCCAGGAGTTCACCACCACAACCCCGATGCAGGTAGACTATGCGGCGGTGTCTCCGGTACAAATTGTATCTGTAGCCACCTCCTTGATTCCCTTCTTGGAACACGACGACGCTAACCGGGCCTTGATGGGGTCTAATATGCAACGGCAAGCCGTCCCCTTGCTCCGTCCACAACGGCCCTTAGTCGGAACCGGACTAGAAGCCCAAGCCGCCCGGGATAGTGGGATGGTGATTGTTTCGCGTACCGATGGGGAAGTCAGCTATATTGACGGTAAACGGATACGAGTCATGGATACCACGGGCAAAGAACATGAATATGAGTTACAAAAATATCAACGTTCTAACCAAGACACTTGTTTAAACCAGCGCCCCTTGGTTTATGAAGGAGATCAGGTGGTAGCGGGTCAGGTGTTAGCCGATGGTTCCTCCACCGAAGGGGCAGAACTAGCATTAGGTCATAATATCCTAGTCACTTATATGCCGTGGGAGGGATATAACTACGAAGACGCGATTTTAATTAGTGAGCGTTTAGTCCAAGAGGATATTTATACCTCCATCCACGTGGAAAAATACGAAATTGAAGCCCGACAAACCAAACTCGGCCCAGAAGAAATTACCCGGGAAATTCCCAACGTCGGGGAAGACTCCCTGCGACAACTCGATGGAAACGGGATTATCCGAGTCGGGGCTTGGGTTGAGTCCGGGGATATTTTAGTGGGGAAAGTCACCCCCAAAGGGGAATCCGACCAACCCCCCGAAGAAAAATTACTCCGGGCAATTTTCGGAGAAAAAGCCCGGGATGTGCGGGATAACTCCCTGCGGGTTCCCAACGGAGAAAAAGGTCGGGTTGTGGATGTGCGGGTCTTTACCCGGGAACAGGGGGATGAGTTACCGCCTGGGGCGAATATGGTGGTGCGGGTTTATGTGGCGCAAAAACGCAAAATCCAAGTCGGGGACAAAATGGCCGGACGCCATGGCAATAAAGGGATTGTATCTCGGATTCTGCCGATTGAGGATATGCCCTATTTGCCCGATGGTCGGGCCGTGGATATTGTTCTCAATCCCTTGGGTGTACCCAGTCGGATGAACGTTGGCCAAATCTTTGAATGTTTATTAGGGTGGGCGGGTCAAAACCTGAAAAAACGGTTCAAAGTGGTTCCCTTTGATGAAATGCACGGGCCGGAAATGTCCCGGGAAACCGTTCACGGGAAGTTGAGAGAAGCCCGGGAGAAAACCAAGAAAGATTGGTTATTTAATGAAAATAATCCCGGAAAAAGCATTGTTTATGACGGTCGCACCGGAGAACCCTTTGACCAACCAGTTACCGTGGGTGTTGCCTATATGCTGAAACTGGTTCACTTGGTTGATGATAAGATTCACGCCCGGTCTACGGGCCCTTACTCGCTGGTGACGCAGCAACCCTTGGGAGGGAAAGCCCAACAAGGAGGACAACGGTTTGGAGAAATGGAGGTTTGGGCCTTGGAAGCCTTCGGCGCGGCCTATACCTTGCAGGAGTTGTTAACGGTGAAATCCGACGATATGCAGGGACGCAACGAAGCTCTCAACGCCATTGTTAAGGGTAAAACCATCCCCCGTCCTGGGACACCGGAATCCTTCAAGGTGTTGATGCGGGAGTTGCAATCGTTGTGTTTGGATATTGCGGTACATAAAGTGGAAACCACTGACGAAGGTGGCAGTCGAGATGTAGAAGTAGACCTGATGGCTGATATCCCAGCCACCCGGATGACTTACTCCTCCAATAACTTTGCCCCCGCTAAACCTACTTATGATTTAAGTAGTTCAGTCGAAGAAGACGAATAATCAATCATCAGTCATCAGTCATCAGTTACCAGTTATCAGTTGAGTAGTTATCCGTTAATCAGTTATAGCAACCGCGCCTAGCTATTAGGACTACTTATTGGCTGTCATTACCGCCGAGAGTGCGGTAATCCATGTCAATAGCATTATGGCGACTGCTATACCAGTTGAGAAGTTAATCAACTATTACCCATTACCCTGTTACTGAGCGAAGCCGAAGTATTACCCATTCGTAATTCGTAATTCGTAATTCCCCATTACCCATTACCCATTACCCATTCCCTATTCCCTATTCCCTATTCCCTGAATAAAATGGCTAAAATTGAACAACGGTTTGATTACGTTAAAATTGGCATCGCATCTCCAGAACGCATTCGGCAGTGGGGAGAAAGAACCCTGCCCAATGGTCAGGTAGTTGGAGAAGTCACAAAACCTGAAACCATCAATTACAGAACCCTGAAACCGGAGATGGATGGGTTGTTTTGTGAACGAATTTTTGGCCCGGCAAAGGATTGGGAATGCCATTGTGGGAAATATAAACGAGTCAGACATCGTGGCATTGTTTGTGAACGCTGCGGGGTAGAGGTAACAGAATCCCGGGTTCGTCGTCACCGCATGGGTTTTATTAAACTAGCCGCTCCTGTGACCCATGTTTGGTATCTCAAAGGCATTCCTAGTTATATGGCTATTTTATTAGATATGCCATTGCGGGATGTGGAGCAGGTTGTTTATTTTAATGCCTATGTGGTGTTAAATCCGGGTAACTATGAAGGCCTATCCTATAAACAGTTATTAACCGAAGATACTTGGTTAGAAATTGAAGACCAAATTTATAGTGAAGATTCAACTTTAACCGGAATTGAAGTAGGAATTGGAGCCGAAGCCATTTCCCGTTTGCTCGAAGATATCCCCTTAGAAGAAGAAGCCGAAAGATTACGGGAAGAAATCGGCGTCGCCAAGGGACAAAAACGCGCCAAATATATTAAACGGTTGCGGGTGATTGATAACTTTGTGGCTACGGGTTCCCAACCGGATTGGATGGTTTTGAATGTAATTCCCGTCATTCCTCCCGATTTACGGCCGATGGTGCAGTTAGATGGGGGACGGTTTGCTACCTCCGATTTAAACGACCTCTATCGTCGAGTAATTAACCGAAATAATCGGTTAGCTCGGTTGCAGGAAATTCTGGCTCCAGAAATTATTATCCGTAACGAAAAACGGATGTTACAGGAAGCCGTTGACGCCTTAATTGATAACGGTCGTCGAGGTCGGACGGTGGTGGGGGCAAATAATCGACCCTTAAAATCCCTCTCCGATATTATCGAAGGAAAACAGGGACGATTCCGCCAAAACCTATTAGGAAAACGGGTCGATTATTCGGGACGTTCGGTTATCGTGGTGGGGCCAAAATTAAAGATGCACCAGTGCGGTTTACCCCGAGAAATGGCAATTGAATTGTTCCAACCCTTTGTAATTAACCGCCTAATTCGTCAAGGATTAGTCAATAATATTAAAGCGGCAAAAAAACTAATTCAACGGAATGATTCCAGCATCTGGGAGGTCTTACAAGAAGTCATCCAAGGACATCCGGTGATGTTAAACCGCGCCCCCACCTTGCACCGTTTAGGGATTCAAGCCTTTGAACCGATTTTAGTCGATGGTCGGGCGATTCAACTGCATCCGTTAGTTTGTCCCGCCTTTAACGCCGACTTCGACGGTGACCAAATGGCTGTTCACGTCCCCCTATCGATTGAATCCCAAGCAGAAGCCCGGTTATTAATGTTAGCCTGCAATAATATTCTGTCTCCAGCGACGGGTAGACCGATTGTGACACCTAGTCAGGATATGGTCTTGGGATGTTATTATTTAACCGCAGAAAACCCCAAATTAGAAGATCAAAGCCACCGCTATTTTCCTGATTTAGAAGATGTAATCCTAGCCTATAAACAGGGTGCTTTAGGTTTACATTCTTATGTGATGGTGCGATTTGATGGGGAGATTATCTCCGATGAAATAGAACAGATAGGCGTCGAACATAAAGACGACTTAACTGGAGTAATCACTAAAACCTATGTGGGCAAAAAAACGGGGAAACTAATGCGACGAGTTCGAGAAGATGCCGAAGGAAATATTATAACTCAATATATTCGGACAACTCCAGGCCGCGTCATTTTCAATAAAACCGTTCAAGACACCCTAATCCAGTAATCAGTTACCAGTAATCAGTTACCAGTTATCAGTTAGGAAGTTTACAGTTAATAAATTAACTTTATACACTGATAACTCTTAGACTGAAAACTGGTAACTGATAACTCTTACACTGATAACTGATAACTGATAACTGATCACTGATTTAAGTCATGGCTAACAAAAAAATCTTTCGGAATCAAGTTATTGATAAAGGACAATTAAAAAAAATCATGTCCTGGGCTTTTATGAATTTTGGCACGGCTCGCACCGCCCAAATTGCCGATGAATTAAAAGAATTAGGGTTTACCTATGCCACAAAAGCCGGGGTTTCTATTAGTGTGGATGACTTACAGATTCCGCCTTCCAAAAAAGCCTTATTAGAGGAAGCCGAAGAAGAAATTAGAAATACAGAACGCCGTTATATTAAAGGAGAAATTACCGAAGTCGAACGGTTCCAAAAAGTTATTGATACTTGGAATGGCACATCTGAAGCCCTAAAAGATCGGGTGGTGGAAAACTTTACAGCCAGTAACCCTCTGAACTCAGTTTATATGATGGCCTTCTCCGGTGCGCGGGGGAATATTTCCCAAGTCCGTCAGTTAGTCGGGATGCGGGGATTGATGGCTGACCCCCAAGGGGAGATTATCGATTTACCGATTAAAACCAACTTTCGGGAAGGCTTAACCGTTACGGAGTATATTATTTCCTCCTATGGGGCGCGTAAAGGTCTAGTAGATACGGCCCTACGAACCGCCGACTCTGGGTATTTAACCCGCCGTTTAGTCGATGTTTCCCAGGATGTGATTCTGCGGGAAATTGACTGCGGAACCAGCAAAGGGATTCGGATTCGCAGTATGACCGATGGGGAAAGGGTGTTAATTCCGATTAAAGATCGGTTAATGGGTCGGGTGTTAGGGGAAGATGTCCACCACCCCGAAACCGGAGAGATTGTCACCTATCGGTCAGAACAGGCGGTCAAAAATCATTCCGTGAGTGAGGAGTTAGCCGTAGCGATTCAGGAAGCCGGGGTTGAGGAGGTATTATTGCGATCGCCTCTAACCTGCGAAGCCAACCGTTCCGTCTGTCAACATTGCTATGGCTGGAGTTTAGCCCATGGTCATAACGTCAACCTGGGGGAAGCGGTGGGAATTATTGCCGCCCAGAGTATCGGCGAACCAGGAACCCAGTTAACCATGCGGACATTCCACACCGGGGGGGTATTCACCGCCGAAGCCGCTGGGATGATCCGGGCTGGAATTGATGGGGTAGTCAAGTTCTCTAAATCCCTGCGAGTCCGTCCCTTCCGTACCCGTCACGGAGATGATGCGTTCATCGTGGAAAACACGGGCCAAATTATTGTCGAAGGTGGGGGAAAAAATACCGAAAAACACAGTATCGCCCAAGGGACAACGATTATTGTCCAAGAAGGCCAACGAGTTAAAGCTAACGAAATCCTAGCGGAAATCGCCGCTGGGGGTCGGACAGCCCGGAAAACCACGGAAAAAGCCACCAAGGACGTCGCCACGGACTTAGCTGGGGAAGTCAAATTTGCGGATGTGGTTCCCGAAGAAAAAACCGACCGTCAAGGGAACATGACCCGCATCGCCCAACGGGGGGGTCTGATTTGGGTGCTCGGAGGAGAAGTTTATAACCTACCCCCGGCGGCCGAACCCTTGGTCAAAAATGGAGATACCGTCAAACCAGGAAGCGTTCTCGCCCAAACTAAACTGGTTTCCGAGCATGGGGGATTAGTCCGAATTCGGGAACAGTTTGCTGAGGGTGAGCTACCTCGGGAAATTGAGATTATCACCGCTTCGGTATTGCTGGATCAAGCCTTAGTGCGGTTGGTACAGATGCAGGGACGGGAACAATATATTATTGAAACCAATAGTAACCACCGCTTCCTGCTCAAAGTCAGTCCCGGTTCCAAGGTGGAAAACCATGATGTGATTGCGGAATTGATGGATGATAGCTACCGCACCAAAACCGGGGGGATTATTAAATACGCCGGGGTGGAAGTCGCTAAACGGGGTAAGGGGAAACAGGGTTATGAAGTTACCCAGGGGGGAACTCTGTTGTGGATTCCTGAAGAATGCCATGAGGTGAATAAGGATATTTCCCTACTGTTAACTGAGGACGGACAGTATGTGGAAGCGGGGATGGAAGTGGTTAAGGATATCTTCTGTCAGAGCAATGGGGTAATTGAAGTTACTCAGAAAAATGATATTCTCCGAGAAATCGTGATCAAACCAGGGGAACTGCATCTGGTAGATGACCCGGAACTGGTGATGGCGATTGATGGTCAGATTGTCAATCCTGGCCAAGAGGTGATTCCAGGGATTATCTCGGACAACTTGCGTTATGTGGAATATGTGGAAACCCCCGAAGGCCCAGCCTTGCTGTTGCGTCCCGTTGTGGAGTTTAGCGTTCCTGAAAACCCCACCGTACCTTCTCAGGAATCTCTGAACGAATCCATCGTCCTGCGAGCGGTACAACGCTTAACCTACAAAGATGGGGAACGGGTACGGTCGGTGGAAGGGGTGGAACTACTGCGCACCCAATTAGTAATTAGTATTGGCACAGAAGCCCCGCAATTGGCCGCCGATATCGAGTTACTACCCGATGAAACTGACCCCGATGTGATGAAATTACAGTTAGTGATTTTGGAATCCTTAGTAATTCGTCGGGATGTGATCGCTGATGCCACCCAGGGTAGTACCCGCACCCGGTTACTGGTCAAGGATGGAGATGAAATTGAGAAAGGCGCCGTTGTCACCCGCACAGAAATCATGTGTAAGGAAGACGGGATTATTCAGGGGATTCGCTCTGGGTCGGAAATTCTCCGCCGTTGTTTGGTAGTAAGAGATATTGACCAAATGACCATTCAGTTACCCGAGGGCGTTCAACCTACGGTGAAACTGGGTCAACTATTGGTAGAAGGGATTGAAATTGCTGAAGGAGTTAACCTATCGGAGTCCGGTCAGGTGATTGCTGTCGGTGACAAAATCGTGGGTCAGGGGACTATCCAGGTTACGGGAAATCAGATTACCCTGCGTCGGGGTCGGCCCTATCGGGTGTCTCCGGGTGCGATTCTGCACATTAAGGATGGAGACTTGGTACAACGGGGGGATAACCTGGTGTTGCTGGTGTTTGAACGGGCCAAAACCGGAGATATTATTCAAGGGTTGCCCCGAATTGAAGAACTATTAGAAGCCCGCAAACCCAAGGAAGCTTGTGTTTTAGCCCGACGCCCGGGAACGGCCCAGGTGACGATGGATGATGACGTCACCGAACTGCGGGTGATTGAAAATGATGGCACAGTCACGGATTACCCCCTGGGTTCGGGTCAATCGCCCATCGTCTCCGATGGCCAAAAAGTAGAGGCTGGACAAACCCTGACCGATGGCCCCAGTAATCCCCATGAGATTTTGGAAGTGTTCTATGCCTATTATCTGGAACAGGGAGAAGGGATGTATGACGCGGCTTTGGGGAGTTTCCGCCATTGTCAAGCGTTTCTGGTGAATGAGGTGCAGTCGGTGTATCAGTCCCAGGGGATTGATATTTCTGATAAGCATATTGAGGTGATTGTCCGTCAGATGACCTCTAAGGTTCGGATTGACGATGGGGGCGATACGACTATGTTACCTGGGGAATTGGTGGAACTGCGCCAGGTGGAACAGGTGAATGATGCCATGTCGATTACCGGAAGCGCTCCCGCCAAATATACTCCTGTGTTATTGGGGATTACCAAGGCGTCCTTAAATACCGATAGCTTTATCTCGGCGGCCAGTTTCCAAGAAACTACCCGGGTCTTAACTGAAGCGGCGATTGAGGGCAAATCCGACTGGTTACGGGGTCTCAAGGAAAACGTGATTATTGGGCGTCTGATTCCGGCGGGAACCGGATTTAATGCCTATGAGGAATCCGGAAATGCCGACTATGGCTTTGATAACGGGACGTTGTATTTGGATGAGGAGGATGAAGATGAACTGCGGGATGTGGTCTTAGATGACAAAACCGCCCGGGTTTATAACAGTTTTGAGCGGGAATTACCCCCGGAATCCAAAGCCGCCTCTGGTTTGGGCAAAGGTAGCAAACTTCTGTTTGAAGATAGCGAAGATGATCCTTTATTATCGGTTATCCTCGATGACGAGTTAATTGATGACGAATACGAGGACGACGAGGACGAAGACGAATAAAATCAGTTATCAGTCATCAGTTATCAGTCATCAGTTTAGAGACCTACCATGGCGCGTCTCTAGCAGTTATCAGTCATCAGTGTTTCAATAAGTCCAAATACAAATCCCCTACTTTTAAGTGTGGGGATTTCCCTATTACCCATTACCTATTACCTATTCCCTATTCCCTGTTCCCTATTCCCTGTTCCCTATTCCCTTTTATGTCCGAAACAATTAAACTCGATCAATTTCTAAAATTCATGGGTGAAGTCTCCACCGGGGGACAAGCAAAAATCCTAATTAAATTTGGTGATGTTGAAGTGAATGGAGAGGTTGAAACTCGCAGGGGACGAAAGTTAGTCACCGGAGATCAAGTATTGGTTAATGGAAAAACCTTAACAGTTAATTTATAAAATAGATAATAGCACTTGACCATTGGGCATAATTGTATTGCAAATCATCGCATCTTCATCATTAAATCCGATGGCATCGGTTAGGTTAGCATCGGTTAAATTAGCTGCTTTAAAATTTGCTTTGTGTAAATCGGTATCGCGTAAATCCGCCCCCACTAACCAAGCATTTTCTAAATTACATTCATATAAAGTTGCATCGCTTAAATCCGCTTGATAAAGATTAGTATAACTTAAATTAGCTTGAGTTAAATTCGCTCCATTGAGATTAACATGGGAAAGATTTGCCCCCATCATTTGGCTGCTATATAAACTGGTTTGTTGCAAAATGGCATAACTCAAATTCGCCCCCATTAAGTTAGCACTGCGCAAGGAAGCTCGACTTAAATTTGCGTAACTGAGATTCGCCCCACTCAAGTCGGCCCCAATAAAGACTAACCTACTTAGATCAAAATTTTGTAAATCTGCACCTCTTAAATCCACTTGTTTAAAATTCCATTCTCCGGTTGCTTTCCGTTGTAGTAATTCCAACCCATCCATAATATTAAGCCCAAATCCAATAATATTAATAGCATCAGATGCCCATTTGAGGAAAATCTCCGATGACACAAACAGTGCTGCCAGAAATTGATCAAAAGTTTCACCTAGTTTTATTGACCGCCCGACTTCTCCTCCAAAATAGTGCTGCAACTGAAAGAGTGCATCGAGTCACTGATCAATTGGCGGATAGTTTAGGAATTGAAGCCCGATTATTAGTTTCCTATGAAGCCATCACATTAACAACAAAAATCCATAATCAATTCTATTCGCGCATTAGTATGCCGATTCCGGTGATGAAAATTAATATGATGGTGATTACTCAAGTGATGAGGTTAGTTGATGATATTCAACAAGGACATAAAACCTTAGAACAAGTTACCGATGAGTTAGAACTGATTAATTATCATTCTTCCCATGATTATCCGCAATGGTTTTTAGTATTAATGTTAGCAATAGCGGGGGGGAGTTTAGCTAAAATTTTTCAGGGAGACTGGCCAGCATTTTTAATTGTTAGTGTGGCAACAGCCCTGGGATTAATCTTACGGCAGGAATTAGCTAAACGTAAGTTTAATGGGTTTATGACCACATTTTTTGCAGCTTTTTTAGGAGGATGTATTGGAGGAGTGGGAATTAAATTAGGTTTAACAATAACCCCCGAACCCTGTTTATTAGTTCCCTCGATGATGTTAGTCCCAGGAGTTCATTTAATTAATGCTATTTTAGATATGGTTTATAACCATCAAATTACAGGGATTGCTAGACTTAATTTTAGTTTGATGATGTTAATTTCAATCCTATTTGGTTTATTATTATCAGGCACATTTATGGATATTCCCGTTGCTATTAATTCATTTAAACCACCCCAATTACAACCAGAAAGTATTTTATTTGCTGGGATAGTTGCCGCCGGGTTTGCGATTTTATTTAATGTGCCGAAAGGGATTATTTGGATTTGTATGGTTTGTGGTATGGTCGGTTATGGAATGCGATTTGTTTCAGTTTATCTGGGATTAGGGTTAATTTGGGGCAATCTTTTTGCCTCCGTGGTAGTGGGATTGATGACGGTTTATTTTTCTCGACAATTTAAAGTCCCTTCGGCAGCTATTGCATTTGGGGCTGTTGTGGGTATGATTCCTGGGATTTATATTTTTAGGGCTGGAAGTGGTTTAATTTTAATGATGAAGTTAGGAATCCATGCCGATGTTTCATTAATTGCTAATACTATTGTCATGGCAGGCACAGGATTATTGATGACCCTAGCTATTCCTGTGGGTTTAGCATTGCCGAATCTTTTGTTTTTTCGTTCAGAGGATTAGAAAATAGGTAATATAGCAGTCCTAAATCATTATCAAGAGCATGATATAATGATATACACTACTTGATTATGACAATAAAAATTATGAATGACTTACAACAGGCAGAAAAAGAGCGGAACAAAGAAATAGCTGAATTAGAAATTTTAATTGAGAGTAATCTTTCGGCAAGAGAACTAAAACGAGCAATAGCTGTCAGGATGGCGCTCACCGGTAAAATTTACCGTGAAATCAGCCAAATTTTAGGTGTAAGCGAATTTTTTGTTGGGCATTGGAAAAAAGTTTTTAAAGGCAAAGGAATCGCTGGATTAAAACTAG
>MNYZ01000097.1:46469-131772 GCA_001873365.1 Oscillatoriales cyanobacterium CG2_30_40_61 | reverse complement strand
TAGTTTTAATCCAGCGATTCCTTTGCCTTTAAAAACTTTTTTCCAATGCCCAACAAAAAATTCGCTTACACCTAAAATTTGGCTGATTTCACGGTAAATTTTACCGGTGAGCGCCATCCTGACAGCTATTGCTCGTTTTAGTTCTCTTGCCGAAAGATTACTCTCAATTAAAATTTCTAATTCAGCTATTTCTTTGTTCCGCTCTTTTTCTGCCTGTTGTAAGTCATTCATAATTTTTATTGTCATAATCAAGTAGTGTATATCATTATATCATGCTCTTGATAATGATTTAGGACTGCTATATAACCTAATCAACAAGATTTAGTTAACAGTGCGATCGCTTGTTATAGGGGAATTTGAGATGAGATCGCTCGTTTTAGGTTGCGGGGAAGTATGGTGCGATCAGCGAAGCTGTCATTGCGTCATCGCTCTTTGAAGCGTAGGGAGTTTGTGGTCGATCATTTTTTGTAAAAAACGCTAAAATGAAAGATGATCATTAAAAACTTAAATAAATTTAAAATTATTACGAAAATGAGACAAGTATTACTTTATACCGATGAAGACGGATATTGGATCGCCGAATGTCCCAGTTTAAAAGGTTGTATTTCCCAAGGCGAAACTAAAGCAATTGCTTTACAAAATATTAAAGAAGCAATTAATGGTTATATTAAAGCATTGGAAGAAGATAATTTACCAATTCCCGAAGAAAAATTTGATGCTTTATTAGTTGTTTTATGAGTAAAATTCCCAATATTTCAGGAAAACAATGTATTAAAGCTTTAGCTAAAATTGGTTATTATCAAAAACGTCAAGAAGGAAGTCATATTATTTTAAGAAAAGACACACCTTTTTCTCAGGTTACTGTACCAAATCATCAAAATATAGCTAAAGGAACATTAAGATCAATTATTAAAAGTATAGGTTTAACTGTAGATCAATTTATTGAATTGTTATAAGACGATCGCTTTTTGGTGGGGTTTGAGATGCGACATAGGGAAAAATTGCGCTCGCTCAGAAACCCGGTTTCTCAAAGAAACCGGGTTTCTAATGATCTTTATTCATTCCCATAAAATTCATCTAAAATAGAATTAATCTGATTAACGCTAATATCTTCCTGTTCAGATTTACTGTAAATTGTTAATAATAAAACCGAAATTGGAGATTCAACACAATAAATTAACCGATAACCTCCGCTTTTGCCTTTTTGAATATTACTATTTTTAACCCTGACTTTGTAAATAAAATAATTAATCCTAAATCCTTGTAAGCGATCGCCAATAAAATTGCCTTTTTGCAGTTCTATAATAATCGGTTCAACATCAGCACGAATTCTGCGATATTTTTTTGATAACCGATATAACTCGTTTTCAAATTCATTGGCAAATCTGATAGAAATTTCCGAAAAATTATTATTAGTCATCGATTCTCTCCCATAATTCAGATAGAGGTCGGGTTTGTCCGGTTTTCATTTCATGTAACGCTCGTCTTAAACTGGCTTTAATTTCTTCCACAGGAGTATCATCAGGATCAGATACTGATTCATCCTGCGGAGAAACTAAAACAATCACTTTCACCCGACTTGGTATATTAATATCAAGGTGATGATCTAAAATTAATTGCCCTTTTTCATCCACTGTTCCCATGACTTCAAATGCTTGCATAATTTCATCTTTTATAACAGTTTACTCAATTTTATTATAGCAGATTGTCTTAAATCAGGATAGGGTATAAGCGATCGCCTAGACATCCCGTTTCCAGACTAACAACAAAACTTTTAATCAATATTAATACTTACCCTAAACTTCATCAGCTAACATAAATCGGTAATATGTTACAAAAGATTAACTCCCTTGATCAACTGATGATCAATAGTAATATCTGGGTTAAAATCAAGTCTAAAATAACAAACGAGAGGATAATTGTGTTAGAATTGCTACGAACCCTGATTCAAAGTATTCAACCCTTTTTAGTCCCGACTTGCTTTGTTTTGGCTTGGGGATTATTGATTTTGATGACTTGGAGTATTGTGGCTGCAATTGGGAATACGGTGAAACAAGCCAAACAAATGCACCAAATCCCCTGTGCTAATTGTATATTCTTTACCGGGGACTATCATCTCAAATGTCCGGTACAACCAACTATTGCCCTATCTGAAGCTGCTATTAACTGTCCAGACTATAGGAGTTGTCACCCTACTTCTACCCTCTAATTTACCCAAAAATCCAGGATTTCTCAATTGATAGATCCCATTTTGGAGAATGTAGCGATCATTTTATCGGGTGCTTTTTTTATTGATATTGCCAACGCCGTGATCATCCAAAATTTTCTCGATTTTCTATCGTAGTCAGCCCTTCAGGGCTGAAGTCTTTTTGAATTGGGCAAAAAACCAGGATATATTCCCTGTTTTTGGTTAATGATCGGTGCTGGTTACTCCCCCCGAAGACGACCGATCACCGCCGCCGCCGCCGCTTCACCCGTCCGCACCGCCCCATCAAAAAAACCAGGCCAACGCTCGGCGATCTCTGTTCCAGCCCAATGAATTCGTCCCACCGGGGTGGCAATGGCGTCCCCGAAATTTGTCCAGACACCGGGCGGCATAAAGGCGGCATATCCTCCCCCGACCCAAGGATTAGCGGGCCAGTCCACAACATCGAAGGTGGTGGGCAGTAGGGCCTGATCCCCCAAATAAGCCGCCAGATCTGATAAAATAGCAGAACGACGTTCAGACTCATTTAAAACCTGCCAGCGATGATAGCGATCGCCCATTACAAAAGTAGCAATCACTCCTTTACCACTGCGGGGATCGGAGCTATCGGCAAATAGTTCAATCCACTGGCTGTTACCCATCCCCACACCCGCGAGTCCTTTTTCTCGCCAAAAGGGAGACTCGTAGGAAATCATAATTTTGGCCAGAGTTCCCATGGGAAACCGTTGGCTAAGCTGTTGACGGGTTGCTGGTAAAGGCGGATCATAGTTAATCCGACCACTGAGATAGGGCGGCATGGCAACAATCACAAACTGGGCTTTATAGCTGTTTTGCCCGGTGGTAACTTCCACACCGACTTGATCCTGGCTAATCTTAACCACAGGTTGATTGATCCGAATTTGATTCCCCAGTTCCGCCGCTATCACTCTGGGAATTTGCCCAGCCCCACCATGGATCAATTCCGCTTCTGGATGCTCCGATTGTGAGGCACAGCGATTCCCCCAAAGGACGTGCAGCAGGGAGACTTCACCCGGTTCGGCTGGCCCCAGGAACCCCACGGCACGAACCATGTAGGAAAAGTACCAATTACCAAAATCGGTTTTGGTATTTTCACCGATCCACTGGGCAAAGGTTTGAGCATCGAGGCGTTTATGTTCAGGATCTCGACCGGGATGTGCCGAGGGCAGGGATTGGGAAAGTTGCTCAAAACGATGCCAAGCCTGCATGGCATCGTCCCATTCTTCCTGATTAATCCGAGGGCGTTCTCCTTCGGGAAATCCTTGAAAGAATCCGTTAAATTCTGACCGATGCCCATTATATAAAAAGACTGTTTTTCCCTCTAAAGGTGAAGAAAAGCGAGGGATTTTATACTCATCTAACAGAGCCAAAAACCGATCTTGGGTCAGCCCCACCCATTGACCTCCAAAATCAATATATTGATTCGGTGCAATCTGTTGACCATACATCCGTCCACCAATTCGATCCTGAGCCTCCAAAACCAAAATCTGATCACCCGCCCTGTGAAGGTTACGAGCGGCTATTAGTCCAGACAATCCAGATCCTACGATGATGCAGTCATAGTTAGTAATTTCTGTTTCTAACATAGTTAATCCTTTAAAATTGATTTAATAAAATCGTCGGTTTTTTCAACAGGTGGATGGTACCCTACAAAGAATGAAACAGCCCTGGGGTAGTCCATGAATTACCCCTAGGGCCTTTTCTCCGGGGAAAATACCCCGGTTTCTCTGAGGACATCCAGGAAGGCAAAAACCGCCGGAACATGGGAACCATTCGACCAAAGGGCGGCACCGATCACTCGTTCCAGGGGGACGGGTAGGGATCGGACTTGGACTTGCGGAGGAATCGGTAACGCAGCTAAACGGGGTAAAATTGCCGCCCCTAATCCTTGAGCCACCATACTCACAATCGTTGAATCTTCTTTAATTTGATAGGCAACTTTTAAGGATTGTCCTGATTTTGCCCAATGTTCCCGCACCGCCGAGGTACATTCGGCATAATTGAATAAAATAAAAGAGTAAGTGGATAGTTGTTCCCAACTTAATGTTTCAGGGATTTGACCGAATGAAGTGGGTAATAAAACCACATATTCATCCCTGGCAATTTCCCAGGTTTCAAATTCCTCAGACCGGGGTAAGGGAAGTAACCCAATATCCACTTGACCGGTGCGTAAACTGTGTTCAATTCCGAGGGGATCGGTTTCGGTAATCGTAATTTCTATATCGGGAAAACGGCTACGAAATTGAGCAACTTTTGAGGGGAGGATATGGGTTGCCGCACTACGAAAGGAGGCTACCCGAATTTTTCCCCGGTGTAAGCCTTTTTCTAAATTGACTTCATGATCGATTTTTTCCCGCAGTTCTAAGATTTTACTCGCGTGTAGCATCACCCGTTCTCCAATCAAGGTGGGACGAGCACCAAACCTTCCTCGCAGCAGCAGGGGAAGACCTAGTTCATCTTCTAAAGCCGCGATCGCCCGACTAACGGCGGATTGAGAGATGCTTAAACTCAATGCTGCTTCTGAAAAGCTTCCTTGTTCTGCTACGGCTAGTAGAATTTCAAGTTGATCAATATTCATCGCCGAATTAAAGAGTCTCGCACTATAAATTATATTATACTAACTTTTAGTCAGTGTTTAACTCAAAGTTTCTAGTATAATTGGTTATAATTGACTAAAATTTATGATTTGTTTAGATTAAATTCCTCCTGAATAATATGTCTAAATTCAATTTTTTAAATTCTCCCAAAAAATGGATCTATTTTTATGTTTCAGGTGTATTTTTAATTTTATTGATCCTAGGTTTATTTCGGTTTGACAATAAAATTCGTCGAGGTCATCAGGCCCAAGGTCGATCAATTTTAAAAACTTTGATTAAAAATCAAAATCAACAATTAAAAACCTATGGTAAATTTACACCCAACCTAGAAAACTTATATCGGGGAACATCAACAGGAATCGGAACCTATAAATTTAAAATGACGGTAGAATCCGATCGGGTATTCTTTGAAGCAATTCCTATTATTTGGCGTCGGGTTAGCTACTCTGGAGCTTTATTTAAGATTAAAATAGATAACTCTGTTGTGGTGGTGGGGGGAATTTGTAAAAGTCCTCGCTCCTCGATGACTGCTCCCACTCCCATTCAACCTCCCTTTCCCAACTTCCATCAAGTTCGCTGTCCTCTTGATGCTGAATTGGTAGAATCGATGAAGTTTTCTCGGTAAAGTCTCAATAATTATGAATCAATCTCAAAAAAAATTAGGTAAAGTATATTTAGTCGGTGCGGGGCCGGGAGATCCAGATCTGTTAACCGTGAAAGGAAAAACCTTATTAGAATTAGCAGATTTAGTAATTTATGATGCCTTAGTTAGTGATCAAATCTTGGATTTAATTAATCCTAATGCTGAAAAAATTAATGCCGGAAAACGACGAGGTAAACATTCATTATTCCAAGAAGAAACCACTCAATTATTAATTGAAAAAGCTCAAATTCATGCCATTATTGTGCGCTTAAAAGGCGGAGATCCGTTTATTTTTGGTCGGGGTGGCGAAGAAATGCAAGACTTAATTAAAGCCGGAATTTCTGTGGAAGTTGTCCCCGGAATTACTTCAGGAATTGCGGCGCCTGCTTATGCGGGAATTCCCTTAACCCATCGAGATCATAGTTCATCTGTTACCTTTGTAACCGGTCATGAAACCGCCGGAAAATATCGCCCCCAGGTGAATTGGGAGGCGATCGCCAAGGGTTCAGAAACCATTGTAATTTATATGGGAGTTCACAATTTACCCTATATTATTCAACAGTTAACCCAAGCTGGAAAGTCCCTAGACACACCGATCGCCTTAATTCGCTGGGGAACTCGACCGGAGCAAGAGGAGTTAATTGCTACTTTAGAAACCATTGTTCAAAAAGTAGAAGCAACGGGTTTTGAAGCTCCGGCGATCGCTGTAATTGGTTCTGTTGTTAACTTAAAAAAGTGTTATGATTCAAATAAGTAACCATGAGAATTTTATTAGTTGAAGATGATGAACGGATTACAAAAGCCTTAGCTGAAGCCTTAATGGATCATCATTATGTGGTAGATGTTGTTCAGGATGGTCAAATGGGATGGGAGTTTATG
Source organism: Oscillatoriales cyanobacterium CG2_30_40_61 (assembly GCA_001873365.1). Classification (GTDB taxonomy): domain Bacteria; phylum Cyanobacteriota; class Cyanobacteriia; order Cyanobacteriales; family Microcoleaceae; genus Planktothrix. The sequence goes on along the minus strand of MNYZ01000097.1, from coordinate 125,429 downwards.
GAATCGGCTGACTATGATCTAATGATATTAGATGTAATGTTACCCGGAATTAATGGCATTAAGTTGTGTCAGAGATTAAGAAAACAGGGAAAAACTACACCTGTATTGATGTTAACTGCAAAAGATACCAGTGCGGATAAGGTGTTAGGATTGGATGTAGGAGCAGATGATTATGTAATTAAACCCTTTGATTTACAAGAACTTTTAGCCAGAATTCGGGCTTTATTAAGACGGGGAAATTCTGTCTTACCTCCGGTGTTAGAATGGGGAAATCTTCGCCTAGATCCAAATAGTTGTGAAGTCACTTATGCAGGACAACTTCTATCTTTAACACCGAAAGAGTATGGTTTATTAGAGTTGTTTTTACGCAGCCCCGGACGAGTGCTTTCGCGAGAAATAATTTTAGAGCATCTCTGGTCTTTTGAAGATATACCGGGGGAAGATACCGTCAAAACCCATATCAAAAGATTGAGACAAAAACTCAAAACCGTGGGTGTACCCTCTACCTTAATTGAAACCGTCTATGGCTTGGGATATCGGCTCAAAACGCAACGCAATTAACCCCCAATTTCGCTCTTTAAGTTGGCGGTTACTCCTGTCTTATCTAGGAGTAATGATGGCAATTTCAGGAACTTCTATGATTGCCGTTTATGAATTTTTTTCTTTGAGTTTATATCAACAATTAGATCGTCAACTCCTAACATTAGCAGAGGCAGCTACCCATAGTATTTCAGAAGTTAAAGAGCATAAAAAACCCCATGAAATCGATGATTTTAACGGATTAGATGATGATGGAGATTTGGATATTCCCTGGCAAAATATTCAGCAACCCAGTCAAGGAATTGAATGGTTTGATCCCGATCGCCAACTGATTGCTAGATCCGGAAAAATCTTTCCTCCTATTGATTTATCCCATTATCATCGGAATTATACCGTTAATAACAAAAAAATTCGTACCCTAACTTTACAAATTAATCAATCAGAAGAATCAGAATCAGAAATTATAGGTTATGTGCGGATAAGTGAGTCTACAGAATCCATTCAAATGGTGTTAAAAAAATTAAGATTAGGGATGATGTTAGGGGGAATCTTAGTATCAGGATTAACAGCTTTTGGAGGAATGTGGTTAACAAAACAATCGTTAAATCCCATTGAAAAAAGTTTTGAAAAACTTCAACAATTTACCGCCGATGCTTCCCATGAATTGAGAAATCCTCTGGCGGGAATTAGAGCTTGTGTAGAAGTTATTCAAAGTCATCCAGAACGAATTAATCCGGCGGATATTGATAAATTAAAAGCGATCGCCAGTGGTGTAAATCAAATGACTAGCTTAGTAGAAGATTTATTACTTCTAGCCCGCACGGATCAAGATTATCTACCATTAACAACTAATTGGGTGATGATTCCCCTGAATGAACTATTAGAAGATTTAGTAGAATTTCTATCTCCTCAAGCGGAACAAAAACAGGTTAAATTAATCTTAGATATGCCAAATAATATTAAAATAAAAGGAGAAGGAAATCAACTTTGGCGATTATTTTTAAATTTAATTGAAAATGCGATTTATTATACCGATACTGGCGGGAAAGTAATAGTATATTTAGAACAGCAAGAAAGATGGGTTTGGGTGCGAATAGAAGACACCGGAATCGGTATTTCTTCTGAACAATTACCTTTTGTTTTTGATCGTTTATGGCGTGCAGATCAAGCTCGAAATCGCCGAAAAGGGGGGTCGGGTTCAGGATTAGCGATCGCACAAACCTTAGCCCAAAATCATCAAGGAGAAATTACTGTTACCAGTCAGTTAGGAAAGGGTAGCTGTTTTTCTGTCCGTTTTCCGACTCCATCCCACACCTAATAGTATTTAATCGGTAATATCTGAATCTGTCACCAGTTTGTCACTTTTTAGTTTTATCTTGAGATTTAGGGGAAGAATAAACACCCCAAAAATCTTATAATTATTTAGGTTAATGATATGCAAAATATCCAATTTCGGAAATTTCATCGCAAAATTGCACCGATTATATTTATTCCTTTATTTTTGACTGCTTCTACCGGAATGGCCCATCGTTTGGGAAGGACTTGGATGGGAATGCCAAAAGATAAAGCAGAAATTCTGCTGAACATTCATCAAGGAGAATTTTTAGGAGAAGGTTCAGTCCCAATTTATGTATTATCAGTCGGTTTGGGACTAATTGCTATGATTTTTACTGGATTATCAATGCTTAGATTAGCACAGCAAAAACGTAAAAATAATTTAAAAAATCAGCCTTTAAATGCCAGAAAAGTGCATCAAATTTTAGCACCTATTCTATTTTTACCTTTGTTTTTAAGTGCTTCAACAGGCATTCTGTATCGACTTGGGAAGGCTTGGTTTGGTATGCCGAGTGAAGTTTCTAAGTTCTTACTCGGTATTCATCAAGGTACTTATTTCGGCCCCTTCGGAAGAACGATTTATGTTGCTTTAATTGGTTTGGGATTAATTGGAATGTTAATCACCGGAATTAATATGACAGGAATTTTCCGTAAAAAACGGGCTAAACCCTCAGAAGAATCCTAGATTTGCCCTAAATCTAACTAGAAATGCTACAGATTATCCCCCCTAACTCCCCTAAAAAAAGGGGGAATTTGTAGCAAAGATGATCTGTACCCTAATCGGAATTTAAGATTACCCCATCCACAATTTAAGCAGTTGTCAATTAATTTTTGACCTGCTTAAATAGATGGAATCCTCGTCCGTTTACGGCGGGGTGGATGTCAAATCAAGGGCCGATAGACGCGAAAATCAATATTCGGGAAAATATTATCAATAGCCTCCACCTTGGACAACCAACCTGAATCTACTTTACCAATTTTGATATCTTCGTAGATTTTGTTAAACCGCATCAGGTGGGAACGGGTACGACGCACGGCGTAGGGGGTCATAGTTCCCGAACTCATAATAAAAGCCCAATCAGAAGACTGTGCTAAGAGTAATTCCCGCGCCGCTTGATTGAGTGCCCGTAACTCCTGGTCACTTCTTGGTTCCCGACCCGCCATTTTAATCATCCTTTCCGCCGCCTTGTGAAGATGGGGGTAAATCCAAGAATTGGTATGATTTAGCCAATATTCATGGAATCCTTTATATCCCCAACTGGACTGGGCAGGATGACAAACCTGTTGGGAGGGAAACTCTTGGAGATAATCGGCCAAATGGGTCATGGCATAAACCTCTTGATTCTCCCAGGTTTTGCGGAATAATTGATCCAGAAACCAAGGCCCCTCATACCACCAATGTCCGAATAGTTCGGCATCATAGGGAGAAACAATAATCGGGGGACGCTGCATAATTCCATGCAGATGTTCCACTTGACGCTCCCGGTTAAACACAAAGTTAGTGGCGTGTTCGCTAGTTTTAGCCTTAGCCCAATAGGGGTCATAAAGTTCCTTCTCTCCCAGTCCTAGACCCCGACCCGTAATTTTGTAATACTTAATTCCGGTATTTTTGCGCTGACCATTGGGCATGATATAGGGCTTAATATACTCATATTCCGCTTCCCAGCCTAAATCCTTATAAAATTCTCGATATTCCGGCGCCCCAGGATAACCCACTTCCGAAGACCAAACCTGTTGAGAAGACTCATTATCCCGGGCAAATACCGCCACACCAGATTCCGTATAGATGGGGGAATAGGTTCCAAACCGAGGACGGGGACGGGCGTAGAGAATCCCATGACCATCGGTGAGGAAATACCGAATTCCCGCATCGGCTAACATTCGTTCTAAGCCATTATAGTAGGCACATTCAGGCAACCAAATCCCCCGAGGACGACGGCCAAAGGTTTCTTCATAATGTTGGCAAGCTACCTCTATTTGTCCCCAAACCGCTTGCGGGTACATTTTCATTAGCGGTAAATAACCGTGAGTCGCACCGCAGGTGATAATTTCTAAATTATTACTATCTTGAAATTGTTTAAAAGCCGTGACCAAATCCCCTTGATAGCGTTCCCATAGTTTGCGGGCTTCCTGCCATTCTTCGGCATAATGTTCAGCCAGGTAACGAAGATGAGGAGTTTTTTGATAGCGATCAATTTCCTGTTCAGTTAACTCTTGGAGTAAGCCCAGATGTTGATCATATCGGTCTTGAAGCAGAGGGTCTCGCAACATCGACACCAGCGGCGGAGTCAAACTCATGGTGATTTTGAAATCAATTCCATCCCGCTTTAACCCTTCAAACATTTTGATTAGAGGGATGTAGGTTTCGGTAATTGCTTCAAATAGCCATTCTTCCTCTAATACATAGTCACTTTCAGGATGGCGAACAAAGGGAAGATGGGCATGGAGAACCAGGGCGAGATAGCCAATAGCCATAGGGATTTAATGGAAATACGCTTGTTATCAGAGCTAGATAGTTCTTCAATATGATTAAGATTTTAAAACGAAAGGGTAAGATCCGAGTCAATTGAATTTTGAGGTGTCGTTTGAGTTTGGGTGATTTAGGCCAAATCAAAGATTGACATCCGCCCCGCCGTCTATGACTCGGAAATCTCTCCCAGAAACCGGGTTTTTGAATTAAGGTTAATATTAGTAAAATAAGTTCTGGGAAAAACCCGGTTTCTGATTTAGCTTATAGGAAAGTTATCAAACTTCTCCAACCTAAATCACAAATAGGGCGAGACAACTTTCAGTTTTTAACCATTCGGTGAAACATTAAGATCCTCCAGAAAAATGGTTTGGTTTTCACGAACAATCTGGCTAGACAACTTCTGTAGGAAATCAGCGCGGGTATCAGAAACTTTAGCGCGAAGTTTAGCTAATCTTTTGGGGCTAATGCCAATTTTTCGTGGGGTGTTGGATAGCATCTATATCGATACCTAGCTTTCATTTTTTTATAAATTACTGTTTTTTATTATAGACCAAATTGGAATAAAAAGCCGTCGCAAACGGGGCTTTAAACCCAGAATTTTCGGTAAAAATCCGATCTTTTTTGTTCATTATTGTGCGCTTTGGTAGGTTTTGATTCAAACAACTGAACAACCCTATAAGCCATCTGATTTGTAACTGATAACTGATCAGCTATTGTGCATTTAAAAGGTAAATTTCTACTATGCCGAAGGCTAGGAAAGTGCTGCTGACGGTTTCCGATCAACTTCCCTATTTCCCAATCACCAATTTAGATGCACAACAGCTTCATACCGATACTTGAGTCCGGACTGATCTAGCTGGCTTTGGGTTTTGATCCCATCATCCGTTCAATACTCATGGCCCCCACCCCCAAAATTACTAAGGCCATCCCATAAATTTGTTGTTGCTTAATCGCCTCACCGATAATCCAGAAGGCAAACAAAGCGGTTAATGCCGGGCCAGTTGTCCCAATAATGGAGGCTAAAGAAGCTCCCGCCGCCCGAATGGCGAAATTATTTAATAAATAACTCGATAGAGTCAGAACACCTAAAACCACACCCCCAATCATTAACCCATTCCCAACTCCCGGTTGAATATTAATCCCCAAACTATCGGGAAGTATCATTAAACTTACGGAAGAAAAGACAAAAATAGACGCAAAGTTCACCAAACTAAAGGGGATAGGATGGAGTTTTCCCGCCGCCACTTGGGTAAGTAACACATACCCGGCAAAAGCCACACCTGCACAGATCGCAGAAATCACCCCCACCTGGACATTACCCATCGCCATATTAGGATTTGGGGCTGGTAAACAGAGAATTCCTCCGGCCAGAATTATAATCATGGCAATCACCCGAATCAGGGTCGGTCGATCTCCAAATAAACCCCAAGAGGCGATTACCGTCACAATCGGATAGATAAAGAAAATCGTAATCGCAATTCCGGTGGGAATCTCACCAATAGCCACATAGATAGCGACCTGAGATAAAAACAAGAAAAATCCACTGCCAATTACCGTCAACATTAAGCGACGATCACCGGACTGTAGAAAACGTCGGAGATCACTCCATACCGGAGGATAGAGGAATGTTGCCACAATCGGCATTAATCCCATGACCACAATCATCCGCAGTAACAGGATTAATAAGGAGTTTCCGATCCCCGGACTAATAATTCCTTCTAAGGAAAATAGACCCAGGATTTCCCTAGGTTGTGGCCCCTTGAGAATAATTTTTAAACAAACGTTAAACAACGATAAAGATACCGCCGATAGTAAGGCTAAAAATAAACCCAACTGCACTGGAGAAGACTTGGGTTTAGGACTAGCCACGGATTCCGCACGATTCGTGAGCCCCGCATTTCCAGGGGTCAGGGTCTGATGACCGTCCCCCGGAAGTTCCCGTCTGGAAATATCCCCCCGTAGGGTAGGTTGTTCCACCTGTGCTTGCAAACGATTAACCAGGGTTTCCAGCAAAGCCTCAACTTGCTGTTCCAAGGTTTGCATATTGTTTAACCGTCGAGATAGGTTACTTTGATAGTGACCTAACTCCTCCTGTAAACTTTGAAAAGTTTGGTTTAGGCTAGTTTCCAAAACCGCTTCCAACTCTCGATTATTGAAATTTGCTGGGTCATGATCTTGACCTTCGAGCAGTCCAGTCGGATCAGCAGCTAATAAAGGCGGATCACTGGCTGCTTTAATTTGATTAATCCGTGCGATCAAAGCTTGTTCAACATCACGCGCCACAATTTGGGTTAGTTGTTTGAGCCAAGCTCGATTAGGAGGAACGCGATCAGATAATATTTGTAACTGCATAGATTGCAGTCGCCGATATTCCGTTTGTAGACTTTCAATATCCTCAATTAAGCGAACTTTATCCGTTTCCAGTCGTTGGATATCCGACAGATATCTTTCCTTAATCTGGTGATGAAAGGTTTCTAACTCCTGTCTCACCGAATTTAGGATTATTTCTGCGGGTCTGGTTTCTCCCGATCCTAATGGTGGCGGTTGATTGTCCTGTGTCCCCATTCGTGATTAACCTCTTATTGATCTGCTGATTCAGCTATGACGCCACTCATACCAACGCTGCATACCGGGTTTCACAATTGATAGACTAGAAAATCCTAGTCTCGACCGATAAAGGCACAACGGGAAAAATGGCAAAGCCAGGGAAGAATTATCCCCAAAAACGTGAACTACCTACAGTGACGCTTCGCGTACACAGTAGGCTTCCTGCCCAACAGAAAGCTCAGTAGTAGATTTCTTGCGTCCTCTATTACTCCGACTTACATCTGGGCGACAGGCTTTATCCCCCGTTCCAGAGGTCAAACCTTCGGCTGCGCTCAGGTTAAAAACTTGTACTGAGCGCAGTCGAAGTATTCGTAGTCCTTCATCGCGGATATTTATTGCTGCGTTAATATCCCTGTCGTGTTTTGTGTGGCATTTTTCGCAAGTCCAATGTCTAATATCAAGCGGTAGGGGCGAATGGCCATTCGCCCCTACCTGGTTTAAGCAAACATGACAAGTTTTTGAAGAAGGGAAAAATCTATCAACTTCTTGATAAGTTTTTCCCTCATTTTCTGCTTTGTATTTCAGCATTGTGCAGAACATTCCCCAACCGACTTGTGCAATTGCCTTAGCTAGACAAGGATTCTTGATCATACCTTTAATGTTCAGATTTTCTGTCACAATTACTTGGTTTTCGTTAACTATCCTACGAGATAGCTTGTGCAAAAAATCTTCACGACAATTCGTTATCTTCCGATGGACTCTAGCAACTTTTATTCTGGCTTTGTTCCGATTATTAGAACCTTTTTGTTTTCTTGATAGTTGCTGTTGTTTCTGTTTTAAATTCTTTTCATGCTTGGTTAAAAATCTAGGATTGTCAAATTTGGAACCGTTACTGGTGACCGCAAAATGGGTCAATCCCACGTCAACACCAATTGCCGAGCCTTCTATTTTCTGTTCTAACTTATCTTTGCCGTCATCAAAAAGAATGGCAGCAAAATATTGATTAGAACAATTTTTAGAGATAGTAACAGTTTTTATTTTCCCCTCAATTGGTCTGTGAATAATGGCTTTAATATTCCCAATTTTAGGAACAGTTAAAGTTGTTTCGTTTACCTTGATATTTTGAGGGTATTGTATAGACTGTTTCCTGTGCTTTGATTTAAAACTAGGATATTGCGCCCTTTTTTCAAAGAAATTATTAAACGCAACGCCAAGATTTAAGCAAACCTGTTGCAAGCATTGAGAATAGGTTTGCGACAGCCATTCATACTCTTTTTTTAGCTCAGGGATTATCTTCTTGACTTCATAGCCAGACAAACCTTTTCCCGTCTCTTTGTAAGTTTGGTTCATCAAATTCAGACAATAATTCCATAGCCAACGGCAAGAGCCAAAAGCCTGCGCTAGTAACTGTTGCTGTTGAATGTCTGGATACAATCTGACTTTGACGACTTTTAACATCTTAAAGCGAAATTGATTTACTGTAAAACAGTTTAGCACCAGATTTGTTCGTTTCCTCAATGTTCCCTGTCCTCACCTTCTCTTCGAGACGCTACGCGAACGGCGTTGGACAGGGAACTATCGTTAACGGTTCGGCTGACGCTCACCGGAAGCCTCACTCCCATTCATCCCACGCTCACCCGAAGGGTAGAGACATGGGGCTTCTGCTGTTTCAGCTATTGATTGACTAAATTTTGCCTATCAAAATTCAACGGAGTCAAATCACAACTATTCAAAACCCCTGGAATATTTTAAATAGAATCCCACTGATGATCGCCGCGCTCGGAACCGTAACCACCCAGGCTAAGGCAATGGCCCGGACGGTATCCAAGCGTACCTCTTTTCCTCCTTGTACCAGTCCAATTCCTACCACACCGCCCACCAAAGCATGGGAGGTGGAAACCGGTAATCCTAAACGGGAGGCCAATAATACGGTGGTAGCCGTGGCTAATTCCGCACAAAATCCCTGACTAGGAAGCAGGGAAATAATCTTTTCTCCCACGGTTTGAATCACATTTTTACCCCAGATCGCCAGTCCGGTGACAATCCCACTCCCCCCCAACAGTAAAATCCAAATGGGGATTTCAATATCATCTAGGGGAACTGACCCGGTTTTAATTACGGCTAAAATTGCGGCTAAGGGAGCGACCGTATTTCCGACATCATTTGACCCGTGGGCAAAAGCCACAAAACAGGCACTAATCACCTGAAACCCCGCTAGTTGTTTTTCGATACCGGGGAATTTTTCCGGTGTGGGCTCGGAAATAGACGGGTTTGGCTGTTGCTCCAATTGTCGCCAACTCACTAAAGTTAAACTGATCGCCACCATACCACCCAGGGCTAAGGGAATATCATGGACAGGTAATGTCCAATCCCATTGGGTTAAGATATTCTGCAACGGCGCACTGAAAATTGGGAAAACAATCACCCCAAAAATTCCGATTAAAATACTACTTAACCAGGGAATCCATTCTTGAATTTGGCGATGGGGATTGGGTTGGTCTAAAATCCAATATTTGATCAGCTTATAGAATAGGGCTGAAATTAAACCACTAATCACCGGGGTGATTAACCAACTCAAGGAAATTAAACCGATCGTCTGCCAGTTAACCGCCTTGACTCCAGCAGCAATGCAACTAAATCCGGCGATCGCTCCTACCACCGCATGGGATGAAGATACGGGTAATCCCTGACGGGTGGCAATTTGTAACCAGACTCCCGCCGAAAGCAATACCGATACCATCCCGATCACAAAGACTTCAGGGGTGGAGCTAAAAACTTCCGGGTTAACCACCCCCGTAGCTAAGGTTTTAGAGACTCGCTCTCCAAAAAAGACCGCCCCGGTAAATTCTAAAATCCCGGCGACAATAATTGCTTGTTTCAGGGTCAAGGCCTTGGAACCCACGGATGTCCCCATGGAGTTTGCTACATCATTAGCCCCTAGATTACAGGCAACATAGAAGGCTAACCCGCACAGCAAGACAATTTCAACGAAGACGGTCATGGATTGGTCTAACATCTTGGTGAATCCCGGTGAATGCTATGGATTTTACAGTCCTTTTTGATCTATAGTAGGATCTTGTGAGTTTGGGAAAATTATCATGAAAGCGGGAGAAATTATCCGTTCTATTGAAACGGAAGAAATTGAAAGCCTCCGACAGCAACTGAATAAACCCGATCTTCCCGATATTTATGTCGGTGATACGATCAGAGTCGGGGTAAAAATTCAAGAAGGCGGGAAAGAACGGATTCAGCCCTATGAAGGGGTGGTGATTGCTAAACGTCATGGCTCGATTAACGCCACGATCACCGTGCGGAAGATTTTTCAAGGAGTGGGGGTTGAGAGAGTTTTCCTAATCCATTCTCCGAGAATTGCGAATATTAAAGTCATCCGTCGGGGTAAAGTCCGTCGGGCTAAACTGTTCTATCTCCGCGATCGGATTGGTAAGGCCACTCGGGTTAAACAACGGTTTGATCGGAGTCTGTAACTTGGGTAAGACCGGATATTCCATGATTCCCCTCGTGATCATCAAAAAAAGTTTAACTAAATTGTCTAAGTTGTGTTAAGCTAAATCAGGTAAAAGATCAGCCACTCCGCTATGCGCTCTTAGTTCAGTTGGTAGAACGCAGGTCTCCAAAACCTGATGTCGGGGGTTCAAGTCCTCCAGGGCGCGCTGGATACCTCTAATGCCCAGATGCAAGATTTTCTTCGTCTGGGCATTGTTCCGAAAAGCAACAAATCGGGACATTGTCTGGGGGATTCAGTATAATACCTTAAAAAGTTGGGGCGGATGTGTGACCCTTAGCAGCTAAGATCATGATCAGATACTGTAAGATCGCAAGGGGAGTTCATGGTGGTCAACAAGAAAGAAGAAGTTGCAGTTGAAAATACGACTTCTGGCTTTAACGCTTCTACGTTCCTCAAAGAAACAAAAGAGGAATTGGACAAAGTGGTCTGGCCTGGCCGACAGCAACTGCTGAGTGAGTCGGCAGGGGTATTGTTAATGGTCACTCTCTCGGCCAGCTTGATCTATTTAGCAGACAACTTCCTTCGTTGGGCGTCGGGGCAAATCTTCGGATGACTTTTACATCAGACGAATCAAAACATTCAGACCTCATGGCGGATACGGACGAACGTTCCCAGGAGTTTTCACCCGGAGAGCGGCGTTGGTATGCTGTTCAGGTGGCTTCTGGCTGTGAAAAAAGAGTCAAAGCGAACTTGGAACAACGGGTACAAACCCTGGATGTTGCAGAACGGATTTTGAAGGTGGAAATCCCCCACACCCCAATGATTAAACTGCGAAAAGATGGCAGTCGTCAGCACGGTGAGGAGAAAGTGTTTCCAGGTTATGTGCTCATCCAGATGAGACTGAAATGGAATAACGAACTCAATCACTGGGAAATTGACGATGAAGCTTGGCAGGTGGTCAAGAACACACCGCACGTTATCAACTTCGTTGGGGCGGAACAAAAACGGCATTCGGGTCGGGGTCGAGGTCATGTTAAACCTCTGCCCTTGAGCAATGCTGAAGTGGAACGAATCTTCAGACAAGCGCAACAACAGGAACCGATTGTCAAAGCAGCAATGGCGATTGGGGATCATATCATCGTACTTTCAGGGCCTTTTAAAGACTTTGAAGGGGATGTGATTGAAGTCAGTCCAGAACGGAGTAAGCTGAAAGCTTTGCTTTCGATTTTTGGACGGGATACCCCGGTAGAATTAGAGTTTAATCAGGTTGAAAAACAAGGCTAAGGAATGGCAAAAAAAGTTGTAGCAGTTATTAAGTTGGCAATTACTGCGGGCAAAGCCAACCCAGCGCCCCCAATCGGCCCAGCCCTGGGTCAACATGGGGTGAATATTATGGCGTTTTGCAAAGAGTATAACGCTAGAACCGCAGATAAGGCAGGTCTTGTAGTTCCGGTAGAAATATCGGTTTTTGAGGATCGGAGTTTCACCTTTATTCTCAAAACTCCTCCAGCTTCGGTGTTAATCCGTAAAGCTGCTGGGGTTGAACGGGGATCGGGGGAACCCAACCGCAAGAAAGTCGGCAAAATTACGCAAGCTCAGTTACGAGAAATTGCGGAAACTAAAATGCCCGACTTAAATGCCAATGATGTGGAAGCCGCCATGAAAATCGTGGCCGGAACCGCCCGCAATATGGGTGTAACCATTGTTGATTAAGCCTATTTGTGACCGATAACTGCACCCAAACAGTGATCGATCCCAATCTGGGGCTCCATGGCGATGAATCATTGAAGTCCGTAAGAATTTCAAGAAATTTTAGTTAACCCTTTATTGGGGGAGAAGTACATCTTCGTTACCACCCCAGGAGAGATAAAATAGAATGGCAAGAAAAGAATCCCGTCGATTACGAGAACTTAGAAAAAAGGTTGAAGACCGACCTTACGAACCTTTAGAGGCGATTAATCTGTTGAAGGAAACCGCTACAGCTAAGTTTCCGGAATCGGCTGAAGCCCATATTCGTTTAGGTATTGACCCCAAATATACTGATCAACAACTACGGACAACGGTGAGCTTACCCAAAGGTACGGGTCAGGTGATCCGGGTGGCGGTGTTAGCCAAGGGGGAAAAAGTCACCGAAGCTCAAGCAGCCGGGGCTGATATTGTGGGATCTGAAGATTTAATTAATGATATCCAGAAGGGAATGCTGGATTTTGATTGCTTAATTGCCACACCGGATATGATGCCCCAAGTGGCAAAACTGGGCCGTTTGTTAGGGCCGAAGGGCTTAATGCCTTCTCCCAAAGGGGGAACGGTGACGACGGATGTGACACAGGCGATCGCGGAATTCAAAGCTGGGAAGTTAGAATTCCGGGCCGATCGCACGGGTATCGTTCACGTTATGTTCGGAAAAACCGCATTCCCCCCCACGGATTTACTGATTAACCTATCCACTCTGCAAGAGTGTATTGACCGCAACCGTCCTTCTGGGGCTAAGGGTCGTTACTGGCGTAGTGTGTTTGTCGCGTCTACTATGGGGCCGTCGATTGAAGTGGATATTACGGCGCTGCGAGAACTGAAAATTGCAGACCTAGTTTAATCTGGGGATTTCAGCCAGCCTTGAGGATTGATTTGCTTAGGGTGTGCTGATTTCTCCGGTGATCTAGTCGGAATTGGGGGTTGACAAATCCCAGCAAATATGCAATGATATAAAGCTGCATATTTAAACCAATAAACGACTAACTCACCGCAGACAGCAGGGGCGAAACGCTTAATTTCCTGCCGAGGTTCAATAAGTTTAAAGCTAAACAATCAGGTTACAGACCTTATTAATCTGTCTGTGTTGATGATTTATGTTTAAGTTTTAAGTCTTGACCTCGGTGGAAGAACCGAGGTTTTTTATGGCGAAATCGCTGCTGTTTAATCGGGTCAGGAGTCAACCGTTGTGGGTCATTCCGTCCCTTTGAGGGGATGAAAATGGACTGCAATGCTACCAGGAGGTTCAACAAGAATGGGAAGAACCCTAGAAAATAAACAAGAAATTGTTGCTGAACTTAAGGAAACCCTTAAAGGTTCACAACTGGCGATTGTGATTGACTATAACGGTCTATCCGTTGCGGAAATCACCAATTTACGGCAACAGTTGCGTCCTTCAGGCAGTGTTTGCAAGGTGACAAAAAACACCTTAATGCGAATTGCCATTGCCGGTCAAACCAACTGGGAGCCGTTGAATGAGTTGCTCAAGGGTTCTAACGCCTTTTTATTAGTCAAGGAAGACTTCGGTAGCGCCATCAAAGCCTACCAAGCGTTCCAAAAGGCTTCTAAAAAAACAGAAGTTCGCGGCGGCGTCATGGAAGGCAGACTGCTGAGTGACAGTGACGTCAAGGCATTAGGAGATTTGCCCTCCAGAGAGCAACTTATGGCTCAAATTGCGGGTGCTATCAATGGTGTGGCGACCCAACTGGCCGTTGGTATCAACGAGGTTCCGGGGTCTTTGGCGCGGGCACTCAACGCCTATGTCGAAAAAGATCAAGATGGCTCAAACGACGAAGCTGCATAGTTTCTGGGAATGCTTGGCCCACGAGTCTCAAACACAAACCGTTACATTGTCTAGGAGTTTAACAAATGTCTGCAACTACTGATCAAATTCTGGAACAACTGAAGTCTTTAACCCTGTTAGAAGCATCTGAATTAGTTAAACAAATTGAAGAAGCTTTTGGTGTGAGCGCCGCGGCTCCTGTGGGTGTTGCTATGGTGGCTCCTGGTGCGGCAGCCCCTGTGGAAGAAGTTGAAGAAAAAACTGAATTCGATGTCATCTTGGAAGAATTCCCTGCTGATAAGAAAATTGCCATTCTGAAAGTGGTGCGTGAACTGACTGGTTTAGGTCTGAAAGAAGCTAAAGATTTAGTTGAAGCAGCCCCCAAAGCGGTTAAAGAAGCTACTAATAAAGATGATGCTGAAGCCACTAAGAAAAAACTTGAAGAATCTGGTGCTAAAGTCTCGATTAAATAGTTTTAACGGAGTTTAGTTTTAGTTTTTTATTCATCCCTAACCTGATTTCTGGTTCAGAAATCAGGTTTTTTAATAGGATTAGGAAAAGATGCAACGCTATTTTGAGATTTTAATATTATTTTGGGAAACTGCGATCGCAGCCGAACTGGAATATCGAATTAACTTTCTAATTTCTGCTCTCACCAGTTTAGGAAGTTTAATAGGCAGTATTTTTAGCCTATTTTTATTTTATAGAACGGGCTATACTTTTGAAGGATGGAGTTGGGAAGAAGTCTTAATTGTTCTGGGAATATTTACAATATTACAAGGATTTTCCACCACAATATTAATTCCAAATTTAAACAGAATTGTCACCCATGTTCAGGAAGGAACCTTGGATTTTGTATTACTTAAACCCCTGAGTAGTCAATTTTGGCTATCGACTCGGATGGTTTCCCCTTGGGGCATACCTGACCTGATTTTTGGCTGTTCAATGGTGGCTTATCAAGGGAGTAAACTCGGACTAACCTGGAGAGATTATTTAGCCAGTTTATTACCTCTATCCTTTGGAATGATCAGTTTATATAGTATCTGGTTTATTTTGGGAGCTACCAGTATTTGGTTTGTTAAAATTTATAATGTTACGGAAGTATTACGGGGATTATTAGAAGCGGGAAGATATCCCATGGTAGCCTATCCCATCGCCTATCGCTTCTTTTTTACCTTTATTGTTCCCGTTGCATTTTTAACAACTATTCCAGCCGAATCAATTCTAGGAAAAACTGAAATATCCTGGGTGATAGGTTCGGGATTATTAGCCCTGGGATTATTATTAATTTCGGCTAAATTTTGGGAATTTGCCTTAAAATTCTATACCAGTGCATCAAGTTAATTTTAAGCTGGTTTCCAGTAAATTGGAAATTATCAGACATTATTTGAAATTAAAAACAATTACAAATAAATTATGTTTACCACCCACACCTGCAAGAAACCGGGTTTCTGCGTTAACCTTTGCTACTAATAGAAAGCTCAATTAAGAAACCCGGTTTCTGACCCCACCCACACCTGCAAGAAACCGGGTTTCTGCGTTAACTTTTGCTACTAACAGAAAGATCATTTAAGAAACCCGGTTTCTGAACCCACCCACACCTGCAAGAAACCGGGTTTCTGCGTTAACTTTTGCTACTAACAGAAAGATCATTTAAGAAACCCGGTTTCTGACCCCCACCCCACCAAAATTTAATATTAATAAAACCGGGTTGATATTGATTCCTATTATGGGGTTGGGCGGGTTTATTTAGGTTAATTATTATTAACAAAAATCCCTGCGAACCCGCCCTTACATTCAATTGATATCATAAATCTTTACGAAAATCTGTAAGCCTTATATGTTACAGTCTACAAGTCTCGACGCGAGAGAAATAGAGAACCCCCCCGTCACCGCTAGAACTTGTCGGAAGGAGGGGGTTCGATTTCATCGATCCAGAAATTGTCCACAGGCGGGGGTTCGATTTCATCGATCGATCTAGCTCTCGGGGGTTGTAAGATTTCCACAATAGGTTGGGGTCGAATATCTAATAATCTCAAAAACTCCGCCATCGTTTGAGGACGTTTTTCTGGTTCTAACCCTAAGCCTTTCAAAATAGCTTCATTAATTTTATCACTAATTCTAACAATTTTATTAGGCGGAATTAATGCTTGATTTTTCAACTTGCGAGTTAAAGCCTGGGTTGGTAATTGTCCCGTAATGGCATAATATAAAGAAGCCGCTAAACAATAAACATCAACCGTTGGTTTCCCACTGCCTTCTAGGAATTGTTCATAGGGGGCAAAGTTTAAATTAGCCGGATGTTTTGAACTCATCACCCTGGGCATAATTTCCGCAGCTAGTCCAAAATCAATTAACACCGCCGAGGTATTATTTCTTAACATAATATTCCCCGGATGGGCGTCTCGGTGAATAATTCCAGCGTTATGAATCATAACCAAAGCATCAGCAATTTGACGAATAATATTAATCGCTTCTGCTTCCGATAACCGACCCTTTGTTTGCACAAATTCCCATAAACTCTGCCCCACAATTAAATCCATCACTAAGCAGTGAAGCCCATTTTCTTCAAATAAATCACTAACTCGGACAATATGGGGATGGGAATTTTGGCAAAGTCTGGCTAAGGTTTGACCTTCTTGAATAAAGCGTTGAACATATTTAGGATATTCGGGGTCATTTTGTAGACCCGCATTAGGAGTTTTCAGAACAACTTGATGATCTAATTGTAAATGTTTGGCTTTGTAGGTGATCCCAAAACCCCCTTGTCCCAGAGTTGTTTCAATAACATAGGGACGTTGACGCAACTGATAGCCCGGTGTCCACATAAGAATTTTAGAGGTGAGTCAATCTATATTATTGTAAGTGATCGCAGTTTGAAATGAATACCAAGAAACCGGGTTTCTACCCTAACCTTTGTTACTAATAAAAAGCTCAATTAAGAAACCCGGTTTCTGACCCCATGACGAACTTGATAGTATATAGATTAGATAATTTATGGCAGTTATAAGTGGTGCGTGCGCTTTGATAGCCGCACCCTACTATTGAGATTTGATTCCAAACCGCCAACTTGTCCTAATCATAAGAAGTTAGTATAGTTAATGAAAGTAATCAATCAATTTCTTTATTAATTAAAGATTGAATTGCGATCGCGAAGCGTGCCGGAGGCATATCACACCCACTGCCGAAATCCTCGCCGTGCGGCACTATCTCCGATAATTTCACTTTCCTGTAAAAACTGTAAAATCCCGCCTACAACTGGCAAATTTCCAAAGATCGGGCTAGTTTCTGTTGACAAATATTCTCCTTGTTGTAAAACAAAAATTTGTAGTTTTCCCTCGGTATAAATCCATAGTTCAGGTACACCTAATGTTAAATAAGCATCAAGTTGGTTTTTTGAGGTAACATCAACTTCAATAGCTAAATCAGGAGGAGGATCAACAGATAAATTAACCCTTTGGTTTCCGATCATTAAAGCAGCATTTTGAATATAAAAACAGTTATCTGGTTCGATCCCTGCTGTCATGTCTTGTCGATTAAAAGTTGTCGATCCAAAAGTTTGTGAATCTAACTCTAATTCATCTAATAGAATTTTTACAAAATCGCTAATTAGTTCTTTTTTTGTTTCATGTTCTGGTAATGGCATCCAAATTTCTAACACTCCTTGATAATAAGCGACCCGTGAAGCGCGATGTTCTCCCATTTCCTCTAAAATGGCTTCAAATTCCTTCCAACTCACCTGACGCAAAGTTAGATGTTGTCCGGGTTGAATATCAATTTGTTGTAATTGCAAAGTAACAACCATTTCAGCCTCCCTAACTCGCTATTTTTGTTAATTCCAAACTTCAGTTAAATCCAAGATAAATCCCAGTAAAATATCTTCTCCTAATTTTGTCCTAATAGAGCGTGTTTATAAATTCTTTGTGTCTTTGTGGTTAAATTAGGCTTAATCTTTGTATAACTGTTATATTTGAAACCCAGTTCCAAGTAAAAACAGTAGCTTTCGCAATTTAATTTTTACTCAGAAACTGGGTTTCTCTCTCAAAATTTAGAAAAATTAACTAACTTTAGAGGGTTGTTTTTTCTGCACAAAAAAGGCTTCCCGAATTTGTTCAGCAATTTGAGAACTGGTTAAACCCAAATCGGCAAAAGATTCCTTGGGTTCGGCATGATCGACTAAAATATCAGGAACCCCAAAACGCTTGACGGGAATCACAACATCATTGTCTAATAATGCTTCCGCAACAGCCGAACCAAAACCACCCATTAAACAGCCTTCTTCTATCGTTACGACTTTAGCAATTTGTTTAGCTAAAGGCAAAATTAATTCTGTATCCAAGGGTTTAACAAAACGGGGATTAATTACAGTAGCTTCAATGCCATGTTCACTGAGAATTTCTGCTACTTGCATAGACATATTCACCATACTGCCATAACCCATTAATAGCAGATCATCCCCATGCCTTAAAATCTCTCCTTTGCCGATGGGTAAAGGTTCCCAACCTTCTTCCATTAAGGGAACGCCTAAACCCGATCCGCGAGGATAACGCATAGCAATAGGGCCGTCTGTGTGCTCAATTCCGGTGACTAACATCCGTTGTAATTCGGCTTCATCTTTGGGAGCCATAATTATCAAATTGGGCAAACATCGGAGATAGGCAATATCATACATTCCCTGGTGAGTGGGGCCGTCTACCCCAACAATTCCCGCCCGATCTAAACAGAAGAAAACCGGGAGTTTTTGAATACAAACATCGTGGATAATTTGATCATAAGCCCGTTGTATAAAGGTAGAATAAATCGCGACAACCGGACGCATTCCTTCGGTGGCTAAACCCGCAGCCATGGTAACGGCGTGTTGTTCAGCAATACCGACATCAATATATTGTTGGGGGAGTTTTTTCTGGAGAATATCTAACCCGGTTCCCGTTGCCATGGCGGCGGTAATTCCCAGAATTCTAGGGTCATTTTCACTCAATTTAACTAAGGTTTCACCAAAGACTTTAGAATAACTAGGAGGTTTGGGTTTACTCGCTGGAACCGCTTTTCCTGTAGCTAAATTAAAGGGGTTTTGAGCATGATAACCGACTTGATCTTTCTCGGCGATCGCATAACCTTTTCCCTTGACCGTGGCGACATGAACTAACACAGGCCCGGTGATTTTATGGGCTTGTTGAAAAGTATTAATTAATTCTTGTAAATCATGACCATCGACGGGCCCGACATAGGTAAATCCTAATTCTTCAAACACCGCCCCCACTTTGGAAACTGCTAACCGTTTCATTCCCTCTTTCATCCGTTCCATTTCTGGGGTGAGGGCTTCTCCCACAAAGGGTAAATGCTTGAATTGTTCTTCTAAATTATCGGTTAAAAACTGAACGGGAGCAGACAAACGCATTTTATTCAAATACCGAGAAATTGCCCCCACATTGGGAGAAATTGACATCTCGTTATCGTTGAGAACTACCATTAAATTAGTATTAGGTAAATGTCCGGCGTGGTTAATGGCTTCTAGGGCCATGCCTCCGGTTAAGGCTCCATCCCCAATAATGGCAACAACTTTGAAATTTTCGCCTTTCAGATCTCGGGCGATCGCCATTCCTAAGCCCGCAGAAATACTGGTAGAAGCGTGTCCAGCCCCAAAATGATCAAATTTGTTTTCACCGCGTTTTAAATAGCCGGCAACACCGTCTTTTTGCCTTAAAGTATGGAAATTTTGATAACGTCCGGTGATTAATTTATGGGGATAGGCCTGATGTCCCACATCCCAAATCACTTTATCTCGATCTAAGTCGAGGGTTTGATATAAACCTAATGTTAGTTCCACAACCCCTAAACCTGGCCCTAAATGTCCTCCAGTGGCGGCAACGGTTTCTAGGTGTTTTTCCCGGATCTGGCGGCCAATTTGTTCGAGTTGGTGGATCGACAAGCCATGCAGTTGATTAGGATGAGTAATTTCACTTAGGTGCATATTTCTTAAATACCTGCATTTACTATAAATTTCATGGTAGCACCGGAGAGCACCGGGGAGTAGGGGAGTAGGGGAGTAGGGGAGGCTAAATCATTTTATTTTGTAGCAATATAGGATTTAAGCTGAGTATCAATACTTTGAATATGGTTAACAAACCAATCTAATAACTCTCGCTTAACTTGAATCCGAATTAAATGTAAAGGGTACTTTTGCTCGATTTTACTATTAATATCTTGCAAGGTATTTAAAAAATTAGTATGGGCTTTTTTATTGTTGCAAGCCCTAGGACATTTATAGTGATCCAGGCAAGATTCTTCATAATTAAAGTGATTATTAGTATACATTTTCAGAAATCCCATAATTGATCGAAGTTCTTGATCGCCTTTGTTATTTTCCATCGCGACTAATAACTCATCCATTTGATCTAATAATTGTTCATGTTGACAGTCTAATAAGGCTATACCAATTTTTAAAGACTCACTCCATGTTCTCATGTTTTTACCTTAATTTTGGGGCTAAAGTAGGGACTTAAAACTATCACTAACTCTGGTTTAATTATCATCCCTGATCGGTAGCTCAAACCCAATTATTAAGATAAATTTAATTTTAGTTGTGTTCCCCTTGATTAATCGTAGTTTTACTTTCTCTCAAACCTCCTGATTACAAAGGGTAAATATAGGTTTTTTTACCTGTCAACCAGTAGGTGGTCATTTCGCCTTTCCCTTTAATAGAAATTATCCCCCGTTTTTCAAAGTTATATTGATCTTTAATTCTATGATAAGTTGCTTCTGTAACTTGAATTCGTCCGGGGTCACCGGAAGATTCCATCCGGGAAGCAATATTAACTGCATCCCCCCACAAATCATAAATAAACTTCTTAATTCCGATGACTCCAGCTACCACAGATCCGGTATTAATTCCAATTCTAATTTGAAATTGAGAGTCGATATTAAATCTTTCTAAAGGTACTTTAAATTCAGCCATGGCGGCTTGCATTCCTAGGGCCATATCGGCGATCGCTTCTGCATGATTAGCTTTGGGTAAAGGCAAACCTCCAACCACCATATAAGCATCACCAATGGTTTTAATTTTTTCTAAGCCATGTTTTTCTGCTAGATGGTCAAAAATCGAAAACATTTCATTTAGAACACTAACTAATTCTATCGGGGGAATTTGGGAAGATAGGGGAGTAAATCCTACCACATCGGCAAATAAAATAGTCACTTCTTCTATCGCCGAAGCGATCGCTTTATTATCATGTTTGAGTTGATTGGCAATAACTTCTGGTAAAATATTTAATAACAATTGTTCCGATCTTTCTTTTTCTAATCTTAAATCGGCGGTGCGTTCTTCGACTCGTTGTTCTAATTCAGCATTAGTTTTTTCCAACTCATTAAAAGAGGCTTTTAACTGTTGGGTCATAGTATTAAAAGAAGTGGCTAAAATTCCTAATTCTTTAATTGGTTCCACCGGGATTGTTTGTTCTAATTCTCCACTGGCGATCGCTTGACTGGCTTGACTCAGGCGTAAAATTGGGGTACTAATCCAACGGGCGGTAAAAATGCCACATAAGGTAGCTACTAATAACGCCACAATACATAATAAAATAGTCGTTTGAGTATTAGCATGAATTTCCGCCATGAAATCCGATTCCGGTACGACAACGATAATTAACCAATTAATTCCCCGTTGATCAGATAGGGGAGTGACTTGTAAATATTGTTGTTTTCCATTAATCTCAAAGGTCAGTTGAGTTGAGGTTTTAATCTGCTCTAAACTGCCAAAATATTTCAGTAAATAACTGGAGGTAGCTTGAGTTAAAATATCACTACTTTTAATTCCTTTAATTCGTTCGGTTTCCTTCTGTTTCTCGTGAACAATAAAGGTTTCTTCTAAGGTTGATGTAGCGACTAAATATCCATTTCTTTCTAGGACAAAAGTTTGTCCAGTTTTGCCAATTTTTAAACGATTCAGAAATTGACTAATCCTTTCTAATGTTAAATCGGTACTGGCTACACCTAATAGTTGTTTATTGCGATTATAAATTGGTTGGTTGGCGGAAATCACTAAAACTTTAGATCCAAAATAGGCATAAATTTCACTCCAAACGGGTTTTCCAGCTTTGACCCCCGCTTCATACCAAGGACGAACTCTGGGGTCATAATTATCTCTAACACTTAATAATTCATTGCGATCGCCCTGATCATTAGTTAACCATTTATGAAACTTTCCGGCGGTGCTTTTATCTACAATATCAAATTCTATCGTACCATCATCATTGCGATTAGCCCCTACATAATAACCATTTTGTAATCCAATCCCAATATAACTCGCGGTTTTAAATTGTTTTAATTGATTCCAGAGATATTTTTCCATCTGAGGAACATTATCAACACTAATTAATCCCATTCTCAGAGTATCAACATTAATTTGATTAATAATATGGGGGGTTTCTAAATAGGTATTGAGTTCCTGTTGGATGCGGTTGCTTAATTCAATTCTTAATTGAGTTGCTAAATCATTAACGGCGATCGAACCATTTCTAAAAGACAACCATCCCGTTAGTCCGACGGATGCAAAAATCTGGAGCAGAAAAGGAACGACAAAAACCACCCGTAGGGATAGTTTAGGTGCTTTTTTATTGAATCCTAATAGACGACGAGATAGAGATGCCATAGTCATTGTCCCTGATATCAAAATCAACGATTCGCACCTAATCCCATTAATTAGCAAGGGTGATTGACTTGATTTTAACCAATAATTATTGGATTTGGGTAGTTAATTTCTCGCCTAATTTTGGTTCTGTCCCTTTGAGAATTCGATCAATATTAGTGCGGTGTCGCCAGATGACGTAAATTCCCCCGGCGATCGCAAAGATTTGATAGGCCAGAGGTTCCCCAGTTATAATCATTAAAATGGCAATTCCCATCGCCCCGGAAATTGAACTCAAGGAAACAATTCGAGATAGGGCTAAAACCAGGGCAAAAATTCCTAGGGTTGCTAGGGCTAATTTCCAATCTAAGGCGAATAAAATTCCCAGACTAGACGCCACGGATTTTCCTCCTTTCCACCCGATCCAAATAGATTTTGTATGACCAATAATTACAATTAATCCAGCTAGAATGGCTATCCAATATTGCAATATATCAGGATTTTGGATTCCGGCATTGGTAGCGATTTCGGAGGTAAAAGAGAGGGAATAAACTCCAAAAACCAGAATAACCGCTAAGGTTCCTTTTAAAATATCAATCAATAAAACCAGTAAAGCCGGGAATTTTCCCAGGGTTCGCAATATATTTGTTGCCCCCGTGGAACCGGAACCCTCAGCCAGCATATCAACCCCATAAAACCAGCGTCCGATGGCGTATCCCGTGGGTATGGAACCCAAGAAATAGGCCGTTACTAATAATCCAGTATTAATGAATAACCATTCAATCATGTTTAAAAGACCGTTATTTTAAAGGTGCTGAAGTTGTTAAAATCGTTCAGTAGGTGCTTGTTGAGTTTGGGGGTCGGGGGCCAGCGCCAACCATAGGGGAAATTGTAGTAAAGATAGACTGATTCTATCTTCCATATCATCAATAATGATCAAGGGTAAGCGTCCCTCTTTCACCAAGCGATCGGCTTTTTGAGAGAGGACTTCCGCTTCTTCAAATAAAACAATTCCCTGTTCTGGGCCAAAGTCTCGACGGTCAATCCCTAAACAATCCTGTAGACCGCGGCGCCATTCCCCCAACCGTTCGGGACTATTGGCTAAAACCAGGGTTCTCAAGCGGTTTCCATAGATATTTCTCAATATAGAAATCGTGGCAGAGGCAACTAATATATTTTGTAAACGACTGCCCATGGTGCGTAGGGCTCCCCGTCCTCCCTGGTTAAAAAACCAATTGGAAACCCGTTTGGCGTGGATGGGTTCAAAGGTACGGCGCAGTTGCCAAGGCGGGCCATAATAGTCGGGGGCACTGCGATATTGATCGAGGAGTTGGCGAATTTTCTGGGTTTGTTCGGTGAAACCCTGTTCTGAAAATTGTGGACTTGCCGTATTTTGGGGATTTTCCACGGGGATGACCACCTTTGTCCCCTCTCTTGGGGCTGGGATTGGGGGTTCGGGGGGGTTTTCCGGTATCAGTTCTAATTGTTCGGTGGTGGCGACTAAATCCTGTAAACTTCCGACTAAGTAATCCTTAAATCCCTGGACTCGGATGGCCAGTTCCTGGGAGACTCCGGCGAAGGAGGTGCGCATTTCTTTTTGGATGCGATCGCGACGGCGTTCGAGTTTTTCGATTTCGATTTGTAAGCTTTGCTTGCGTTGTTCTAACTGATCTAAGGCGGAGGAGATTAATTTTCCCATGGACTGGGTTAATACCAGTTGTTCCTGTTGGATGCGATCATTGGTTGCTTGTAAGGCGGCAATTCTTTTTTGTAGTTCCTGTTCTTGAATCTGTAATCGTTTCACCCGTTGGTCTAACTGGGTGGTGACTTCTTCGAGGGGTTCGGAGATCAGACGTTCGGACAAACTCGGTGAGGTTGGGGGATTTGATCCAGGTTCATAATTTTGGAGTTCGTTGGACTCCCAAGGGTCAGCGATCGGTGAAGGATTCATATTAATCGATTTCTCTCCGGTTTCTCCAACCGAAGAATTAAAAGGTAGCGTTGATGACGAATTGGCCCCATCTTTGGGGTTTTGATCTCGGATTTGAGTTTCTTCTGAATTCATACAAAGCATCCCAGTCTAAACACAAGGGGGTATGATGGGCGAAATTATATCGTTTTGTTCGGTTATTGGGGTGTTTAGACAGGTTTGTTACCCTGACCTGTTAGAGTGATTGTAGCATTACCTGAACCTTCGAGATAATTCCATGACTCAGGACAGAATCTTTTGATATCAACTGCTAAACCAATTCACCTAGAAAGTAATCCCGTTGCGATCGCCCCAAATAATGCAACAATACTCATAGTTTGTTAACAGTTTACGGTTGACTATTCCTCATTCCGGTGTTCCGGTGTTCCCTAATTACTGATAATGGGTATAGAATTACGCAGTTACGTCTATTTAGATAACCTTCAACGGCAACACGCGGCCTATATTGGTACGGTGTCCCTGGGGTTTTTACCTTTACCCGGTGACTCCTCTTTGTGGATTGAAGTCTCCCCGGGGATTGAAATTAACCGGATTACGGATATTGCTTTAAAAGCCACTTCTGTGCGTCCGGGGGTGTTGTTTATTGAGCGGCTTTATGGTCTTTTGGAAATTCATTCGAGCCGTCAAGGGGATACGATTGCCGCCGGACGGGCAATTTTAGAGTTTTTAGGATTGCAAGAAAGCGATCGGATCAAACCTCAAATTATGTCTAGTCAAATTATTCGTAACCTTGACCCCCATCAAGCTCAATTAATTAATCGTAACCGTCGAGGGCAATTAATTTTAGGGGGCCAAAGTTTATATATTTTGGAAGTTCAACCCGCAGCTTATGCGGCTTTAGCAGCTAATGAAGCGGAAAAAGCCTCTTTAATTAATATTCTGCAAGTGACGGCCGTTGGGAGTTTTGGACGGCTATATTTAGGAGGAGAAGAACGGGATATCATGGTGGGTTCAAAGGCGGCTTTAGAAGCGATTGAAAATGTATCGGGACGAGCTTATGGAGGTAGTTTTAATCCCGAATAAATAGGAGAAAAATAAGGCAAATATCGCTTAAATTAATATTCCCTTTGATTTGGTGCACTTGCCTGTACCGTGATGTTTGATCAAACCTTCACCACGGGAACAAACTTCTCTAATTGCACTTGTAAGTCATCCACGAGCATTAAACGATACCTTTCTGTAGCTTTCAACTTTTGGAAAACATAACTAGCAAAATCATTACACCAATTTTGCCTGTAAAATTCAGTGGAGATGTTCAGTGATCTGATTGATAGGTTATAAGGGTATTCTTCAAATTTGATATCTTGATCGTTTTCAAAATCATGCTTTCCTATAGTAAGAGTGATGGTTGAGTTACGAAACTCATACCAGTTGTCAGTACCATCAGAAACAAGCTCGAATTTTAGAGCCAATATCAACTCTAATTCTTTGATTAAATGGTCGATCTCCTGGGGAAAGTCTACAAAAATATCTAGTGTGCGAGACATAAAAACCTCCTTTATTGAAACTCAGTAAAAGTGATGTCATAGCTATCACCAATAATTCGGACGCGATCAATTTTTCCGCGTGTAATATTTTTTGCCCTCTGCAAACCTCGTTCAGCCTCAGCCTCTATCAACCCAGATGTCCTAGCATCTATAATTATATCCCTAGCTTGTCCCCCTCGTCTAATTGAGTTGTTAATCTGATTTTTTACTGTTGCGCTTGTAGCACCGACATCCAGACTTTTAAATTCAGTAGGTTTTCCATCTACCTCAGCATCGGGATTTCTACCTCCATCGGTTTTTTCTGCTAAGGCTTTAACATTTTTTCCCTCTCTTTCGAGAAATTCCGCGATCGCTCTTTCTGCTGCACCAAAAGCTCTTTCTGATTCATCAATACTGCCACAATTAGCCGAATTTTGCTCAGGGGTTTGGTTAGTCCCGTTATTCACCATTTTTGTTTTTTTCTATGCTCAAGAATTTACTTAAACTTTAGCAAAGACTTAAGATAAGTATAAATTAATTCTTTTTTCCAAAGGATAGGTTCATAATCAATTGTCATAGGATGGATAGTAACACTCACCCCATTTTCTTGAGATTCAAGTCGCTTGAGTCTGTCCTGACAGTTGACATAAGTATCTCTAGGTACATAAAATCTGACCTCACCTCCTCCATTTTCCTGAAGATATTTAACATATTTATTAGAGGCTTTCTTAATCGAATAGATTGAACTAGGTTTATAAGCCTTAGCATCACAAATTAAACGGTGAGATGTTAGATAAAAATCTGGTTTACAAGGGTAATCTTGGCTATTTTGAAAGTATAATGTTGGTTTTATTTGCAAACTAGACTGAAGATTCTCTATATCATCAGAGTCCAACAGCATTTTTAATAAGGCTACTTCTCCTTGATCTCCTTGTAGTTTTTTATCCGGTTTTTGCTGATAATAGTCACTTGCAGGATTTTGGGTTAAATCAGTGAGTCTTTCTTGTGCATTGGGGTTGTCATATAAAATCCAAGCATCACCTGGAAGGTTAGCTAGTTCAAGTCCCAACCATATTGGGATACCTGATTGAATCGCCGTGGTAAAAATATTATTGGTTTGGGCGATCGCATCTTGAATAGAAAGATCATTAATAGCTGTATTTGCTAGTTTAATTGTTGGATGAATAATTGAAGGTAAAAAACTTTGATTCCTAATTTTACCAAAACCCCACCTATTTTGTATCTCTTCCAATTCCTCTCTTAAACGTTCAACTTGACTTAAGCTTTCCTCGCACATTTCTAGCAGCCTGGAAAACTGCCACCCTAACTCAGAAGCATAACACTCAGAGAGTCGATCGGCGCAAGAACTAACTTCTTCCATCGCTTCTAGTAGTTGGGCGACTTTACTCCGCCATTGTTCGATTTCGTCTCTGAGTGTCCCCATATTCTACTCCTTAACCCCAACGGGATTTAATTCCTTCAAGCATTTCTATCGCTGTTCTGAGTTCGCTAGATACCTCTTCACAGCCCTCCGATAAACCTGAGATTTTGTTGCTTAATTCATCCATTGCCGTCTCAGGAATAGCTGCTGATGAGCTACTAACTTCTTCCAGAGACTCTACTATTCTGTTAATCATGGATTGGAATTCTTCAATTTCAGCTTTGACACCCATTTAGATACCTCGATCATAGATAAAAACATTTTACGATTTAGTAACTAGATAACGCCATAGCGTATCTTCTACCAGGACTTTTTTGCCCACAGGAACTTGAATATATGGAGTATTTACAAAATTATTATCATCACCTCCAACCAGCATTAAAACCGCCCTGCCACGAGATTCTTTTGAGATTTTAGCGGCTTGGCTACTTTCTATAACAGCTTCACTTGCCGCTAAACTTACTCGGAAAACTGCTTTCTCTTCGCAGGAGTCAAGCACCTGTGGTGTTATTATGGCAGCTGATGGTTTTTGAGTGCAGTAAATAACATGAAGACCACATTTCCGCCCTTTACGCGCATACTCAATTAATCTCGTCTGAATCGTTTCTTTTAATTTACTGGGCGCAAGTGCTATGTCTGCTGCTTCATCAATAATCCAAAGCGTGCGCTGAATCTCAACCCCTTCTTCTCTTAACTGTTGAATATTTTGAACTTCCGCTTGTGTCAGTAAATTGATGCGTCTTTGATACTCGTCAGTATGAATTATTTCAACTAATTTTTGACATTCTTCTACGGTTGTGATAATTTTAACGTTATCCCTGAGGTGCTTCGCCAAAAAATTAAAATCAGCTCCAGCAAAATCGGCGATATAAATTTTTCCGGTGGGACTGGCATATAGAAACTGGAAAATTACCCAATTCAGAAAGTTAGTTTTCCCTGCACCTGGTACGCCAGCAACTAAGCGATGAGGTGTTTCTGCCCAGCTTGATATTACGGGATTTCCCTCGTCATTAATGCCTACGATATAGCTATCTCGGTAAGTATCGTAATTCTGTTCCAGAAGACTTTGGTAATAATTGAATAAGTCTTCTGCATTAGCAACGGGCAAGGATTTTTCTGTCATACTTTCAATAGGGATTTCTTTGGGAATACCAATTCGGAAAAATCCGCTAATTTCTTGAGCCGTCGCCAGCCGATGCAATGGCTTTAAATCAACTATTCGAGAAGGTGCGGGAGTTGATGACAATTTCGCTAAAGCCGAACCATCTGAAACAGTATCATATAATTGCGGTAAATTTTGATTTTGCTCTGAATTGATACCACCTATCAAGGGTGGTTGATTTTGATGGTTAAATGATGGTTTATCGGGAAGACTACCAGAATCACCGCCGAATTTTCCTAATCCTTTTTTTTGTGGCTGAATTGCATTCTTAATTAACAGTTGACTATCGTTTTTATCCCAGCCTTCCCATTCGATATTACTGGAAATATCTACATTTTTTGTAGCTTCCAAACTTTCATAAAATCCGGGTTTATCTTGGCTAATTTGGATGATTCGGCATCGTTTCCCGTGAGGTGTTTCTTTGATAGCCTCATCAATAAGAGCGTTGAGGACGGGAAAAGCATCGGCCCGATTTTCTGCTAAGGCTTTGATGCTATATTGGAATAGGTCGCTGTTAGGATATGACTGTTGATATTTTTGGTAAAGTGCCGAAGTTACTGAGAGAATGTTGTCTTTAATTCCGTTGGTGTTGGCGTTGACTTTCTCCAATTGAGCGAGCATTTGGTTGATGGCATTTACCCACAAGGATTTTTGATTGGGGTTGTGATAGGTTTGCAGGGTGATTTCTAAAATGAGTTTGCTGTCTAAGCGGTGGATGACATCGCAGACGGCTGACATATCATTGGTTTGATTGGCATCGAAAAGGTGAGGTAGGTAGTAATTTTGGGGTGCGATAAATTCTTCATATTTGATAATTTCGCCAATCACTTGCACCCAGTCTAATTGTTGGAAAATGGTAAGGTTAGGTTGATGGTTGAGGGTAAAGAATTGGCTTAACTTACCTTTGGTGAGAAGGCTCAGAATTTGTTCAGAATGTTCTTCGGTTTGGGTGTTGTGGGGGTGATTAATTAGGAGGTAGGTTTTGAGTTTGGGGGATTGATTGGGGTCATAGATGTAGCGGAGGGAAATTGTTAGGTTAATACCAAGGCGGCTAATAGAACTTATTAGCTGTTGTTGGGTTTGTAGGAAGTTTTTACGGTGTTCAGTTGGGCTGTTTTCCTGATGACTCCTTTGAGGGTAAAGTTGATAACATATAGGAAAATTTCGATCAAACATTTATTTTCTCCAGTTATTAGATAAGTTGTCAGAAATACGTTTAATTGTTTCTGCTTTTTTCTTGAGTTGAAAGGCAATGATGAATCTACCAATACCAATGCTGGCTAAAACAGTACCTAAAAGATAAAACCATTCCATAGATAAAAATTCCTCCTGATTATTCTAAAAATCTAATTTAATAACACTTTTGTTGTCCAACCCAACCTTGCATATAGTTAGCAAACCCTTGAGCCTCGTTAGAATCACCAAATGAAGCTACTTGTATTTGACCCAGTTCCCTAGCTCTTTCTGGACTTTGTGCCTGTCCAATATCACCGCAATAATTTGATATAACCGTATTCCAGTTGTTATCACTGTATTTAATAAAAACAGGATACCAACAATTATTAGGACTTGAAGAACTACCACAGCTATTCTTAGGAAAACCACTAGCATACCATGCTGTTGTCGTATAGCTATTGGAACGAGAACCTTGACTTTGAAAATTTTGAAAATTTATAAAACATCCCACAGCAATTATCCCTAAACCCCACCAAATTAATGCCCAGGATGTGTCACCTCCCATTTCTTTACTTTTACTAAGTAGTTCATCGGATTTGCTATTTAGTTCAGAAACCAGACAAGTTTTTAGTAATTTCAAGTCAACTAATAATTTTTCATATTGGTTGTAACTTTGAGAATCATTACTCTCTATCGCTTCTGAATAAGGTAAACTTCTGATTTTTTGATAGAGGTTACGATCAATATTAGTGATTTTGGAAAAGGTTTGTTCAAGCAATGACTGAGAGGATTTAATTTTGTTTTGCAATGCCAAGGTATCGGATCTCTGAGTTCTTAATACTGATACCCAACTTACAATATCTGACAGGTATTCATCCTGCTTATTTTGCAGAAATTGTTTCAACACTGAATCTGATCGCCCGTATCGCCTCGCCAATGATTCGGCTAGCGCCATAGCATTTATAAATATTTCTGAAATTTTGCTTTCATACTGATTGGCTGATGAGATCCGATTCTCTATCTGTGCGATAGTTAAATCTTTTGGCTCAGGTTTGTCTAACTTGTACTCAAAATTAAGTGCCCCTAATACCGTATAAGCGTCTGATTCAACTCTCGCTAACTCTTGTTTATAAGGATTTAAAAGTCTAACTGCTGTATTGCGTAATTCTGTCTCTTCCAACAACAATTGACTCAATGTTTTCAGTCTTCTGTTTATATCTGTGGCTGTATTAATAATCTCAGCCGCATGAATTCTCAATGATATTTCATGGTTGGAATTAAGCAAAAACTCTTCCAGAGGCTGATAGAGAGATTCTTCAGTTTCAGCAGATTGTTGAAATATTGACTGAGCTTGACGCAATACCACTTCATGCAATTGTGGATTATTCTCTTCCAATAATAATTGACTCAAGGTTTTCAGCCTTCTGTTTATATCTGTGGCTGTATTAATAATCTTAGCCGCATGAATTCTCAATGATATTTCATGGTTGGAATCAAGCAAAAACTCTTCCAAAAGCCCATAAAGATAGTCTTCTATCTCAGTAGATTCTTTGAAAATTAACCTAGCTTGTCGCAGTGCGGCCCCTTGTACAATACGATTAGGTGAAATTAATCCCAAATAGACTCCTCGCCCATGTAACTTAGAAATGACATCCCCGATTAAATCCTGATAATTCAGAGAGCTATCATTATCATTTAATAACTCATCAGCCGGCCCGTACAGCCAAAATTCAAGATGCCTTTCATATTCTGCGGTTGTTTCCCCTCTGGTGTTTAGGCGTGGAATTCTGTTAATTTCTATCAGCTTACGATCGCGTATTTCCCGGCGAATGCGATCAAGAGATTCAGTGAAACCCCCTCCTTCTAAATGTTCTAAACTCTGCTGAGAATATCCGATCGCCTCCAACGCCGAAGCCGCAGCCCACCGAGTCAAATCGTTGCTAACTTCCCCCTTCCCCTTGACTTCCTTGGCGATATCTTTTAGCACATCCCAGTCTGCAAAAGCCTCTTTAACGCGATCGTGTTTTGCAGCCACGCCTAAGCCTTGTAGCGCTAAAGCCCGCGTGGTTAGTGATGCTTGAGTTTCCCAGATGTTGACGAAAAAAGGAACAGCGCGATCAGGGTTGTTTTCGGCAAAATCGAAGAATGACTGAATTTGTTCTCCTACATTTCTAAAGCGATCAGGGGGATCGCCGCCGCCTGGAGGGTTTGTAAGGTTACTCATGGGCTTAAGTGAGATAGACGCGAGGGCATTGATAAATTATAACTGTTGCAGTCGAGTTTGAACCAATTTTTTGAATATTTGTGGCAGAGATTCACGGGATTTACGGGTGGTAACGGTTTAACAAGGCTTTGATATTGCTTTGCTACCCTCGTAATGAGATAATTACTAGGTAGTTTTAACCCCGAATAAATACGATAAAAAATATGGCAAATCCAGAACATTTAGCTTTATTACAATGGGGATTTCAACGTTGGCAAATTTGGCGTTCAAATAATCCTAATATTCAGCCGGACCTGTGCGAAGCCAACTTAATGGGGGCTGATTTAAGCGGAATTAATTTACAAAATACTGATTTAAGTAAAGCTAATTTAATTGCTACGGATTTAAGCTCGGCAAATCTAACCAAAGCGGATTTAAGTTTAGCTCAATTACACCGAGCAAACCTCAGCGAAGCGATATTATTTCAAGCTAATTTAAGTCAAGCTAATCTTAGCACAGCAATATTAAATAGAGCAGAATTGATTGAAACTTATCTTTATCGCGCGGAATTAAATAATGCTAAACTAATTAAAGCACATCTAAATGGAGCCTATTTATATCAAGCTAATTTGAGTGAAGCTGATTTGAGTGAAGCGGATTTGAGATTTACTAATTTAAACAAAGCCAATCTTTATCAAGCCAATTTAACTGGAGCAAATTTAAGAGGGACAACCTTAATTCAAGCTAATCTACAAAATGCCAATTTATCCCACGCCAACTTGAGAGGGACAAACCTAACTAAAGCAGATTTACGAGGAGCAAATCTAACCGGAGCTGACCTAAAATTTGCTAACTTAAACGGGGCTATTTTTTCCTAAACAGATGTAATATTCTCTTGTTGGGGTTTGGAAACCAAACCCTCTTTCCTTCTATTCCCTATTCCCTATTCCCTATTCCCTATTCCCTGTTCCCTGTTCCCTGTTCCCTGTTCCCTTTAATAACACTTTAATCGCAAACTCCGGTAACGCCAACATCCGACGCCAACGCCAGGGTTCTTGATATAATCGATATAACCATTCTAAATGATATTTACAGAAAAATTCCGGTGCTCTTTGTTTAATTCCTGACCAAATATCAAAACTTCCTCCCACACCTATCCAAATCGAATTCGGGCAAAGATGACGATTTTGACTAATCCAAAATTCTTGACGAGGAACACCCAAACCCACTAATATTAATCTCGGTTGTAGGTCTTTTAGGGTAATTTTTAAATCTTCTTCTTCAGAAGCAGACAGATAACCATGATAACTAGAAATTCCCAAACCGGGCAGTTTTTGTTGAATATTATCCGCCGCCTGTTGAGCAATTCCCGGTTTTCCCCCATAGAAAAAGACTAATTCAGAATTACCTAATTTACCAATATTTTCTATCAAGGTTTCTGCTAATTCAATCCCCGGACACCGTTGGATTTTTTTACCCTTATATTGTAAATAAAGCACTACCCCCGCACCGTCGGGAATGACTAACTCTGCTGAATGAATAATTTCTGCTAATTTAGGATCTTTTTCTCCTTGAATTGCCATTTCTGCATTCAAAGTAATAACATGAGTTCCTAACCCTTGTTGCCAACGTTGTAATAACCAATTAGTATAATTATTAGTTAAATGCACAGGTAAACCCAACACTGGAAAACCGTTAAGAGCAGAATCAAATGGCAAAATAGTTGGACTCATAAATAAATTTTGGCGACCACACACCATTAAAATACTAGCGGATTGTGTTACATTTCGCTAGTCTCAAAAACAAAACTATAGGACTTACGCACCAAACCGGGTTTGGTGAACGAGAAATCACCGATTTCATCCGCAAAATCACCGGCCAGAAACCCGGTTTCTTGGGTCTTGTGCGTAAGTCCTGAACTATTTAATTCTCAATCATAAATTGTATAACCTAACCTTCGTGTCTTAGTGCCTTTGTGGTTATAAAACCCTACTTCAGAGCATTCAACGCTTCCAAAGGTCGCACCATCCCCCAACCCCAACGGTTATCGGGACGTTGTTCTTCCCCACCCGGATGATAGGCGGTTTTCTTCAAAACATCAATAATTTTACTCAACGGCGTCTGGGGATAGGCGGACATCAATAACGCCACAATTCCGGCTATATGGGGCGTAGCCATGGACGTCCCATCCATGTAGGTGTATTGAAAAACGCCGTTATCGGTTTTCACCGGAGGAATGCAGGAATAAATCTGGGCGCCGGGGGCGGAAACATCGGGTTTTGTCACCCAGGCGTTAGGAGCGTCGGAGGGAAAGACCAAACTCGCGCCACTACTAAAAAAGGTAATTCCTAAATTATCCCCCTCCGTGAGTTCCACAGCCCCCACAGAGAAGGAATTATAGGCATTACCCGGGGAACTGGTATTCCCATGATTTTCGTTGCCGATAGCAACTATCGGTAAAATCCCATATTGATTGACTAAAATATCAAAGACTTGGGGAAATAAGGGTTCATAATAACTGAAACCCAAGGACATATTAATGATTTTTGCTCCCTTTTCCACCGCCCAAGAGATTCCTTCCATTAATGTTAATAGGGTCGCTTCTCCTACTAATACCCCGGCGACAATTAAATCCGCTTGGGGCGCCACACCAATAGACAAACCCTCCTCGGTTTTTCCCCCCGCAATTGTGCCGCAAACATGAGTCCCATGTTGCCCACTATCAAAACTAGGAGTAGCAGTAATTCGACGCCCTAACGGGTCGATAACAATAAAATCTTTTACCCGACCTTTTAAGGCGGGATGGTCTCCATAAACACCGGAGTCTAATACTGCAACGGTAACATTTTGTCCCTGGGTTGTTTCCCAAACCTTGGGAATTTCTAAACGTTTTAATCCCCAGGTGATTTTATCCTGTTCTTCTTGTTTTTGCAAGCCGGAATAATCAATTTCTTTAGGTTGAATTAAATGGATTTTTTGGTTAGGAAGAATCGCCATCACATCAGGATGTTCAGCTAAAATCGGTAAACTTTGACGGCTGACTTCTATTTGGGCAATGGGTAAACTTCCCTGACCCACGGGTTCGGCATAAAAGGATTGACTCGTCTTTGTTTGATAATCTTTAATGATTTTATTGCCAATGGATAGATTACTTTGTTCTTGTTTTTTTAAAGTATCAAAATAGGCGGCTGTTCCGGGTTGGGGCATTGACCCAGGCTCGACTAAACCTCTATAAATAACAATAGCATCTTTTTTGCTATTCGGTTGACTATGGCTTAAAAAAGGTTCAAAAGCGCGGGAAATTTTAAATCGATTTGTCATTGGTGGTTGACTCCATTTTCATGATTATATTCTAACCCAGTCTACTAATTTTGTGACTTCAGGGATAGAAGGAGAATTGCTTAAAGGATATTAGTTTTGCTTTTCTGACTCAAATTTTAAGATTCAGGGGAATTTTAAGACTTGGCAGAGATTCACTATTGTTGTAGGATAAAACAATTCTGACTATCATTGATTATCTTAACTTAAAATCCAGCATTAAGCATGAAAAATAAAGATCAAAAACTGCATCCGGGTTGGTGGATTTCAATTTTATATTTTGCCCAAGGATTTCCCTATACCGTTGTTAATACAATGTCGGTGGTTTTTTTTAAAGGGTTAGGGGCGAGTAATGAATTAATTGGATTAACCAGTTTGTTATCTCTCCCTTGGGTGATGAAAGGATTATGGGGGCCAATTATCGATATTTATTCAACGAAAAGGCGATGGATTTTAAGAATGGAAATTTTATGTATAATCCTATTCTTAATTTTAGCATTCGGCGCACTATTTCCGCAAGCAATTCCGATTTCTATTACAATTTTTGCCATAATTGCTTTTATTAGTGCTACCCATGATATTGCCATTGATGGCTTTTATTTAACAGTATTAAATTTAGACCAACAGGCGTTTTATGTGGGTGTGAGAAATACCGCTTATCGGATGGCGGTTTTAGCTGGAGGTGGCGGTTTAGTA
The DNA here is from genome assembly GCA_001873365.1 of Oscillatoriales cyanobacterium CG2_30_40_61. Lineage (GTDB taxonomy): Bacteria > Cyanobacteriota > Cyanobacteriia > Cyanobacteriales > Microcoleaceae > Planktothrix. The sequence goes on along the minus strand of MNYZ01000097.1, from coordinate 89,464 downwards.
TTTTTAGCGGGAAATATTGCTGAAAAATATAGTAATGGTAAAAGTCCGACGGGGGAAATTTTATATAACTCAGTTCAGTTTGATTTTTTGGGGTATAATTTTTTAATTCCCGCATTACAATGGGGATGGTCGATTGCTTTTTCTCTCGCTAGTTTAATCTTTTTATTAATCTACGGATTTCAGCAAATTTATTTACCCAAGCCAGAAAAAGTAACGTTTTCAGAAACGGAAAATCTATCAAATTCTGCTAATTTCTTGAACTCCTTTAAAACCTATTTTACTCAATATAAAATAGGTTGGACTCTGGCTTTTATTTTATTATTCCGTTTGGGAGATGCTTTAACTTTCAAAATGGCAACTCCGTTTTTAATGGATACCGCCGAAAAAGGCGGGTTAGGAATTACGACGGCTGAAATCGGGATTTTATCGGGGACAGTGGGGGTGATTTTTCTATTATTTGGAGGGTTATTAGGGGGATTTTTAATTGCTAAACAAGGGTTAAGAACTTGGATATGGCCGATGGCAATTTTACAAAATTTTACTAATATCTTTTATTGGTTATTAGCTAAAACTCAACCGGAAATTTTTTGGGCCTATGTTGTTAACTCCATTGAGCAGTTTACCTATGGTTTAGGAGTAGCAGCTTATACGGTGTTTTTAATGCAAACTGTCCGTCCTGAATATAAAGCCTCCCATTATGCTATTACAACGGCATTTATGGCGGCTGGAGTATTAATTCCGGGGGTATTTAGTGGATATATTCAAGCGGATTTAGGTTATCAAAACTACTTTTTATTGAGTGCAATGGCGGTAATTCCAGGGCTATTAACTATTTTCTTTATTCCGATTAAAGATCAATATAACATAAAATCTATACCCAGACCCGGACTCGATGACGAAAACATATAAAGTAGGGTGCGTAAGGCGAAGCCGCACGCACCAAATTAATATAATTAGAACAGAAAACCTTGATGATTATTATAGATAATTGATGGTGCGTGCGCTTCGCTTACGCACCCTACGGTTTAAATAATGGCGATACACTCAATTTCTACTAATACATCTTTGGGAAGACGGGACACTTCAACGGTCGCCCTAGCGGGTGCGGTTTCGGCTTTAAAATATTTGGAATAGACTTCATTAACTTGGGTGAAATCGTTCATATCTTTTAGGAATATTGTGGTTTTAACTACGTTTTCCCAGGTGGCTCCGGCTTCGGTTAATACTGCTTCTAAATTTGCCATGACTCTTTCGGTTTGTTTGCTGACATCATCGGGATAAAGAATGTCGTTAATACGGGGGTCAATGGCAATTTGTCCCGATAAAAAGATCATGTTATTGACTTTTACCGCTTGATTATAAGGGCCAACGGGTTTGGGAGCGTTTTCGGTTTTAATGATTTCGCGAGTCATAACAGTTTGTTTTTCCTCTCCGATAATAATTTGATAATCTTCTGGGTCATTAATAGAAGAATCAGGCATGACAGCAGCTAAGGTTTCAGCATCTTCAAAGTTAGCTAAATAGATATTAGCTAAATTTAGTCTAGCACCAATGAAGCTGGCTTTTTCAACATTAGCTCTAATTAAATTAGCTTTTTGAAGATTTGCTAACTTCAGGTTGGCATTTTTTAAACAAGCATAACTTAGATTTGCAGATTCAAGATTAGCAAACCTCAAATCTGCTCCTGTTAAATCTAAATAAGATAAATCAGCCCCTTGAAGATTAGTTTTAGAAAAAATAGTTCCTTGAAAATTTACATTAAAGAATTTTTGACCTGCAAGATTTAAAGCACTTAAATTAGCTTCTGTAAAATTAGCATCAGTTGACTTAACATTGGAGTAAGTAACATCTCTTAAATCCGCACCTGTTAAATCAGCATTTTCAAAATTAGTAGATATTAGACTTGAGTTTTGTAAGTCGGCTTCAGTCAGTATTGCTTGACTAAAATTTGTTTCTCTTAAGTTAGCTGAATCCAAACAAGCATTACTCAAATTAGCTGAAATTAGCGTTGTTTTAGTTAAATTGGCTTTTGTCAAATCTGCTTCTTTTAGATTAATTCCGGTTAAATCAGCATTTTGTAAGTCTACTCCACAAAGTTCTACGCCCTCAAAATCTCGTTCACCTTGAGCATATTTCTCTAACAGTTCTTCCGCGTCCATAATTCACCTCTTAATTATCCTTATATTAGTTTATCATTAATATCAACTCCTAAATATCCTCGTTCCAAGGCTCTGCCTTGGAATGCTAAATAGAGGCTCTGCCTCTGTTATAATATTATCATAGTGTTCTGGTGGCAGAGCCACCTTAATTGCATTTCTAGGTAGAACCTAGAAACGAGTTCTTTGTAGGGGCGAGGCGCGCCTCGCCCCTACGATGAAATCAATTTCAAGTGGGATATAAATAGTAATCTATTTTATGATAGTTTCTGGTGGCAGAGCCACCTTAATTGCATTTCTAGGTAGAACCTAGAAACGAGTAAAATGTTATTGTTTGGCTATTAATTCCATCAATCAGAGTTTAGAATACCCAAACTATTACCTAAATTATCATTAAAGATTGCACCCCTACTAATTAACTCATTCCTGATTTGTTCTGAAACACCTAGATTAGATCTAAAGTTAGCTTTTTTAGCCGTAACTTCTCCTATTTTAGTTAGGGTTAAATTTGCCATACTTAAATCGGAGAAATTCAAATTTGCCAGACTCAAATTCGCTTGAAATAGATTGGCTTTTGTTAAATTAGCTCGACTTAAATTACTCCCCATTAAGTCGGTTTTTGTTAAATTAGCTCGACTTAAATTAGCTCCCATTAAATTAGCTTGATTTAAGTTAGCTTCGCTCAAATTAGTTTGAACCAAATTCGCTTGACTGAGATTGGCTTCACTCAAATTGGCGTGACTTAAATTAGCCTGACTCAGATTTGCTCCCATTAAATAGGCTTGACTGAGGTTAAGTCCACTCAGGTCAACTCCTTGTAAATTAGCTTGACTTAAATAGACATGATTGAGGTTAGCTTCGGCTAAAATTGTATTCCCTAAATACACCCCACTGAGATAGGCTTTAGTTAAATTTGCACCTGTTAAATTAGTTTGACTTAAATAGGCTTCGGTCAAGTCGGCTTCCCTGAGATTAGCCGCGCTTAAATCAGTTCCAATTAAGTTAGAATTACTGAGGTTAGCACCTGTTAAATCGGCATTTTTCAGGTTCGCCCCCATTAAATTAACCCCTTTTAAATTAGCGAGGCTGAGGTTAGCTTGACTGAGGTTAGCTTCCGTCAAATTAACATGGCTGAGGTTAGCTTGACTAAAATTCACCTGTCTTAAATCGGCTTTGGTTAAATCAATCCCTTGTAAATCAATTCCGATTAAATCCTGGTTTGCATCAATCCCCACCAGTTTAGCTAATTCTAATAAATTATTAGTTTCCGCATGAATCAGGGTTTTAATCTGGCTTTTGATATGTTCTTTTAACTCTTGATCATTCATAGTTAAACCGACCCTGGAATTTGTTTTAAGAGGATGCTCATAGGATCGAGAAAAATTAATCTGGACATGGTTACTGCCATTTTTAGGAAAAAAATTCTATCCCGAATCTCCTATTTTGGCAAATTCTAACTGGGAAGACTTAATATTGCCTGTCTTAATTGTCCTTGATGCTGATTTAATAGGTCTTGACCGGATACGGCATCTAATCCCGTCCACTGCATTAATAGGGCTAACTTAACGGATTTCCCACTTTTTTCTAATAAAATTTCAGCCGTTTCTCGATCAATTTCCGTCAAATCCATTAATATTCTTAAGGAGCGATCGTGTAATTTTTTATTGGTGACCGCCACATCAATCATGCGATTCCCATAGACTTTTCCCAACTTCACCATAACGCTAGTCGAGAGAATATTTAACGCCATTTTGGTCACGGTTCCGGCTTTTAATCTTGTCGAACCCGCTAAGATTTCTGGCCCGACTAACAGACGAATATCCACATCCGCCTCAAATTCCACCTGCTCCACCGGAACACAGGCAATAAATACGGTTTTTGCTCCCCGTTGACAAGCCGCTTGTAACGCCCCCTGGACAAAGGGAGTTGTCCCTCCGGCCGTAATCCCCACCACCACATCTAAATGGGTAATTTGACGTAATGCGATCGCCCCGGCTCCATCTTCGGCCCGATCTTCCAAGTCTTCGGAACTGCGAACTAAAGCCCCGGCTCCCCCGGCTATAATGCCCTGTACCAGTTCTGGAGGGGTGCAGAAGGTGGGGGGACATTCGGCCGCATCCAGCACCCCTAAACGGCCACTGGTTCCCGCTCCAACGTAAAATAGACGCCCCCCCTGACGCAGTGCGGCCGTGGTTAGGTCAATGGCCGCGGCCAAGGATTCACGGGAACGGGCGATCGCCAGCAAGGTTTGGACATCTTCCCTGTTGAACAAATCCACTAATTCCAAAGAACTCATTTGGTCTAAGTTCTGACTACTGAGGTTGATTTGTTCGGTTAATAAATGTCCCCGGGATTCCCACTGTTCCATGATCTTGACCTACAATCTTTACTGTTTCAACCCACCTATAATAAACCTTCTAGCCGTTTGCGAATATCATCGAGTTCCGGTGAGACAAAATCTGGCTCTTCGGGTTGGTCTGCCTCGATTTGCCAATCCGTTTGATCAACGTTATTCTCCGGAGGAATGGCTAACTCTCCAGACCCGACCAGTTCCCAATCATAGTCAACCGAAATACAAAATTCCTTGATTTCCTCCTCGTCAATGGCTTCTACCGTAGCCGTCGGGAAATCCTGAGCTTCCAGAAGCACGCCAAAGCGAGTGGCGTCATCCTCGTCTTCAAATATTAACACCTTATTGCGATCGCCCATCTGAATCGTATGAATTCCTTCATTTTCTGTTCCAGCGTTGAACAGTAGTACATAAACTCGCATAGCTTTGGATGAAGTTGTGATCACTATTGCTTAACTATTTTACCGCCAAAGGGGGATTTTTTCACAATGGGGATCGGATTGTTTGGGTTCCTAGTTTTCTGTAAGATGAACTAGATCGGAAAACTTATATTTTTTAAGACAGTCAATGCAGTTTGTTAATTTAGCGCCTCAATCCTTAGCTTGTCAACGGTTTATTCAAGATCAAACCTTGTTTCCCGATACCTTTAATTCGACTATTTGTGATCAGGATGAAATGTATTTATTTGCCTTAGCTAATCACGGCACACCCGATCGGGCTTGTATTCGTTATTATTTTAATGGTCGTCGAATTGTTGATACGGTCAGACAGGTTTTAAACTGGCATTTTAGAGAATTAAATTCTATTTCATCCTTCTTAGATTTTGCTAGTGGTTATGGTCGTTTTACCCGGTTTTTAGTTCAGGAAATCCCGCCCCAAAACCTTTGGATTTCTGATATTTATGCCCCGGCGGTGCAGTTTCAAACCGAACAATTTGGGGTGCAAGGTATTGTTTCTACTACCTATCCCCAGGACTATCCGATCCAAAAATCCTTTGATGCTATTTTAGCTTGTTCGTTTTTTAGTCATCTTCCTGAAACGACGTTTTTAACTTGGTTACAAAAACTCTATTCTTTATTATCTCCCCAAGGAATATTAATGTTTAGTGTTCATGATCGAGACTTATTACCCCCCCATTTAGCTATTTCCCCCTCGGATATTTTATTTATTCCTAATAGTGAAAGTCGCAGTTTAGATGTAAATGAATATGGAACCAGTTATGTCGGTGAAAGTTTCGTGGCGCAGAGTTTAAAAACTATTAGTCAGGGGCAAGCATTTTATTCTCGAATTCCCAAAGGAATTTGTGGCTATCAAGATTTATATTTAGTTACTCGTACTCCTCAAAAACCCCTATCTTCTATGCAATTTAGTCACCATCCCCAGGGAAAAATAGAACGGTGTGAATTAACCCCAGAGGGGAATCTATTATTAACTGGAACAGTATCAGAAATTAATCCTAACGGTCAATTAGACTCTATTTTTGTTTCGATTAATGGTCAATTTATCGAAAACGGTTTATTTGCTTTTAAATCAACGGATGCCGATAACAAATGGTCTTGGTCTTATCAACTTCCCTTAGCTGAAATTTCCCGACAAGATATTATTTTAATTAAAGCTATCAATCGTCAAGGATTAGCATGGGTTTTTGAAACCACCACCATAGAAAAGTTAACTCAATCCTATACCCCTACTCTAATTTCTGATATGATCAAAAATGATCCTGATTCTGTATGCTGATCGGAGTCTATTGGTTTAGAGGAGCGGAGCAAAAAACAACATAACCGTTTATAGAGAAGTTTGTAGGATATAAAAAATAGTTAATTGAGTGTAAAATGTTGTTTTTATTCCCACCCTCGCTTGTTGTTTACCCTGAAGTACAATGTCAAACTTTCAAACCCTATCTATCCCTGTGGCTAGAGAAACCAACACTGCTACCCCAGCCGTCATTGTATTTAATGATGAAGTGGATACACTTATCGGCGGTGAAGGTGCAGACTCTTTCTTTTTACGTCGTAATGGAGATCAAGTTTCACCCTTAACCCCGGCTACATCCCTGATTGGCACAAAAAATGATGATATTTTAGAAGGAACAGCACTTCGTGATGTGATTGCCGGTCGAGATGGAAATGATACAATTATTGGTTTCCTGGGAGATGATTTCCTCGAAGGACAAAATGGAGATGATCTTATATTTTCTGGTCAAGGAAATGATTTACTGATCGGAAGTAATGGACTTGATACTCTGTTTGGTGATGTCGGAGTGGATACGGTTTATGGCGGGCCAGACGCCGATGTAATCTTTGGAAATAACGACGAGGATACGCTATTTGGTGATGGTGGAGATGATTCCATTTATGGCGGTCAAGGTAATGATAGTTTAATTGGTGGAACCGGAAGTGATTTGCTCTTAGGCGACCGGGGTAATGATACCCTGGTGGGCATTTCCAATGAGAATTTAGGCTATACCCTGATTACGGATTTTAATGGTAATGAAGATAAGTTACTCCTAGGCGGGACTCGCGATTTATATACTATTGGTAATTTGCCCGCCAATGTACCCGCAGGAGTGGCAATTTTTAAACTAAATCCGAATGGGTCACAACAGTTATTAGCAGTTGTTCAAGGGAATATTGCATCAACATTAGATAGTAGTCAATATGTCTTTGTTTAATTTATATTAACTCAAACAGGACTTACGCACCCAACCAAAGAAACCGGGTTTTTTTCCGAAAATACTTGGTTTTGACCCACAATTTCTCTAAAAAACCCGGTTTCTGGGACTCCATGCGTAGAGAATTATTATCGGGGTAATTCATGAATTGCTCCGATAATACAGGTCAAACAATATCCTGATTTTTTGATAGGTTAAGTCGTCGATTTCTGAGTCTCTTTTTATCATCTTCTATCGTATATTCTTCCAAATCATCATCTTGAGTCGAAAGAGAGTCTAGTCTATCTTGTATTCCTTGAATTGCTTCTTCTGTGACTTGAAAAGAATCCTGAAGATCATAAACAATGTCCTGCGCTTCACCAATTCTTGCATAAAATTCAGGAATAAAATCATCTTTCACAGTCTGTAAATGTTGGGAGAATTTACGACTGTCTCGGGTAATTTTAAAAAACAAAATTAAAATACTTAAAACACTAGCACTAGGAACTAAGACAGCAACTAAAATCCAAGTTGATAATAACGGGTTAACTCGCCTAAAGCTTTGGGAAATTTCCGTTTGAACTAAATCCCGGATTAAAATTCGATACCGTCTGGTAGTATCTACACCCTCGCTGCTGGTATAGGAGGTAGCTAAGGAATAGTCAGACGGGTAATTAATTAAACCTGGAAATTTAGAGGATTCATAATCCAATAAACCCGGAAAAAAAAGACTCAAACAAGCGGGAAAACCAACAAAAATTAATTCAATTATATTCATTTAAATGCAATAATTAGGAGTCAAAATTTAAGTTTTTAAAGTTTTTATCCTGTCGAATTGGATCAAAATCCGTTTCCCGTTTCACTAACTTTTGACAGGCTTCAGGATTTAACCGCATAGCCCGTTTTAGATTTTCTAGGGCTAATTCTGCTTGCCCTTGAACCGCATAACATCGGGCTTTATTATACCAAATTCTGTAAAAATCAGGACGAATTTTTGCCGCTTGATTATAGGATGAAATCGCCTCATCATACTTTTGCAGTTTAGCTAAAGCAAAGCCCCGATTATTCCAGGCATCCATATAATTAGACTTTAAATCAATAGCCCGTTGGTAGGATAAAATCGCAGCTTCATAATGATTGAGTTTTCCTAAAGCCACTCCTCGATTATTCCAAGCATCGGCATAATTATATCGCAATTGAATTGCACTTTCATAGGAAACAATCGCTTCATGATATCGTTGTAATCGGGTCAGTGCTACCCCGCGATTATTCCAAACTTCTGCTAAATCAGGTTTAATTTTTAACGCCTGATCATAACTTTCAATTGCCGCTTCTAAATCTCCATCCAAAAATAATTTATCTCCCTGTTTTGCTAAACTAATTGCTTGTTTAAGTTCTGCTTCAGGTTCGACCTCTAATACTGGAGTTGGCGCGTCCGTTGGGTCAGGAGATTTTTCTGCAACTGCGACCGGAGCCGGAGTTTGATTGTTCTCGTTTTCCGAGGGAATAGGTAATACAATCGGGACTGAAACTTCCTGATCTGAATTTACCGGGAGTGCTGTTTCATCGGTTACAGATTGATCATTTTCGGGTAATAATTCCCCAATTTCTGAACCCCCATTCTGGTTTTCTGGTTGTTCCGCCAAAACCGCTTCAATTACAGGTAAAGGAGTTTGAGTTGTTAGAGTTTGTAAGGTTTCATAGGCTAAATCATTTTTATTTTGCAATTGATATAAAATTTGTCTAGCTTCTGTAAGTACCCGTTCCATCTCCGTCAGGGTATCGGTTTTAAGACTTTCAATTTCCTGCTCTGCGGATGCGGTTTGTTGGGCTAATTTTTTCAGTAAAAACCAAACTCCGCAGGCTGCGATCGTATTTAAAAGCAGTAACAATAGTAAAATTAAACTTAATAATCCCAGATACCGACGGAAGGTATTATCAACCTGATTTTCTACTTGATTTTTAATCTCCTGTTCCCGCACCGAAGATTCTGATAACGGGGAATTTTGAGCTAGGGAATATGGGGATAAACAGGTAAAAAACAGTAAAATGGTAGCGGTAGCAATCGGGCTCCGTTGATCAAATAGCTTAGGTGTGAACTTCCCCACTGTCTCAAATCGACAAAAGGCGAAGGTGAGCGCAAATTTGTTTGTGTTTTTCATATCATCTAAGCGTAAATCGAGGAAATCCAAATTGGAGATCCCCAGGATCAAATTATTGAAGAACAGCAAGAATTAAGAAATACTATCATGTCTGAGTGGATCGAGATCGGGACAGTTGTTGCGGCTCATGGGTTAAGGGGAGAAGTCCGGGTTTATCCCAATTCGGATTTTCCCGAACGATTTATTGAACCGGGACAACGATGGTTATTAAAGCCGGGACAAACTGAACCCGAAGCGGTGGAATTTTTGGGTGGCTATTTAATGCCGAGTAAGGGCATTTATGTGGTGGAAATCGAAGGAATTGAAGATCGGAATCAGGCGGAGGCTTTACAGGGCTGTCCATTATTGATTACTGATCAAGATCGTCCCCATTTAGAGGAAGGTGAATTTTATGTTTTGGATTTAATTGGGTTGGAAGTATTTGACCAGGAAAAAGCGGAGGCGATTGGAAAAGTTATAGATGTGATTTCCGCCGGGAATGATTTACTGGAAGTGGAATTATATTCCCCGACTCCTACCCAGGATACGCTTGTTTGTGAACCAATTCCCGAGGGAATTCATCGTAAATCTAAACAGAAACGTAAACCTAAACCCCTACCCACGGTTTTGATTCCCTTTGTAAAAGAGATTGTTCCAACTGTCGATTTAGAACAAAAACGAATTGAAATTACCCCGCCCCCTGGGTTAATTGAGAAAATGACATGAACGAAACCTTTTGTTAACGGGCTGTATGATAGACTCTAATCTTGCTGTCTGAGATCTTGCCATGACTGACCTAATTAACGATTCACTGGAAAACCTACCGCGCGAGGTTAGGGTGAACCAACTTCGCAATTTGATCGAAACCCTGCATATTGCTGATGAAATTGCTACCAAGGGCTACTTAATCAGTAGTTCTGAACTGGCTGATCTCATGGATATTAATGCTAGTGCTGTCACCAGTCGAGGAGATAACTGGGCCTGGCGCAACTGGGAGGTATCCAGAGTGCGGCGAGAAGGTAATCAAATTCTCTGGCAGTTAGAACGAGTTAACTAAGATGGAAACCGGGTTTCTCAAGAGGCCCGGTTTCTTAGGTTTTATCATAAACCCGACCCCGCCATTGAATTTGAGTCTGGGTTGCTGATATCCACAATCTTAATACGGCTACTGGATCAGCTAGGGGAGATAACCAAAATACCCAAGGCATTTGAGCTTGACTCAAATCATAAGATAAAGAAATGGCGGCGGTTAATATTATCCGTAGAAACAGTAAAAAACCGTTTAATCCTAATAGGGTTGAACTTAAAAAACCGGGTAAGGATAGACTAGAAGAAAATAACAGATTAATTAGTAATAATGGTAAGGGTAAGGCTTGAACTGCTAATAATAGAAATAAATCTCCCCAGAGTTGGCTTTTAGAACAAGCATCTTTGAGATCGAGCGATCGCCCCCAACCTTCCCAAGTATCTTTTAATCCATCATACATTCTCACCGTTAACACATTAGCCCCATCTAAAAACCCGACTTTAAAGCCTTGTTGAGCAATATTTCTAGCTAAGGTGACATCATCACAAAAGGAATTTTTAGCAGTAGAATAGCCTCCCACTTTTTCTAATACCGAACGCCGACATAAAAAACATTGACCATTAGCCATCACCCGTTCGGGTTTTTGTGGCGATAAATCCGGCGATCCAAACCGATAAACTAAAGTCATTAATAGGGCGGGTTGTAACCACAATTCCCCCGGATATTTCAGAATAAATTTACAGGATAATGATAATAAATCATATTGATTTGCGATCGCAACTTTAACCACACTCGCCACTAAACCCGGTTGCGGGATCGTATCCGCATCAATTCCTAAAATCCATTCACTTTTTTCAGAACTATTTAAAAAACCCGTATTTAATGCCCAAGGACGACCCACCCACTCGGGAGGTAAAGGATCATCTAAAATTAGTCTAAATCTCGGATCAGATTCAGCAAATTGTTTAACAATATCCTGGGTTCCATCCTGGGAATGACTATCAACAATTAGGATTTCTCGTACTTCATAACTTTGCCGGGTTAGCCCTTCTAAACAGGGCGTGACCCGGGCGGCTTCATTCAAGGTGGGAACCACAATACTCACGGTTCCTAACATTTCTAAGCTGGGGTTTTGGGGTTGTAGAGGGGGAACCCTAATCGCTCCTTTGAATAATCGGGATAATAAAATTATGGCGGCGGGAATTTGTAACAGTAATATCACCCCAAAAAATAATATAACCCCAGAATTAGTCTCGGAGAAATTAGGAATTATTAATAAGATTGGATTCAACATTAAAATTAGTATAGAAGGGAATAGGAAACACAAAGGGACAAAGACACAAAGAAGGATAAAAAAGATGGGTAAAGCCCATCCTTTTTAAATATTAATTGTTACTTCACAACGGCTTCAACGGTCGATGGAGTTACATTATCGCTAGATAATAAACTTTCCATAGTATCTAAAGAAGGTTTAGCATTCCACCAGAAAATTATTGCTGGAATTACCCCAAATAGAATACTTAAAGCCACGGGAAATAGGAACCGAGCATCTAATTCTACAACGGTAATTGCTGCTCCAAAGAAGAAATTGGTGATATAAACAATCAGGGGTAAGGTTAATTGGGAGCGAGATAAAACAATCGGAGTTCTCCGCCATAAAAACGCCCCGACGCTCATAAAGATAAAGCCCGTTCCCATCCAACCTGCTAAATTTCGGTAGGGCATTCCAAAGAATTCACCCACTTCTTGAAATTGCCAAAAGGGAAAAGGAGCTTGACTCATGGCTGGGTCTAATACTAAGTCCCAAGCGGTTAGCAATACGGCTCCTAATGCTAAGGCTGAGAGTTGACGTATCCAACTGTCTCCCATTTTTAATTTTAAACCAGCCCGGGCTAACAAATAGCAAGTTAAACCCATATAAAACCAAGATAAGGGAATGGTGAAGGGAACCAGTCCGGCGATTTTATAACCTAAACCACTCAAATACTGATAATGACCAAAGGGAAATCCGGTGCTAGTTCCTAAAAGTTCACTGGATAAGGATAACAATAGGGAGGGAATCATAAAGGCTAAGGTGGTTCCTAGTCCTAAAGTCCTATGGCCATATAATGCCAGGGTCGCCGCCCCAAACACAATATAGGCCACACCTCCGGTCGCCATACTCCAGACGAAAATATTCATCCCCATGGGAGGTAAATTGGCTACCAGTTCAGGGTTAGGCAGAATAAATAATAACCCCGCCAGTCCAAATAGGGTTGACACAACGTGAGCCGTGAGGCAAAATCGTTCTGCAATTGACTTGTGCTTCATGGGACTCCTTGAGAAAGTATTAAGATACGCCAAGTGTTTTTGGTGAATTTTACAAATCTTTATATCAGAATATACCCTTTAGCGCTTCTATCTGACCTAATCTCCTCCAAATCCGGGTAGAATAAGTCTTATTAATACTTGGGCTGATTCAATGACGGTTTTTGTAATTTAACTTAAGAATTTTAGAAGAGACGGGCTGCGGTAGGATGGGAGTGCAAATCGGATGTCGGTTTGTATAACTACGCACATTAAAAAGGGGAAGTGGTGTAATGGCAGCAGGTTTGAGCCTGGTAACAACAGCCGCATTAGTTTTACTAGGTTTAGGAACATTGGGGCTAGAAATTCAATATCGTCTGCGTCCGGGGAATAAACTAGAACTGACGCGGGGAGAATGGAATCTGGATTTATCCGACCACCGCCATTATGTCTTGCGCGGAGAACTGGAATTCCAAAACCTGACCTCAAATTTGGAGATCATGATCCCGGAAGTCACCGCCCAACTCACCCTTTTGTCTAAAGCGAGTTTAGACGGGATTAAACATACAATTAAAGTGATTCCAGCCCATATTGATGCAGGTGCTAGGGCAGATAACTATTGGTTTGGGTATATTGTTAAAGCCAAAAAAATCACCATTATTCAAGTTGTAGTTGAAATTGAAGGAGAAGATCTAAAATCCTTACAATCGGCTTGGGTAAAGGTTAAGTATCTAACCTATGGGCCAGAAGGACGCATCCCCAAAGTTCGCCACCTTGTCCTACCTCTACAATATCCCGATCCGACCCTGGCTCCGAATAAACGAGTTGTAGAAGGGGTTGCGGAAGTTTATCCGATTCGTACCCATTTATTAACCCATATTGATGATCCCGTTGAGGTGATTAAACGGTATGTACTTCCCCATGCTCAAGCCGGGGATATTGTCACCTTGGGAGAAACCCCGGTGGCTTTAATGCAGGGGCGATTTTACCATCCTAGCCAAATCAAGCCCGGATGGGTAGCCCAACGGGTCTGTTATTTCTTTATGCCTACCTCTAGTTTAGCTACGGCCTGCGGAATGCAAACCTTAGTAAATCAGGTTGGGCCAGTCCGGGTATTATTTGCTATTGTGGTAGGAACTATAGCCAAACTTTTAGGGAAACCGGGGGTATTTTATCAGTTGGCGGGTGAACAAGCCCGACTAATTGATGATGTGACCGGAACTTTGCCACCCTATGATCAATTTATTGTCCTAGGGCCGGGTGATCCTCAAAATGTAGTTAACACCCTACAAAAAGAAACCGGGTTAGGGGCGGCAATTGTAGACGTGAACGATTTAAAAGCGGTTAAAATATTAGCAGCAACTTCCGGTCTTTCCCCGGCTTTAATCGAGCAAGCCTTAAGAAGTAATCCGGCTGGAAATGCCGATGAGCAAACTCCACTGGTACTGATTCGCCCGTTATCAGTAATTAATCATCAGTAAATCAGTTATCTTGTAGGGGCGAGGAAATTAATCTGACAGGCAGGGGAAACCTCGCCTCCAGAGCATCAGTTGAAAGCTCTGATTATTCTTAACTGTTTATAATTAATTTAGATAACTATAAAACTAATTCTTGACTAATAACTGATAACCCCTTTACCTAAGTTGATTCAATGAATTTATTTCTTTCCCAAAATCAAAACCAGTTTAATATTCGCCCGTTTCAATACCGCGACCTAGAAGCGATTGAACAACTCTATCGCCAAGCCGATGCTCAAAATGATCCGGACACGGAATTGCCCCAGGAGTTAGAACAGCTAAGTCGTTGGTATGGGTTGCTCAAGTTTTTAAGTTGGTTTCCCAACCCCTGCCAAAATCTATTTAATGCCTATATTGCTGAACAGTTTGGGCAAGTTTTAGGGATGATTAAAGTATCTCCTTTTAACACTACCCGCAGCACTTGGAGAATTGATCGAATATTTGTAGATCGATTAAACAATCACAGTAGTATCGGTTCACAACTGTTACGGTATTGTTTTGAAACCCTTTGGGAAGCGCGAACCTGGCTATTAGAAGTTAATGTTAATGATAGCAGTTTGATGGCACTCTATCGGCAAAATGGATTTCAACCCTTAGCTCAAATCACCTATTGGGTCGTGGAACCGGAATTGCTACAAACCTTGGCGAATTCTCAACCGGATTTGCCCAACCTCTTACCCGTGAGTAATGCCGATGCTCAACTACTTTATCAACTAGATACGGTTTCCATGCCTCCGTTGTTGCGGCAAGTGTTTGACCGTCATATTTTAGATTTTAAAACCAGTTTTATTCAGGCTGTTGTAGATGCAATCAAACAATGGTTTAGTCGCAGTGAGCAGGTTAGTGGCTATGTGTTTGAACCCCAACGCAAAGCGGCGATTGGGTATTTTCAGGTACAGTTATCCCGGGATGGAAGTCAACCCCACGTTGCCGAGTTAACCGTGCATCCTGCCTATACCTGGCTTTATCCCGAATTGCTATCCCAGATGGCTCATTTAGCCCAGGAATTTGGCCCTGTGTCCCTAAAATTAGCATCGGCTGACTATCAACCGGAACGAGAAGCCTATTTAGAAAAAATTGGAGCCGCCCGGGTGGAACATACCTTGTTAATGTCCCGTTCCGTTTGGCATAAATTACGCGAATCAAAATCTTCCCTCGAAGGGTTACAATTATCCGATGTCCTACCCAGTTGGCAACCCGCCCATAAACCCGTACCCACTCCGATGTCTTGGTTGGGGTCAACGGTTAAACATCCTTCCCCGGTACAAAAATCTCCGGTGGAGGGGAGCTCGGAAACAGCAGAATTAGACCCCAAAAACTCAACCCAAAAGTCCCTAGATTTACCGTCTGATCCTGTGTAATTATGGGAAAATTCCTGTTTATTTCTGCCTTGGGATTAGATATTGGTCGTAAACGCATTGGCGTCGCCGGTTGTGATGGTACGGGCTTAATTGCAACCGGACTAACCACGATTCTGCGACGTTCTTTTGCCCAGGATATGGCTCAATTTCAAGAACTGGTACAGCAGAGGCAAGTACAGGTATTAGTGGCGGGTTTACCTTACCATCTCGACGGTTCTTTAGGTTCTCAGGCTAAATATACCCAAAACTATGCTCAACGGTTAGCCCATGCCTTGAATTTACCCCTGGAATACATTGATGAACGTCTGACCTCCTACCAGGCGGAACAATTAATGATTGCGGACAATATTTCTCCCTCTCGCAATAAAAGCATGATCGATCGCAAAGCCGCTGCCTTGATTTTGCAACAATGGTTAGATCAGAGGAGGTAGGGAGTAGGTAATGGGTAATGGGTAATGGGTAATGGGTAATGGGTAATGGGTAATGGGTAATGGGTAATGGGGAATGGGGAATGGGGAATGGGGAATGGGTGATGAACTGATGACTGATGACTGATGACTGATGACTGATGACTGATGACTGATGACTGACACTTGTTACCAGTAACGTTTAATATGGTTAAAAATAGTACGATATAAATGATGTTCCCATCTAAATTTCCTGAAGAAAATGGACGTTCTGAGGAAGAACAAGTGACCGTGACCCTGACGGATGAACAGGGGCGATCGCTAGTTTGCGTCTTACAATCCTCAATTGAGTTAGAAGGTCAAGATTATGGATTACTTCTACCCGTGGACTCACCCATCGAAATTCTAACTTGGGATGACGATGAGGATGATGATGAATCCGCAGTTCCGGTAGAATCAGAAGCAGAAATTGACAGAATTTTTAAAACTGCTAAAGCGGTTTTAGCAGAACACAATTTGGATTTAAAACGAACGGGAATTACCCTAACTGTAGCTGGAGAATTACCGGATTTTCCAGAGGATGGAGACTCTAATCTTGATTTGGATTCTTCTGAACCCGATGAACAAGAATATGAGGAATTGCTCTGGTTAGCTAGTTTCTACCATGAGGAACAGGAATATGGCATTTACACCCCAGCCGATCCGTTTTTTATTCTGGCTCAAGCTAATGAAGAAGGAGAATATAAACAACTATCTCCCGAAGAATTTAAAAGGTTAGAACCTCTTTTACCCTTAATTGAAGATCAACTTTTTGATGCTTTAGATTAATAGATTTAGATCTGTTTCTACTATTTTTGTGGGCAGATCTTTTCTAATAATTTAGCTAAAATAATTTCAGTTTTTATGCAAGTTTTAATTAGGGAGAAGTCGCTTGGGAATTGCACCAACAAAGCAGAAAAAAACTCAAGACAGAAAAACGATGAAACGGTTTTCTAAAGGATTTTTTTATCTTCTAATTCTACCGATTATTTGGGGATTTTTGGGATGGCAAGGTTGGGCCTGGTGGAGTTGGGCCAGTGCCGCTCCCCAAACGGAGGAACAGGTTAACTCCTCTGACACCAAGGGAAACAGCGTTAAAATTCTGATTCCCCCAGGAACTTCTAGTCAGCAAATTGGCGAAGATCTCAAGGCTGCGGGATTAATTCGTTCTGATTTGGCTTGGAGACTGTGGGCGCGTTGGTTAGTCTTCCAAAACCCCCAAGGAGATTTTAAGGCGGGAAGCTATTCCCTGGCTCCTACCCAGTCCCTAAGTCAAGTGGCGTCTACGATTTGGAATGGTGAGGTGATGACTCTGAGTTTCACCGTCCCCGAAGGGTGGTCAATTCAACAAATGGCCGAATATTTTCAGGGACAGGGATTTTTCTCGGCCCAGGAATTTCTCGCAGCGAGTCGCCAAATTCCCGATCAGGATTATCCTTGGCTTCCGCCCAATTTACCGTTATTAGAGGGCTTTTTATTTCCCGACACCTATCAAGTTGAAGCGGCTGAAGTTACCCCTCAAGGGGTGATCCGTCAGATGTTAAATCGGTTTAAGGAACAGGCTTTACCCGTTTATCAACAAGCTGCATCTAAACAGAATTTGAGTTTAAATCAATGGGTGGCTTTAGCTAGTATTGTGGAAAAAGAAGCTGTTATTCCCAGTGAAAGAAATCGGATTTCTGGGGTATTTCATAACCGTTTACAACAGGGAATTCAACTGGCGGCTGATCCGACGGTGGAATATGCTTTGGGTATTCGTCAAACCGTTGATCAACCTTTAACCTTTAAACAGGTGGAAACGCCCTCTCCCTACAATACTTATATCAATGTGGGTTTACCGCCAACGGCGATCGCGAGTCCAGGTTTAGCCAGTTTAAAGGCTACCTTAACCCCGGAAAAAACGGATTATTTATATTTTATGGCCCGATACGACGGAACCCATATTTTTAGTCGGACGGAGGCTGAACATCAAGCAGCGATCGCTGAAGTTGAACGCAATCTTTCTGCTCAATAGGAAATCCTAAAAAAAGGATAGGAGTGTGGAAACGAGTGTGTATTTAGACCACCAGAGGAAACAGGAAGCGGGGGAATTTATTCCCCGTTTAACTCGGACTTATCACCATTGATACTACATTTAATATTAACTAGGTACAGGAGATGATCCTAGGGCTTTTCTAACTCAGTTCATTTATATTCTAATCTCAGCTTCTAGCCCACAACTCGATAAACAAAATTTAACGTCGCCCAACTATTAATATCGAGGGCTAAATCATCCGTAATCATCCCCATTTTTTCTAGTATAGGTTGACTACCTCGACCCAAATCCTGTAAAATTGCATCAGCCATCTCTAAAGGATTAGAAACTGAATTAAACTTTAAAAGTCCTTCTTTTTCCTTAAAATTCTTCTCGGAAATAGCTAAGGTTTCTATAAAGGGACTGGGACTTAAAATAACGTGAGTTTCTGCTAATCCTACTGGGCCTTTGACTGTTTCTCCTATAATTTCCGCCGAGGAATTTCCACTGTTAACATTAGCAGCAGGTAAACTTAAAGATTTACCGGGTAAAACCTGTTGTTGCTGAGGATCAAAGCCCGAATTAAAAATATAAGTTTGTCCTTGAGTATTGACTGAAAAAATTATAAAATAAATTGGAATTTCTCCCTGATTTTGCAGTTTATATTGTAAACGACTGCCGATGGAAACCGTTACAATTCCTAGGGTTTCTGAAGCTGAAATAATAGCTGGATTTGAACTAGAATTAGAATTAATATTTTTACTTGTTTCTGAATTAATAGAATTAATTGTATTAATAATTCTTCCCTGGGTTTCCCGTTTGATTAAAACTTGGGATTGGGGGGATAATAAATTTAAAGTTACTCTGACTTTTAAAGATGAAGACCGTTCATTTTCTGTTAATCTTAATAACTTAATTGCTAAACGGGTTTTTAGTTGCGGAATTAACCGATGCACCGCAACTTTTACGGCTTCTCCTCCTTCGCCAACGGTATCGGGAAGTAACGCTAAACCCTTAGAAAATAAGCCATATCTACCCTGAAATAAAGGAGATAGGGGTGCATTTAATGCTTGAGCAATAGTAGTATCTGTAACCCGACTCAGAACATAATCCGCCGGTTGATCAGCCGCTACAATAGTCATCCGGGAAGCATCGGAAAAGGCGCTGGTTGCATCCACTCGTTCAATTCGAGATAATTGAGAATCTAAGGCAATTTTTAAATCTATTTTTGTGGGTAAAATCCGAACTAATTCTTGCAGCTTTTGTCCGATTTCTAATAATGAGGTTGTATTTTTGGTTTTTATTTGAGCTTTAGCATTTAACCCTGTGCGAGAACGCAGTTGTAAATAGACAGGATTTTCTAAATTATCAGACACTGATATAATTGTTAATACACTATTTAAACTATAGGAATCTAACACAAAAGCTGGCAGACCAGTTAATAAAATTTTTGCTGTTTTGCCGTTATCTTCAACTCCGGTAATTACACCATCAACCGGAGGAGAATTAACCCATAAATTCCCTAAAGAAAATTCTGATTCAGTTTTACTATTAGACCCGGTTAATGTGCGTCGAAGTTGTGGTTGTTGATATGATCCGACAATTTGTTCCACTTCTCCGGCCACTCGACGGATTTGATCTGATAAATTCCGTGGTGAACTTGCCCTCCAGAGGGTTTGGGTTAAGATGTAAGTGAAGAATCCGGCATTAAAGCCATCCCATCGACCTTCTGTAGCGATTTGGGAGGGTTGGGATGCGGATAAAACTATCCCTGGTAAACCGGGTTTTCGTTGTTCTAATTCTGCACGGGAAATACCTAAATCCGATAATAATTTATTTTGTAATTCTAATTCTGAGGGATTAATTTTAACGGTTGTGGGACTGGGAATGGCGCGAATTTTTAGAGTCCCTTGTTGATGAGATCCTGGATAAATAAAACTTGTATCTAAAATAGTAATTAAGTTAGAAGTTTTTAGCGATCGCAATAACAACCATAAGGTATCCTCTAAAATATCATTAACAATTTCCTGTTCTGATAAAGCCGCATCAACAGGAAGGTAAGAATATTGAATTTGAGATTGATGATCAACCGAATTATCACGGGGAATACAACTCCCATAACCACTAAAATGAAACAGGACTAAATCCCCCATTTGAGCTTGTTGAATTAAATGGGAAATAAAAGCAGATTCAATTTGATTGCGAGTGGCTGCTTGATCAGTTAAGACAAGAATATCATCGGGTTGAAACCCAAATTTATACAATAACAAATTCCGTTGCAATTCCACATCCGTTAAACAGCCTTGCAACGGTTCCTCAATCCGATTTGTAGTTGGATATTGATTAATTCCAACTAATAGGGCTAACTTCCGTCGGGCTGGCTGTGCTAAGGCTTGATTAGTATGATCATACAATCTTTGATTAATCCCCAGCGCAGCCAGAAGTAAGCCAGCCCGTTGTAAAAATTCCCGTCGTTTTAGTCCCATTACCAAAAGTCAGTAATCAGTGATCAGTAATCAATAATCAGTGGTTAGACTTGCTACGGCGTATCTTTAAACCTTACCAATGATCAGGTTAGAATTAAAAAACAGCTAATAAACTATTAACTATAATATTAACTCTTACACTGATAACTGATAACTGATAACTAATCATTGATTACTGATTATTTGTTTTCATCGCTTTAATCAATTCATTGGCAACTTCTGGGCGGGAAAATTCCGGGGGCGGTAATTCTCCCCGACGGAGTAATTCTCGTACCTTAGTTCCTGATAAATGAATTCGCTGTTCTGGGGTACTGGGACTGGTTTTGCTGGTTGCCATTCCTTCAGTTACCTTACAGTAAAAAGCGTGTTCAAACATCATCGGAGTAATGCCTAATTCCCCCGGTTCAAACTCATTAAAAATATATTGAGCATCGTAAGTGCCATAATAGTCGCCTACCCCGGCATGATCTCGACCCACAATAAAATGAGTACAGCCATAATTTTTCCGCACCAGGGCATGAAAAATCGCTTCGCGCGGCCCAGCATAACGCATGGCGGCGGGATTAATTGCTAAAATAACCCGTTGTTTAGGATAGTAATGATCAATCAAAATTTCATAACACCGCATTCGCACATCCGCCGGAATATCATCGGATTTTGTCGCCCCGACCAAAGGATGCAAAAACAAGCCATCAACGGTTTCTAAAGCACATTTTTGGATATATTCATGGGCGCGATGGATGGGATTTCGGGTTTGAAATCCGACAATAGTTTTCCAGCCTTTTTCTTTAAATATCGCCCTAGATTCTGCCGGGTCAATTTGATATTTGGGGAAGTAGGGATGGGATTGGCGCTCTAATAACCATACCGGGCCAGCGAGATTAACTCCTCCTTGATCATAAACCACCTGCACCCCAGGATGTTTTTCGTCCGTGGTGCGATAGACCTTGAGGGCTTCGGTTTCCTTGTCGTAGGAATATTTTTCGGTCAGTTCCAAAACCCCAACAAAATCACCGGCGGGGGAATCTAAACGCACCAAATCCCCAGGGTTGAGGGTTGAGGCGACTTCCTCGGATACGGACAAAGTAATCGGAATTGACCAGGGTAAACCATTGCTCAGGTGCATTTGGTCAACAACGGTTTTATAGTCCGCCTGTCCCATAAACCCAGTCAGGGGACTAAAACCCCCAATAGCGATTAATTCTAAATCAGAAAGCGAGCGCTCATCCAACTGAACTATCGGTAAATGTTCTGCTTTCTCCAAAAATTCCCGTCGTTGGTCAGGAGTTGCAATCCGATTAATAAGATGTCCACCATGGGGAGCAATGGCGTCTAGTGATTGACTCAAGGATAACCTCTCTAAGCTAACTACAAAAATAGCAATTATTGAAATTTCTTTATTTTCTATCCTACTAGGATTTGTGCCCAAAAAACTCTAGGGGTTTGGTCTCCAAACCCAAACGAAAATCAGGGGACAAGACCAAACCTCTAGGATAAAATTTTGTAACCTTGATCAAGATTGCTGATCACTGTTGAAATTTTTTAAATGCTAAGGTGACATTATGACCGCCAAATCCAAAGGAATTGGATAAGGCCACATTAACAACTTGGGCGCGACTTTGGTGAGGAACATAGTCCAAATCACATTCGGGATCGGGATTATCCAAATTAATCGTCGGAGGCACCCGATCTTCGGCAATAGCCATTGCCGTCGCCACCGCTTCAATGCCTCCGGATCCCCCTAACAAGTGACCGGTCATTGATTTAGTAGAACTTACCGTGATCTTGTAAGCACTCTCCCCTAATACCCGTTTAATGGCGGTGGTTTCGGTCAAGTCGTTAGCAGAGGTACTGGTTCCATGGGCATTAATATAACTAATTTGATCCGGGGTAATTCCGGCATCCTTCATCGCCAAGGAAATTGCCCGACTTGCTCCTTCTCCCCCAGGAACCGGGGAAGTCATGTGGTAGGCATCACAGGTCATCCCATAACCCACCAATTCCGCATAAATCCGAGCGCCCCGACTTAAAGCACCCTCTAATTCTTCTAATAGTAAAATTCCGGCTCCCTCTCCCATGACAAACCCATCCCGATCGCGATCAAAAGGACGACAGGCCTTCATGGGTTCATGATTGCGAGTAGATAGGGCCCGGGCTGCGGCAAATCCCGCCACCGATAACGGGGTAACTGCTGCTTCGGTGCCGCCACAAATCATGGCTTGAGCATAGCCCCGTTGAATTAAACGAAAGGCATCGCCCACGGAATTTGATCCAGCCGCGCAGGCCGTCACCGAACAGGAGTTAGGCCCCTTGGCCCCGGTATGAATAGCCGTGAGTCCGGCCGCCATATTGGCAATCATCATCGGGATCATAAACGGACTACAGCGATCGGGGCCACGAGTTAAATAGATTTCTTGCTGATCTTCAAGTACCTTCAGCCCGCCAATGCCCGTGCCAATAATGACACCCACCTGTTCTGCATTTAAGTCATTAATCACGAATCCGGCATCAGAAATAGCTTGCTGACTCGCAGCCACTGCAAATTGAGCGAAGCGATCCATCCGCTTTGCTTCTTTGCGTGAGATGTAATCACAGGGGTCAAATCCCTTTACCTCACCCGCAATGCGACAATCGTGCTTTGACGCATCAAATCGGGTAATTAGGCCAATTCCATTGCGTCCGTTGATTAACCCGTCCCAATATTCAGCCTTGGTATTTCCTAGCGGAGTAATTGCCCCTAAACCAGTTATAACAACACGCTTCAAATTCATCCTAGTCATGATATTCGATTCAAAAATTGATCACCCAAAATGCAGAACGTCAGTGAGAACCAAAACCAAGGTTAATCATAGTAGTTTAATTAACAGGGGTTGGGATTACCTAACCCAGACAGTCGCACCGCAGCAAAATCTCTGTCAGATTGATGGAAGGCTAATCCTCCGCTTATTCTGTTGATTTTACCGCAGTTGCAGATTAAGCCGATGCTTTGGCTTGGTTGTCGATGTAGTAGTCTACTGCTGGTTTCCTGTGATGTAGTCTATAGCGTCTTGAACGGTCTTAATCTTTTCGGCATCTTCATCAGGAATTTCGGTATCAAATTCTTCTTCTAACGCCATAACCAGTTCCACCGTATCCAGAGAATCGGCGCCTAAGTCATCCAAGAAGTTAGCCGATGGAGTAATTTTCTGTTCCTCAACGTCTAATTGTTCCGCAATAATTTTTTTTACTCTTTCTGCGATGTCACTCATAAAAACCTCATAGGAATTGGGAAACTCAGTGTCCTTAGACCTGAGAGAAAATGATTCGACATTGCTCATCAACCAAGACTCATAGCGGTTTTAACCGCCTGCAATCTCCTTTCACTAGGGAAAGGTGTTGCCATCTGGTGGAGATCTATTTGTCTACTTTCACCCATTGCTGGGGTGATGTTCGCTCTATTGGATGTCGCGTATACCATTTTATCTGAAAGGGGGATCACCGCAGCAAGGATCTCGCAAGTGAAGATTTTGGGGTGAGTGCCCATTATCGGACTGTCACCGCATACTGGGTTTTAAACGGTTTAAAGTCCTGATTTTTTTGAGGAGTTCCTTTGAATTCTAATTGATAAATTCCAGCTTGGGGAAATATAACTTCCGCCCCCGGAATACCCTGATATTTTTCCGCAGAAATTGCTTTTAATTGGGGCTGTATTAATGGTGGGTCTTGGGCTGACCGAGGTTCGCGATAAATTCCTAATTGACAATTACATTCCGATAGGGGAATCACTTTTCCACCGCGACGGGTGAGGGCAAACCAAATCCTGGCTTTTTCCCCTGCCCGGGGATTATGATTCGGTTCTAGGTGGAATGTGACCGCCACATCTCCAGATACTTCTACTTCATGGGCAATAGCCGGGTTAGAATAGGAGAATTTTTCTAGGGGTTGAACACAGAGGAATGTTCCAATAATTAATAATAATTTTAAAGACTTATTTTTGTTTGACGGGTGCAACATAAAATTTTTCCAACCCAAATAATGACCAAAAAGTAAGATACCTAATCAATAATACCACTAAAGTTACAATCATAACAATAAAACCTCTTAATTGATCGGAAAATGTTAGATCAAATCTCCCGAAATAATTAGACCCAATTAGCAGAGCATGGATCACAGCTAAAATTAACGCGGGAACCGCTAATAAATGAATTCTACGCCAGAATATTCCTAAATTATTTTGAATTTGATCAAAACTGGTAATCGCCGCCGGAATCATAAATAATAATGCTAACCCGCCAGCTATAATTCCTCCTTGATGTTGGGGAATCATAAATCCAAAAGCCGTTAAATTCCATTTGAACGTATGATCCAACATTTGTACCGTATGCACAATTGCTAAGACAAAAGCTCCGACTCCTAAAAACCGTCTATATTTTAAAGGTTGCGACCAAAGGCGGCTAATCGGACGGGCAATTAAAGCTAACATTAAACTAATTAAAGAACCATATCCCGTATAATCAATATGATTTCCCGTTCTTAATAGGGTTAAAATTCCGATTAATAAAGTAATCCATCCCCCCATTCTAAATAATTGACTTCGACGGTCGGCGGTGAATTTTTCGGTTAATAATCCTACCCCTAACATGGTGGGGAAAGTTCCGATCCCAAAGGCTAACATTGTTAGCATTCCTAAGCCAAGATTTCCGGTTTCTGCGGCTTTAATTTGGGCTGTGTAGAGAAACCCACAGGGAATTAAACCCCAAATTAATCCCAATAAAATTGGAGTAAAAGCATGATTTTGTAAAGATACATTCACCATCAATCTACTCAGATGATTATGTAAATTTTGGGGGGATAGGGGATGAATGATCGGGAAGCGATGAAAGACAGTGGGATTAATTTGAGCTAGTCCTAAAATTATTAATAATATTCCTGTAAAAATTGCTATTCCTTGGCGAAAAATACTGCCAATTCCGGCCATTTGTCCACTGGCAATTAAAACCGAACCTAACCCGCCAATCATGGCTCCAACTAAAGCATAACTGAAAATCCGGCCTAAATTTAATAATAGATGAAACTGCAACGGAATTTTACCTGGAGACAAGGATTGATCGGAAACAGAAAAAGCAACGGTTAAGGGGCCGCACATTCCCAAACAGTGACCGAAACTCCCGAGAAATCCTAAGACACCAATTAACAATAAATCAATGATCATAATTCCGTTTAAAAGCGGATTTTGTAGAGTTGAAACAGGGTTCCGGGCTGGCGTTTTAAGATTTTAGCCCCGGTGGCTTTGATGATGGTTTCCCAATTTTCTAGGGGTTCTAAAAAAACCTCCGTACCTAAATAGGTTTCTAAAATTGCCCAATCTTCGGCTAATTCAGCATCGGGAATTAGCACATCAAAAACAAAATCTCCTCCGGGTTTAACCACTCGTTTGACTTCTTTTAAAACCAATTCCCAATAACTGATTGGATAGTAACAACTCCATCCGGTGGCGATCGCTAAATCAAACTGATTCGCCTGATATTGCAATTGATGACCGGGGGCTAAAGCTACTCCTTTAAACAGTTTAGAATTCAACTGTGGCCCTCGAATATTCAGGGCGTCCTTAGCCACGGTACTAATTTCTTGACCATAAAATAAAGCCGCCCAATCTCGCCACGGGTAAATTAAAAAACTCACCCCACAACCGATATCTAAACAGTGCTGATTTTTTTGCGGTTGGGCAATTTCCCAAAAGGGGGAAGTGATTTTTTCTGATAAAGTTCCGGCCAGGCGATCGCGAAAAATTTCCATCATTTCAACCTCTGGGGGTAAATCAAAAGATTCCCCCTGATATTCCCGGTTAAAACGATGGGAAATAGAAGCGATCGCCCTTTCCAAAGGGTCGGAACTCACAGATAAATTGAAAAAACCCGATGAATTAGAAGATTTAGCCATACCTTAACTATATAAATCTATTTTGACCCTTTCAAGGCTTTTTTAAAGTTTTTCCGATAGGAGGAATTGAACACAAATAAAACTGGCCATAACAGTGAGAAGATCAGACGGTTTTGGAAACTGCGGTTGAAGTTGGTATTTTCAAACCCCGTCCAAAATTTCCAGATTCCACCTACATACAGGGCGACCAAGACTAAGGTAATTAGGGGATTCATAATCTGAAGGAATTTGTACCTGAAGGATTACATACAAGTTAACGTTGCTTGATTATAGCATCCAAACAACCCATTTAGATGCAGCCACAGCTTAACTGATCACCTAGTGACTTTTGCCTAGGGAATAAAATTGCGGAATTTTCACAAAAATCAATGATCACAATAGAGAATCGTTTTAATATTTTTAGCGATTTAATAGGAAATTTGCTATGATATTATTGAGAAGGTTTTTAATTATAATGGATTTATTTAAAAACCTAGCTGTGAGCGAATCTGAAAAACACCGGATAAAAAATCAGCCTAAATCAATCAGGAGGAGATATGCGAGCAGTGCTAATGGCGGGTGGATCAGGAACGCGACTGCGACCGTTAACTTGCGATCTGCCTAAACCGATGGTACCAATACTTAATCGTCCGATTGCTGAACATATTATCCATCTTCTCAAACAACATAATATTACAGAAGTGATCGCCACCTTGCATTATCTTCCCGATGTCATGCGAGAATATTTTCATGATGGCAGTCATTTAGGAGTACAAATGACATACTCTGTGGAAGAAGATCAACCCTTGGGAACTGCTGGTTGTGTAAAAAATATTGCTGAACTTTTAGATAGAACTTTTTTAGTTATTAGTGGAGATAGTGTTACGGATTTTGATTTAACCGCCGCCATTGAATTTCATCGCCAGAAAAAATCTAAAGCCACTTTAATTTTAACCCGAATGCCAAATCCGATTGAATTTGGTGTAGTCATTACCGACGAAAATCATCGCATTAGTAGATTTTTAGAAAAACCTTCCGCCAGTGAAGTCTTTTCCGATACGGTAAATACCGGAACCTATATTTTAGAACCGGAAGTTTTAGAATATCTTCCCTTTGATCAAGAATGTGATTTTTCCCAAGATCTATTCCCCTTACTCCTAGAAAAAGGAGAACCCATGTATGGGTTTATTGCTAATAATTATTGGTGTGATATTGGTCATTTAGACGTCTATCGAGAAGCCCATTATGATGCCTTAATGGGAAAAGTCAAACTAAAAATCCCCTATCCCGAACGGGCTCCGGGTTTGTGGATCGGAGAAAACACATTTATTGATGAAACAGCCGTGATCGAACCCCCGGTTTTAATTGGTCGTAATTGTCGGATCGGGGCTAGGGCACAAATTGAAGCGGGAACCGTGATTGGCGATAATATTACCATCGGGGCCGACGCCAATATTAAACGGCCAATTATTTGGAATGGGGCAATTATTGGGGATGATGCCCATTTGCGGGCCTGTGTGATTGCTCGCGGTGCCCGGGTGGGTCGTCGTGCCCATGTCCTAGAAGGGGCGGTGGTGGGCTCTTTATCCACCGTCGGGGAAGAAGCCCAAATTAGCCCCGGGGTGCGGGTCTGGCCCAGTAAAAAAATTGAGTCCGGGGCTACCTTGAATATTAATTTAATTTGGGGGAATACGGCCCAACGCAATTTATTCGGTCAACGGGGAGTTCAAGGATTAGCAAATATTGATATTACCCCGGAATTTGCCGTGAAATTAGGAGCAGCTTTTGGATCTACTTTAAAACCCGGTTCTTTGGTAGCAGTTTCTAGGGATCAACGGCCGATTTCTCGGATGGTAACTCGTTCTTTAGTGGCGGGTTTAATGTCCGTTGGGATTAATATTATTAACCTAGACGCCACCGCCATTCCGATCACACGCACCGCTATTCCTACCCTAAATGTCGCCGGAGGAATTCACGTCCGCCTCTCCCCAGAACGGGCAGACTATCTATTAATTGAATTTCTCGATAATAAAGGAATTAGTATTACCAAAGCCAAAGAGAAAAAAATCGAAGGAGCTTATTTCAAAGAAGACTTGAGACGGGCGCAAATTCCCGAAATTGGCAACGTCAGTTATACCGTGGATTTACTCGAAATTTATAGTGCCAGTTTTAGTAAATACATCAATAGCGAAATCTTACGGTACAGTAATGCCAAAGTTGTAATTGATTATGTTTATGCGGTTTCTGGGGCAATTTTACCGCAACTTTTAGCTAAATTTGGCTGTGATGCGGTGGTTTTAAATGCTAGTTTAAACCATACCGCTTTATCGGTTCCTGAACGGGAAAACTTACTCGATCAATTAGGCCGAGTTGTAGAAGCTCTCCGGGCTAATTTCGGTGCCCAGGTTTATGCCAATGGGGAACAATTTATGTTAGTCGATGAAACCGGAAGTCCGATCCGAGGGGAATTTTTAACCTCCTTGATGGTGAATATGGTCTTAACTTCCCATCCCCGCAGTACCGTTGTCGTTCCGGTTCATACCTCCTCGGCGATCGAACAAATTGCCCGTCGTTACGATGCTAAAGTCATCCGTACCAAAGCCAATCCCACGGCCTTAATGGAGGCCTGTCACCGCAATCCTAACGTAGTTTTAGGGGGCAGTGGGGACATGGGGTTCATCTTCCCCCAACTCCATCCGGGGTTTGATGCCATGTTTTCCATTGCTAAAATTATTGAAATGTTAACCAGTCAGGAGCGCTCCCTCACCCAAGTTCGAGCGGATTTACCCCATGTTGTCCATCGTCGGTATACGGTGCGCTGTCCCTGGACAATTAAAGGGTCATTGATGCGGCATTTAGTTGAAACCCATTCCCCCGACAACCTAGAATTAATTGATGGAGTTAAATTAATTAACTACCAAGATGATAACTGGGTTCTGGTTTTACCCGACGCGGGAGAACCCCAGGTTCATATTTTTGCCAATAGTATTGATCGGGATTGGGTAGACACCACTTTACGAGAATATCGCAATTTAGTTCATGATTTTGTGAATCAATCCCAAGGCATGGATCATAGAGAAGATATTTAAGCTGAAAAATCAATCAAAAACAGTTTGAATTTTGAAATAAAAGTGTCATGATTGAAAAAACTCTATTCTTAGAGAGAGTTTAACCTTGTACTTGAATTTATTGATCAAAAAATGAACAGTATTATTCTCATGGCTGAGATTCTTCAAGATCCGCAACTGCGTTACACCCCCGATAATCAAATTGCCCTAACGGAAATGTTGGTTCAGTTTCCCGGACTCCGGGATGTCGATCCACCAGCTACTTTAAAAGTCATTGCCTGGGGTAATTTCGCCCAAGAAGTTCACGAAAAATATCATCAAGGAGATCAAATTGTTATCGAAGGTCGTCTGGGAATGAATACCATTGAGCGGCAGGAAGGATTTAAGGAAAAACGGGCAGAACTCACCGCCCAAAGGATTTATCCAGTACAGATGGATGTTTCCAGACCCAGCCAAACTTCCGAGCCCGCCACCTCCACCCAAAACAAAGTCGTTCCCTTGGGATCTCGTCGCGCTGGTACTTCTAGCCCTGCTACCGATGAACCCCAAGAGTCCCGTCGTCCCCCGGCTAATTCCGCCCCTCCTAGAACCACTCCCCCCGATGAACCCGATAACCACGATTATGATCCGATTCCCTTCCTACGACCTGTGCCATTCCCAACTATTAAGATGGGATTAGTTGATTTTTGGGAATTAGAAATCAATTGTCCCCGGGTTGGGTTTGAAAGTCGAAAATTTTAATTTCAGTATCAGTTAAGCTGTTGTGTATCTATGGCAATCCGCGACGGGTGAGAAGGAGTGTGGGAGCTTCCTCCCTCCCTAGAATATACAGTTTAAATGCACAACAGCTTACCTATTACCTATTACCTATTACCTATTACCTATTACCTATTACCTATTACCTATTACCTATTACCTATTACCTATTACCTATTACCTATTACCTATATTACCTATTACCTGTTCCCTACAAGGAGATCGACACTGGTGAAGTTATCACTCCGTCAACTGCTCGTTATTCCTTTTGTTCTACAAATTGCGATATTTGTGGGAATAACCGGATTTTTTTCCTATAGAAATGGGCAAAAAGCAGTCAATGATCTAGCTAATCAGTTACATGAAGAAATTAGTAGCAGGATAGAGTTAGATCTGAGAACCCATCTGAATACGGCTCATATTATGAATGAGACGAATAGAAACGCCGTGACTCAAGAATTTATCTCTCTAAAAGATTTTACGAGTTTAAAACGGTTTTTCCTGGGTCAACTCCATGCTTTTCATACTATTGATTATGTGGCTTGGGGAAGTGAACAAGGAGAATATATTGGGATTAAAAGACTCAAAAATCAACAATTTAATCTGGAAATTGTTCAGACCTCTACTCAAGATTGGTTTCATATTTACCGCTTAACTGAAACTGGAGAACGGGGTAAACTCCTAGAAAAATTGCCTAATTATGATCCCCGCCGTCGTCCTTGGTATCAAGCGGCAACCAAATCTAAAACAGCCATCTGGACTCCAATTTATTTTTGGTTTCTTCAGGAAACCTTAGCCATGGATGCTGTTTTACCCGTTTATGATTCGGAAGAACGTTTATTAGGCGTACTAGATACACCATTATCCCTATCAGAGATTAGTGATTTTCTTAGGGATGTGAAAATTGGTAAATCTGGACAGAGCTTTATTATGGAACGTTCTGGAATGTTAGTGGCTAGTTCTTCAGCCAGTAATCCTTTTATTATTAAAGGGGATAAACTTGAAAGAGTAAAAGCCGTTGACAGTTATAATATTTTAATTAGAGAAACTGCTAAAAATTTACAGAATAAGATCACGAATTTTGAGTCTATTCAAGAGTCTATTTCTTTAGATTTTAAATGGGATCAGCAACGATATATTGTTAAGATTGTTCCCTTTTCAGATCCCAGGGGAATTGATTGGTTAATTTGTATTGTGGTTCCCGAACGGGATTTTATGGATTTGATTATTCATAATACAAGAGTTACGTTCTTTTTGTGTATTATAGCCTTAATTATAGCCACGATTTTAGGGATAATAACAGCCCGGAGAATTACCGCTCCTCTGATTCAATTAAGTCAAGCTAGTCAAGCGATCGCTAAAGGAGAATTAGACCAAAATATTGAACTGAATCGAGAAGATGAAATCGGAATTTTAGCTAAGTCATTTAATCAAATTGCAATGCGTTTAAACAGGGCTTTTGAAGAGTTAGAAATTCGTGTGGAAGCACGTACTAATGAATTAAAAGAAGCAAAAGTAGCTATTAAAAACTATAATAAACAATTAGAAGAACGAGTCTATCAACGAACGGCTGAACTTTCCTTAGCCATAGAAGATTTACAAAAAACACAAACAGAATTATTAAAACAGGAAGAAAAACTAAAATTTGATGCTTTTCACGATAGTTTAACTGGGCTACCTAATCGAGCTTATTTGTTAAATAAGATTCAGGATTTAATTGAATTTAATCAAAAAGAAAAAAATTATTTATATGCGGTTTTATTTTTAGATTTAGATCGCTTTAAAGTAATTAATGATAGTTTAGGTCATTTAGTCGGAGATGAATTATTAAAGAGTGTAGCCCATCGTTTAAAATCGGAAATTAAACCCCAGGATACCGTCGCCCGACTTGGGGGAGATGAATTTATTATTTTATTAGAAAATATTCAAGATGAGGGTGAGGTAACAGATACAGCACAACGAATTATTGAACAGCTTAAACGTCCTTTTTATATTAGCCAAAAGCAAATTTTTACCGGGGTTAGTATTGGGATCACTCTCAGTTCCATGGGATATTCCCAAGCAGAATCCATGATTAGAGATGCGGATATTGCCATGTATAATGCCAAACATTTAGGCAAGGGATGTTATCAAGTATTAACCTATGCCATGCAGATTCCAGCCTTACAACGTTTAGAACAAGAAAATCAATTAAGACAGGCTTTAGTTCGTCAAGAATTTATCTTAAACTATCAACCTATAATTTCTTTGATTACAGGAAAACTCACGGGATTTGAGGTTTTAATTCGGTGGAATCATCCCGTCAAAAAAATAATTAGTCCCTGTGATTTTATCCAGATTGCAGAGGAAACTGGATTAATTCAAATAATAGATTTATGGGTTTTTAAACAGGCGTGTTACCAAATCAATAATTGGAACCAACAATTTCCTAATTTACCGCCTTTGACCATGAACATTAATCTGTCTCCTGTCGATTTAAAACAAACCAATCTTGTCGAAAATTTGCAGGAAATTATAGACGATAACCCCCTCAAAAATTGGAAATTGAAACTAGAAATCACTGAAACTTGTTTTTTAGAAACCCTGACTTTTGAAAAAAAATTAATGTACCAACTCCGAGCCATTGGTATTGAGTTGTGTATTGATGATTTTGGTACGGGCTATTCCTCTTTAAGTCGGCTGCACAATTTTCCCCTCTGTACTTTAAAAATTGATCGTTCGTTTGTCAGGGAAATCCAACCTAAAACCAAGGGGGCGGAAATTATTCATACAATTATTATGTTAGCCCATAGCTTGGGGATGGATGTGGTGGCAGAAGGAATTGAAACCAAGATCCAGTTAGAAAAACTAACGGAGTTGGGGTGTAATTATGGACAGGGTTATTTAATTTCTAAACCCCTAGACCATTTTCAAGCGACGGAATTTTTAATCAGCCAGGTAGGTTAAAATTGACCTGATATTCTGATCATCCAGAACCATAGTTTACAATATTTAACAATGGAACGAAAAACTTGCTAGGATTAAGTTTAAGCATAATTAAGTTCAAGAAATTAAGTCTACCAAAAGATAGATAGGGCTTTTCCCAAAAAGAATGTTATAATCGTGAAAAGATTAGATATCGGTAGCTCCGTTTGCTATGGCATCAGGAACGTTTTTGCTCTCTAGTATAAGTTCTACCCGCTTGCCTCCGAATTCCAATCTCCGCACACCCCTTGATTTTTGACTGGAAAGGTACTTAATGACAATTTATGTAGGCAATCTGTCTTACGACGCGACCGAAACCGACCTAACGCAAGTTTTCGGTGAATATGGTTCCGTTACAGATGTTCAAATTCCCCTTGACCGGGAAACCCAGAGAAAACGGGGTTTTGGCTTCATCAAAATGGCAACAGACGACGAAGAAACCAAAGCAATTGGTGAGTTAGACTCAGCCGAATGGATGGGTCGAGTTCTGAAAGTAAATAAAGCCAGACCCCGTGAAGATCGCAAATCTTCTGGCGGTAGCTGGGGAGATAAACAGAATTACTCACGATCCTATTAAGTAAGTTGTTCCATAAAACGTTCGACACACGAAAATCCAGTTCACGCCCGGAATAGTGCTAGAAGAAGGTTTTTTTCTACGGCAAGACAGGCCGGATTTTAAGCTTGTGGAGAGGATATTAAACTCGCAGTGCTTGCACAAAAAGTAGTCCTCGGTGAAGCAAGAATCCCCAGCGAAATCCCTGGGATTGTTGTGGGAGTGTCAATGCCTGTTTTTTAACAGGTTGTGCTAAAGTAATCAGTGAGAGTAAAATTCGGTTGTAGCTTTTGTTTGTAGTCTTGATGGGCATTTCCCGTTTGGTTTGGACAGGCTTCTCTCCGAAATTCTAACCTCCGCAATATTTTGATTTTGGAGATACCCTATGTCTATTTATGTCGGCAATCTTTCTTATGATGTTACCGAAGAAGATCTAAGCAGCGTTTTTGCTGAATACGGTAATGTAAAGCGGGTTCAACTTCCCAAAGATCGCGAAACTGGTAAGGTGCGGGGCTTTGCTTTTGTGGAAATGGACGCTGAAACAGAAGAAGATAAAGCCATTGACGAGCTTGATGGAGCCGAATGGATGGGTCGGAACATGAAAGTTAATAAAGCCAAACCCCGTGAAAATACCGGTGGCGGTGGTGGTGGTAATCGTGGTGGTGGTTATGGCGGCGGCGGTGGTAATCGCGGCGGCGGTGGTAATCGCGGCGGTGGTCGCTACTAAGTCGCTTTTTGACTCCTTCTATGGGTAAGGACTCCGAGGATGTCCTCGATTTGATCTCTAGGAGGGCTTAGGTCGCCATACCTGAGCTTTTGGGTTCTAACCATTGGGAAGGAACTCAAATAGTATGGTAATGTTGAACGGGTTCGACTCCCTTAAAGATGGTGAAACCGTTCAACCAAAGGGCTTGACCCAAAAACGAGACGCCAGCCCCTGGCTTCAGACATGGGGATAAGTCGGTAGGGATTTTTAAATCCCGTGAAACGATTGTGTGGCTTCAGCCACAGTGGTATAATTTAATCAAATGCGAGTAGGAATAACCATCTACGTGATGATTCATCCTAGTACGGAGAAATCCCGGCAACGGACATATCCAACTTGATTTGGAATAGTTAAAGGGCAAATAATGGCAGGATGTTGAGCGTACCTAATTGGCGTTGTGATGGACTCGGAAAGCGAAAACAATTTAAAAGTAAGCGCAATTGCAATACCTCTTGTACTGGTAATTGTTTTGAGCGTCTAGGGTGTTTTTGCCAGCACCATTGAAACTTCGTTGGTGGAGTCTTCAAGAATCCCCCGACTT
This sequence comes from Oscillatoriales cyanobacterium CG2_30_40_61, assembly GCA_001873365.1. Lineage (GTDB taxonomy): Bacteria > Cyanobacteriota > Cyanobacteriia > Cyanobacteriales > Microcoleaceae > Planktothrix. The sequence continues at coordinate 54,484 of MNYZ01000097.1, read as the reverse complement.
TTAGTCGTGGGGAGTGTCAAAACAGTTAGATTTACAACCTAACCCCAGGCCGTGCAAAACCAAATAAACGCTTGTTTAATAGGTTATGCTAAAGTAATTAATGAGAGTAAAATTCGGTTGTAGCTTTTGTTTGTAGTCTTGATGGGCATTTCCCGTTTGGTTTGGACAGGCTTCTCTCCGAAATTCTAACCTCCACAATGTTTTTGATTTTGGAAATATCCCATGTCTATTTATGTCGGCAATCTTTCTTATGACGTCACCCAACAGGATTTAGGTGAGGTTTTTGGGGAGTACGGTACTGTTAAACGAGTTCAACTGCCTACCGATCGTGAAACCGGTAAAGTGCGGGGCTTTGGCTTTGTGGAAATGTCCAGCGAAGCAGAGGAAGAAGCCGCGATTCAAGCACTTGACGGAGCAGAATGGATGGGTCGTGACCTAAAAGTGAATAAAGCCAAACCTAAAGAAGACCGTGGTAGCGGTGGTGGTAGTCGCGGTGGTGGTTATGGCGGCGGCGGTGGCCGTAGTCGCTATTAAACTGCTTTTGGACTACTTCACTTAGGATTGACTGCGAGAATCTCCTCGATTTCATCTAAATAAAAAAGCTTAGGTATTGATACCTAGGCTTTTTTATTGGATAGTTTTTTCAATTTCTTGATTGTGCTATAGCAGGGAACAGGGAATAGGGAACACCGGAACACCGGAACACCGGAGGAAAAGACTTCACCGTCTAGCTTTTAGCGTCACTCTTTGTCCTAATAGGTCTGGCGACTGCTATAAATCCTGAAAATTATTTTGGCAGTATCCATACCTTTTTTTCCACAGATTGTGTTAAAGTATTAATCGAGAGTAAAATTCGGTTGTAGCTTTTGTTTGTAGTCTGTATGGGCATTTCCCGTTTGGTTTGGACAGGCTTCTCTCCGAAATTCTAACCTCCACACTATTTTGATTTTGGAGACACTATGTCTATTTATGTCGGCAATCTTTCCTATGAAGTTACAGAAGAAGATCTGAAAGGCGTTTTTGCCGAGTATGGTACTGTTAAACGTGTTCAACTTCCTACCGATCGTGAAACCGGTCGAGTGCGCGGTTTTGCCTTTGTGGAAATGGGAACTGAAGCAGAAGAAAGCGCAGCTATTGAAGCACTTGATGGTGCGGAATGGATGGGTCGCGGTCTGAAAGTGAACAAAGCCAAACCTAAAGAAGACCGAGGAGATCGGGGATCTTATGGCGGCGGCGGTAATCGCGGTGGCGGTTATGGCGGTGGCGGTGGCGGTGGTCGTGGTCGCTACTAAACTGCTTTTTCACCATTCTAATTAAGATTGACGGCGAGGATCTCCCCGATTTGATCTAAATAAAAAAGCTTAGGTAGAAATACCTGAGCTTTTTTATTTGGGTAAAATTCTGCTAAGTATAGCAACCGCGCCTAGCTATTAGGACTACTTATCGGCTGTCAATCCATATTTTAAGCGTTATAGCGACTGTTATAACAAATTATAAATTTATATCTCTACAATTAAGTAATCGTTGATCACTCAATTGTAGATTGTTAAACTCGAAGACATAAGTGAATGCGATAGTTTTCGTTCTAATCTCTAACTTCATAAACAGCTTAATCCAGCAATATGAATACAACTAAAACCATTCATTCTGTATTTCAATTAATCTTTTGGTTGTGGAATATCACCTTCCTCACCGTTGTTTATATTTGGATTTTACCCTTTCTAGCAATTTTCCTAGTTTTAGCCACCTTTGCGGGACAAATAGAACTAGAATTTACCTTAACCATACTAGCTTTAATTGCAGTTCCCACCGTTTGCGTTATAACTGCAAGTCGGCATTTTCGTCAAAGACCTGTAGAATTAATCCGGTTATTTTATGGTGTGGAAGCACCACTATTTCTATTCTGTCTAGTGCGATTATTTATTCTGCGGGAAATGACCCCCGCCAGTCGTTTTGTATTAAGCACTATTTTAATTTGTATCGGGGCATTTTTTGTAGAATTAATCTGGGGATATTTAGGACAAAAACAGCATAAAACCTCTCGAATTTTATCGGGAATACAATTAGCTGTTCATAGCCTGATGTTATTAGTAGGATTTTATTTAGGAATAGTTCTACTTTATTATGCAGTTCCGGCCGCTGTAGTTCTGTTAAGACAGTTTTTTTCATTTCAGTGGTTAGATTTTTTGTGGTGGGATTTAACTAATAATTTCTTGTTGGGTTTTGTTTTGATCACAATTCTTTACGCCGCAACAGCCACATTATTTTTAGGAATGCCTTCGGCTTTAGTTGCCCTTTATGTTCACTCAGGACAACGAATTTTACGCAATTTTTCCGCCCAATATGGTCGGATTCGTACCGTACAAATTTCATTAGGTGTGGTGACAATTTGGATTGTATTATTAATTAGTTTTCTCCATCAACCTCAAGTTTTAGCTTTTCAAAAGTTAGAAAATATTCCCCAAACCGAACTCCAAAAACAAGAATTATTAGCCCAATCTGAATCAATTCGCCAAGGATTAGTCAATGCCTATTTATCCCCCTATCGTTATTTGGGAGCCGTCAAAGATAGTAATTCTATGGAGGCTATGTATAAAAATGTCTTTAATTTACCGCAACCTCTTTTAGATGGGATTCAGAATAGTTATAATCAACTCATATCTCCCTTTCTCTATCAAGGAGATTTAGACAAAGATGCAGATAAAGCCGAAAAACTCTATGCTAATTTTTTTGATACTCCGATTGAAAAAGCCGAACGTCTGGCGATTCAACACGCCCTTAAATCTACAGTTATTTTAGATGATGCAAAAGCGGGTTTATTGAATATTAATCAGAAAAAAGTTTGGTTAGCCAAACAAGAAATTACTGTTCAAGAACAGGGGGACTGGGGAGAGGTTGAAATCCACGAAGTTTACCAAAATCAAACCAACGATGTAGAGGAAATTTTTTACTCTTTTACCTTACCTGAAACCGCGGCTATTACAGGTATTTGGTTAGGAGATACTAATAATAAAGCCACCCGTTTTCCGTTTACGGTTTCTCCCAGGGGGGCGGCGCAAAAAGTGTATAATTCTCAAGTTAAAAGGGAACGTCCCGTTGACCCAGCATTATTAGAACAAGTTGGAACCCAACATTATCGACTGCGTGCTTTTCCGATTCCCCCTAAATCAATTTCTTGGGATAGAAATAATCCTAATCCTCCCGCAGAATTGCATCTGTGGTTAACCTATAAAGTTATGGGTCAAGGGAATCAGTGGCCTTTGCCTAAATTGGGAGAAAAACGTAATATTTTTTGGACACAAACCACAGAAAGAATCAGAAATAACAAATTAGTTAAAGACTTTGAAAAGGATTGGTTAGAGGTTAGTTTACCTGCTGCTCAACAACTAATTAAATCCCATCAAGTCACCTTAGCAGATTACAAAATCACTGCTAAACCCTTAGCGGAAAAAGATTATATTTTACCCCAAAATAAACGATTTGCGATTATTTTGGATACCTCTCGCAGTATGGAAAACCATAAACAGGAATTAGCAAAAACCTTAAACTGGTTAAACCAGAATATTATTCCCACAAATCAAGCGGATTTATATGTAACAGCAACAAAGAGAAATAAACCAGAATTTATTGATAATTTAACTCAGTTTAAGACGAATCAAAAAGTCTTTTATGGAACCCTACAAATTAAGGAAATGTTGCGTCAGTTTATAGAGTTGCGTGGCAATCAAACCTATGATGGTATTGTCTTAATTAGTGATCAGGGAAGTTATGAGTTATCCGAAGATAAAACCGGGGTTCCTCAGCTTGCAATTCCTCTGTGGATTGTTCATTTAGGTTCCCTGGCGCCTGCTTATGAAGATGGAACTTTAAAGATGATTCAAAATAATCGAGGCGGGGTTTCTACCGATATTTCTGAAGTGATGAAGCGCGTGGCGACGACGGAACAATTAACCCAAAAATTAGCAGTTTCAACTAAACCTAAATCCGACAAAAATTCAGACAAACCCCAGGTTTTAACCGTGGCGGATGGCTATGGTTGGTTTATGGAAAAAACGACGGAAAAAACTTCGGAAGTAACAGGTTTTGAACCCATAGCAGCGCGATTATTAGTTCAGGGGTTAAGTCAGAAAAACCCGGAACAACAATTAGCGGACTTAGATGGGATTCATGCGATCGCAAAAACCTATAATATTGTTACTCCCTATTCTTCTATGATTGTTCTAGTCAATGATCAACAACGTCAAGCTCTCAAAGCCGCCGAAGCCTCTAATGATCGATTTAATCGTAAGATAGAAGATGGGAAAGAACAGTTAAATAAACCCAATAATCCCTTGAATACCAATACCAGTGTCCCAGAACCGGGAATGACCCTGGGGTTAGGAGTAATTGGGCTATTTATCGTTGTTCAATCTCAAATAAATCAGGCTAAAAATTCTCCCGATAAAATCAAGATGAAAAAATAAAAGGTTGAAAAAGTCTATGTCGGGGCAATTCCGGAATTACCCTGATTTTCTATAGAAATTATCCGCAAATTCTATCATTGATATTATCAAAATTATGCTAACAGAATTGATTAAATTATTTGAATTTGAATTCATGAGAAATGCTTTAATTGCTGGATTTTTAGTTAGTATTGCCTGTGGGATGATCGGAACATTTATTGTTGTAAATCGGATTGTTTTTATTAGTGGAGGCATTGCCCATGCTGCCTATGGAGGTATTGGTATGGGTTACTTTTTTAACTTTAGTCCGGTGTTGGGGGCGATGGTATTTTCTGTATTTTCTGCCCTGGGCATGGGGTTAGTCTACCGCAAAACTCAACAACGGGCAGATACAATTATTGGGGTAATGTGGGCGATCGGAATGGCAATTGGGATTATTTTTATTGATTTAACTCCGGGTTATAAAGTGGATTTAATGAGTTATTTATTTGGTAGTATTCTGACCGTCCCCCTATCGGATTTAATTCTAATGTTAATTTTAAATATGGTAATTGGGGTGATGATTTTTTTATTTTATAAGGAGTTAGTCGCAATTTCTTTTGATCCGGTTTTTGCCGAAACTCGGAATTTACCCGTAGATCAACTTTATCTTATGTTAATCGTTGCGATCGCTTTAACCGTAGTCATGGTAATGAAAGTAGTCGGTTTAATTCTAGTTATTGCCCTATTAACTATTCCCGCAGCAATTTCAGGACAATTTGTTAAAGACTTAAAACAAATGATGGTATTTTCAAGTATATTAGGAATAGTTTTTACCACTCTAGGCTTAGGAATTTCTTACTTTTTTAATTTAACCTCCGGTGCAACCATTATTTTAGTCGCGGGGTTTACTTATTTATTAAGTTTAAGCCTAAAAAATATAATTAAACAAGCAACTTTTTGATCACAATTAGCTTAAATTTAATTATAGCCATCTAATCAGATTAGGATTCAAAAATTCCTGATTTATGTTAAGGTCATCTGTTGAAACTGAAATCCTCTTAAAAATTAACCGATTTATTGGCGATGAAAACCCAGATTGCACTTTGTTTAACCTCCCTAATTTTAGGCTTTTCCTACCCAGCAACCGCACAAAATCCTAACCCTTGTCCAAGTTCGGTTTCCGCCTGTCAAAACTATAACTCACCGGAAACCGTTGCCATTTCAGAAGATGGTCGGTCCTATGAATTTGAAGCCGGACAGGGTATTTATCGTGCTCGCTATAACCACACGGGAAAAAATTGGACTCATGCCGATGTTGCCCCAATTCGGATTAATACAAACAAACCCATTGCTATTTTACCGATGCAATATACCAGTAATGGTTTGCAGTCCGGGGCAAGTGCTAATGGTGTTTCCGTGGGTCGAGTGTGGAATTTAACCACCGCTGAAGAAATGAAACGACGGTTAGAAGCATTAGGATTTTTTGTACCAACACCAACGATTTCCATGTATGGAGAAACTATTGATGGATTTCAAGCCTTAGAACATTTTATTGCTGGAGCTCATAAGGGAAATTCTTCCGTACAAACGGTGATTTTAAGCGCCGATGCGAATGTGGCAAATGCCGCTAACCCCCGTCCTGGCGCCCAAATGTTAATCACGGGACTGCATCAACGGGATTTATGGTGGGAATATCGCATCCAAAATCGTCCAGTCGGGTTTTATCAACAACAGGGTTTAGCTAATACTGGGCCAAGAGTTCGCGGGGGGCAAAATAACCGCGAGGGTCATTCCTTAGCTTGGCATCCGATGATTGAGCGCGCAGCAGAATATAATCCCCAAGTAGCAATTATTGAAGCAGCTCAAGCCGCGGAAATTATTCAACGGGCGGGGTCAATTCAAGCGGGACGACAATGGGCGGCCCCTGTCTTTGATGGTGTGGCCCTGGGCATGGCTGAACACGCCTGTGCGACGGGGGCGAAATTGAAGGTCTGTGAGGGCTAGGTTTTAGCAGTTAGGAGCATAGATACAGTCTGGAGCAGCAGCAGAAACCCGGTTTCTCAACTGATCTTTTTGTTATTAACAAAAGTTATTACAGAAACCCGGTTTCTGGGTGAGAAACCGGGTTTCTCAACTGATCTTTTTGTTACTAACAAAAGTTATTACAGAAACCCGGTTTCTGGGATTTCTTGGTACAAGCTGAACCACTTACGGCTATAATTAAATCAGCATTGTCATCTATCCCCAGGCTTAAACATGAGCAAATGCCTTAACCCCGATTGTTTACAAACTAACTCTAAAACAACCTTTTGTCAAAAGTGTGGTTCTAAATTACTATTAAGAGAACGATATCGGGCGTTAGAAATATTAGGACAAGGGGGTTTTGGTCGGACATTTCTAGCGGTTGATGAGCATAAACCTTCTCAACCCTATTGTGCAATTAAACAATTTTTACCCCAAGCTCAAGGTACGAATAATCAAGAAAAAGCGGGAGAACTTTTTAAACAAGAAGCGATACAATTAGAACAATTAGGCAAACATCAACAAATTCCTGAATTATTCGCCTATTTAATCCAAGATAACCGTCAATATCTAGTTCAAGAATATATTGAAGGGCAAAATTTATTACAAGAATTAGCTCAAACTGGAGCATTTTCAGAAGCTAAAGTTCTTAATTTGTTAGGGGATTTATTACCAGTTTTAGCATTTATTCATCAAAAACTGGTAATTCATCGAGATATTAAACCGGAAAATATTATTAGAAGAAAGAGCGATAATAAATTATTTTTAGTAGATTTTGGAGCAGCTAAAGCAGCCACTATAACAGCGTTAGCGGTCACGGGAACAGTTACTGGTTCAGCCCAATATACTGCACCTGAACAAGCGATGGGAAAACCGACTTTTGCGAGTGATTTATATAGTTTAGGGGTGACTTGTATTCATTTATTAACTAATATTGAACCGTTTAATTTATTTGATGTCAGTAAAAGTGATTGGGTGTGGCGAGATTATTTAAAGGTTAAAGTAAATAAGACTTTGGGTCAAGTCTTAGATAAACTTTTACAACAGGGAACTAAAAAACGTTTTCAAACTGTTCAAGAAGTCTTAGAAGCATTACAATTAACCGCAAAACTAACATCGACACCCGATATACAATTAAAGTCAGTAAAAGGTGTTAATCCATTCATTTTTATATATAAAGTCGTCGGATATCTAAATAAAATTATCGTCTTTATTTGGTGGGGCTCAGTCGTTTTGTTGGCTGGGGATTGGTTGGGGTGGTGGGGTTAAGTCGTTTTGTTGGTTGGGGATTGGTTGGGGTGGGGGGAGTTCTGACAGGGGAAGGGTTTTTCTCTCGCCTGGATACTTGTAGACTGTAACATATAATGATACAGATTTTAGTAAAGATTTATAACATCAACTGAATGTAGGGGCGGGTTTGCCGAGATTTTTATTAATAATAATTAACCTAAATAAACCCGCCTAACCCCATAATAGGAATCAATAATTGGGTCAGAAACCGGGTTTCTTAACTGATATTTCTGTTAATAGCAAAAATGATGACAGAAACCCGGTTTCTTTCTTGGCGAA